>JAFQCI010000016.1 GCA_017416505.1 Lachnospiraceae bacterium
CATTTTTTAAAAACGCCTGTTTTATGAGGATTTCACCGTCAACAGATATGTAAACAACACCGTCAACAGTTGACGTAAACGGCTGTAAAGCTGTTGACAGTTCCTTACTCTTTCTTTTTTGATGAACAGCTTGCTTTGATACACCTAATTCATCAGCAATTTGTTTTACAGTTTTACTCATAATTACACCTATTCCTCTGCCTCATCACTATTTATATTTTCCCCGGCGTTTATTCTTGCAATATCTTTAAGAAATTCATCGCCATCTTGAGGGAAGTCTATCAGCGCAGTCGTATATACTCTTACTTTTTCTTTCCCCTCATCTTCTCCATAAAAGCCTTTCGATTGTATAAATTTAATTCCTTGCATTTGCATATACTCCATAGCTTTTACGATACTTCCCTTTGTACCTTCTAAACGCATACCAACCGTAAGATGAGCCATAACACACACTCCTAATATTATTTTATATTTTTTAATTCACCTAAAATATAATCACTTAATTCCTGTGACGGTGTGATTTTAACAGAAATATGTCCGTCACGGTCAATCTGCTCCATGCGTTCGGATCGCAGATGTTCCTGCTGCAGCTCAGCAACTATTTCATCATAGTACTTTATTACAGTATTTCTATCTACCCCAACAGCTCTTGCTATTGCAGCCTTTTTCGTTATACCCGGATTTTCACGCATATACTCCATAATAACATTTTTTTTGCTTTTTCTGCCGTTTCCGGCTCTCCAATTCTTGTTACCATTTATTTCATCACGCACAAAATTCATCAGCTTAACATGTTCAGCCTGTTTTCTACCGTTTCGTTTATTTTTTTCAATCTGCAGACCGGATAATTTTGCAATATCATCTCTTGGGAATGTAACATAGTCCTCGTTGTACATTTCCAAAGCGCACTTTATATCATCTTCGGTAAATCGGTTTATATCCTCAATGCTCATATCGTCATAAATTTCTAAAAGAGAATAAGCATCCTTCATCAGCTCGCTCTCTTCGATACAACATTTTTTTGCATATATAGCCAATGTCATTATACCATAAAATCTATGACCGACTTTTATTTCACTTCTGATTCGATTAAGCCACCAATCATATAAATCCCTTTTTATAGTCCATCTGCCCCGGCGCTCTTTTCTTACAATCCGCTTTTCATACCAGTCCGGATATTTTTCTTTTGCCTCTTCGATTGATAACCGGCTTTTCATCATAATACTTTTGACGTGCTGCTGTTCTCCATTTGAATCAGGAATAAAGGTCAAAAGCTCATCCAAAGAAATTCTATCTCCAACCGAAAAAGCAACAACAGGAAATTTATCACCCAATTTGGTACACGTTCCTATAACTCTAAAACCTTGCATTATTCCCTGCATTTGCGGTTCTTTAATCGTAGAAGTAAACCTATTCCATATCTGCCGAGTCAAAGCATATTTCAACTCTTTCATGTATAACTGATTTTGCGGATACATAGGAACAGGCTCATCAAGAACATAATATAAATGCAATCCGGTGCCACTATTTACAACAAAAGTAGCCCTGGGTAAAATATCCTTATCCATCTGATGAAGCACGTCCCGGAGCTGCGGCATATCTACACCATCAAGGTCAAACACCAAAGCATACAAATACCGAGCATTTTTTGCATTTCGCTGTTTTCCGTAATACGAA
>JAFQCI010000149.1 GCA_017416505.1 Lachnospiraceae bacterium
ATAAAAAAACATACCTTGTATTATTGTTTATACAAGGTATGCTTGATTGAAATAAGTTATGCAATTAAAAAATTCAGAATTACCCATACTTGTCATATTCGCAGTAAGGAACTGTGTTTCAATACCAAGTGCCTTCCATTTGCGGACACTCTGTCCAATTCTTGATTAAATCTTAATCACATCTATTGCGTCTCTCTGTCTATCAATTCTTTCTCATACACAACGAGCGTGCCGCTTTCTCCGTAAAACGACTATCTAACAGAAATTTTACCATCTGCCAGAAACCATTCTTCATCTTCAGAGTAACTTTCATAGTTCCTCTAAAATCATATGGCAACACCTTATATGAAGCACCATTAGATGTATATAATTTTTGCACATGCCAAATCGTCATACATTCCTCCCGATTACTCTTCATCTTTCAACAAGTATCTTCTAGCTTTGTGTTCGCCTTCTACCGTTAGAACGCCGCTATCTACCATTTCCTTAAGTAATCTCTTGACCGTTGAATCAGCAAGACCCAATAGCTCTCTTGCCTCCATATTACTGATACTACCATGTTCTTTTAAATATTGAACAATCCGCTCGTTCCTATCAAATTTTATCGGCTTTTTCTTCCGACCGATAAAAACATACCACAAATCCTGACTTCATTTTTTTAAACTCATATCTAACTCCAGTAGCATCACAAAGCTTCTGCAATAGTACTAAGCTTTCCATCCATAAAGTTATCCCTCGTTTACATTCTTATTTCTGACTCAAAATACTGTTCCTGAAAATTCACTTGCTTTTCAATTTCTTCTACGGTAAAACTTACATTTTTAGGTGCAACAACCCACTTTTCTTCCAAATCATCATATCTATGTATAATAGCAATAATGATTCCTGTAAATTCATCAACAGGTTCATCCACACCTAGCACATATGCATCTTGCTCTTCTCCATCTGGCGCCATAATGCCTTCTATGTATCCGTAGTTTATAGGATAATATATATCTTTATACTTTGGATGATAACTTCCCATCGGTCTATCTATTTTCACTGTTACCCTTTTCCCAATCATCTCTTCCTCCAATAAGATTCTATATTTCCTCAAGTATCCTTTTCTGCTCTTTCTTGCTAAACTTTGAAAATACAGCATCGTATGCCAAATCTATCATATTCAACAATTCTTCATCTGGAAAATCGCTCAAAAATACAGTATTCCAATATGGTTGTTGTACTGGCGGACAATGATATCCTCTTACCACTTTTTCCGGATATACCATTCTATAAAATTGTCCCGCATCTGCAGTACACTTCAATGTAATCTTATAATCATACTCATATGAATATAGCTGCGCAAAAATTTTACCATTCAACTTATAGCAAATTGGTACATCACCAAAGGGACAATCCTCATACGCCCCAGGCTTACTCATACAATAATTTTTAATATCTTGAACCTGCATTATTATCACCCCTATTAACTAATAAATCTTTTGTAGAAGTGATTATCTGATAACATTCTTTTTATAGATTCAAACTTACATTCACATAATCTTTCGCATAATCCAAGAACTTCATCGTTTATAAAATCATTGACTTCATATCTTTTGATTCCATCTTGAAGGTGAAACAAGAACACTGCGCCATTCTCTGTTAAATATTCATTCCAATACTCCAATTCAAGATGTGCAGATATAAATTCTTCCCATATTGCTGCTTTTTCTTCTGGAAATGATACCATAAAATTTCCACCGTCACGATTAAATTCAAACCCTTGATTTTCCAATATATAAATTGATTCATCTATTCCCATTACATATGAATGATACATTTTTATTACCTCACTTTCTTTAATGCCTACTTCAACCCCAAGGCACGTTCCAAAGTCACAAAATCTGAGATTTCTCACATCGCATTCATCTACATATCCAATGTCTTCTTGCATATCCCATAGCCGTATTTCACTCATTTCATCATTCTCTTTATGTTCAAACGGAACTAATTCTGCTTGTTCTCCAATAAATATTGCTTGATATTTTGTATTTCCTTTAGCATCCTCCACTTTGAACAATCCTTTAAACTTCAACATTTCTGTAATAGAAACCCCTGTCATTTCCTGCAAGCTATATTTCCCTTTTTGCAGAACATATCTGTTTTCTGATTAAATTATGGGCGAAACCAATATACCCCTAACACAATTACCAGCGCTAAAGCTACAAATGCTAATATAATGTCTGAATAGTCTTTTTTTATTAACACATATCTTTTAAATTCAGGAATATAGTATATATCAAATTCAGTACCTGGCATATATTTCATTTTTCTATATGAAATCGCAATCATACTCAATAACTCTCCATGATACATAAATTCCATAAGTGGAACTTCTTCCTTCCTCTGCGGGTCAACTACATAATTTTTTACTTTTGCTTTTAACAATTTACCTTTCACCATAAATCTAATTCTATTTGCAATACAAAGTATAAATATAAAAATACCAATTATCATATAAATTTCAGTACGACTTAAATCCCAAAACATAATTTCTCTCCCTTTAATCTTAAAATTAAAAAATTCCTATCGTAATTAAAACTCCTGCTATGAAAAGGAGAACCGCACTGAGGCAGTCATTATAGTCTTTCACGATTTTCACCTTTTTCTTATAATTTGGAATAAAGTAAATATCATGTTCTGAACCTATAGCATACTTTTGTGTTTTTGACATGGAATCTGCATCCATCTGATATCGTTGTCCTCCATATTCAAACACCACCACCGGTATTGCGAAGCCTTGCTGATTCCATACATACTGTACAATTTGTGCTCTTACTACCGTTCCCTTTACCTTAAAACGAATTCTTTCATATAAAGTACCAATGAACGCAAACCAAACTGCCACCAATACTAAATAATTCCTTAATTCATACGCTTCCATGTTAATTTTCCTCCCCTATTTTTTGAAAATAATCAAAATGCCAGCCCCCAGAGCAATAACAATAAGAATTCCCAGAATAATAAGAATCTTTCTGTATTCAGCATCATCATCCTTTGAATTTTGTACTTCACTTTCCTTTAAAATTTCTTCTTTTGATTCTATATCAACCTTTTCTTGATTTGCTGTTTCTGTTTCCTTTTCTGTTACCTCTTCTACTTTTATGCTAGTTCCTGCATTGGTTTTATTCTCTGCTTCCATATATGTATTGGCACTGTCTTCTACTATAATAGTCTGGTTGCTTACATTAGTTTCCCCATCGTTTTTTGTACCATTAGGCTTTACGGTATCAGCTACTGTAAATGGGTCTTTTTTCGTGTCTTCTTCATTAAATGGCTCTTTTCTGGTAGATTTTGAAGTAGATGTCTGGCTTTCCTGTTTTGTATTTTCTTCTCTCGTGCTTATTTGCTGACTGGTACCTTGGTTTTTCTCTTCCGTCTTCACTTCCTCAGTAGTGATAGTTTCTTTGACACCTTCTTCTCCCTTATCTGTTTCTTCTAGTTTCTCATCTTTATTTTCTTCTGTAGTATTCTCCTTTTCACTACTTTCCTCCTGTTTCTCCTCTTCTTGTTTCTCTTCTTGTTTCTCCTCTTCCTTTTCTTCTTCCCCTTTGTTTTCTTCTTTTTCCTCTTCCTTATCCGATGGCTGCTCCTCTTTATTTCTTTCATATAAAACCAGATGCTCTGCCTTATTTGCATACCGGCTTTCTCCCTGATAAATACCCTGCTCATTTTCTAACAGATAAATAGTCTGCGGCGTGGTGTCTAAAAGACTCAGATAAAGGAGCTTCCCATTTTCCTTGCAGTTCGGTGTTATTATCACATTCTTTTCAAAAATGAATTGGTTTCCATTCAAAGTAGCCGTATTCAAATGAATAAATGTAGAAGCCGGCGTTCCCTCTATGGTAATCCGGTTCTCTAACACTTGATAATCCTTTTTCCAAGTGGAACCATAATAATTAAATCCTGTCTTCGTCAAAGTTCCTTTAACCACAATATCATTATTCTTCACATAAGCGGCATTATATCCGATTTCTGCAACATTTCCATTTACGGTAATGTCATTTTCTACTACATAACAATCACCAGAAAACACTCTGTTTACCAATTCATTGGATACTACCGTATTTCCAATATAATTGCAGTTTCCATCAAAAACAACATCTAATCCAATTCCTTCATAAGACTCTATTGTAATATTGTTGTCAGAAACTTCATTGGTATCACTGGTACATACCGCGCGTGTAATGCCTGCCAATGGATTTCCGGAACCACTATCCTGGACTTTCATAATAATCTCATTGTTATATATTTTAGAATTCGTAAGAGTTTTTCCTAAGGTAAAAAATGCCCAGTCCGATACACCTGTAATCTTATTATCATGAATTTGAATGTTATCACATTGGTAAGAATTATCATATCCCACCGTAATACAAATATCCCGTCCTAATTCACAACGGTCCGCTATGATTTCATTATCATGGATGTTCACATTATTTACATGGCTCTTAGAAGCTTCATTGGAGAAAATAGCAATGATTTCATCTTTACAGTTAGAATACAGATAATTATTATAAAACTCTGCATTTTCACATCCACCGTTCCAGATATCCCTAAACTGCACACAAACACCATAACCGGTTCCTGCCTTATTTATCAAGCTGCAATCCTTTACAGTTACATTCGACCAGTCCACATATAAATCTAAAATACTATACTCAATTTTCTTAGAAGGCATCAACGCTGTCACCGTTTCCGGTATGGTAAATTCACATCCTTCCACCAATACCTGGTCAACATATTTAAATGCCATCTGATTTTTGTATTTTTGGTCGCTGCTGCTTTTCAATTGTTCCCTGGCTTCTATTTTGAGATTCTTTATGGTAAGATTACTTAACTTTTTCGTGTTACTTCCACTGAAAGTAATAAAATGCTCCTCATAATCTTTATCTTTCCTATAATCATCATCTGTAAATAATACACTTCCATTGCCCTCAATGGTAATTCCATCCACATCAGTAAAATATAATAAATCATCAATCTTATATTCACCTTTTGGGAATTGGATGGTCTTGGCACCGGAAGTTACCGCCGCATTAACAGCATCATGGTCATCAGTAACTCCATCTCCTTTGGCACCAAACTGTTTTACATTGACAGTATCGTTTTCTATCGTCAAAATTGCCCTGTAACCATTTGCTAATTCTATCACTTTTCTGTCGTCAGCCTTTTTGCTGGTGTTTTCGGAAATCAAATATAAGGCTCCACCACCATCTCCATTCGCATAGTAACCGGTAGTTCTTACATAAGCACCTTCTCTTAATTCGCTACCCGTATATGATTTCATTTCCTGCACACTGTTAAATACTTTTGCAATATTTTCTTCTTTCTTGGAATCATTCCAAACCGTTTCCTCATCCGTAGCATAAGCTGTTTCCACGCCTTCTATTACATTGTCTGCCAATACATTAGGGCCTGTTGCAATAATTCCATAAGAACCTTCCGAAGAACTTCCAGTATTTTTTATCGTATTTTCCCGAAGCAAAACGGAAGCAGAATTGGTTTCTTCCTTCTTTACTACAATTGCCTTACTTCCTGCAAGATTTCCTGTAATCTCGTTTCCTATTATCTCAATGCCTGTTAAGATAAAAGCATACTGATTTGTATCTAGCACTCCGCCTATTCTAAGAATCTCTTTATTCATAATAGCGGTTGTATTGTTCATCAGAAATTTGTTATTTTTTATTATTACATTGCTGATACTTCCCCCTATGGCAGGGCATACCCCTAACATAAGGTTCTTCTTACTGCCATCCAGACGAATAAATGTGTTATTAGAAATCAATACATCGGAAGTGTCATAGCCGGAGCTTCCCACTGCTAAAAGTTCATCACAGGAATTGGAGGTTATGACATTTCCAGTCACCCGAACATTAGATGTTTTTAGCAGTTCCGGGTCATTGTTTTCCACAGCCATAGAACGAATCCAAATGGCTCCCCCCGCTGAACCATTTGGATTATCCAGATATATTTGATTATTTGACAATTCAACATCGGTACATCCCTTAAACAGGTCAATGGCTGCATTATGGGAAGTCGTAGATTTCTGCTGATTTATCACCTGAATGTTACATTCTGTAACGACAAGACCGGTAATATCCCGGAATCGCAACAAAGAACGTCCCTGGTTGCTGCAATCATAGCGAATGTCTACATTTTGTATCCTGATATTTTTATCTTTTTCACCGTCCCAATAAGTTTCGCTATGGCGATTTATGATGAAAGCCTCATTGTAAACATCTGCATACTGGGCATCTGTCGTAAATTCAATGGCTCCTCCTTGGAGGGTGGTATTGGAAGGCAGAGTAAAATAGTGATTCAACACCAAGGTTTGTCCCTCTGGAATCACTAAAGTCTTTTGCACACTTTCATCCAAGCCCTTCATAAACTCATAAAATTCTTGTGACTTACTGACATCATTGCAAAATGCTGATAAGTCAATGGTAGTACCCTCTTCCGCAGAACCGGAAACTTCCACTGGCAAATTTTTTTCTTCTTCCTGCTGCATTCCGGTAGCCATACAAGTCAGGGAAATGCTTCCCACCATAACTGCCACCAACACAGCCCATACGCCTTTTTTCTTCATAGACAAGACTCTCCTCCCTCTTATAACATCAGCCTTTTTCCCCGTTTCATCTCTTTTCTCCCAAACATTTTTTCGTATAGAACAGGGATATAACCATGGCTATGCTCCATCCAATCGGCCATGACATAAAAATTCCGATTTCATTATAATAAGCACATAAAATATGTGCCAAAACAACCCTCAAAATCAAATCCGTAAAGGTAGCAACCATAAATTCCTTCATCTTAGCACTTCCTCTAAGCACCCCGTCACAGGTCAGCTTAATACAGATAATAAAGTAAAATGGAGCCACTATCTTTAAAAAGACCTTACCTGTATCTAATGCATTAGCACTTGCATCCGCATCCATAAACAATCTCACCCACACTTCTCCCGTAAAGAAAAATGCCAGAAAAAACAAAAGTGCTACTGCTAAAGAAAACCAAATTCCAGCCTTCAATCCCTTTCGGATTCTCTCTCTTTTTCCTGCTCCAAGGTTCTGGGCAGTAAAACTGGAAATACTGTTTCCCAAGGTGGTAAATCCTGTAATGGCAAAAGTATTTAACTTAATTGCCGCTGAATATCCTGCAATGACACTGGAACCGCAGTTATTTACCAATTTCTGAATAAACAGATTTCCTACAGAAATAAAACTTTGTTGCAACACGCTGGGCACTGCAATCCTTGCTACTTCTAACAACATTTTTTTGCTAAAAAACTCTGGTTTTTCAGAAGTCTTTATCTTTTTTAATCTTAAAAGCAATACCAAAAATGCTGCAATTCCTGCTAATGATTGTGCAATAAAGGTAGCGACTGCAACCCCTGCCACTCCTTTATTAAAAATTGCTACAAACAGCCAGTCCAAAAAGATATTCCCCAAAGAAGAGCAGATTAAAAAAATCAAAGGGGTCTTACTATCTCCTAAACTATTGAAAATTCCTGTTACAACATTATAAAGGAATAAAAATATAAATCCTGCTATGTATATTTTTAGATATAATTCGCTATCTTTAAAGATATTTTCCGGAGTTTTTAATAACCTCATAAAAGTAGGACTCAATAAAACTCCCACTATGGATAACAAGGCAGACAAGATGAATCCACTGATTAAAATAGTAAAAATGGTTGTCTTCATTTTGGTAAAGTCCTTAGCCCCAAACAAGCGGCTTACTACCACAGTACAACCTATCTGGCATCCTACTGCAACCGCCATAAACAACATCGTAATAGCATAACTGGCACCAACTGCCGCCAAAGCATCTTCTCCTGCAAACTTTCCGGCGATAATGCTGTCAGAAATGTTGTATAACTGCTGAAATGCCACTCCAATAAACATCGGAAGTGTGTATTTTATCAGTACCTTACTTTCTTTTCCTTTTGTTAAATCCTGGACCATATTGTCCCTTCCTTTCGTTAAAAATGCCCTCTCCATAAGCCATTTCCACTTCATAATTTTACCACAACCATATGAAAAAAACAATGATTCTACATATCTTTAGCAAATCCATCTCAAAAAAAATGGTCTGCCATAAATTACTTTATAACAAACCATTTCTTCACCATATTATAAAACAATACGCCATGTTAAACTCAAGATATAAAAAAAGATATTTTCATACTCGAATATAGCTTCTATTCTTGTTTGGTCTTTACAATTGTTCCAACAAGCATACCTACATTTAAGCCAACAAGCAAGCCAATTACATAATCTATGTGAAGTAACAGTGCAACCATAGCTCCAACTGCTTCACCAACACACATTCCTATAGCCATATTTCTTGCTCTTTTTTCATTCATGCTAATCCCCCATTCTGCCACTTCATTGTAGCATATAATTAAAATTTTTATCTATCTCTACTTTTAATATAACATTTTAAAAATGAGATACTAAAATAAATATTATTTTTCACAAATAATTTACTCAAACTTCCCACATCAAAAACTGCTTAGAAACCTTGAAAAATAAGGGAAATTTAGCATATTAATTGATGTATTGACAACAAAATAGCACCATAATCTGGTATAATATTGAATAACGACAAACAAAAAATACACAGAAGAGGTGCTATTCAATATGATAAACCAAAAAGTTGATTTTGAAAACCCTGAAACAGAAATTAAATGCGAATTTGGTGAGGCTATTCGTGAACTTCAAATCAGTAAACTCCTTACCAAATCCAACATAAAAGGAAAAAACGGCAAATCGTTTTATGAGGTTTTTCAGTTTCTGTTATTATTGGTATTCCAGAATTGCAATCTGTATCATTTTCTTAATTCCAAAAAGAAAGATACTGCATTTTCAAAGAATACCTATTATCGTTTTCTTAACAATGCAAGCTTTAACTGGGTAAAATTTATTTCCCTGCTTGCTGCCAGGGTAACTGCTTATTTTGACAGACTAACCCGACCGGAGCGTGTGACATGTCTTGTACTTGATGACTCAGTGATTGCACGTGAAAGAAGTAAAAAGGTTGAACTTCTTTCTTATGTTTTCAATCACGTGATCGGTAAAACAGTGAAGGGCTTTAACATGCTTACACTTGGCTGGACGGATGGCTACAGTTTTATTCCTGTAGGATTCAATATGATGGCATCTGCAAAAGAATCCAACCGTATTGTGCCTGCCAATGCGTCTATCGACAAACGGAGCAATGGTGGTAAAGCAAGAAAAAATGCTGTACTTCAAAAGCCAGAGGCTGCATTGCAGCTTATTCGTAATGCACTGAAGGCAGGAATCAAAGCAAGCTATGTCCTCATGGACACATGGTTTACCAATGAACCGTTTATTGCAAATATTCTGGCAGAAGGACTGGATGTCATAGGCATGTTAAAAGACAATAAACAGTACTACATTTACAAAGGAAAAAAGTACAATTTGAAACAACTCGGAAAACTGGTATCCTTCCAAAAGCCTGGAGATATCCTGTTTTCAATTTGTGTAAAAACAGGAAAACAGAACATTCCTGTAAAGCTTGTATTTGTCAGAAACCGTAATAAACGCAGTGAATATATTGTCTTGCTTTCCACTGACTGTACATTGAGCAGCGAAGAAATTGTAAGAACGTATGGAAATCGGTGGTAGATTATGCCGATATCAGCATAATTCCCCATATGCCGATATTTAAAAAATGCCGATAAAATATTTATAACTTCCCGTGTCTGCTTGCATTTCAGACACGGGAAAAAGAATATCGGCATTTATTTTAAACCGCATAGTCTCTTG
>JAFQCI010000150.1 GCA_017416505.1 Lachnospiraceae bacterium
ACTGTTCACTCGTACCTCGTAAACAGTAACAATTCGCAGGCTCATTTAGAGTTTTGCTTCGCAAAAGGAGCCTGCGAACTCCTGAATCACGTTCTTACGCACCAAAACAGCAAGTGTTTTGGTGCTGTCTGTACAGTAACAATTGCAGGAAGAATCATTCAGCTATACTAGAATGATTCTTCCTGCAATATATATTATGATGTAAGAGGGCAAAAAGTATGACCTTTTGCCCTCTGATACCTACGGATTGCTACGCACTTTGCGCTCCCGCAATCATATCATGATGTAATTTTAAAAGATTTTTGTTTTTGAAATGATTCGTTTTTGTTAAAGTTTTATTAAATATAGGAGATTTTCCTTGAAAAATTAGGAATTCACCCTTACTTTCATTTTACGCCCAGCGAAACCTGTCGTGCCTCAATATACAAATCAATATCCTCTACGATATAGTTAACCCCCGTTGTGTGCAACGCCTCAAAGCAGGAGTAAATATAATCCCACACCTGATAGCGTGTAAATAATTCTGCTACCTGCTTTCCATTTAACTTCTTTGCTGATTTGTACTGTTCTGTACAGTAAATCATAAAGTCCCCTTGTCTACTCATACTTATCCCTCCGGAAATGTGATGTTACCAGTGTTTACTTCTTCGTCATACATGTAAAAAAGTGTTAATGGACTAAGATGCCATAGCTTTGTATCCTCTTCTTCTAACAAAGAATATACTTTTGATTCATAAAATTTTCTAGATGCTGTCACTTCATCAATTCCATGATTTTGAACAACTAAAGCAATAATCTTTGGAACAATAAGCACAAGCATTGCTTCGAATTTTTTCCGTTCCATTAATCGTCCTCCTCTGGTACTGTTCCATAGAATGTCAAATAACTTAATGCTTTTTCAGAAGTCAACACCAACTGATTATACAATTTCTTAACCTTTAACGCCTCAATTGTTTGCTCTTTCGTAAGCACTCCTGATGTATAAAGTGTAAATGTGGTATATACATCATCATTCGCAACAGGACCGTAAATAAAATCATATTGTTTTCCGCTATAATTTCCAGCTCTGTTTTCTGACACAAAATCTAGCCATGCTTCATTTGGTGCATCAAAACTGAGAACTGAGCATTCCTTGAATGCTTTTACTTCGTCTATTTCATAAATGCTAACTATTGGTGCACCTTCCTTACGTCTCTTCGTTACTTTATCCGCAAAACCAATTGCCTGTACTTTGTTCGTCGTTGTATAAAATCCATATCCAAAATCTAGAAATCTATTCTGTGCTACTAATTTTGGCTTTGATACTATTAAATTGCTTCCATGATATAAGATCATCCTTCTCCCTCCAATACTTTATTCGCAATGTTTAATTCCTCTTGCAGAGATTTTATCATTATTTCAATATGCTTTCGTCGTTCGATTTGCTTTTTTATTTCATCAACACTTGCCTTGTTGATATATTGTGAAATTACCTTTTTGCCAGAACGATATTTTAAATAATAGTAGGTCTTCTCACCTACTTGTTTCTCCGATATTGTTCCTTTTGGTAAGTTTTCATACTCTTCACGGTATTTAGCAAGCATATATTCTATTCGTGTTTTTTCTTTTGTTATTGTAGATAAAATCATATTCATAGTCATCACCTAATTATATTATACACAACATTTGAGTATATATCAACAATATGTTGTACATTTGCAAAAAAGCTAAACACTATTTCCATTCACAAATCCATGTTTTAGGCATCATTTCTGGCACCAATTTTGACACCAATTCATCCGAAAATTACACCAATTTACACTATGTTACGATATTTCTCCACAAACTCATACATCGGAAAAACCTTGAAAAATCGCCATTTCCCAAGGTTTTATCACATATCCCGATATTCATTTAACATAAGTTATGTTTTTGTTAAAAGTGGCTATCAATTATCTCTCGTCATTTCTTTTCTGGTAATTTCAGCATTTTCTATTATTAACTGTAAAACCTTCATATCCCAGTAACTTTTATTATTTCATCTAGTTATCTGCCGGCATTTATACCCTGCTTTTTCAATCCTATTCTTTATTAGTTCATCATCAACGTCTTCTTCATAAGATACCGTAAGTTCTCCTTTTTTAAGATTTACTTTTCCGGCAATCCCTTTTATGTCATTGACAATTTCTTCTACCCTCATTTTACAGTGATTGCAATGCATCCCTTCCACTTTGAAAGTCTTCGTATCAATTACCTTTGAGAGTTTCTTCTTTTTCGGTTTATAGCTGCTTCCACCACAGCAACCGCCTTGACCTTTAAAATGGCCTATGCTAGAGCGTATACCAATTAACACAACCACGACAATAATTCCAATAATGATAATATCCTCCATATAGTCCTCCTTAAAAATACAAATTCTTATCCTAGCAAGTCTTTCATGCTGCTCAAACTAATCCCTAATGTTGAGGTATTATGTATTAATGCAGAGGTTGTTGGCTGTATTACTCCACATACTCCTAACAATATCAAAGCAGAGTTAATTCCCATAATGTTACGATAATTACTCTTTACTCTCTTTGACAAACCATTACTAATGTACTTTAGTGTAACCAACTCGTTAAGGCTTCCGGCATCTATGGTAATATCTGCGATTTCTCTTGCAATCTGAGCACCATCATTAATAGCAATGCCTACATCCGCAGCAGAAAGTACCGGAGAATCATTGATGCCATCTCCTACCATAATTACTTTCCTACCGGACGCTTTCTCTTTTTCTACAAATTGTGCCTTTTCTTCCGGTAATACTTCTGCATAATATTCATCCACTCCTACCCTTTTTGCAACGGAACGGGCTGTTTTCTCACTATCTCCCGTCATCATTACAATTTTAGAAAAGCCTGCTTTCTTTAATGCTTTCATAGCTTCTGCTGCTTCTTCTCGTAATGGGTCTTCTATGCTGATAGCTGCCACCAGTTTTCCTTCTATTGCAAGATAAAGGTGTGAATATTCCTCCGGAAGACTTGCAAATTTAGACTGCATTCCCTCTGGGATAACACAATTCTCATCTTCAAATATAAGAATCTGGTAACAGATATCATCATTGCAATGTTTGCCGCAAGGGAAATCCATTGACAAATCACATTTCCTGCTATGTATTTTTTACTTTCACTGACTGTTCCAATTAGTCTTTTATTTATCATCATATCAATCACTTCTCCATTATATCTGTCGGGAAACTCATAGTTAGTTTTTGCTAACCACGATTATACAATTCTTTTTCCCTTCTGTAAAGCAGAATCTACTTGATTTCAAAGGAAAAATACGGAAATAGGAGAGGTGGGTTAAACCGCCTCTCCTATCCTGTTTATGCTTCTAATTTCCATCGTGCATCTCACCTAATTATTATTGAATAATGGTGTAGATAAGTATCTATCTCCTGAATCAGGGAGTAATGCAACAATGGTTTTTCCCTTATTTTCAGGACGAGCTGCTAAAATGCTTGCTGCTTTTAAAGCCGCACCGGAAGAAATACCAACAAGAATACCTTCGCTTACAGCAAATCTTCTTCCTTCTGCAAATGCATCATCATTTTCAATCGTAATAATCTCATCATATATCTTTGTATTAAGTACGTCAGGAACAAAACCAGCTCCGATTCCCTGGATCTTATGTGCTCCGGGTGTACCTGTTGACAATACCGGGCTTCCTGCCGGCTCTACTGCAACAACCTTTA
>JAFQCI010000151.1 GCA_017416505.1 Lachnospiraceae bacterium
ACCTGCGACCTCTTGATCCCAAATCAAGCGCTCTAGCCAAGCTGAGCCACACCCCGTTAGGAAGCAAGGTAGGAAACCAAAAAGCCATTCCTCCAACAAAGCAAAACTCTCTGACTTACGCTTCCTTGCTTCTTATAGAACCAAATGATTGTTACTGTTCACACGTGAACAGTAACTATTGGTTTTTGCATGAAAATTCGCTACGCGAAGCAA
Source organism: Lachnospiraceae bacterium (assembly GCA_017416505.1). The sequence continues at coordinate 214 of JAFQCI010000151.1, forward strand.
AAACCAACTCCTGAATCATGCTATTACGTACCCTGACAGCAAGTGTCAGGGTACTGTGTGTACAGTAACAAATGGTTCTTATTTATTTATATATATCTTATATTAAGCTAATTTAGACTTAGCAACATCTACTAATTTTGCAAATCCTTCTGCATCGTTAATAGCCATTTCAGATAACATCTTTCTGTTAATATCAACATTAGCAAGCTTTAATCCATACATAAATTTGCTGTAAGAGATTCCATTCATTCTAGCTGCTGCATTAATACGTGCAATCCATAATTGTCTGAACTGTCTCTTTCTTTCTTTTCTACCTGCATAAGAACTTGTTAAGGCTCTCATAACAGATTGTTTTGCTACTCTATATTGTTTTGATCTAGCTCCTCTGTAACCTTTTGCTAGCTTTAATGTTCTATTATGTCTTTTCTTAGCACCTAAACCGCCTTTAATTCTTGCCATTTTTCTTTCCTCCTTAACAATTCAAATTATAGGTATGGTAAAATCTTCTTCATGTTCTTTACGTTAGTTGAATCAGTAACAACTGTCTTTCTAAGATTTCTCTTAGTCTTAGAGCTTTTCTTAGTTAAAATATGTTGTTTATATGCTTTACTTCTCTTTAACTTTCCAGTTCCTGTAACTTTAAATCTCTTAGCTGCTGCTTTACTGGTTTTCATTTTTGGCATAATTAAGTTCCTCCTTAAAATAACTAAACTATATGTCAGGAATTTTTCTTCCTGCCTTGCTTATTTCTTGTTACTGTTCACTCGTGCCTCGTAAACAGTAACAATTCGCAGGCTCATTTAGAGTTTTGCTTCGCAAAAGGAGCCTGTGAACTCCTGAATCACGTTCTTACGCACCAAAACAGCAAGTGTTTTGGTGCTGTCTGTACAGTAACTATTTCTTCTCTGTTAAAAACATTATCATGCTTCTGCCTTCGAATTTCGCTTCTTTTTCTACTACCGCTACATCTTCAAGCATTTTAGCAAATTCATCTAAAATCGACTTACTGGCATTTACATGAGCAAGTTCTCTGCCTCGAAATCTAAGTGTAACCTTAACTTTATCTCCTTTTGAAAGGAATTTTCTAGCCTGATTAACCTTAGTATTTAGGTCATTAGTGTCGATATTTGGTGAAAGACGTACTTCTTTGATATCAATAACTTTTTGTTTCTTCTTTGCTTCCTTTTCCTTACGCATTGCCTCATAACGGAACTTACCGTAATCTACAATCTTACAAACCGGTGGCTTTGCAGTCGGAGCAATCTTTACAAGATCCAAATCAGCTTCTTTTGCTAACTGATATGCTTCTTTTGCGGACATAATGCCTAATTGTTCGCCGTCTTTTCCAATCACACGTACTTCTTTGTCTCTAATTTGTTCGTTAATCATTAAATCGCTAATAGTGGTACACCTCCAAAATGAAATTAAAAAAGTGGATAGTCAGACTATCCACTACAATAATTCAAATACGACATAGCATTCTCAATATCATAAACCCAAGTCGCCTCTGCGCTAAGGTGAGAGTGGATACTCTACTTGCTTTTTGTTTTAAACATCTTTCATAAGATATCATATTTTTTTATCACTGTCAATAGTTTTTTTAAGATTTTTTTGTAACCGGTTCAAAGACCCTTCTTCTGTCATTTTCATTGCCTTCTTTTTTTCGCTTCATGGCAAGTCTGCAGAACTCAGCCTGTGAACTGATGCCCTCTCCCTGGGTCTTAACTTTTTTATAAGAACCATCCGGCATCAGCATATGTGCCTTCTTATTGTCGCTTAATTGTATGTCAAGAATAGAGATTACTTTCTTTTTCAAAGTTTCATCCTCTACCGGGAACAAAATTTCCACACGTTTATCCAGATTTCTTGGCATCCAGTCCGCACTTCCCATATAAACTTCTTCTTTTCCATCGTTTTTAAAATAGAAAATGCGGCTGTGTTCCAAAAAGTCACCTACAATAGAACGAACAGAAATCGTTTCGCTGACGCCCGGAATTCCTACCTTTAAGCAACAGATACCTCGAATAATCAATTCGATCTTAACCCCTGCCTTGGAAGCATCGTATAACGCTGCAATAATCATTGGGTCACAAAGAGAATTCATCTTTGCCACAATTCTTGCATCTTTTCCATTTAATGCGTGTTTCTTCTCCCGTTCAATCCATCTTAAAAAGCTGTTTTTCAGCCAAATTGGTGCAACGGATAATTTGTTCCAACTTGGTGGTTCGGAATATCCGGATAACATATTAAACACTGCTGTAGCGTCTTCTCCAATCGGATCGGACGCAGTGAGTAAACCACAATCCGTATATAATCTTGCGGTAACATCATTATAATTACCGGTTCCTAAATGCACATATCTTTTGATTCCATCTTCTTCTTTTCTTACTACCAAGGCAATTTTACTATGAGTTTTTAATCCTACCAAACCATAGATAACATGGCATCCTGCCTGTTCCAGTTTTCTCGCCCAGATAATGTTATTTTCTTCATCAAATCTTGCCTTTAATTCCACAAGTACCGTAACCTGTTTTCCATTTTCCGCTGCCTGTGCCAAAGCTGCAACGATAGGAGAATTTCCACTGACACGATATAACGTCTGCTTAATGGCAAGGACTGCCGGGTCCTTCGCTGCCTGACTGATAAATGCCACTACCGGTTCAAAGGTATCATATGGATGATGTAGTAAAATATCACCTTTCTTAATCTGTTCAAAAATATTATCCTCAGGACTCCATTCCGGAATCGGTTGCGGAATATATTTCTTACTCTTTAAGTGGTCAAATCCTTCCAATCCGTTTACCTTCATTAAAAAGGTCAAATCCAGCGGTCCATTGATTTTATAAATACTTTCTTCCTCTACCGCAAATTCTTTTGAAAGTGCTTTTAGCAGATTTTTATCCATATTTTCTTCTACTTCAAGCCGGATGACTTCACCCCATTGACGTTTCTTTAACTGCTTTTGAATTTCCTTTAATAAATCTGCTGCATCCTCTTCGTCAATGGTTAAATCCGCATTACGCATGATACGATATGGGTGTGCACACATTACTTCATAATTTAAAAACAGCTTATCTATGTTCTTTTCAATGATTTCTTCTAAAAGAATCACCGCAGTTTTTCCTTCTGTCTCGGAAGGGATTTTCACCACTCTTGGAAGTACACTTGGAACCTGAACCGTAGCCAGATCCATTTCTTCCGAGTGTCCCTTTTTTGAAATCAATGCCCCAATGTTTAATGTTTTATTCCGAACCAATGGAAAAGGTCTGGAAGAATCCACAGCCATAGGTGTCAGTACCGGATATACATTCTTTTCAAAGTATTCATTTACAAATTTACTCTGGGCTTCACTTAAATCCTCATGTCTTGAAACCACTTCCAAACCATTCTCATTTAATTCCGGTAACAACCTGTTATAAGTACTATACTGGTCCTTCATCAACTTATGTGTCTTTGGAAGAATTTTATCAATCTGTTCTTTTGGAGTCATGCCTGCAATATCCTTTTTTTGATATTTGACATGAATCATATCCTTTAAAGATGCAATTCTTACCATAAAAAATTCATCCAGATTCGATGCTGTAATACTTAAAAACTTAATTCGTTCAAAAAGCGGAATACTGATATCATTGGCTTCGCTAAACACTCTATAATTAAATTCCAGCCAGCTTAGTTCACGGTTTACAAAGTATTCCGAATCGTAACCTATCTTTTTCTCGCCCATAACCTTCTATCCTCTCTATAATTTCTGTTCTTGTTTTAAAACCGGTAAAATTCCATATACATTCTGGAAAAACATAGCCTTAGACTCAAATAAACCAATTTCCAAAGTAATATCTTCACTGGTACTTGCCTTAATCAAAAGCTGTTTTTCCTTTACTGTAAGGGAAATATCCTGAATTTTTTGCTTGTGGCTGCGGTCCATGGCATTAGCAATTCTTAAAATAGCCGTAAGCTTCGCAATCTTCATGTAAGAGTCCTTACTTAAATTATCTTCCATTTTATCATATCCCGGAAGATATCGGGTATTATACCGTACAATATTCGCAACTTCCTGTCTTTCAATATGTGATAAACCTACGATTTCCGTGCTCATAATAATATTATAAGAATTCTGGGCACCATCACTCATATTAATAAATTTACCACAATCATGTAAAATCGCCGCAATCTGTAACTGCAGCCTTTCTTTCTGTCCCAGTCCATGTATTTTTTTTATGGCTGGTGCATCAAATATTTTCAGTGCAATCTCTGTCACGTTTTGAATATGTATTTTATTGCATTTATAACGTTTTGAAATATTTCTGGCAGCAGCCAGGATATCGTCATTAAAGTCATGATTAATATCGTATTTCTTCTTTCTATCCATATAATCCACTACAATACCGTCACACAAATCGATATTCGCAGTATAGATTAATTCTGCTTTTGACTGTGTAAGGAACTGGCTAATCATAATCACTGCCGGCAAAAGCAAGGAGGCATTTTCTTCCGAAATACCATAATCATATGCAAGGTCTGTATCTTTATTTTGCTTTAATTTTTCATAGATATACGCAATCTGTTCTTCATTTAGGGAATCCTTAATCTGTAATTCCGGTACAATCTTAACCAGATTATTTACCTCATCCCCAATCACAATGACATTTTTAATTTCTTTTTCTTTCAAATAAAAATTCTTAAAGGTATCAATCTCATTCCCTATATATTCTTCCAGAACTCTGTTTATCTGCGTGGTTCGAAACTCTAAATCAGAAAGAAGGTTCTTCACACGAATCGAACCAATTTTAAGATTCTGGGTTGCAATTAAGTTTCCCTTATCCACCAGGGAAATCTGTATACTACCCCCACCAATATCAACAATGGCAGTATTCTTTACCGTAATCTTATCATAATCCTGATTATTATATGCCAAAGCTTTTATCATAAAAAATCTTTGTTCTGAATTACTTAATATGGATGCTTTCATTCCCGTTCTTCCATAAATCTGGTCCAGAACAAACACTTTATTATCCGCTTCCCGCAATGCACTGGTAGCATATGCCCGGTATTCCTTTACCCCATATTCCTTCATCTTCATCTTAAATCCCATGATTACATTGCATATCTCATCCAATGATTCCATGCTAATCATTCCCGTACGATAAGACTCTGCACCAATGGACATATTTACATTGACATAATCTAACTGCCGATAGCCATCCTTCGGTGAAATTTCATAAATCTTCATGGTTAAATTTCTAGAGCCGATATCAATGGAAGCAAATGTCGTATTTGTCATACTATCCTTCCTCCTCACACTTTACTATTATGTTTTAATATATCACATTAAACAATAAACCTTAGAAATTACCTAACAAGCGAAACTCTACTGTTTCCTTTTCCAAGCCTACCAACGCATTGCGAACCGTTTCTTCTTGAAGATTTCCATTAAATTCTACAAAAAAACGATATTCAAAAGGTCTGTCCTTTAATGGTTTTGATTCAATTTTCGTTACACTTAGCTGATTATATACGAAATGTGCCAAAGCATTAAATAAAGTACCGCTTACATGAGGTAACATAAAGGTAATGGCTATCTTTTTCGCATCTTTTTTATAAATCTTATTTTTTGTTAAAATCACAAAACGTGTAATATTCTTTTTATTATTATTAATGTTTGGATTTAATACTTCCAAACCGTAAAGCTTTGCTGCCCTTTCACTTGCAACTGCTGCCTGTGTAATATCCTGGTCTTTTTGCACCTTCATGGCACTGACTGCCGTATTGGCAAGGCTGACCTTCTTTACTCCCAAGGTTTCCAAAAATTCCGACCCCTGCATTAAGCCTTGAGGATGAGAAAACACGGTCTTAATATCTGAAAGTTTTGCTCCCTTTAGTGCAAGCAAGGCCTGATTTACCTCCACATATTCCTCAGCTACAATATTAAGATTATATTTTGCTAACAATTCATAAATGCCTGCCACGGTTCCTGCGGAAGAATTTTCGATAGGAAGAACCCCATAATCTGCCCGTCCTTCCTCCAATTCCTTCATCACATCTTCAAATTGTTCCACATGATAGCTTTCTGATTCTTCTCCAAAATACTGAATCATTGCCTGCTCACTATAAGCACCTTCCACGCCCTGATACACAACTCTTAAAGTATCCTTGGTTTTTAAAGAATCCATGGTCTGATATTCATTTCCTATGTAACCGAAGGTATCTTTGATTTTCGAATACTGATATCTTCTGCTGATGGTCATAATCTGTAAAAACAGTTCCTGCACTCCCTGAGCATTAAATTCATTGGAGGCAAGGGAACTTAATTTCTTTAATTTCTCATTTTCCCGTTCCTTATCATAAATCGGCTTTCCAACACTAAGCTTATACTCTGCCACTTCATTGGCAAGCTGCATACGTTCCTCAAAAAGTTCAATCATTTTCTGGTCTACAATATCAATTTTTTCTCTGATTTCTGATAAATCCTTCATATTCTCGTACATTCCTTTTCCTGTTTTCCTTTAGTATTCTAATAGATTCCCTTTGTCTTCTTCAGCCAAAGGTTTTACGGATTTTATCTGGACATAATATCCAAGATTATCATTGATTTTCACAAACACCCGGTCCCCGGTCTTTTTCCCAAAAATGGCTTTTCCAATAGGAGATTCCATGCTGATATATCCCTTCATGGTATCCACTCTCACTGTGGTAACCATTTTAAAGATTTCCGTTTCATCGTCCTCTTCAAAGTAAACTTCCACTTCTTTATTCAATCCCACTTCATCTTCCTGCATCTGGTCTTCAATGACCTGTGCGGTTCTTATCATTCTTTCCAGATAACGAATTCTGCTTTCATTCCGGTTCTTTTCTTTTTTCGCTGCATGGTATTCAAAGTTTTCGCTTAAATCCCCATGTGCCCTGGCTTCCTTTACTGCTTCTAAGCATTCTTTTCGTACCACCAGTTTTCGATGAAGAATCTCTTCTTCCATCTTTTTTATATCTTCCTTGGTTAACTTGTCATGCATGTTATTTCCTCCCAATTCTATCTAAAACAGATAAGTGCGAAACTATTAAAAACTTATATTGAGTGATATAAAATATTTTAGTTTCGCAATTACCTACTATCAAAACCTTTTAATCTCATCCTTCACTGTAATTCCTGATATAACGTACAGATTCGTTTATTTAGCAACGGATGAACAAAATAAGGACATAATTCCATCATAGGCTTTAACACAAACTCCCTGTTTTCCATATCAATGTGTGGAATCACCAAGTCCTCATCCTCCACAATATCTTTTCCGTAAAAAACAATATCAACATCCAAAGTTCTAGGACCCCAATGAACCTTTCTTTCTCTTTTGGCTTTTTGTTCTAACTCATGGGAAAGTTCCAATAATTCTTTTGGACTTCTTAAGGTCTTAATTTGTACCGCAGCATTTAAGAAATCATCCTGTTCTACTTCTCCGTAAGGTTTTGTGGTGATAAAGGAAGATACTTTTAACACCTTGGTATAAATATCCTTGCTTAATCCTGTTACAGCCTCATTTAAATACTTCTCTTTATCCCCTATATTTGAGCCAATGGATAAAAAGGCTTCTGTCCATTTCCTTCTTACCGTAACTGCTACGGTATCCAATGGAAGTTTCACCGGAGCCCATGGTTTTTTCACAGTTACTTCCACTTCTTTTAAGCCGGAAGATTCATAAGAAAGTAGGATTTCTTCGCAAAGTCCCTGGGCTACAGATTCTAACAACTGAAATGTATGCTGGCACATCCATTCATTTACCATATTAGAAACTTCACCATAATGAATGGATTCTTTCAAATCATCGGTTCTTCCTGCCTTACTAACATCCAGAAAAAGAGTGATGGAAACCAAAAACTTTTGTCCTAATTTCTTTTCTTCTTCAAACACACCATGATTGGCAAATATCTCAAGCTCTTTTATTTCTATCTTATCCATTTTGTCTACCTCAATCTTATTTTCTGAATCTTAGGATTTGCAATTCTTTTCATCCGACTGTAAAATCGCCTGAGTCATTTTCATGGCTCTATAATTACCTAATACATGATGTACCCGGAAAATACTAGCCCCCTTCATCACTCCCATAACGGTAGTTGCCATGGTGCCTTCTTCTCTTTCCTCCACTTCTAGTCCCAAGGCAAAACCAATCATTCTTTTTCTAGAAGTTCCAAGCAACACAGGATAACCCAGTTCCTTTAATTCCTCCAGATGATTCATAAGCTGTAAATTCTGTTCCTGGATTTTGGCAAACCCGATTCCTGGGTCAAGTATGATATTTTCTTCTAAAATTCCTGCCTTCTTAGCAATAGAAATGCTTTCTAGAAGGTCCTTCTTTACATCCTTAATAAAATCAGCATATCCTTCTTCTTTCCGATTATGCATCAGACAAACCGGTATCTGTGCTTTTGCCACTACACCCGCCATTTTATCATCCCACTTTAGTCCCCAGATATCATTAATGAGGTCTGCCCCTGCTAAAATCCCCGCCTGGGCTACTTTAGATTTATAAGTATCCAAAGAAAGTGGAATATCAAAATTCTTTTTTAAGCTTTCTAAGATAGGACATACTCTGGAAATCTCTTCTTCCTCGCTAATCTTTATGTGTCCCGGTCTGGTAGACTCTCCGCCAATATCTAAGATAGCAGCTCCATCTTTTATCATCTGCTCCGCATGAAACAATGCCTTGTCCATGTCATTGTAGCTGCCACCATCAGAAAAAGAATCCGGAGTAACATTTAAAATTCCCATAATATATGTTTCATGAACCAAATCAAACTCTTTTTTTCCTATCTTCATATTACTTTCAGGCCCCCCAAATACTTGTTAATATCCCACATATTTTGATTTTTTGTTACTGTTTATATTTGAACAGTATCATTTTTTTCTTTCTGCGACCAATAGCATTCTTCTTTTGCCTTACAGAATTTACAATTCCTTGATGCTTTATCTGCTGCATAAAGCAATTTACATAACACATTCTCCGTATCCGGACAACACTTTCTGCGATGAAGCAATATAGCTTCTTTGATGCTTTCGCATTCCTCCATATTAAAATCACATTCTTTTAATATTTCCTCTGCAATTTTAGCACTCATTACATGGTGGTCAAGACCTTCTTCATACTCCTTCACCCTTCCCAAATCATGTAAAAATGCCATGGCATAAATCAGTTCCTTCTCCTGCCCAAGATTCTGCTCTAAATTCATAATATACGCAATTCTTGCCACATCAAAAGAATGTCCCTCATTATGTATGCAAAAAATCCTATCTTTTTCTAATTCTTCTAATCTGTCTTTCAACTGAAGATACAAACTGTGATTTCGAATCTTATCTACTCTATCCATATCATTATCCTCAATATTCTCAACCTTCGATGATTCTTGAACGTATTATATATTTCCACCTTTCTGGCTAACTAGTAATTTCCGACATAAACGACAGGGAACCAAAACATAAAATTCCACTTTCGCCCTGGTAAGCGTGAAGTGCCATACGAAAAGCCTCTTTTGCATCTTCCACCACTACCACTTTCTTTCCATACTGACTCCATGCGCGTTTTAATTCTTCTGCTGTTAATGCCCGTTCATTCTTCGGTGTAATAACATAAACCAGTTTTGCCATAGGTGCCATAATATCAATGATTTTTTCATATTCCTTATCTTTCAATACACCCATTATATATATAAATTGAGGTTTTGTAAAATATTTTTGCAAAGATTCCTTTAGACGTATTGCGGCATTCTCGTTATGTGCCCCATCCCGAATCACCAAAGGCTCTTTTTGTAAGATTTCAAATCTTGCCTTCCACCTTGTTTTTTTCAGACCCTCGCTTATCTTATCCTCCGCCACAGGAAACTTCTCCCTTAGCACTTCCATTATCTTTAACGCACAGGAAGCATTTTCCGGCTGATGGTTTCCCAAAAGAGAAATCTCATATTGTTTCTCCTTGTTTCCTGCGAAATAAAAACTTTGTTTTTCCAGCGAAAAATCAGAAATCGTAGGAAGTTCCCCCTGAAAAAACGGTGCATTCTTTTTATCTGCTATTTCTTTCATCACCCTTTTAGCTTCTTCTTTTTGGTTCGGAGAAATTACCACTGGTACAGATTCTTTGATAATTCCAGCCTTCTCTCTGGCAATTTCCTCTATGGTACTGCCTAAAAAAGCCATATGGTCCATATCTACCGATGCAATTACAGTACAAACCGGACGTTTTACAATGTTGGTAGCATCTAATCTTCCGCCCATTCCGGTTTCTAATAAAACGACATCTACTTTTTTATCGAAAAAATATTCAAACGCAATCGCCGTTTCCACTTCGAAGGCTGTTGGCATAGGAGCATTTAACTTTTGCATCCTGCATAAGCATTCCTCTACTTTTGAAAAATATGAGGAAAACTCTTCTTCCCTCATATTTTCCCCATCTACCTTAAACCGCTCCAAATAAGAAAATAAGGTCGGAGAGCTATATTTCCCGACCTTATATCCTCCTTCTATGAATATCGATTCCAGATAAGCTAAAATCGAACCTTTTCCGTTGGTTCCGGCGATATGAATTACATTAAGTTTATCCTGTGGATTTCCTAAGAGGTCACAAAGATTCTTAACCGGTTCTAAGCCTAGAACACTGCCTTTCTTTGCAATCTCTTTCATCTTTTCCATTGCCTGACTATAATTCATATCAAGCTCTCCCATCTATTCCTTTTCTTTTTTTGGTGTTTCCGGTTTCTTTAATAATACACGTACTAAAAGTCCTAAGCCACCAAACATTAACACCAACATTACTACAAATTCATAGCCTCTGGTAGTAGCAAAATCAATTTTTAATGCCAGTATGACAGAAGCAATGATAATCAAAGCACCTAGGAACGTAACAATCTTAGCAAATATATTTGGTTTGTAGAACAATAAAATTATTCCTAAAATAAGTGGTACAAAAATGGCTCCTGTAGGCACTCTTCCAAGATAAGTAGAACCCCAGTAATAGTTTCCAAGACCATGGAACCCTACGGTCATTTTAGATAAAAAGAACCAGACTCCACAAGCCAACATTCCTAACCCCATTAAAAACTGTACCAATTCGTTTCCGGCTTCTCCTTTATTATTACGCATCTTATTCATTCTCATTCCTCCTCTTGTATTTTTACTTCTTTCCTATTGCTCGAACAACAATTCTCCATAAGTTGGGAATGGCCATGCTTCTTTTGCAACCAGACATTCTAACTTATCCGCAGGAGTACGAACCTCTTTCATAGCTTCACAAACTACATCATGGAAATATTTTGCCTGAGCCGGTATGTCATGGGACATTTTCGAAGCTTCTTCATCCACTCTTTCCAGTTCCTTTACCGCAGCTTGTAATTTTACTAATTCTTTCGCAATGGCATTCATAATTTCCATTTGTACAGAAACTTCTTCAATTCCTGCAGTTCTTAATGCGTTTACTCCCTCTGCCAAAGATGCCTGATACTTCATAACAGCTGGTATAATCTGCTTTTTCGCCATTTCAATCATGGTCTTTGCTTCGATGTTTATAGTCTTAGAATAATTCTCATATTTGATTTCCACACGAGATTCTAATTCTGTTCTGCTAAACACATGATGCTTTTCAAAGATTTGAACAGATTTATCTTTTACCAAAGCAGGAATGGCATCTACCATACATTTTAAGTTTGGCAGTCCTCTTCTTTCCGCTTCCTCTACCCACTCTTCTGAATAAGCATTTCCATTAAATACCACTCTCTTATGCTTCTTAATCAAATCCTTGATTAAATCATGAACTGCCATATCGAAATTCTCTGCCTGCTCCAATTCATCGGCAATCTCACATAAAGCATCTGCAACAATAGTATTTAATACGATATTTGGTTCTGCAATAGACTGAGTAGAACCAACCATTCTGAATTCAAATTTATTTCCTGTAAAGGCGAATGGTGAAGTTCTGTTTCTATCTGTAGCATCCTTAGTAAAGGATGGTAAGGTACTTACACTGGCATTTAATTTCATGCCCTGTTTTGAACTGGTAGCTTCACCGGTAGTATCTAACTGATTTAATACATCTTCCAACTGTTCCCCTAAAAAGGCAGAAATAATAGCTGGTGGTGCTTCATTTGCACCTAATCTTCGGTCATTTCCCGGAGAAGAAGCCGACATACGAAGCAATTCCGCATTTTCATCCACTGCTTTTAAAATCGTCATAAGGAATAATAAAAACTGAACATTTTCATGAGGAGTCTTTCCTGGTTCCAATAGATTTACTCCATCATCTGTTACCATAGACCAGTTATTATGCTTACCGGAACCGCTGACACCATCAAAAGGTTTTTCATATAATAAACAAGCCAAGCCCTGACGGTTTGCAACCTTTTGCATGGTTTCCATGATTAACTGGTTGTGGTCTGTGGCAACATTATTAGAAGCATAAATCGGAGCCAGCTCATGCTGTGCCGGTGCTACTTCGTTATGTTGTGTTTTCGCTGTAATTCCTAATTTCCATAACTCAATGTTTAACTCATCCATAAAGGCAGAAATCTTTTCTTTAATGGCACCGAAATAATGGTCATCCATTTCCTGTCCCTTAGGAGGCATAGCACCAAATAAAGTACGACCTGTAAACATTAAGTCCTTTCTTTGCATAAATTTATCTTTTGCTACTAAGAAATATTCCTGTTCTGGTCCAACAGAGATATTTACCTTAGTTGCTGTAGTATTTCCAAATAACTTTAAAATTCGCATTGCCTGTGTTCCTACTGCATCCATGGAACGAAGCAATGGAGTTTTTTCATCCAGGGCTTCTCCGGTATAAGAACAAAAAGCAGTCGGAATGCAAAGAATGGTACTTCCATCTGGAGATTCCTTTACAAAAGCAGGAGAAGTACAATCCCACACTGTATATCCTCTTGCTTCAAAAATAGCTCTTAACCCACCAGATGGGAAAGAAGACGCATCCGCTTCACCTTTGATTAACTCTTTTCCTGAAAATTCAAGAATGACAGTACCATCTGAAGTAGGGTTAATAAACGCATCATGCTTTTCTGCTGTTACACCAGTCATTGGCTGGAACCAATGGGTATAGTGTGTTGCTCCTTTTTCTACTGCCCAATCCTTCATGGCATTTGCCACAATATCTGCAATCTTTGGATTTAATTCTGCTCCCTTTTCAATGGTAGCCTTTAACTCTTTATAAATGGGTTTTGGCAAACGTTCTTTCATAACAGAATCGTTAAATACGTTAGAACCAAAAATCTCCATTACATCTACATTTGTCTTTCCCATAACGCCTTAACATCCTTTCACATTTTATTAGTACTCTTTATCGCAACAGTTCACACGTGAACAGTAACTCTTTATCCTAATATTTTTTTCATTGCCTTAATAAATAATTGATTTTCCTCCATCGTTCCAACGGAAATACGGCTATATTCATCGGCTCCCATGGCAATATTCTCTTTCGCCATTTCATCTCTTAACTCTGCCGGGTTACGATGGGCATCAAAATAAACAAAACTTGTCTGGGACGGAAATACCTTGCATCCTAACTGCTCTAATTCTTTTGAAATATATTCTCTTCCCTTTACAATATTTTCTTTTACATATTCTACAAACTCTTCATCCTCTAGGGCTGCAATGGCAGCTTTTTGTGCCATAATACTTACATTCCATGCTGCAGGGCAACCGCTCATAGAAGCAATGATTTCAGGAGCTGCAATGGCATAACCCATTCTCACACCTGCCATACCGTAAATCTTAGAAAAGGTCTTTAACACCACGATTGGCTTGTCCATTTCTTTTACCAGGTGGAGCATACTCTTACAATCCGGTGCAGTAGCATATTCAAGATAAGCCTCATCTACCACAATTAAAACATTCTCCGGAACTTTCTTTATGAATTCTTCTATATCTTTGGCACTTCGATAGGTACTGGTAGGATTATTCGGATTCACCACTACTACCATTTTTGTTTTTTCGTCTATGGCTTCTAACATGGCATCCAAATCGAATTCCTGACTTTCATTGACAGGAACTACCTTCGGAGTGGCTCCATTTACATATGCCATATCCACAAAGGCTGCAAATGTAGGCATACAAAGCACCACTTCATCGCCATCTTCTAGAAAGGTTACTCCTAACATATCAATCAATGCACTGGAACCTGCTCCAATCAATACATTGGAAGAATCAAATCCATGTTTTTTCGCAATAACATCTTTTATTTCTGCAGCATCAAAATCATAACGGTTTCCCATAATAGCAGACTCTTTGATTACCTCTAGGGCTTTTGGTGACATACCATAGGAATTTTCATTAAAATTCATACGCACCATCTTCGATAAGTCTAACTTTTTCCCGGTTTGACTTGCTCTCTTACTTGCAGGCTTTCTTTGCATTGCTTTCGTTTTCAACTCATTTATGTTCATGTTACTCTTTCCTTTCTACATTTTCATTGCCTCGAATATAGATACTATATCACAAGCTTTCCTTTTACACAAACTTTTTATCTATTTGACGTAGAATAAAAAAGAAATATTGAAAAACAGCCTGACCCAGACAAGCTTTGCGGCCAATTTTTCAATATTTCCAATCTCCTGACAGGACTTTCCCCTTAGGATTACCACTCAATCAAACTTGCTCCCCAGGTAAGACCTCCGCCAAAACCGGAAAGTACAAGTTTATCGCCTTCCTGCAATAATCCTTTTTTATTTAATTCATCTAATAAAATCGGAATCGAAGCAGATGAGGTATTTCCATACCGTTCTACATTCATCGGTATCTTATCCATGGAAACATTTAGACGCTTCGCTACAGAACTTAAAATTCTTTGGTTTGCCTGATGCAGTACAAAATACTTGATATCCTCCGTAGTTACTTTGGCTTTTTCCATAACCTGAGTAACACATTCCGGCACAGTCTTAACCGCAAACTTAAATACTTCCTGACCTTCCATCTTTATGTATTCCAATTCAGAACCCTTAAGGAACAAATTATTCATAGGTCTGCATTTACAGGTAAGTGCATCCTTTTTCTTTCCATCTGCTCCCATCACCATTTCATAAGAGCCAGTTTCACTTGCAGTCACCACAACTGCACCTGCTCCATCACCAAATAATACACAGGTACTTCTATCTTCCCAGTCAATGGTTTTCGAAACGGTTTCCGCACCAATCACCAAAATGTTCTTATAAAGTCCTGAAGCAATATAAGCATGGGCAGTATTTAAGGCAAATACAAAACCTGAACAGGCTGCATTTAAATCCATACCTACTGCATGAATTGCTCCAATGGCTTCTTGAACTTCACAGGCAACGTTAGGTAATACCTGGTCCGGGGACATAGTTGCAAGTAAAATCAAATCTATCTCTTCCGGTGAAATACCTGCATCCTCTACTGCAGCTTTCGCAGCCATGGATGCCAGATAAGCAGTTTCTTCCTTCTCATTATCAACGATTCTTCGTTCCTTAATTCCTGTCCGGCTGCTTATCCATTCGTCATCTGTATCTACAACTTTCGCTAAGTCATCGTTTGTTACTACGTGTAAAGGAAGATAGCTTCCTGTTCCAATAATCTTCGATGTCATTTCCGCTCCCATCTGTGTATCCATACACATCTAATTCTTTATTCACATGATACTGTCATCAAAAAATATCTGACTCCTAGTATCATTACATTCTTACACAAAGTATAATATATCTTTCTAAATACTGTCAAGAATTTTCTATCCCTGCTGATTTCGTATTACTCAATATCCATCTCATAATTTATGGCATAGGTTTCAATTAAGTCCCAGATTTCATCTCTGCCCTGCTTTGTCAGGCTGGAAAAAGGTACAATCGGAGTTTCTTCTCCTGTTTCTAAAGTAGTGCGAATTAAATCCACCTGTTTTTTTACCTGGCTACGTTTTATTTTGTCCAATTTCGTAGCAATGATAATAGGATTATATCCATTTTCCACAATCCAGTGATACATCAAAGTATCATTATCCGAAGGTTTATGTCTTATATCCAAAAGTAAAAATACCAGTCTTAATTGTTTCGAAGTATGAAGATATTTCTCAATTAATTTTCCCCATTTCGCCCGAATTTCCACGGAAACCTTCGCATACCCATACCCCGGAAGGTCTACAAAATATACATCCTGATTCACTCTATAGTAATTTATAGTCTGGGTTTTCCCTGGCTGGGAAGAGGTTCTCGCAAGACTTTTCCGGTTCATTAATGCATTAATCAATGAAGATTTTCCTACATTGGACTTTCCCGCAAAAGCCACCTCCGGAAACTGATTTTCCGGCAATTTACTTGTAATTCCACAAACTGTTTCCAATTCAACATTTTTAATTACCATCTTTCTCTTCCTCTCTTTTGGTATGTAACTCCTATAAATAAAAATGGAACAGCTTTTGCCAAGGCAAATATTACTCAACTGTTCCATTTATATTTTTAGATTTTTAAATCCTTAAGAATTTTTCTGTTAAACACTTTCACGTTCAATTTGAGCGCGTTTCTTTGCTACAGGGTCTTTCTTCTTTGCTGCCTTCTTTTCATCGTATTCAATAATGGCATCCGCATGATTTTCAACCATATCCTTTGTAATGATACATTTTGAAATGTTATCATCAGAAGGAATTTCATACATTAAATCCATCACTACAGATTCAATGATAGAACGAAGTCCTCTGGCTCCTGTATTACGTTCCATTGCTAATCTTGAAATTGCCTTTAATGCTTCTTCTTCAAACTCTAATTCTACATCATCCAATTCAAATAATCTTTGATATTGTTTTACCAATGCACTCTTAGGTTCGCATAAAATACGCACCATAGCAGTTTCATCTAATGAATCCAGGGAAGCGGTCACAGGAACACGACCAACAAATTCCGGAATCAAGCCAAATTTCACATAATCCTGTGGAGTTACCTGCTTGAACCATTCACCCACATTTTGTTCTTTTTTATCTTTGATAGTGGAATTAAATCCGATGGATTTTTCACCCAATCTTGCCTCAATGATTTTCTCCAATCCGTCAAAGGCACCACCACAGATAAACAGAATGTTTGAGGTATCAATCTGAATAAATTCCTGTTGCGGATGCTTTCTTCCTCCTTGTGGTGGAACGGAAGCTATGGTTCCTTCGATAATCTTTAACAATGCCTGTTGCACACCTTCACCGGATACGTCCCTTGTAATGGATGTGTTTTCGCCTTTTCTTGTAATCTTATCGATTTCATCGATATAAATAATACCACGTTCTGCACGTTCAATATCATAATCTGCTGCCTGAATAATCTTTAACAGGATATTTTCAACGTCTTCACCAACATAACCTGCCTCTGTTAAAGTAGTAGCATCTGCAATCGCAAATGGTACATTTAATAACTTAGCAAGGGTCTGAGCAAGATAAGTTTTACCAGAACCTGTAGGTCCAATCATAATAATATTACTTTTTTGCAATTCTACATCAAAACTCTTGTCTGACATAATACGTTTATAGTGATTATAAACTGCTACAGAAAGTACTTTCTTCGCATCATCCTGACCAATCACATATTCATCCAAGAATTCTTTAATCTGCTTTGGCTTTAGCAGATTAATTTCTGCGGATTCCATATCATCATCTAAAAATTCATCCTCTAAAATGCCATTACAGATTTCGATACATTCATCACAAATATAAACATTATTTGCACCAGCAATAATTTTTCGAACCTGCTCCTGGGACTTATTACAAAAGGAACATCTCACCTTTGAATCTTCCTTACGATTTGCCATTTTTTCACCTCGATTTCTCTCAATCTACCTGTCTTTCTTCTTAATGACCTTCAATCACCTTATCAATTAAACCATATTCCATGGCTTCTTTCGCACTTAACCAGTTATCTCTGTCTGTATCAACTTCAATAACTTCCAGTGGCTTTCCTGTATTTTCACTTAACACTCTGTTTAAGTTTGCTTTCGTCTTTAAAATATGTTCTGCTGCAATCTTAATGTCACTTGCCTGACCTTGAGCACCGCCTAAAGGCTGATGAATCATGATTTCAGCGTTTGGAAGTGCCATTCTCTTACCCTTGGTACCTCCTGCCAATAAAAATGCTCCCATACTTGCAGCCATACCTAAACAAATTGTAGATACGTCACATTTAATGTATTTCATAGTGTCATAAATAGCCCAGCCTGCAGTAACAGAACCACCAGGACTGTTAATATATAAATTAATGTCCTTACCTGGGTCTTCTGATTCTAAGAACAATAACTGTGCCACTACAAGATTTGCAGTAACTTCATTTACTTCTTCCCCTAAAAAGATAATTCTGTCTTTTAATAATCTGGAATAAATATCGTAGGAACGTTCTCCCCTGCTGGTTTGTTCAATGACATAAGGTACTAAACTCATTTCAACTTCCTCCTTTTACTATATAAAACCCTTTTTATGTAGTTAGGATATCCCTATAATAAGGATATCCTAACTGTCAGATTTCATGCAAGATTTTTATACTTCCTTTGCTGCCTCTACAACAAAATCTACTGCCTTTTGAACTGCAGTATCCTTCTTAATCGCATCTTTTTCTGCATCGCCCATTAATTCTTTTAACTTGTCTAATTCCATCTGGTACATAGAAGCGATGTTTGTAAGTTCTTTTTCTAATTCTTCATCTGATACTGTAATGTTTTCTACTTCCACAATCTTTTCAAGAACTAATCTTGACTGGATTCTTGCTAATGCCTGTGGCTTGCATTGTTCTTCAAATTTAGCCATAGTTAATCCGGTGAATTGGAAGTATTGTTCCAATCTTAATCCCTGATAGCTTAATCTTTGTGCAAATTCATCTACCATTTGCTTAATTGTAGTATCAATCATAGCTTCTGGAATTTCCATAGTTGCATTTTCAATAATCTTTTCGATTACTTTATCTTCTTTTGCAGCCTTAGCTTCTTTTTCTTTCTTTTCTGCTAATTTGGTCTTAATGTCATTCTTATATTCATCTAAAGTATCGAATCCACCTACATCCTGAGCAAATTCATCATTTAACTCTGGTAATTCGTTTGCATGAATGCTCTTAATTGCTACCTTAAACATAGCTGGCTTTCCTGCTAATTCCGGAGCATGGTATTCTTCTGGGAAAGTTACGTTTACTTCCACTTCATCTCCAGTGTTCTTTCCAATTAACTGGTCTTCGAATGTATCAATGAAAGAGTGAGAACCGATAACAAGTGGATAATCTTCTCCCTTACCACCTTCGAATGCAACACCATCTACAAATCCTTCGTAGTCAATTACTACTTCATCTCCGGAAACAACTGCTCTGTCTTCTACTGTAAATGTTCTTGCATTTTGTTCCTGTTCTTTCTTTAATTCAGCTTCAATATCTTCTTCTGTTACTTCTACCTTTGCTGCCTCTACTTCGATTTCTTTATATTGACCTAAAGTAACTTCAGGTTTTACTGCTACTGTAGCGGTAAAGATAAATGGTTCGCCCTTCTTTGCCTGAACTACTTCTACTTCTGGTGAAGATACGATTTCTAATTCTGTTTCATCAAATACCTTTGGATATTCGTTTGAAATTACTTCATTTGCAGCATCTTCATAAAACATCTCTGCACCATACATTTTTTCTAAATAAGCTTGTGGTACTTTACCTTTACGGAAACCTGGAACTGAAATTTGTCCCTTTTGCTTATTATAAACTGTCTTAATTGCTGCTTCAAAAACATCTGCACCTACTTCTACTGTAAGCTTTGCCATGTTTTTTTCTAATTTTTCTACTGTTAAATTCATTCTAAATATCCTCCTATATGTCTTTTCATGGGTAGAAAATATTATGCATACAACTGTTATATGCTACATAACAAGAACACTTTGGTATTCTTGAATATCTTACACCAATAATCATCGTCACATTATACCATAGATATTTCCAATATGTCTACACTTTTTTAAATTTATTGCAATAAAGTCCCTTGTGCGTTACTGTACAGACAGCACCAAAACACTTGCTGTTTTGGTGCGTAAGAATATGATTCAGGTGTTCGCAGGCTCCTTTTGCGAAACAAAACTTTAAATGAGCCTGCGAATCGTTACTGTTCACGAGGTACGAGTGTACAGTAACCCTTGTGCTAAAGAAAATAGTAAAAAATCATCACATTTTTCTATTTCGTGCCAAAACCTGCACAACGAAAAATGCTGCCACAATTGACTGTGGCAGCATAACAGTACTGAGGGTACAGTGAAGATTATTCTCCCTGTCTGCTCATTTCTTCTTCCTGTCTTTTAATCATTCTACGAACCATCTCTCCACCAACGGAACCGGTTTCTCTTGAAGTAAGGTCTCCGTTATATCCGTTCTTTAAGTTTACACCCATTTCAGATGCAACTTCCATTTTTAATTTGTCCATAGCACCCTTTGCTTCTGGAACTTCCATACGTCCGTTTTTTGAACCACTTGTGTTTGACATATAATTCACCTTCCTAGTATTTTTATCGAAAAGCTCTTGCTTATCGTAATCCTAGTATGTGTAAGTGTATTATAATTATTATGGTAAGTTTAGGAAGTAGAACATTCCGCTTAATTTTGCATTTCCACTTCCGTTGCCAAAGTTACTTTATCCTCTGTTTCCTGTTCCTTTTTCGGAGTTTGTTCTTTTATTACCAATCCTTGTGCGATATTTTCGGCAGTTTCCAAATACGAAGTACCTTCATAATCTTTCGCATCGAAACATTCAATCACTAAATCATAACATTCCATCATAGGATAAAATATCTGATATGCTACCTGTTTTTCATTCACCATCATCTCATAAGATAACTTTAGATAGTATCCATACTCTGTATCGATAATACTGCTTTCTACAAAAACAGCCTGCGGATATTTTCCTGCTATTTCTAACATTTTCGTAGCAGCATACTCACCTAACGCATATTCTTTTGTCATATTTTTTTCCTGGTTACATTCATATCTTAATGTAAGGGAAGAATTCTGTGTTTTTGCCAACTGCATCACTTCTTTTGAAGTAATTTCTGTTTCATATTCTTCCGGAACCTGAAATACAACATCATGAAATTGTATTTCCTTCCAGACGATTTCTTCTTTTTGGGTTTCCGCCGCACTGGATGTGGTACTTCCTATTTCCATCTCATCCGCTGTACACGCAGTCAGGAACATACAAGCTATGAGTCCAAGCAATCTCCATACTTTTTTCAAGTTATCCCTCCTGCCTAATCAATGATTCCAATGGATGGGTAGTAACGGAAGAGTACCTTTGCAATGATATCCTCTTCCTTTACAAATTTATTCTCCCAATATCTCGAATCCAAGGAATAATTCCGATTATCTCCCATCATAAAATAAGAATCCTCCGGTACAACAAAAGGTCCACATTCTCCCTCGGTAGTCACAGTAAGATATTCTGATTCATCCAGGATTTCTCCATCAATATAAACATTTCCATCGTAAATCTCTACCGTTTCTCCTGGCATACCAATAATACGTTTTACATAGGTAACTTCCGGATTATCCGGATAAGGGAAAATCACCACATCTCCCCTTTCCGGCTCTGAAAATGTATAAGCCAGACGAAGTCCGATTAAATTATCACCCTTCATAATGGTACTTTCCATGGAGGTGGTTGGTACATTTGCATTAAATAATACTACTTTACTTAAAAACCATCCCAAAAACAGGGCAATGGCAATGGTGAAAACCCAGCTTAACAATTCCTTTCCAAAGGAATCTTTGTTTTCCGTATCCTGGTTTTCTTCATTTTGATTCATATTTTCTTTTTCTGGCTTCATATTCTCTCCATATACTGTCAACCGCTTATCCTTATTCAAGCATTATGACTTTGTTAGTTTTTCTAATATTTCATTACTTCGTAAGATAAACTTCGTCATAGCATCTGCATCCAATGGACTATGGGACAATAATGCCAAATCATAAATCTGCTGACATACCATATCGGTATATTCTGCCTCATTATTTTCTAATACATATTGTACCAAAGGATGGTTTAAATTAAGAACCAAAGTCTGTTGTCCCATACCGAACATCGCAGGGTCCATATTTCCACCCATGCTGTATAGTTTCATCATTTCCTGCATTCTACGACTTTCTTCCGATAATGTTATCATAGCAGATATGGAAGAATTTTTCAACTTTTCAGCCGAAACTGATAAGTTTTCTTTATTTAATGCCTTCTTAAACAACTCTTCCAGCTTTGTAGACGCTTCTTTTAATTCTTCTTCACTGCCTTCTTCCTTCAATGTATCCGTAATATCTGCATCGATACGAAGGAATTTTACATCCTGGTTCGCCTGCTCTAAATGAGTAATAAATGGTGTATCAATATTGTGGGTTAAAATTACAGCCTGCATACCCTGTTCTTTAAATAAATTAATGTATTGGGACTGTCCTGTTACGTCAGTTACATAAAATACTTTGTTTTCATGTTTTTCCTTGGCTGCTTCTAAATATTCCGGTAAAGTCTGGTACACATCATCCAAATTCTTAAACAGAATATAGTCTTTCATCTTATCATTAAACTTTTCATCCTTTAAACATCCAAATTTAATAAATGGACTTAAATCATCCCAGTATTTTTCGTAATTTTCCTTTTCAGTTTTGCACATACCAGATAACTTATCTGCTACCTTTTTGGTGATGTAATCTGAGATTTTACGGACAAATCCATCGTTTTGTAATGCACTTCTTGATACATTTAAAGGTAAGTCCGGACAATCAATAACACCCTTTAATAACAGTAAAAATTCCGGAATGACTTCTTTGATGTTATCTGCAATAAATACCTGATTATTATATAACTTAATGGTTCCTTCCAAAGAATCATACTGACTGTTAAACTTAGGGAAGTAAAGAATACCTTTTAAATTAAATGGATAATCCATATTTAAATGAATCCAGAACAAAGGCTCTTTATAGTCATGAAATACCTTACGGTAAAATTCTCTATATTCTTCCTCTGTGCAGTCGTTTGGATGCTTGGTCCATAATGGAGTTGGGTCATTGATTGGAACTTCCTTTGGTTCTTCCTGTACTTCTTGGTTTTCCTCTGTCTTGGCTTCTGCTTCTTCCACTACTTCTTCTGTCTTTTCTTCCTTTACAGCATCTTCATTGGTAAAATAAATTTCAACCGGCATGAAAGAACAATATTTCTCAATTACTTCTTTTGCACGATATTCATTGGAAAATTCATAACTGTCTTCATTCAAATATAAAGTAATCTCTGTACCTCTAGTAGTCTTAGTACCGGTTTCCATGGAATATTCTGTACCGCCATCACATTCCCAATATACAGGTTCTGCACCTTCTTTATAGGATAAAGTCTGAATGGTTACTTTTTGTGCTACCATAAATGCAGAATAAAATCCTAAACCAAAATGTCCGATAATCTGGTCTTCATTGGTCTTATCCTTATATTTTTCAATAAAGTCTGCCGCACCAGAAAAAGCAATCTGATTGATATACTGTTCTACTTCTTCCTTCGTCATACCTAAACCATTATCAATAAATGTAATGGTCTTATCTTTTTGACTTACTAAAACATCAATTCGATATGTTTCATCTTCTGGTTCATTAAAATCTCCCATTAATGCTAATTTCTTTAACTTGGTTACAGCATCGCAGCCATTTGAAATTAATTCACGGAAAAATATGTCATGGTCGGAATACAACCATTTTTTAATAATAGGAAAAATATTTTCGCTGTTAATTGATAAACTACCTTTACTTGCCATTATGATACATCTCCTTATATTTCATACATCTGTTATTAGTTATTATGTTACTGTTCACTCGTACCTCGTAAACAGTAACAATTCGCAGGCTCATTTAGAGTTTTGCTTCGCAAAAGGAGCCTGCGAACTCCTGAATCACGTTCTTACGCACCAAAACAGCAAGTGTTTTGGTGCTGTCTGTACAG
>JAFQCI010000152.1 GCA_017416505.1 Lachnospiraceae bacterium
AATGTGTGGCAGAGGATTTCTGCCTGCTCCATGATGGGCAGGTTGTAGGATATAAAGACAAATGGTTTGCGAAGTTCCGGAACTGCTATGCAGCATCTGTCATTCCTTCCGGTCAGTTGTAATTTAGATAGAAAGATAAAAATAAGGGGTATAAAAAGGGGAAAGTTATGAGGATAAGGGATATTATTTCAATAGGAAGTAGTTTTATTACATTGGGAATTGTCGTGGTAGCGCTTATCGGTGTAATACTGCTGGTTTACAATTTAATCAGAAAATTCAGAAAGCAAAAGAAGGTAATGATACCAACAGGAAGGCTGTTGTTATGTGCAGTTTTTATTATTTATCTTGTGGTAGTGGTCGGTGCAACAATGCTTAGGTACAGAATGCATAGTTTTTCAGGTGGAATAGGAGAAATATATCCTTTGTTTTATTCCTACAAGGAAGCTTGGAATCATTTTTCGGCAAGAGAATGGAGAAACATCATATTAAACATTATGATGTTTGTACCGTTTGGTTTTCTATTACCACTTGTGTCAAAAAAGTTCCAAGTATTTTGGAAGACCTATTTGGCCGGATTTCTATTTACATTCCTTATTGAAATAACGCAACTATTGTTTCATTTAGGCATTTGTGAATTAGATGATTTGATGAACAATACTGTGGGGGCCATGATAGGTTATGGCTTCTATCGACTTTTTATGTTTATAGTTAAAAAGTGGAAAAAACAAGAAACCAAAGCCTTAGAAATGGTTTGTTTTCAAATACCATTTTTGGTAACTATAGTTTCATTTGCATTAATTTTTGGAAGCTATAGAATGCAGGAATTGGGGAATTTGTCTAGCGGTTATATTGTTCGCCAACGAGATGTGCGTGTGACAACGGAACTGGAACTATCATCAGATGAAAACACGGCTCTGGTATATCGGACAAGTGTTGCAAATGTGAAAGACACTCGAGAAATGGCAGAAGAGATATTTGGAAGATTTGGTCTGGGAATTGATGAAAGCAGAACCGACATTTACGAAGATACAGCAATTTATTACAGCGAAGACAATAACCGTTTGAATATATGGATTAATTATGCGGGGCAAACCTACAGATTTACAGATTACGATGCTCTATACCATAACGATGAGAGAATGGAAAATAAATCGAATGTTTCTGAGGGCGAACTGATCCAGGCACTTGAAAAAATGGGTGTTACGATTCCAAAAGGAGCTGTTTTCGAGGAGAAAAAAGAAGAATATTACTTTACAGCAGATAAGATTGTAAAAGACGGAAAAATGTATGATGGTTCTATTCAGTGCGAGTACACAACAGATGGTATGATATCCCATTTGACAAATAATATTATTGAGTATGAAGAATATAAGTCATTTCCAATCATCTCTGAAAAAGAAGCCTTTGACAGATTAAAAGAAGGATATTTTCGCTGGTACGGCAGTAATGATTTGGAGGTGCTTAGGGTTGAGTTGAGTTATGAACTCGATACCAAGGGATTTTATCAACCGGTATATGCATTTAGTGTTGTGTGGGATGACTTAGAAGGAACGATAAATGTACCGGCTATCAGGAAATAAGAAATATGTTAAAGGAGGCGGATTTGGATGAAGGCAAAGAACTATGCTATATTTTCAGTATTGATATCGACTTTACTGATGTGCTTTGTTGATGGGATCATATCGCCACCATATTTATATAAATCAATCATTAAGATTATATTGTTTTTACTGATACCATTAGGATATTTTCTTTTATACAAGGACAAAGCTGCCTATTTGAAGAAATTATTTGTTCCAAAGAAAAAGGATTTTTTGCTAGCGCTCTTGTTAGGCATAGGCGTGTTTGCAGTTATTATGATTGCCTATTTCTTTTTGGGTGATTATATTGACTTAAACGGAATTAAAGAGTCGCTTACAACAGGAATTGGCGTAACAGCAGACAATTTTGTGTATGTAGCAATTTATATTTCTTTTGTCAATTCTCTATTGGAGGAGTTTTTCTTCCGGGGATATGCATTTCTGATGTTAAAAGAGGAGAAAGGAAGAAGATTTGCCTACATATTTAGTTCTGCTATGTTTGCCCTTTATCATGTGGGGATGACAAGTGGGTGGTTTAACGTCCTGATATACATATTGTCGATGGTAGGATTGTTTATTGGAGGGTGTATTTTTAATTATCTGAATGAAAAATGTGAGAACATTTATCCGTCATGGTTAGTGCATATGTGTGCAAACTTTGGAATTAATACGATTGGTTTCATACTATTTGGAATCATATAAAGAAAGAAGGAATTGTTATGGCACGGAGATATCGTTATGAATATTTAATGAGAAAAAGAGCAAAAGAGCGAGCCAGGAAAGAAAGAGAAGAAAGAATACAGAATCTGAGT
>JAFQCI010000153.1 GCA_017416505.1 Lachnospiraceae bacterium
GAACATACGATTATGAATAAAGTTACTGGAATATTATTGTTTTTGTTGCCATTGACAGTATTTTTTGTTGAAATGAAGTATAGTGCTATGGCGGTATGTTCGATAGCAACATTTTCAGCAATTCAAGAAGGTTATTATATCAAAGAAGGACGAGAAATTGTTTAATATATATGAAGCAGGAAATCATTTATTAGTTTGTGCAGACTATATAGATCCAGTATTGCATAGCCACAGTGCAGCACATATTATGATTTCTTTAGAGAATGAAATAGAGGTAATTTTAGAAAAAGAAAAAATACACTGCAGAGGAATCCTAATCCCATCTGGTATGACACGTACAGCGAATACTGGTGAAAACAGGGTGTTAATATTTTTATTTGATAGTACGACCAATATTGCAAAACAGATAAATAAAATATCGGTATTAGATGATGAATTAGTAGATGGGGTGTTAAATGCATATCATATTTTTTTGAATGGTGATAAAGCGGCTTCGGACTATAGAAAAGTTGTAACAAGTGTTTATCAATGTGTAGATATGAGACAATTAGAGCAGGTGTGTATGGATGAAAGAGTAGAGGCTGCACTAAAATATGTGCGGTCAAATTTGTCGGAGCCACTTACATGTAGTGATGTTGCAAAGCATGTTTTCTTATCCGAAGGAAGATTTTCACATTTGTTCAAGGAACAAGCAGGAATGACTTTTGCTGCATATCTTATTTACCAGAGGGTTATGAAAACATATGTGGAAATAATCAATGGAAAATCCATAACTGAGGCAGCCATTGAAGCAGGATTTTCAAGTTCGACACATTTTGCCGAAACAAGCAAAAGGCTATTTGGGTTGTCTGCAAGTGTTATTAGAAAAGATTTGTTTTTCTATAAAATAGCGGAAATATGAAAGTAATCATCAGCGGTTTGGTGTTAAATTAATCGTAGATTAATGGAAAGGAACCGAAATGATGAAAAAAACAGTAATTGTATATGCTTCAAAGCACCATGGTAATACATTTAAATTAATAAAGGCTATTTCTGATAAATATGAGATAGCAATAATTGATGCTATGAAAGAAACTCATGTTGATCTACAGAAATATGACATAGTAGGATTTGCATCAGGAATAGACTTTGGAAAGTTCTATTTGGAGATTGAGAATTTTGCAAGAGAAAATTTACCTCTTCAAAAGGAAGTGTTTTTTCTATATACCTGCGCAATGGACCGAGAGGGATTTACGGATTCTATAAAAGAGATAGCTTTAGAAAAAGATGCCGTTATTTTAGGGGCATATGG
Source organism: Lachnospiraceae bacterium (assembly GCA_017416505.1). Next base: position 1,292 of record JAFQCI010000153.1, read on the forward strand.
ATGTAGAGGATATAATACATACGGACCATGGAAATTAATTGGAGGGATGAATAAGAGTCATCCCACGGAAAATGAAATACAAGAATGTGTTAATTTTTATGAGAAACTACTCATATAGTTCTCGTGTCAAGTCTCGACTTGCCATATTTTACATGGCTTCCACCGAGAAAGAGTATTAGTTATTCCAAGGATAGCTATCCCTCTTTAGCGTGCCTCCCAGGCTGCTATTAATAATAAGTAGAGCTATCGCTCGACTAACAGTTGAGCAAACTTATGTTAAATATCAAATCTCCTGCTCAAACCGTAACGGTTAGGGCAGGAGATTTTTTTGTGGGCGAAAACGGCAGGAGTCCATGTGGGGCATGGAGTTGTGGAGAAAAAGCAATTGAGTTTTCAAGATAAACTTTATTTGGGACGAGGATGAAGTTGTTATGTAAGATGGTTGTGGTATAATTGAGAAAGACAAACTTGAATTTATATATCAATCGATAAAAGAGCGACTAAACAGCAAAATTGAATTTACAGAGGTAATTATAATGAAGAAAACAAACAAAAATACAAGTATACAAATGGTATTTGGAATGTGCATTTGTGGTTCTATTGGAACTTTTATAGGTGCATCACTTGGTAATTCAGCAATGGGAAGTTCAATGGGACTATTAGTTGGCATGGTAATAGGTTTTCTTATTGGAACTACGGAAGATAAGAAGGTCAATAATCAAATTAAAGAGAAAGGTTATACTATTAAAGATATAAAAAAGAATGAACAGAATGGAGAATTCATAATTACTATTGTGAATAGATTGGGCGAAAAAAATGTTGTTAATGTTCCCAAAGAACAGATGGAAGAAGAAAACTTTTCAAAGGATGATGTAGTTTATTTAGATGAAGATGGTATGTTAGAACAGGCATACGATAAAGAAGATTAATAACAAATTCCAATTTGTGTAACAGTTAGAAAAACTGGAATTTGGAGGTGAGTTTTAATGCAAGATATAATTGCAAAATTAACAGCAAAAGATGATAAATATGCTTGTGCCATTGCTGATAAAATCATATCCGAAAGTAATGATACTGATAAATGGTATGAATTTTTTGATGCGTTTGCGTCCCTGCTTAACCATCCAAAGTCATTAGTAAGAAATCGTGTGTTGTATATTCTTTCTGCTAATGCACAGTGGGACGATGAAAATCGTTTTGATGCAATAATA
>JAFQCI010000154.1 GCA_017416505.1 Lachnospiraceae bacterium
AAAACATGACTTTGGGACCCGCAAAACATGAGAAAGTAGCCCGAATAGGGCGGATTTCGAATGTTTTAGAATTGCGGGAGCACAAAGTGCGGAGCAATTCGTAGGTATCATGGGGTCAAAATACCTTTTGACCCCAACATCATAAGATAAGAGCAAAAATCGGGAGTTTAAAAAGGAGTGAATGAATATGATTAATACAAAAACTCTGATAGGAATCGGAATACAGGATTTTTCGAAATTACGTGAATGTCATAATTTTTATATTGATAAAACCCCATTTATTAAGGAATGGTGGGAAAGCAGCGATGATGTTACCCTAATTACCCGTCCACGGCGTTTCGGAAAAACTTTGAATATGTCCATGTTAGAAAATTTTTTCTCTGTGGATTACGCAGGAAGAGGGGATTTATTCGAAGGACTTTCTATCTGGAAAGAAGAAAAATACAGGAACCTTCAGGGGACATATCCCGTGATTAGTCTTTCCTTTGCAAGAGTAAAAGAAACGGATTTTGAATCTACCAAAAGACGAATCATTGAACTATTGACGTTCCAGTTTGAAAAATACTCTTTTTTAACAAAAAGTGATAAATTATCCCAAAATGAAAAGGAATACATGTGTCGGATGGCAAGGGAGATGGATTCCTTTGAAGCAGTGTCTGCACTGCACCGTTTGTCTGATTATCTGTACCGTTATTATGATAAAAAGGTCATTATTTTACTTGACGAATACGATACTCCAATGCAGGAGGCCTACGTTCATGGCTTTTGGGATGAGATGGTAGCCTTTACCAGAAATTTATTTAATTCCACGTTTAAAACCAACCCTTATATGGGAAGAGCGATTATGACCGGAATTACCAGAGTTTCGAAAGAATCGGTTTTTTCGGACTTGAATAATTTAAAAGTAGTTACCACAACATCTAATGAATATGCCACATCTTTTGGCTTTACGGAAGAAGAAGTATTTGCTGCCTTAGATGACAGAGGGATGAGCGAAGAAAAAGAAAATGTTAAGAAATGGTATGATGGATTCGTATTTGGCGAACACAAGGATATCTACAATCCATGGTCCATTCTTAACTTTCTAGCTACTGGCAAATATACAGCCTATTGGGCAAATACCAGCTCTAACAGTCTGGTTGGAAAGCTGATTCGGGAAGGAAGCAGCCAGTTAAAGACGAGCTTTGAGACACTGCTTCGGGGAGAAAGTATTATTTGTCCCATTGATGAGCAGATTGTATACAACCAGTTAAATGGAAGTAAGGCAGCTGTCTGGAGTCTGCTTGTGGCAAGTGGTTATTTGAAGGTTTTAGATTATGAAGACATGAAAAAGGTAGAAAGAATCCCGAATTATGAATTAACCATCACCAACGGAGAAGTCCGGATTATGTTTGAGTCCATGATAAAAGGTTGGTTTGATGAGGCGGAAGAAGAATACAGTAATTTCGTTACGGCACTACTTCTAAACGACTTAGATGCCATGAACGAATATATGAATGATGTGGCTTTTCGAATATTCAGCTATTTTGATACCGGAAACAACCCATCCAAATCCCAACCGGAACGGTTCTACCACGGTTTTGTATTAGGATTGCTGGTGGAATTAAAAGGACGCTACCAAATAACCTCCAATCGAGAAAGTGGATTTGGAAGATATGATATTATGTTAGAACCTGTAAAACCGGAATCAGATGATGCCATCATTATTGAATTTAAAGTATTTAACCCAAGGAAAGAATCATCCTTAGAAGATACCCTTACTTCTGCCCTCTCCCAGATAGAGGAGAAAAAATACGAAGAAACCCTGATTTCCAAAGGAATTCCAAAAGAAAAGATACGAAAATACGGCTTTGCCTTTGAAGGAAAGAATGTGTTGATTGGGTAGGAACCTTGCTTTTTTTCCTCAATGCAAAAAGAATGAAAATTTTCAATCGTAAGAAAAAACAAAGAAAATGAAAACAAATAGTTACTGTACAGACCCCCTAAATAGCAATTGTTTAAATTGCTGAATTTATTTTTTTTATTTTGTGGATAAACTAAAGCATTTATGAATATCATGTTGAGGATATTTCATAAGTGCTTTTTTTCATTTTAGTTATCCACTTT
>JAFQCI010000155.1 GCA_017416505.1 Lachnospiraceae bacterium
AGAACAATATAACACGATACAAGATGTAATGGAAAGGACACCAGTGAAAAGTTTAGTGTTTTCAAGGGTTTGACAAGATTTCTATAACAAGATATAACAGTTATTAAATCCTACAAATTTCGCCATTTGAGAACTGTAAAGTTTTTTATATAGAGTTCTGATGTGCTTCACCACTTCAGGACTTTTTTAATGGGTGTACGATAAGAAAAAACATCACCCAAAGCAAACAAAATGTTAAATGTCCACGGCGGACAGCCTCAAAAACAATGCCGAACCAAGTGAGGGCGACTTGATTATTGAAAGATAATGAACGGCTACGGCATTGGATGACGTGTGCATTATATGAAAAATGTAATGCAGTCTGGTACATATGAAAAACAAGGGCACGTTGCGTTTAGTAATTAAAAGATCGACTTTGGTGGTATCGCCATATTACTGCTATGTATAGAAAATGAAACATCTCCGAAGTGTGCGGGGTTAAACACACTCACAGGCGAAAATTGTTTTATTACAGACTTGACCATTCGCAATCGTAAAATATATAGAAATTTCTATATTTTTGGTTGCGAGTGGTCAAGACTTTCTCTCATTATTTAACTAGGCGAAAAGGTCGGTTTTACTGGTTCTAAAAAGTTAATTGTTGAAACTGAACTTGTGAAGTTTCAACGCTGAAAGGGGGCAAGGGGGAAACCGCCAGAGTGTCCCCCCTATTCTTTCTTTTGCTTCTTTTCTTTCTTTTGCTTCTTTTCTTTCTAAAAAACTGATTGGAGGGAATTCAAAAAATGAATGCCCTCCAACCCTTCAAAAATGAGACTGGAATAAATATTCCCTTCACACCTTTATATTATATGTGATGTTTATAATCCGTATACAAAAACTGAGAGGAAGCCTTACGACTTCCTCTCCTTCAAAAATAAATCTTACTGAGCTTTCGCTCCTTCACACTATCACTTTTCGTGACATCTCGGATAGAATAACAAAAATCATTCCATCTGTCAAGTCTATTTTATAATATTTTTTTGCAGAAATCAACTAGAAAATGTGGCATTTTTTGAGTGCATTGTTAATATCATTCAACACATCTCCTTTTACATTTCCCATTGATGCCTTAGTATCTACTCTTTGAATACTTACATTTTGCAATTTGAGTACATTTGTCCAACGCACCATATTTCTAAAACCATAAACTTTTTCTACTTTTACGTTGTAATCTTTCTTTTCGTTAGGTTCTTGAGAAGAAAGGGGCACAACAAAAATACTGGAACCCGTTTTTCTTAATATTATTGCAGGATGACGTCCACCAAATTCATTTCCAATGTTAAATCCGAACTCAATCCATACTACTGCACCACGTACTAATTTATCTTCCTTATCACATACAAAAGACGGCTCATCCATTACAAGTTGTGTCTTTGTTGAAACCCATTGAAAATAATTATGAGTTCTTTTTCTTGCATCTTCGTTGTCCTTATTAGTTGATGAATACAATTTATCAATTTGAGAGTTTAAACTTTCCTTGCTTTTGTTAAGTTCTTCTTGCGAAATAATCTTCATTCCAATCTCACCTCCCTTATATACACGTGGTTTGATTTTATCACAAACATACGAATATCTCAAACAAATTATAACATTATTTTACAATATAAGCAGGAGCAAAAAACTCCTGCTTGTTTGCTATTTGTATTCAATAAGTATGTCTTCGGGTGGATTGCCTTTTAATCGTTCTGCTTTGGCTTTTTCCAGTTCGGTCATCATTTCCTCTTCAATCTGTCGAACCTCACAAGCAAACCACCAACATTCTGCAATATCGGTAAAAATAGCCTCGTTCCAAAATCTTGTAATATCCCACCTATCGCCTTTATCTTCATTATAGACAGTATTAGATACATTTTGCATTGCTCTCGGCAGGGTATGACCTGCACTTTCATACACTTGGAAGAAAGAAGCAGGCACAATAATGCTCTTATCGTCCTTTTCTATTCCGTGTAATAGCAAAGTGATATATGTATGTCTTCCGTCGTGTATTCTGCCATAAGGTAATTCTTCCTTTTTGGCTTTTGCTCGGCATTTGTTGAGATAATTATAAATCTCTTTCCACTTGCGAGATACTTTTCCAGTGTGGCATACATAGTTTTGTAATAAATTTATTTCCCACTGTAAAACAAAGGCTTCGGGTGCTACTGGTCTTCCAAGTATAGCCTCCTGCCATTCCTTATATATCTTTAATGTGGTATATCCTGCGTTATGCAATTCAATCTCTCGAACCTTTTCACGCTTCGGAAGTTTCACGGTGTCTTTCGTTACCAACTGAACACGATTATGGCAAATCGTAACTCTTTTAGTTTCCCAGTTTATATCTTTCCACATCAAGCCACACAATTCCCCTCGTCTAAGTCCTTGTGTCATAGACATAACAACAAGATACAGAAAACTCGGGTCTTCCATTGTGGTGGCTTCATAAATCAGTTCATTTAATTGCTTGTAATCAAGTGCTGAGGCTTTATATTCTTTCTTCGGTGCAGAGATTTCAGCACCCTCAACAACATTTTCACTTACACCATATTTTACTTTATCTTTCAGCATATAAGCCCAAATCTGCTTTAAGTGGGTTTTATATTTCTCGATAGACTTCCTAGAAATTCCCTGCTTTTCTTCAAATTCAAAATAGGCTTCAATCTGTGCGGTCTGTATCGTCTTTACAAAAGCGGTTTTCCTTAGTGTTTATGCGGTGTTCAAGGATTTTTGTTCTTCCTTTACACCTTAAAACGATATCCCACACCCCAAATAGTCTCAATATACTGTGGTTTTGAAGTATCTGTTTCAATCTTTTCACGAATCTTCTTGATATGAACGGTTACGGTAGCGATATCTCCGATAGAATCCATGTCCCAAATCTCACGGAAGAGCTCTTCCTTCGTAAATACATGATTTGGATTTTCTGCAAGGAAAGTAAGTAGGTCAAATTCCTTGGTTGTAAAGGTCTTTTCTGCACCATCAATAAAGACTCTTCTTGCTGTTTTATCAATACGAATACCTCGAATTTCAACCATATCATTTTCCTTGGTATGTGTTCCAACAAGTCTTGCATAACGAGCCATATGTGCCTTTACACGAGCAACGAGCTCACTTGGACTAAAAGGCTTTGTCAGATAATCGTCTGCACCAAGTCCCAAGCCTCTAATCTTATCAATATCATCCTTCTTTGCAGATACCATGAGAATTGGTACATCCTTCTCCTCACGGATACGCTTACAAATCTCAAAGCCATCAATTCCAGGAAGCATCAAATCTAAAATAATTAGGTCAAACTCCTCGGATAATGCTGTCGCAAGTCCTGTGTCTCCGCTATTTTCTATTTCTACTTCAAAATCATTCAGTTCTAAGTAATCCTTCTCTAAATCTGCAATTGCCTCTTCATCTTCAATAATCAAAATTCTGCTCATATTTTTTTCCTTTCTCATTTTTTCTACATACATCACATATCAACGGTAACTTCGTCGTTTTTCTCTGTATACTTTCTAATTACAAAATGCATACAGGTTCCTTCACCTTCTTTGCTTGTTGCCCAGACATAACCACCATGGTCTTCAATAATCTTTTTTACAATACTAAGTCCGATACCGCTGCCACCCTGCATAGAATTTCTAGAAGAATCTGTTCGATAAAATCTCTCAAAAATGTTTCCTATATCCTTTGCAGGAATGCCTTTTCCATCGTCCTCAATCTCAATCCGAATCGATTCACCCTCATCTAAAATACGAATGTCTATCTCACCTTTATCATGCCCCATATATTTTACACTATTGCTGATAATGTTATTAATTACCTTTTTAAGTTGCTCAGGATCAGCCACAATGGCCGTATCCGACGGTGCTAGATTGGTATAATTAAGCGTAATATTTTTAGATTCCAGATCCAGTCCTACCTCTTCCACACAATCCTCAAAATAATCTGCAATATTAATCACATGGAAGTGATACGGTATTTTATTAGAATCAATACCCGAATACGTTGTTAGCTCATTAATCAGCCTGTCCATGTCGTTTGCTTTATTGTAAATAGTTTTAATGTACTTATCCATTTTCTCCGGCGTATCTGCAACACCATCCATAATACCCTCTACATAGCCTTTAATAGAAGTAATCGGCGTCTTCAAATCATGAGAAATATTACTGATAAGTTCCTTACTCTTTTTCTCATTCTGCGCCTTCTCCTCTGCATTTTCCTTAAGATGCAGACGCATCTGTTCATAATTATTATAAAGAACGCCAATCTCATCATTTTTCATAGGATCAAGTCGATAGTCAAAATCCCCCTCTGCAATTTTCCTCATGGCAATGCTCAATTGTTTAATAGGCTTATAGATATCTTTGTTTACCCAAACTGTAATCAAAGTACTTGTCAGAATCAAAATAATAATGGTAGACCACCCGAGACTTGTCATAAAACGTCTGCTAATCAAGGCTCCTATCATTACATCTTCTTTCGACAACTCATTAATTAGATTAACCTCTTCGTGCATACTGATTCCAAAAATAGCAACGGTAAGAAACAGTAATGGTACAAAGATAATGGTAAAAAACAAAAGCATCATTTTCGTTTTTAGGTTCATACAATCATATCCTTCTCTTTTTGATATAAATACTATAGCACAGAAACTACCAAAATATAGTAGTTTGAATTTTTCTTAATCATTTTTTTATGAATTTTAAAATTATTTTTTGATTTTGCTATTGCTTTTTTAATAGTTTCTGTATATAATAACAGTAATCATTACTGATTTAGTTCTTGAAAAAGCGGAGGGCGCATATGATTATGAAGTACAGCCGACAAAGAGCGGCCATTCTTTCCTTTTTACAAACGAGAAAAGATCATCCTACTGCAGAGGTTGTTTACTCTCATGTAAAAGAGGAATACCCAAATATTAGTCTTGGTACGGTCTACCGTAACCTAACACAACTTGCCGATAACGGTATGATATTACGTCTTTCCTTTGGAGAGCTTGGTATTGACCATTTCGATGCAGATACCACGCCACATCACCATTTTGTGTGTTCTGCATGTAGTAGCGTGATTGATTTGCAACTAGAGGAAATGCCTTTTATTGATGAGGAAGCCGGAAAGAACTTTGATGGGATGATACAGGGACACAATATTTATTTCCATGGCTTGTGTAAATGCTGTCTGGAGAAAAAGTCCCAAACAACTGAATAAGTGTGATATAAAACGTGAAAACTTGTAATTATGAAGGTTCTGAATAATTACAAAAACTTTAATTATTAGGAGGAAATGAATATGAAATTTGTATGTAGTGTATGTGGTTATGTTCATGAAGGAGATCATGCCCCAGAAAGATGCCCACAGTGTAATGTTCCAGCTGACAAGTTTGTTGTACAGAGCGAAGAAAGAAGCTGGGCTGCTGAACACGTTGTTGGTGTAGCACAGGGCGTAAGAGAGGACATTTTAGAAGATTTAAGAGCAAACTACATGGGAGAATGTACAGAAGTTGGTATGTATCTTGCAATGGCAAGAGTTGCACATAGAGAAGGTTATCCTGAAATCGGTCTTTATTGGGAAAAGGCTGCTTGGGAAGAGGCTGAGCATGCTGCTAAGTTTGCAGAATTATTAGGTGAAGTAGTAACAGACTCTACTAAGAAGAACCTCGAAATGAGAGTTGAAGCAGAAAACGGCGCAACCGCTGGTAAGTTCGACCTTGCTAAGCGTGCAAAAGAGCTTAACCTTGACGCTATCCATGATACCGTTCATGAGATGGCAAGAGATGAAGCGAGACATGGTAAGGCATTTGAGGGATTGTTAAAGAGATACTTCTCATAAGCTGAATACTGTTTCGATAAGATTTTTTAGGATTTATAAGGGAACGAATCAAAAAGGTTCGTTCCCTTTTTTAAGGGTATTCTTGTACCTTCGCTTGCCCTTATCAAATCTAATGATGGTTTATTTATATAATCTTGTCTTTTTATATCTTGTACCTTTATTACAGCATTATTTTACAATACATTTATTCTTCTTTCTAGTCAAATAACTCAAAACATTTAGTTATATCCTTATATAGAAAAAGAAGACTATCATTATTGCCTTCTTTTTTCTAACTATCATATCAACTTATTTGTTGTCCTTCCATCTCAGCTTCCAACTTTTCATATTTTTCAACAAACTTTGCCTTAAACTCATCTTGATTATATGTATAAATACTTTCAAACAAATATCCTTCAAGCTTCTTTAAATTATACAAATTTCTTGTTTGATTGGCTCTGTTCCTTATTCCATTATATATTTTTGTTCTACTTGCCGATACCTGTAAATTTTCTCCATATTGACTATTGTATTCATCTTCATTATAGACCAATATATAAGTTATATTTTTCCTACTGAATTCCCAAGATACAAACTCAAATTCATTTAACATTATTAAACTATCATATAATTTCCTGTAAATATCTGCAGGTTTCATATCTCCATTTTTAAATTCAATAAAAGTCCACTTTCCATCTTGGTCAATATACAATGCATCATTTGTTTTAGGTTGAACAGGTAAATGAAATTTGCTTGAATATTTTTTTGAGAACTGGTCAAAGTTTATCACTTTAAGATTACTATCTACCATAAACTCTTTGTTTGTTGTATCTTCAGATACTCTTTTTAATGTTCTGATTGTATTTAACTGTTCTGGTAATTTATCTATTGTTTCTTTTATCATTAGTCTACCCCTTAATATCTAATACTATCTAAAATATCTAAAGGTTTTGCTAATTTTTGATATACCAATTCAAGATTATTGGATACATCATGAAACTCTGCTCCATCTTCGTGACACTCTGATAAATAATAATTTACTTTGTCCTTTATTCCATGCTGTGCAGAAAAAGTCTCTATCGCATCTAAAAAATATGGACTATGCGTAGTAATCACTATGCTTAAATCAAAATATTTCTGTAACAAAACAATTATTTCTGCATAAACTAATTGCCATTGCGGATGTAAATGTATCTCTGGCTCATCTAAAACCAAAACATCCTTCTCTTTAATTACACCTCGTTCTAATAACATCTTCAAAATAGAAAAAGCTTTTAAGCCTGTTGATAAATTTTTTATATCCAGCTTTTTATTGTGATACTGAACTACAAAACCAGCATTCTCATCTTTTACTATCTGTCCCTCGAAGACATCATTTAATTTTTTCATTATTTCTTCTATCTTATTTGATACTACGATTTCCTCTATTAAATTCGTTTCTTTTTCTTTTGTTAGTTTTTCAATTAACATCGCTTCTATGTAATTATTATCATAATACATATATCTATTTAGTTTATCTACAGAAAAAGGACTATCAATATACACTGCATCATGCATTGTTTTAAAATCCATTTTTTCAATTTCACATTTATTGTTTTGGATTTTTATCTTCAAATGCTGAGTATCATGAATTATCAAGTCAACAGTAGCCTCTTTGTCATTAAAATAAATATTATTTATTTGTCCATTAAATGTTCCTGAAAAATATTTTTCAACGAGCAGATTATATACTTTTTCGTCCTCTACTTCGAAAACCTGTACAATTTGTTCCGTTATATCCCTTACTTTTTCATAAGCTTTATTACTTTCATTAAACAATCCTATTGTTTCATAAAATCCTGATACGAGTGAATGAATTTTTTCTTTATCATATTTATACATATTCTGTTCTAATAATGTTGAAGCTATTGTATCCATTCTTCTTCTATTAGCATGTATCCTATTAAAATAACCATCCTCAGAAGATGATAGTATATCCTCAACGCCTTTTCTAAGAATAGTGAAAATACGACTTTTTCTGTAATTCATTACTCTTTTTTGCAAATCAACTGTAGAATTAAATAATGCAAACAAAACCTTTCCTACTGTACTTTTACCAGTATTGTTTTCACCTGCAATTACTGTAATACCATCGACTTTAGCATTCAATTTTTTTATTTTTGCCAAATTACTAATTTCTACTCTCATACCTTCACCAACCATAGTCCTTATTATTACCTTACGTTAACCATATTTTATACTAACTATAGAAAATATTCAACACGTTACGCACCATACATGTCCACTAAAATATATATATTTTCATCTTATTATTTTAGAACTTTTTTCTTTAATCAATAAAATAATCTTTTGTATTAAACCATCTAAAATTCAAAAAAAAAATTATAACATAATCTTTTTATTATGCCAGTTTTATAAATATATAAAGCCCCCTATTTCTTGCGCCTCCTTTCTATCCATGGTAAACTATTTTAAAACAAATATAAACACAAGAAAAAGGGGATTAACTATGAAAACAAGAAGAATTTTCATGTCATTAGCCGGCGTTCTCATTTGTGCTATCAGTGTTGGTGTATTCAAAATTGCAGCTTTAGGGGTAGACCCATTTCAATCACTGATGAGTGGATTGGACAACTGGATTCCCATCCCTTTCGGTACGCTATATGTGTTGGTGAACCTGGCATTATTAACATTCAGCTTGTTTGCCGATCGTCGCAATATTGGTATCGCTACCTTTATTAATCTGTTTTTGCTGGGCTATATCACACAATTTACCTATGAATTTTTACAGATTTGGTTACCTGCGCCTTCACTGCCCATACGAATTCTCTGCCTAATTATAGGCATTGTAGTTATTTGCTTTGGCTCCTCCTTATATATGACTGCAAATCTAGGTGTTTCTACCTACGATGCCGTAGCCATTGTTTTATCTGGAAAATGGAACTTAGGTCAATTCAAATATATTCGTATTTGCTGTGATTTGGTATGTGTACTCTTAGGTGTGGGAATCTTTTTATTCTCCGGCGGAACTCTTGCACAAGTGCCTACCATTGCCGGTATTGGTACGATAATTACTGCTTTTTTTATGGGGCCGCTGATTCAATTTTTCAATGATCATATTGCAATACCACTACTAGATAAGTCACATTAGAAATACAAGATAAGTA
>JAFQCI010000156.1 GCA_017416505.1 Lachnospiraceae bacterium
ACCAAGTCGCTAGCGCGACGGCTAGCCAAAGTTACAATAAATTTCCCACTATTTTAAAATAAAAATAGCAGTTTTTGTATATTTGTAGTATTGTTAAGTTACGACACAAAACATCACACAAATACCGCCAACTGCTATGACTATGATAACATTTTTTTCAAAACTTAACAACAACAAAATATTTTATTTTTTTATTCGTCCTCCGCCCTAAAATGATTGTTTATTATATTTTATTATATACAATCATTTTAAGGAGGTTCCATTATGGACAAATATCTTAATCTTTATCGTGAAATGATCTCACTTCGCGGTCTTACTGATCATACCCTAAATAGTTATTCTACTTACATTCGCAGCTACCTTTCATTTCTGCTGATAAAAAAGGAGAAAAAACTGACGGAAAAGTCAAAGTAGAATTGAATGATAAAGCCATCGAAAAAGCAAAACAGCTTGCTGGTTACAACATGATTGTAACTTCAGAAACCCGTATGTCTGCATCTGAAATATATGCTGCTTATCACAACCTTTGGAGAATAGAGGAATCTTTTCGCATTATGAAATCCCAGCTTGATGCAAGACCTGTATATCTTCAAAAAGAAGATACCATTATCGGACACTTTCTCATTTGTTATCTTGTGGTATTGCTTACAAGACTATTTCAAATACATACTTTAAACGATAACTATGGTACAGAAGAAATATTTGATTTTATACGTGATTTTCGTGTAGCACAGATATCTGAACGAAAATATATAAATCTCACCAGAAAGTCATCCTTTATAAAAGACTTAACCGACTTCACAGGACTTCCTCTAACATCATATTTTTTAGGAAATGAAGAAATAAATAAAGTGCTGAGTCACAGGTTTTAATCTGTGGCTTAGCACTATTTTTTTTATTCAACTCCGAAAGACAGGTAGCATAAAATCTTGTATAATCCAGCATTTTTATGATACACTCATATGTCTTATTGATGAATTCAACATATTTGAATTAGGACTGCTAGCGTAAAATTTTATTCGGGAAAATAAGGAAGAGGACACCACTTTGTGATAAAGTATTTAGCGACGAACTAAAACAAAGGAAGGTGTCCTCTATGATTAATAGTATAAGATATTTTGAAGAAAAATGCATCAGTAAATTTGAAAAATTAGAAGATAAATTTATGAAAGATCCAACCAAGTTGGCAGAGTATGTTTTTGGGATTACAGATGAACTTCATAAACTGGGACTTGAGATGATAAAAGAGTCTCTGGAAGCTATGGATATGATGCTTCGAAAAAGTGCATTAAGACGTGAAAAATGGGTAGTAGAAAAGCATAGTAGCAAACAGCTTACAACCTCTCTGGGAGATATCACATTCAATAAAACATTATTCTGTAACAAGGAAACCGGAGAAAGCGAATATCTTGTTGATAGAATAATCGGGTTAGCTCCACATCAAAGAATGACAGAGGACGCGGAAGCAAAAATGCTGGAGGAGGCAGTACAGACTTCGTATCGTCGTGGTGGAGAAGCGGCAAGCCTGACAACGGATGTCAGTAAGCAGACAGTGAAAAATAAAATCCACCAGCTTAAATTTCCTTCAAAAGAAGAACCGGAACAGAAAAAGAAGGTGGAATATCTTTATATTGATGCGGATGAAGATCATATATCTCTTCAGTTCCAAGAAAAAAAGGAGATTTAACAGAAAACGGGAACCACCAGAAGAACAACTGCCTGATTACAAAACTTGTGTATGTTTACGAAGGGATCGAAAATGAATCACCACAGGGGAAAAGACATCGTCTGGTAAATCCTTATTATTTTTGCAGTGTAAGTACCGGTGAAGGAAATAAAAAGTTCTGGGATGAAATATATAAGTATCTGGACAGTCATTATGATTTAAAATATGTAAAAAAGATATATGTGAATTCGGATGGAGGAAGCTGGATAAAGGCAGGAATGAAACGGATAGCAGGAATCACTCACGTATTGGATGAGTTCCATCTGGAAAAATATCTGACTAAACTGACAAGTCATATGAAAGACAGTCAGAAAGATGCTGCAGAAGAATTAAGAAAAGCAATCCGGAGCAAGACGAAAAAGGACTTTGAGGAACTGGTTGATAAACTTGAGGGTTACCTGGAAGGAGAAACTGGGCGAAAAAGAATGGAAGAAGCAAAGGAATATATTTTATTCAACTGGACAGCGGCAAAACTCAGACTGAAACATAAAGACGGCGTAAAAGGAAGCAGTACAGAGGGTCATGTAAGCCATGTACTTTCCAGCCGGATGAGTTCCAGACCGATGGGATGGAGTAAGAAAGGCGCCGAAAAAATGTCACAGTTAAGAGCGTACAATTTAAATGGTGGAGATATGCTGGAACTTGTAAGATATCAGGCTAAAGAGCTTCCTAAAGCGGCTGGTGCTGAATACGAAGTGTTAAGTAGTAGTCAGATACTAACCTCCGAAAAAAACAGACATGGAGAACTGGGAAAATATGTGGAGAGTATATCACACAGTATGTCAATGCAAAATAAAAAAGTAATATACTTTAATTCGCATGTATGGGGATTGTAAAGATATGAAATATCAAAGTTAGGCTTAGTCCTCTTAACTATAAAATGGCTGTGTTCCAATATCTGTCAAGGATGCTTCGCACCACTTGTGGCTTAGTCCTTTACAGATATTGGAACACAGCTTAAAAGAACACCTAAGAGGACTAAGCTGGAATCTGCCCTGAAAGGGGCAATATAGACTTGCATAATAAGTGAATATGGAGTAAAGTAGAACCACAAGTCATTGCCTGATACTTTATCAGAGCATCGTGGGTAACTCTACCCTATTAAATCCGAAGGTAAATTTACGCAATCTTTTGAGTTAAATTACAGTGACAAGAAATTTTTTTTATGCTATAGTTAAAATATATGACTGTTCATGGCAGGAAAGAAGGAATAGTTCAAAAAAGTTGTAGTCATGAAGACTTAAGAAAAGAATGATGAGGGAGAATAAAATCAGAAAGGATGATAGGAATGGGAATTTACTTAAATCCGGGGAATGAAGGATTTAAAAGTGCAGTACGTTCTCAAATATATATAGATAAAACGGGATTGTTGGAATACACCAATTCAGTACTGGATACAGAGCAAAGATATATTTGTGTGAGCAGACCAAGACGTTTTGGAAAATCTATAGCAGCAGAGATGCTGGTTTCCTATTATGATAAAAGTTGTAATTCAAAAGAATTATTTCAGGGATTGAAAATTTCTGAAAATCAGGATTTTGAAAAACATTTAAATAAATATGATGTGTTGCACATCGATATAAACCATTTTCAAGGTCAATCTATTTCTGCAATGGATACAGTTGAAAATATACAACATTTTATTATTGAAGAATTAAAAGAAAATTATCCAGGGGTAGTAAATGCAGTTGAAAATAAATTACCACATGTGTTGGCTCAAATTAATAATATATATGGTGTAAAATTTATTGTTATTATTGATGAATGGGATGCAATTTTTCGTGAAAATAAAACAGATGAAATAGCACAGAAAGAGTATATTACTTTACTTCGGGGATTATTTAAGAATGCTCCTTCTAAAAAATTTTTAAAACTTGCTTATATGACAGGAATTTTACCAATTAAGAAATATGGAACAGAATCGGCTTTAAATAATTTCGATGAGTTTACAATGCTGGAGCCTGATATGCTGGCGGAATTTGTTGGATTCACCGAGAACGAGGTAATTTCATTATATCAAGAATACGGAATGGACTTTGAAGAAGCTAAAAGGTGGTACGACGGATATTATCTTAATGAAAATTTGCATATATATAATCCTAAATCGGTGGTTGATTCTATAAGGAGAAAAAAAATAAGCAATTATTGGACGAGTACAGAAACCTATGAATCTTTAAAAAATTATATTACTATGAATTTTGATGGATTAAAGGACGCTATTATACAAATGATAGCAGGTGGGAACTGTAAAATTGATACTAATACATTTGAAAATGATATGATACATTTTCAGAGTAAAGATGATGTTTTAACAGTGCTTGTACATCTTGGATATTTGGCATATAATGCAGAAAAACAGGAGGTATCTATTCCAAATGAAGAGGTTCGTGCGGCTTTCGTTCGTGCGATAAAGAAAAGTAATTGGAATTATGTATTAGAAGCAATTACTGCTTCGGATGAATTGCTAAAAGCGACTTGGCGAAGAGATGAAGAGGCAGTAGCCAAAGGAATCGATAAAGTGCATATGGAAAATACATCCATTCTTAATTACAATAACGAGAATGCTTTAAGTTGTGTTATTTCCTTGGCATACTACAATGCCATCAATGAGTATACCATTGTACGCGAGCTGCCTACAGGAAAAGGGTATGCCGATGTGGTATTTCTTCCTAGGAAAGATTCTGATAAACCGGCAATGGTGATAGAATTAAAGTGGAATCGAACGGCAGAAGGTGCGATAGGTCAGATTAAAGAGAAAAAGTATGTGCAGGTTTTGAAAAAATATAAGGGAAACCTTTTGTTGGTAGGGATTAACTATGATGAAAAGAAAAAAGAACATCAGTGCAAAATCGAAGAAGTAAAAAGATGACAATGCTTGAGTAGGAAAAGTATTTAAAAATTTTTATTGAATTAGTGTAGGATATTTTTCAAAAATATGATACAATAAAATGAGATATATTTTTGGAGGTGACGGCTTGGGAATTAAGTTATCCGAAATAGAAGAAGGAAGTCAGATTACTCTGCAGATTTATAATAGCGAGAATAATATGCAGATGGGTGCAGTACTGAAGCAGCATGTAAGGGAAGATATCGCCCTTATTTCTTTGGAATATGACACTAAAAGAAGATTAAATTTTGATAATGTCCGGATTGATATGGAATATTCGTATGATGATGGTGTACCTATCATATGGCGTAATGTAAAGGTAGTAAATTACAGGGAAGATTATGCGATGCAGGTCTTTTCGGAAGGAAACAGACATAATAGAAGAGGATGTTTCCGGGTAAGTGTGGCGGCTGTTGCGACTCTTAGCATGACTGGGAAAACACCTCAGCAGGTCACAGTAAGAGATATCAGTCTATCCGGCTTTTCTATCACTGACCGAAAAAAAGAATTAGGATTAAATCTTGGTGATAAACTTGCCATAAACTTTGAGGATATGGGACATTATATTGATTTAAAAGGAAAAGTTGTAAGAATCCAGGAAGAAGAAGATATGGTTATCTATGGACTGGAAACTTATAATTTGTGTAGGGATTTGTCTTCTTATATTAGTATAAAGCAAAGAAAAAAAGGCAATAAATAAAATGATGCAACTCCTATGTTGTAATATTGGGACAAAAAGGTATTTTGTCCTTGATACCGTGTTATAAATTTGTTCTGTATTTAGGAGGTATCATGGTAAAGAGAAGTAAAATCAAAAAAGTAGTAGCAATTATATTAAACTTGATGGTAATGTGCATGGAAGTGTTAGGAGCTTATCACAGTTTCCGAAAGGGTGGCATTTTAAATTTAAGGTTTTATACGGTGTTAAGTAATGTTTTGGCATTGGTGGTAAGCTTACTGTATGTGGTATATTATATCCGGAATTTTAATCAGAAAGATACTGCTTTCCCAAGATGGCTAAAGCAATTAAAGTTCGTTACCTGTAATTGCCTTGCAGTAACTTTTGTGGTGGTAGTAGCTGTGTTAATTCCTATGGATGGGATACAGTCTGTGGACCACTACATATTCGGTCCTGCGAATATTTATCATCATGTTTTTTGTCCTCTGATTATGATTTTTTCATTTTGTGTTTTTGAAAAAGAAAGAAAAATTACGGTAAGGGATAATGTACTGGCTCTGATTCCAACCATCATTTATGCAGTGGTGATGGTAATATTGAATCTGGTAAAAGTATTAAAAGGTCCATATCCATTTTTATATGTATATGAACAACCGATTTACATGAGTATCATCTGGGCAGTCGTGATTTTGACTCTTACCTATGTGTTAGGTCTTATTTTAAGAGTGCTAAATGGAATGGAACAAAAGAGGATTTCATAAAAAAGTGAGATTTGATAAAACTCCGAAAGCAGATAAGGGAAAAGCCCCCGGTCTGCCTTCGGAGTTTTTATTTGAATTTTTATGAGCCACTGGATTTATAGTGACGGACTCCAAATCTCCATAAACCATAACAAGGAATTAGAAATAAGATAGCCAGCAAAGGAAGGAAAATATAAAAAGGTTCTAAAGTTCTATCCAAAATGTAAAGCAATGGATAATATTGTACCAGGGCATAAGGGATTACAAAAGTAGTTAATTGTAACATCCTTTTTCCATAGATGCTGACAGGGTATTTCCCATATTCTCTTGCACCGTCTGTTAGAACATTCATAAATTCCAGGCCATCTAAGGTAAAAAAGCATAATGCAGCATAAATAAGAAAAATACCGGTAAAAAGAGCGGTGCCGCCAATCAGCATAAAAATAACAGTTAGCACTTTTGAAACACTCCAGTTTACATGACTTTTCGTAACTCCATAAATCAACATTACTACTGCCTGTAACATCCTTCCAATGCGGGTAAGTTCGAATTTGCTTCCCAGTACCTGAAGAATTTCACTTCTTGGACGTACCAGTACCCGGTCAAAAGTACCATTTCTTACCATATCGGGAAAGACATCAAAGCCTCTGGCGTACATTTCTGCCAATGAAAATTCTAACAACATAATGGAAAAGCAAAGTACTATCTCACTATATTCAAATCCTTTCACATTGGAAAAACGCTGGAACATAAAAAATACACCTAAAAATACATTAAAGGATACCAGAAATTGCCCAATGGCGGTAAGAATAAAGGATGTTTTGTATTGCATCATACTTCGGATGTTAATGGATATGTAATGCAGGTATAGTTTTAACGGACTTATTTGTTTTGTTTTCATAGTTATGTCAGCCTCCTTGTACTGTAATTCTTTTTTCCGCAATGCTGCATAATTTTTTACCAAAGGCAGTGATTACGAAAAGCCAGAATAATTGTAGCAGGATGGCTTTTAGCATTGCCTCATTGCTCATACTTCTACTGTAAATTCGTAATGCCACATTTTGCATAGAGGCAAAAGGGAGAAATTCCATGACATATTGAATCTTCTCAGGAAAGAAGGGTAGTGGAATCACAGCACCTGCAAAAAACTCCACAGAGGTGGTAAAAAGCATTCTTAACCCTTGGGGTGAAATGGTAAAAAAGGTAAGGGAATAGACCAGCATACAAAAGGATACGGTGACAAAAAGCCCCAATAACAATGTAATCACAAAAATAAGAAAATGAAGCAGGCTTGCAGGAGGGCAAAGTCCATAAGGTTCTGGCAAAAAAGCAGCGACAATGAGAATTGGAAAACATCTTAAAACTGCTCTTGATAAACGATTTGCAATGCTTCTGGCAAACCACATATGATAAATTTTAATGGGGCGACATAATTCATAGACGATATTCCCGTTTACAATGTTATCGAAAATTTCATTTTCCAGCATCCAGGCAGCGAAAAAGGCTAGAAAAGCCTGCTGCATCCAGATATAAGATGCGGTAGCGGAAAAAGTCATGGGAAAAGCACTGGCATCTGCCTCATAAAATGCTTTAAAAATCAATATTTCCATCCCACCCCAGGCAAACTGGGTAACAATACCGGCTAAGGCAGCGGTGCGGTATTGCAGTCCCATGGAAAAACGTAAGCGAAAAAAAGAAAGATATTTTTTCATGTCAGCACCCCCTAAATATCATAGGAACGATAAAGTTCGGCAACTGTTTCATCAATATGGGCATTCCCTTTGGTAATGTCAGATAAAGAACCATCCAAAAGAATCTGACCTTTGCCAATTAGAATGATTCGTTTGGTTAAGGCTTCAATATCCTGCATATCATGGGTAGTTAATATGACTGTGGTTTTGTGAATTTCGTTTTGCTTCTTGATAAAATCACGGACAGCCAGTTTCGAAACAGCATCCAGACCAATGGTAGGTTCATCTAAGAATAGAATCTTAGGGCTATGTAACAATGAAGCTGCAACCTCACAACGCATTCTCTGACCTAAGGATAGTTGTCTGGTAGGAGAACGTAGTAAATCTCCTAAGTTTAGTAGTTCTGTTAGTTCATCTAAATTTGACCGATAAGTGTGGTCGGGAATGGAATAGATATCCTTTAATAATAAAAAGGAGTCTATGACCGGAACATCCCACCATAATTGAGAACGCTGTCCGAAGACAACACCAATTTCCCTTACATGCTCCGTTCTGTTCTTCCATGGAATGTGTCCATTGATAAGACAGGTACCGGAATCCGGTGTTAATATTCCGCTTAGAATTTTGATAGTGGAGCTTTTTCCTGCTCCATTGGGACCGATGTAGCCAACCATTTCTCCATCCTGAATGGTGAAACTGACATCCTTTAGGGCATGAATTTCTTCATACTCCCGGCGAAAGAATGATTTACAGGCTTCTTTCAATCCTGCGTTTCGTTTTGCAATCTTGTATGATTTACAAATGTGTTCCATCGTAATCATGTTTGCTTCCTCCTGGTAGTTATATTTTCATATCTTGCCAAGTCGGTCTGGTTCTGCTGGATTGTGCCAGGCAGATACCGAAGGTAGGATATTTAATTGTATTCCCTCGAAAAAGAGGGAAGCAAATCATAACATGATAAAGAGAATTTTGTCAAGGATAAAATTTTTTTCCTTTCGTTTAGGAAAAGAATGTTGTTATGTCGTTTTATTCATGATAAACTTAGAATAATAAAAATTACTATTTAAACAGTAACTAATAACGAAGTGGATATGGAAGTTTTTTGGAATGGAGGTAAATATGAGCGAAGTAGTAAGTAAATTAAAGAAAATTATTGATAAGAGTAATTATATTGTTTTCTTTGGTGGAGCAGGGGTTTCTACGGAAAGTGGAGTTCCGGATTTTCGGAGTGTAGACGGACTTTATCATCAACGATATCAATATCCGCCGGAAACGATTTTAAGTCATTCTTTTTATATGAGAAATCCAGAAGAATTTTATAAATTTTACCGGGAAAAGCTATTGTTAAAAGATGTATTACCAAATGATGCCCATAAGGCATTGGCGAAGTTAGAAGAAATGGGAAAACTTAAGGCGGTAATTACCCAAAACATCGATGGACTTCATCAGGCAGCAGGCAGCAAGGCTGTTTATGAATTACATGGCAGTGTGCATAGAAATTACTGTATGAAATGCCATAAATTCTATGGTTTAGAGGAAGTATACCAAGGAGAAGAAGTTCCTAAATGTGAATGTGGTGGAATCATCAAACCGGATGTGGTTTTATATGAAGAAGGGCTGGACCAGGATACCTTAGATGGAGCAGTAAAACATATCCGGCAGGCAGATACTCTAATCATTGGAGGAACATCTCTTACGGTGTATCCCGCAGCAGGTCTTATCCAATATTTTCAAGGAAAAAATCTGGTTTTAATCAATCGGGATATTACCCCTATGGATTCAGAGGCAGACCTTGTAATAAATGACAGCATAGGAAAAGTATTAGGAGAGGTAGTAGATGTTCGGGAATAAAGCAAAGAAAAAGGTTGAAAAAGAAGTTGAAAATCTCTTTCATGAAATACAGATAAATCTGGAAAATAACTATAAAGACCTGGCAATTTCTGCACGAAAACAGGCTGAAATACGGTTAGAAGAATTATATAAATCCAATGAATTGTCAGAAAAAGAATACCAGAAATGGAAGAAAATACTGGATGATTACACAGAAAAAATGATAGGTTACCATCATTAGCAAGGGGCATCTGACTTTAGAGAATGTTAGTTCACTAAAAAACTATGATAAGAAAAAAACGGACAATAAGTTCGTTTTTTTCTTTTGAAATGAATCAAAAGAAATTTGCATTTAATTGTGGTAGAAAGTTATTTTTTATGTTATAATATTTAGTAACAATTGCCAAGTGTACAATATGAAACTTATCGACACATTAGCAGTATACATTAAAAAATGCCGAAATCGATATTTTTTTTTGTTAGTTTTTATAGTCTTAGTGATTGTGGAGAGAATGTTAAAATTGACAAAATACCGAATCGGAAAAAGATATGGAGGTATGCATATGAAAGAAGAAAACACACAAAATAAGGTGCAGCGAAAATACAGCGATGCCACGAACCGTGTTGCCAAAGTAAACCAGACCACCATGGTAAGTTTAACTTTTATTGAATTGTTACTTATTTTGGCATTGGTGATTCAGTCATTTGCGATTAAGACGGACTTTGGAAAATTAGGAATCTTTCCTTTGATTGTGCTGATTATTGGTACCATTGTAAACTGGGTTGTTTATTTGAAAAACAAAAAAAGCGTAAAACTGAAATATATTATGCTAAGTAGCTTTTTTATTGGCTGGCTGTTTATTATGGTAACCGGATCCAACGTAATGGTAAGTTTCTACATATATCCGTTGGTCATTGCCACGATTTTATATTATGATAAGAAATTTGAGAAAATTATGTTTTTGTTAGTTCTTGGTACTACTATTTTACGGTATATTGTATGGGGGGCCAAGGGATGGCTGTTTGGTGGTGATAATACCTATTTCATCAGTCTGGTAGTTCACACTGAGATTATTCTTGTAATACATATTATAGCTAAGCTTTCTGGTAAATTTAGCGACGATATGCTCTTTTCCTTAAAAGATGAACAGGATGTACAAAATGATATGTTGAAGGATATCCTTTCAATTTCCAAAGAAGTTAAAAAAGGTGTGTCTGAAACGAATGAATTAATTGAAAGTGTGCAAAATGATTCTGACATCGTACATAGTGCCATTGCAGATATTTCTGACAGAACACAGAAAACTGTGGAAAGTGTACAGGAACAGACCAGAATGACCGAAAGCATTAATGAAGATATTGAAGAAACAGCCGAAAATGCTAAGATTATGGTTGAGGCAGCTACTTCTTCAGCAGAATTGTTGGAGAAAAATATGAAGATTGTAGACTCTATTCGAAATGATGCAGAAGTGATGAATGAGACCAATTCAAAAGTAGTCATTTCTATGGATGAACTGCAGAAAAAGGCGAAAGAAGTACAAGAAATTACAGAGGTAATCTTTAATATTTCCAGCCAGACGAATTTACTGGCATTGAATGCATCCATTGAAAGTGCCAGAGCTGGTGAAGCTGGAAGAGGATTTTCAGTGGTAGCAGATCAGATTCGAAATTTGGCGGAAGAAACCAGACAATCTACAGAGAGAATTGCTAATATAGTTGAGGAGTTAAACAAGAATGCCCAGGAAGCTTCAGAAATTGTGCAAAGATCTATTAATGCCATGAATCAGCAGAATAAAAAGGTTGCAGATGCTTCGGATGGATTTAGTGCGGTACAAAAAAATATTACTACACTGAACCAACGTGTTGAAGATATTAATGCAAAGATTGAGAATCTGGTGCATTCCAACGATACTATTATTGAAAATATTAATCAGTTGTCTGATAGTAGTGAAGCGGTTTCTGAAAGTGCAAAAGATGTGGAAAACAGAAGTTTACAGAATCAGAAACAAACAGAGCAGGCAAAGAGATTACTGAATGAAGTAAATGAACTGGTGCAACAGTTTGAGAAATACCAGAAATAAAACGAGCCGGAAGAACAATCGGTGAAGTAAATAGAAGTAGGATAGGTGACATGGAAATATGTCACCTGTTTTTTTGTCGTCATTTTAACAAAAAAAGAGCTATCCCATGAATGAAAATTTCAAGTGAGATAGCTCTTATGTATATCAGAAATATTTAGATTGCGTTATGCATTTGCTGATTCGCAAAGTTCTTTTAACATCTTAGGAAGTTCTGTTTCCATATTTTCATCAGAGAACTGACAGGTTCCCACAGCTTTATGTCCACCGCCATTATATTTTAACATAAGGCTTCCTACATCAATATCGGAGGTTCTGTTAAGAATGCTGTATCCAACGGCTGCGGAACAACCAATACCGCCACGTCCGCTTACAATCCATGCAGAAATGTTTTGTTCCGGATACAAGCTATAAATCATAAAGCGGTTACCGGTATAGATAGGGTCAACTCCACGCAAATCAGAAATGATAACATTTCCCTCTACGCGGGTATATTTACGAACCATCTCTACGAAATTCTTTGTCTGTTCGTTATATACCTGAATTCTTTCTTTTACGTCACTAAGTTCCAGAATTTCTTCTGTAGTCATGGTACGACAGGCATCCATTAATTTTTCCATTAATTGATAGTTGGAAATGGTAAATTGTCTCCAACGACCAAGTCCGGTTCTAGGGTCCATAAGGAATCCGATTAAAATCCAGCCGGTAGGATTCATAATTTCATCTAAAGTAAGATTACCGGAGTCTACCTTATCTACTGCTTCCATCATTTCATCAAACTGAGGAAAACGTTCTTTTCCACCATAGTATTCGTAGATGATACGGGCACAGGATGGAGTGATACGGCTTTCACCCTTGTATTTACCCTTTAATTCATTACGTTCGTGTTCACTAGAATGATGGTCAAACCAAAGACCGCATCCTGGAACATAAGGTACATTCGCCAGACAGTCGTTTTCATCTACAGGAATCAATCCATCCTGAAGATCCTTAGGGTGTGCAAACTTCCAACAATCAATAATGCCTGCTTCTTTTAAAAGAGCACCACAGGCAAGTCCATCAAAATCGGAACGGGTAACTAATCTCATAATATTCTCCCTTTCATAAAAATAATATATACTTTCAAAGACAAAAGCGTTATCTGATTCTTATGTTCCCTAAAATAAAGGCTATAAGAATGATTTTAGAAATGGTTTTGTCTTTTAGAATCGTTGCAAACGAAACATGTTACAGTATGTAAAATTATACCATAAATCATTCGAAAAAACAATCCCATTTCTACCCACAAATTCATGTGTTACTGCTCGTGTGAACAGTAGCAATCATCATAGTAACATATTGTCCTTAAGAAAGTTTTATAGTATAATTTGTTACTGTACAGATAGCACCATAAAACGGAGGAAGAACAGAAATGAATGTCAGAAGAGCGAAAAGAAAAGATTTAAATAGAATCAATGATTTATTATTACAGGTATGCATGGTACACCATAAAGGAAGGCCGGATTTGTTTAAATTGGGGGCTAAAAAGTATTCCAATGAAGAGTTAATGGAAATATTAGAAGATGAAAAACGTCCGGTTTTTGTAGCAGTGGATGAAAATGATTATGTATTAGGATATGTTTTTTGCATCTTTCAACAACATAAGGAGAATGCAGTTTTAACAGACATTAAAACTTTATATATTGATGATTTGTGTGTGGATGAGAGAAAGAGAGGAAAACATATCGGAAAAACCCTTTATGATGCAGTTCTTGCCTTTGCAAAAGAACAGGAATGTTATAATGTTACCCTAAATGTTTGGAGTTTAAATGAGAATGCAATGAAATTTTATCAGTCCTGCGGAATGGTGCCACAAAAAGTAGGAATGGAAACTTTGATATAAGAAGTGGTACTATAGTTTATATGTTACTGTTCACGAGGCACGAGTGTACAGTAACTTTGTATCTTTTGTAAGGAAAAAGGTTGGAAGACTTGGTTTTCCATATTTTTCTACGGTTAATTCGTAAAAGTTCTTAAATTTTCTCTTTACTTCTAAAATAAAAGGAATTATACTATAGAGTATTGGACAAAATTTAGTAAAGAGGATTTAAGATGTACATAGATAGGGGAAAAAAGAAAAGAAAAAGAAAAATTATCCATGTGATATGTATGATAGTAGCTTTGGCTGTTGCCTTTGTGCTTGGCATATTTGTGGGAAGAATCGGGTATGATAAAAAAGAAAAAGACCAGACGAAGGGAAAAAGTTCTTCGGAAGATACCATAGATAAGGATACTTCATCAGAAGATACTTTATCTGAGGACATTTCTACCAGTGAGGGAGATGGTTCTGAGGAAATCACATCCCAGGAAGGTGATTTGGCAGATGCATCGGAAGAGGCGGCGAATCCAGAAGAAACTTCCGAACCGGAATATATGGAAGATTTCAGTGATGCGGTTTTTATTGGTGATTCAAGAACCCAGGCATTTATGATAGGAGCAGGTCTTGGCAATTCACATTTTTATTGTGAAAAGGGAATCAATGTTTCCACTGCCATGACAGATGCAGTATTTACTTTGCCAAATGGAGCAAAGGGAAATCTTAGAGATGCTTTAAGCCAGCAGCAATTCAAACGTGTTTATGTAATGTTTGGAGCCAATGAATTAGGATGGCCGGACCCACAGGAATTTGGTGCAAAATATACTGAAATAATACACACCATACAGGAACTTCAGCCGGAGGCGAAGATATATGTACAGAGTATTTTACCGGTATCTGAATCCAGGTCTGCAAAAGGAGATTATGTAAATAATGTGCAAATTGCTACGTTCAACGAAGTGATTTTTCAAATGACACTGGATACAGGGACTACCTATCTTTCAGTAGGTTCCGCTTTGGCAAATGATATTGGTTGTCTGCCGGAAGAAGCCAGTGTGGATGGGGTACATCCAAACAAAGAATTTTGTATGAAATGGTTGGAATTTTTAAAAGAAAATCCATAGAAGAGGAAGATGAAACGGTGGAAAGAAAAAAGAAAGGGAATAAAATGAAAAAGATAATAGCAGCAATGATGGTGTGTTTGACACTGTTTACCGTAACCGGTTGTTCCAGAGAAAAAAAAGAAGATAGAGTAATTGATGTGCATACGATGGCACAAAGTTTATTAAATGACATTACTTACGAAGACCAATTAACTCAGGTGGAAGGCAATATGTTCCAGATGATATATGGAATTGCTGAAGATGATATTGAGGAATATGAAGCTTATGTAAGTACAGGGGCGACTGCGGAAGAAATTACTGTAATTAAGGCGAAAGATAAAGCCACTGCTGAGGCAATCGAAGAAAAGCTTTCAGAACGTGTGGCAGCACAAAAGGCAAGCTTTGAAAGTTATATTCCAAAAGAAGTTGAGAAATTAGAAGAAGCTATTGTATACCAGGAAGGTGTATATGTAATTTTATCCATCAGCAATGAGAGTGACAAAGCAGAAAATATCGTTGAGGGTAAATAATCAAAAAGAAAAAGTTAGGTAAGATAAGAAAAAGCAATCAGGAAAGAAGTTTTAGAGGTCAAATCTTTCTGATTGCTTTTTACTTTATTATGTCTTAGGAAAAATATTTTTCTTTGATAATATCTACAGGCATTTCTTTTCCCGTCCAAATTTCAAAGGCTTTTGCACCTTGATATAAAAGCATATAAAGTCCATTGAAGGTCTGTAATCCACGTTCTCTTGCAAGACGAAGAAATTTGGTTTCTCTAGGGTTATAAATAACATCGGAAACAATCAAATCATCTGGGAATCTGGACATATCTTCAATGATACAATTGTCGGTGTTTGGTGCCATTCCTACGCTGGTACCATTGGTAAGAATCTGGCTTTCTGAAATGCTTTTTGAAAGTTCTGTTTTATCTGCAAGGTCAAATAATTGTGCTTTACAACTGGTATCCTTGTTAATGGTATCTACCAGGTGTTCGGCACGACTCCAGAAAGCATCCTTGATGGAGAAAATATTGATTTCTTTTACACCATCTAAGGCAGCCTGAACGCAGATGGCAGTAGCAGCACCGCCGGCTCCTAATAAGGTCATTTTTTTACCGATGATATCATGTCCTGCATCCTTTACAGCTTGCATATAGCCCATACCGTCCGTGTTGTAGCCTGTCAGTATGCCATCTTCATTTAAAACGGTGTTTACTGCACCAATCATTCTGGCAGCAGGGCTTAAGTGGTCAACCAATTCACACATCAAATTTTTATCCGGCATGGTACAGTTAAAACCACGAATGCCAATGGCTTTTAACCCTTCTACAGCGGTTTTTAGAGTATCAGTGCCAACGTCAAAACAAAGGTAAACATAATCCAGTCCCAGTTGGGAAAAGGCTTCATTGTGCATCATTGGGGAAATGCTATGAGAAACAGGAGTACCTAAAAGTCCTGTTAATTTGGTATGTCCGGTAATAGGTATCATAGTAAAATATCCTTTCATTTCTTATGTTTTTTATATTATTTAATGATAGTTAAAATAGCATTATCATCATAAAACGAAATCCAATCATTGTCAATCGGGAGGTTGCAAAAACATAGGAGAAAAGTTATAATTAAGTAGCTGTTCACGTGTGAACAGTTACTTAACAGGAAGGAATTAGAAACCATGAAAACAGTAAAGATGAAACATATTACATTAGGGGAAGGAATGCCGAAAATCTGTGTTTCCCTTGTGGCAGAAACATTAGAACAGGTGGAAAAACAAATGGAGAATCTTAGGAATCTTCCTCATGATATTATAGAGGTACGTTTGGATTATTTTGAAAGTCTGGAAAAAGAATTTTTGCAAAAAGCCTTGGAAACAGTACGGAAGATGGAAGAAGATACCGCAGTCCTTGCCACATTTAGAACCAAGGCAGAGGGCGGAGAACGGGAATTGGATGCAGCAGAATATGAAAGCCTGTATCTGTGGCTATTAGAAGAAGCATTGGTGGATGCCATTGATGTGGAATTATTTATGGGAGAAAAGGTATGTAAAAGCTTAGTCCAAAAGGCAAAGGAACAAGGCATTTGTACGATTTTTTCAAATCATGATTTTCAGAAAACACCCGAGCGGGAAGAAATGAAACTGCGTTTAAGAAGAATGAAAGAATTTGGTGCAGATGTTGTAAAACTTGCAGTTATGCCGAATTCCATGGAAGATGTGTATGATTTATTAAGTATTACAAGCGAGATAAAAGAAGAATTGCAGTCTCCGGTTATTACGATGTCCATGGGAAAAGAAGGTATGATAAGCCGTATCATTGGAGAAAGTACTGGCTCCTGTTTGACCTTCGGTGCCGGAAAAAAGGCTTCTGCTCCGGGACAAATCAGTGCCGATAAATTAAAAGAAGTATTGGAAATCATACATAGCCAGTTGGTTTAAATGAATAAAAATAAACTGCCGGATAACGTTTTTTGGTGTTTTCCCAATGTTAAACCAGTCTAACATGGGGGACACAGTTTACGTTTATCCGACAGTTTTTCTTTTATCACAAATATTTGCTATAGTTAGAGAAGTCCTTGTTCTCTTTCTGCTACATTGATATAATCACGGTGTTGTCCTACATACTTATATGCCGGACGGATAATCTTTCCTTTGTTTACTGATTCCTCGATTCTATGAGCACACCAGCCGGAAATACGGGAGATGGCGAAAAGAGGAGTAAATAATTCTTCCGGAAGACCTAACATGGAGTACACAAGACCACTGTAAAAATCAACATTGGCACAGATTGGTTTGTGTAATTGCTTTCTGGACTGAATGAGTTCCTTTGCAATACGTTCTACACGTTCATAAAATTCAAATTCCTCTAATCTGTCCTTTTCAATGGAAAGTTCTCTGGCATATTTCTTAAGAATGACTTCACGAGGGTCAGACTCGGTATAAACGGCATGTCCAATTCCATAGATTAAACCACTCTTATCAAATACTTCTTTATTTAACATCTTAGTAAGATATTCTCTTAAAGCATCTTCGTCATATAAATCTGGCACATTTGCCTTGATGTCACGGAACATCTGTTGTACTTTCAGATTCGCACCACCATGTCTAGGACCCTTTAGTGAACCTAAAGAAGCTGCGATGGTAGAATAAGTATCTGTACCGGAAGAAGAAACTACATGGGTAGTAAAGGTAGAATTATTACCGCCGCCATGTTCTGCATGAATAACTAATGCTACATCAAGTACCCTTGCTTCCAGTTCTGTATAAGATTCATCTGCACGAAGCAGTCTTAAAATATTTTCCGCAGTAGAAAGTTCCTTTTTTGGATTATGGATTATTAGACTGTCATCTAGATAATAATGGCGGTATGCCTGGTAACCATAAACAGAAATCAAAGGAAATTGTGCGATTAATGCTAAAGATTGTTTTAAAATATTAGGAATGTCAATGGCATTCGGATTGGAATCATAAGAATATAATGTTAATACACTTTTTTGAAGTACATTCATCATATCTTGGCTAGGAGCCTTCATAATGACATCACGGACAAAGTTTTCCGGAAGTTCACGGGCTTCACCAAGGATTTCAATAAATTCCTGTAACTGAGCTTTGGTTGGGAGTTCACCGAATAATAATAAGTAGGTGGATTCTTCGAATTTGAATAAATCGTTTTCTTCTCCCTCAATTAAATCTTTTACATTGTATCCCTGATAATAAAGTTCACCGTCAGAAGGGATTTTGTTACCATCTATTAATTTATGGGAAACCACATCTGAAATTTCGGTCAGACCGGTTAATACACCTTTACCATTAGCATCACGAAGACCACGTTTTACATCGTATTCTGAATATAAGTTTAAATCAATGGAGCCGGATTTTAAACAAGATTCTGCCAATCTGTCTAAACGCCCCTCTAATGCTCGGTTTATTGCACTGTTTGTTCTATTTGGCATAAACTCATCCTCCTTTAATGACATAAAATAATGTCAGATACTTACGGGTTGCTATGCCTTTTGACCCTGGTATCATATAATTCAATACTTTATCATTTCTTGCCGGTTTTCGCAAGAGAAAAATAAAAGGATGAGAAGAAAGCTATAATGCGGGTTAAGCAAAAAGTAACGTATTTCAAATAGAAAATATGGTAAAATAAACATAATTATTTACGTTCTATTTGAAATATGATATCATAAATTTATCTATAAAAAAGGAGGGGTAATTATGAATCCTATTATTTGGATTTTAATTAGTGCAGGATTGATTCTGATTGAAATCATAACATTAGGACTTACCAGTATCTGGTTTGCCATGGGTGCAATCGCGGCCGCCATCTTTTCTTATCTGGGATTTGGAATCTGGGGACAGCTTGCAGCATTTCTTGTGGTAACTACCATAACTTTAGTATTTACAAGGCCAATCGCCCATAAATTATTAAATAGTCGTGTAACCAAGACCAATGTAGAAGAAATTGTCGAAAAAGTCGGTGTTGTAACAGAAGATATTGATAATTTAAAGGGTCAGGGAGCAGTTAAGCTGGAAGGTATGGAATGGAGTGCAAGAAGCGTGGATGATTCCATTATTCCAAAAGATCAAATGGTTAAAGTTTGTAAGGTTTCCGGTGTAAAACTGATTGTGAAGCCTGCAGATATAAATTAAATAAAAGGAGGGCAATAAATATGCCATATGCAATAGGTTTTCTATTATTTTTAGTTTTTGTAATTGCACTTTCATGTATTAAGATTGTTCCACAGTCACATAATTACGTTGTGGAACGCTTGGGTGCTTATATTGGGACCTGGGGAACCGGACTTCATTTTAAGATGCCTTTTGTGGACAAAGTAGCCAAGGATGTTAATTTAAAAGAGCAGGTAGCAGATTTCCCACCACAACCTGTAATTACCAAGGATAATGTTACTATGAGAATTGATACAGTAGTATTTTATCAGATTACAGATCCAAGAGCTTATACCTACGGTGTAGAAAGACCGATTTTGGCGATTGAAAATTTAACTACTACAACGCTTCGTAATATCATTGGTGATTTGGAATTAGACCAGACTCTTACTTCGAGAGAAACCATTAATACTAAGATGAGAGCCATTCTGGATGAAGCAACTGACCCATGGGGAATTAAAGTAACCCGTGTGGAACTTAAGAATATTCTTCCACCACCTTCCATTCAGGAAAGTATGGAGAAGCAGTTAAAGGCAGACCGTGACCGTCGTGAATCCATTTTAAGAGCAGAAGGTGAAAGAGAATCTTCTATCTTAATCGCAGAAGGTCATAAGAGAGCAGCGATTCTAGAAGCAGAAGCAGAAAAAGAAGCAGCGATTCTTCGTGCAGAAGCAAAGAAAGAAGCTACGATTCGTGAAGCAGAAGGTAATGCACAGGCTATTTTAGCAATTCAACAGGCGAATGCAGATGGTCTTCGTTTCCTTAAGGAAGCAGCGCCGAATGAAGCAGTGATTCAATTAAAGTCATTAGAAGCATTCGAAAAAGCAGCAGACGGAAAGGCTACAAAGATTATTGTTCCTTCCAATATTCAAGGTGCAGCGGGTTTAGTTAGTTCCCTTACTGAATTAGCTACTACGAAAACACCTACGAACTAAGTAAAATAAAAAAACGAAATAAAAGAACTAAAAAATCCTTGTTCCTATGGAACAAGGATTTTTTAGTTTAGAATTAGGATGGTATTACATTAATGGTGCGATAAATCGAAGCATACTTCCAATTACCTTCATGTATAATGGTAGTTTTTTGTAATCCTCCATGGTGATATTTAAACTACGGCGAAGGGTTTCCTGATAATCCTTTTCCATATCAAGGATGGCATCATTCTGGTAGAAAAATACACCACATTCAAAATTAAGATAAAGGCTTCTGTAATCCAAATTAATGGAGCCTACCACAGCTTTTTGTCCATCCACAATAAATTCCTTTGCGTGTACAAAGCCTGGAAGGTATTCATAGATTTTTACACCGGATGGAATCAATTCTTTATAATAGGTTTTAGCTAAATAAAAGGCTGTTTTTTTATCCGGGATATGAGGCATTATGATACTGACTTCTACGCCACGTTTTGCTGCATAGGTTAATGCAGTAATCAGTTCATGGTCCAGGATAAGATAAGGGGTCATAATATGGACATATTCTTTAGCGGTATTAATTAAATCCAGATAAACTAGTTCCCCTACATTTTCTTTGTCAAGAGGACTGTCACAATAAGGCATAAAATAACCTTTTGGATTGGATACAAAAGAATAATCGATGTTTTCGATATATTTATTCGCTGATTGTGGTTTTTCTTCTGTAACGTCCCATAATTGTAAAAACATCAGAGTAAAGCTTTTTGCTGCCTCTCCTTGAATCATGATAGCAGTATCTTTCCAATGTCCATAGATAGAAATGGCATTGATGTATTCATCTGCCAGATTCACACCACCGGTAAAAGCTGTGTGGCCATCGATGACTAATATCTTTCTGTGGTCACGGTTATTCTGGTAGGTGGAAAGGGCTGGCTTAATAGGAGCAAAAAGCTTGCATTTGATTCCTTTTTTCTGAAGAAAAGAAGGATAGCTGTGAGGCAGTTTGAAAAGGGAACAGGTTCCATCATACATAAAACGAACTTCGACTCCTTCTTTTACCTTTTCCTCTAAAATCTCCAGAATTTCATTCCACATTTTCCCTTCATCTACAATGAAATATTCCATAAAGATAAATTTCTTGGCTTTTCTTAACTGGATTTTCATTTCTTCAAATTTATCCTCACCCAGAGGGAAAAATTTTGCATCCGTGTTTTCATAAATCGGAAAATACATGGAAGAATTCATATATGTAGCAAGGTTTGCCACATAGCGGTCTTCTTTTTTTAGTTTTTCGATTACTTCTTTGTTCTGTTTTAAATAAGGCCGGGTTTCTTTTACTCTTTCCGTAATCAGACGGTTTAAAATATGAGAACCTAACTGGCATTTAATAAATAAATAGAACAATCCTCCGAAGACAGGAAATACCAGAATCGGTATAATCCAGGCAAGCTTGTAGTCTGGGTTATCTTCACGGTTTATAATATAAAGTGTTAAAAGGGCTGCCAGTGCAGTAAAACCACCATATAAATAAACCATATAGTCCTGCATCCAGACGCAGGCAGAAAAAAGTACTGCAAGCTGGAGGAGAAGTAAAATAATAAAAACAATGGTTCTGCTAAAAATAATTTTTAAGAGTTTATTTTTTTTCTTTTTCAATTTCATCACCTATATTTTATGTTTTAATTATTACGCCTCAGCCAGACATAAAACGACTGGTAATATATGTAACGACATATATTTTAGTATTCTAACATATTTTGCATTAAGCCTCAAGAAAAAATCATTGATTTTTCACTTCACCTTATTATGGTTTTGTGATAAAATAACTTGTATTACCTTATTGGGAAGGAAACAAAAATATGTTTAAAGAATGGAAAAAATTCGTGAAGTATAATCTGGGTTCCCTGGTATTATATGAAATCATCTATAAAATAATATTGCTTTTACTTATGGTACCCTTTACTTATCAGTGTTTGAACTGGATAATTAAGTTTTCAAAGTATAGCTATATTACAAGAAACAATATCTATGCGATTTTAAAGAAACCTTCCAGTATTTTAATTATTGCGGTGTACCTATTTGTTGTAGGGATTTATTTTATGATAGAGATTTATGCCGTAAATAATTGTTTCCATTACAGTGCCCATGGATATAAAATGGGGATTTTCCGTTTGTTTTCTTCCAGCGTAAAAGGTTTTTTGAAAGTGTTCCATCCTAAAAATTTTATTTGGCTTCTATATTCTCTGGTAATGACTGTGATACTTAGTTATCCTGTTTTTGTTAGTATTTTAAGTTCAGTGAAGCTCCCTAAAACATTACGTGCTTTTGGAAAAAAGTACATTCTGGGAAACGATGTAGTGAAGGTTCTTTTGATAGTACTGGCACTGGCTATGGTATATTTCTTTATACGATGTATTTTTGCCAGGTCCATCAGCATATATGAGAAGAAAGGCTTTTGGGAATCCATGAAGGAGAGTTTTTCTCTTACCAAAAAGAGGACAAGGCTTGTTTTGGGATATGGGCTGATTGCAAATATTATTTTGATGTTCTGTTATATTTTACTTTATGTTATTATTTTGCTGGTTTGTACGTTAGTGATTTATTTCTTTGTAAAAAAAAATCTGGCACTTACCTTGTTCATTGTAGTAAATCAGCGGTTAAAGTATTATATGTATCTTGTCATTATGTCTGCAAGTATGCTTGGTAATTACAGTATTATTAATATGCTCTATTTCAGATTCAAAAAAGAAGATGGTTTAGAGGATGTCTTTATTCCTACACGAAATGTAAAACTTCCGGGAAAACGTTACCGTATGGGTTTTTATAGTGTCTGTGTTTTAGCGACGCTGATAAGTGGATATTATTTTGCCAATATCATATATAATGGTGCAAACACAGCAGTTAGTTCTTTAAGTTCCATACAGATTTGTGCCCATAGGGGTTCTTCTGTCAGAGCGCCGGAAAATACCTTGGATGCGGTAGAACTGGCAATCGAAGAAATGGCAGATTATGTGGAAATTGATGTGCAATTGACGAAGGACGGGGAAGTGGTGCTGATGCATGACTCCAGTCTGGAACGGACTGCAGGGGAAAAGAAAAACGTCTGGGAACTGACTTTGGAAGAAATTCAGTCTTTGGATGTAGGAAGCTGGCATTCGGAAGAGTATGAAGGAACCCAAATTCCAACCTTGGAGGAAGTGTTAAAGGTTTGTAAAGGTGAAATTACTATCAATATAGAAATCAAAGGGGATAAGCACAATGAGGGAATTGAAGCGAAGGTTGTAGAGTTGATTGAAAAATACGATTTAGAAAATCAATGTGTTGTAACCTCTATGGCATATTCCTGTTTAAAAAATGTAAAGGAAATAAATCCGAAAATAAAAACAGGATATATTACCGCCATGATTTATGGAAATATATATGATAGAAAATATGTAGATTTTTTAAGCTTGAAATCGGCTTTTGTAACTGAAACTACGGTGCAGAATGCACATAGTAAAGGTAAGGAAGTTTATGTATGGACAGTAAATTCTGAGTTGGAATTGGAACGTATGAAAAAT
Source organism: Lachnospiraceae bacterium (assembly GCA_017416505.1). The sequence continues at coordinate 23,726 of JAFQCI010000156.1, forward strand.
CTAGGGGTAGATAATATCATTACGGATGACCCGATTCTGGCAAGAAAAGTAATTAATAAAACAAAATACAATGAGGGATATTTTGAACTGTTAAATCGTATTTTTGCAGAAGAATAAGCGGTGGCGCGTAAATGCAGCATCTGCCATGGTAATAGCGGTTTACAAGATATATCATAAATTATTGAGGATAAAGGAGTATTGTTTATAGTTGGGAAAATTTTTTGGAAGATTTTCTAAGAGGAGGTTTATATGAAAGAGCAAAAGAAAGAAAAAGATGAAAATGTAAAAGATAAAAAGGACAGGGAATTAAAAAAGGAGAAGAAGGAAAAACAAAGTTTCTTTTCTTTTCATGATGAAAATGAAGAAAATGGTCAGGAACAGGAGGAACCAAAGGACAAAAAAAGAATATTCATTTACCGGATTTTCTTCTGGTTTTTGTTGCTTTTGACCTTTGGTGTCAATATTGCACTGTTTGTAAAGAATCAGAGTGAAGATAGAAGTCATATTGAATATCACGAATTTAAGCAATATTTGACAGAGGGAAATGTTGAAAAAGTAACCATTGAAACCAATGTTCTTAATATTGATTTAAAAGAAGGGGAAGTAAAGAAGTGTTATACGGAGCGTTTATCCGGAGATACCAGACTGATTGAGCAGTTAGAAGAAGCAGGAGTAAAGTTTGTAGGTAAATACAATGAAGATGCTTATATATGGAATCTGTTGCTTACCTCTGTGTTGCCATTATTGATTATGGTGGGGCTGGTATGTTTTATGATGCACAAAATGGGTGGAAAAGGCGGTATTTTCGGCTTTGGAAAGTCCAGAGCCAAGGTTTATGTGGAAAAAAGTACCGGAGTGACCTTTGCAGACGTTGCAGGAGAAGAAGAGGCGAAGGAATCCATTAAGGAATTGGTAGACTTTCTTCATGAACCGAAAAAATACCAGGAAATCGGTGCAAGATTGCCGAAGGGAGCCTTGCTGGTAGGTCCTCCGGGAACAGGAAAGACCTTGTTGGCGAAGGCAGTTGCAGGCGAAGCCAATGTACCATTTTTCTCGATTTCAGGTTCGGATTTCGTGGAAATGTATGTGGGAGTCGGTGCTTCCAGAGTGCGTGATCTTTTTGAACAGGCTAAGGAAATGGCTCCTTGCATTATTTTTATTGATGAAATTGATGCCATTGGAAAGAAGAGGGACAGTGGATTTGAAGGCGGAAATGACGAAAGGGAACAGACCTTAAATCAGTTGTTGGCTCAGATGGATGGTTTTGATACTTCTTTAGGACTGATTATCTTAGCAGCCACCAACCGTCCGGAGGTATTGGATAAAGCGTTGTTAAGACCGGGACGATTTGACCGTAGAGTTATCGTAGAACGACCGGATTTAAAAGGCCGTGTGGATATATTAAAGGTTCATGCGAAAAATGTAAAGATGGATGAAACCGTTGATTTTAAAGAAATTGCCCTTGCGACAGCAGGAGCGGTGGGCGCTGATTTAGCCAATATCATTAATGAGGCCGCTTTAGGGGCAGTGAAGGCTGGAAGAGCTATGGTTTCACAGGCAGATTTGTTTGAAGCGGTAGAGGTCGTTATTTTAGGAAAAGAAAAGAAGGATAAGATTTTAAGTGAAAAAGAAAGAGAAATCGTTGCATACCATGAAATTGGTCATGCCTTGGCATCTGCATTGTTAAAGCATACAGAACCGGTACAAAAAATTACGATTATTCCGAGAACCATGGGTGCCTTAGGTTATGTATTGCACGTTCCGGAGGAAGAGAAGAATTTAAGAAGCAAACAGGAGATGCTGGATTCTTTAGTTGGTCTGGTGGCAGGGCGAGCCGCAGAAGAAGTGGTATTTCAGTCCATTACTACAGGGGCTTCTAACGACATTGAACAGGCTACAGAACTTGCACGTTCTATGGTTACCCAATATGGTATGTCGGAGCGGTTTGGCTTGATGGCATTAGAGTCCATTCAAGACCGGTATTTAGATGGAAGACCAGTGTTAAAATGCTCTGCTGTTACAGAAACCAAAATTGATGAAGAAGTAAAGGAAATGTTAGGAACAGCGTATAAAAAGGCAGTTTCCCTGCTTTCTGAACATAGGGAAGACTTAGAAAGACTGGCACAGTACCTGCTAAAAGAAGAAACCATTACAGGTAAAAAGTTTATGGAAATTCTAAAGAATAAAGATACAAAGGAAGGGGATTCAGAATGTACCGATTGTTAGTGTTAGATATTGACGGTACTTTAACCAACAATAAAAAAGAAATCACAAAGGAAACCAAAGAAGCCATTCAAAAGGCACAAAAGCAGGGGGTAAAAATCGTAATTGCTACGGGAAGACCTACCAAGGGTGCCAAAGGAGTGGCAGAAGAATTAAATTTATTTGAAACAGGTGGCTATATTTTATCTTTCAATGGTGGAAAAATCACAGATTGTAAGACAGGAGAGGTGATTTTCCAAAGAGTGTTGGAAAAAGAGGATGTAGCGAAGATTTACCAGGTTGCAAAAGAAAATGAAGTAGTTATGATTACCTATGAAGGTGACAAAGTATTAATGGATGTGGAACAGGACAAATATGCTGAGTTAGAAGCAAGGTTAAATAAAATGGAAATACAGCATGTGGATTCCATTGCAGATTATGTGGATTTTCAAGTCAATAAATGTCTTATGACCGGGGATGGAGATTATCTGGCAGAAGTGGAACAAAGAGCATTGGCGCAATATAAGGATGTTTATAGTATTTTCCGCTCTGAAGCATTTTTTCTTGAATTTATGCCTAAGGGAATTGATAAGGCAAAGTCCTTGGAACGGCTTTTAGAATATCTTGGATGTGAAAGAGAAGAAATGATTGCCTGTGGAGATGGATTTAACGATGTTTCCATGATTGAATATGCCGGACTTGGCGTAGCGATGGAAAATGCCAAGGAACAGGTAAAGGAAGTGGCAGATTTTATTACGAAATCCAATGAAGAGGATGGAGTTGCCTATGTCATTGAAAAATTTATTTTAAAGGATGAAATTTAGGTAGGAATGCGCGAGGTTCCTTTTTTATGAGATGTTGATTGTGGGGTGTGGGAATGTTCGATTTGGAGGAAGAATTAAAGAAACTTCCGGCGAAACCCGGAGTCTATTTGATGCATAGTAAAAATGATGAAATTATATATGTAGGGAAAGCCATCAGCCTGAAAAACAGGGTGCGACAGTATTTTCAGGCAGGAACGAAAAAGACTGCCAAAATTCAAAAGATGGTATCCCAGATTGCTTATTTTGAATATATCATTACGGATTCGGAACTGGAGGCACTGGTGCTGGAATGTAATCTGATAAAAGAGCATCAGCCGAAGTACAATACCATGTTAAAGGATGATAAAAGTTATCCTTTTATCCGGGTTACTTTGGAAGAAGATTTTCCAAGAGTCCAGTTTTGTCGTAGGATGAAAAAGGATAAGAATAAATATTTTGGGCCCTATACCAGTTCCAAGGCGGTAAAGGAAACAATTGAATTACTGCAAAAAATCTATCAGATTCGAACCTGTAATAAGGTACTTCCAAAAGACATTGGAAAGACAAGGGCGTGTCTGAATTATCATATGAAACAGTGTAAAGCACCTTGTCAGGGGTATGTTACAAAAGAGGAATATCAGGAGTCTGTTAGTGAGGTAATGGACTTTTTGAATGGAAACTATAAAAAGGTAACAGACCAATTGTATGCGAAAATGATGGAAAAATCAGAGCAATTGGAATTCGAAGAGGCGAAGGAATACCGGGATTTATTAAATAGTGTGCAGCAGATAGCACAAAAGCAAAGAATTACAAATCAGGATTTGGAAGACAGGGATATCATTGCTATGGCAGCATCCAGAGAAGAGGCGGTGGTGTCTATTTTCTTTGTCCGGGAAGGAAAGTTACTGGGCAGGGAACATTTTCATATGGAACGCACCATAGATGAAACCAGAAGTAAGATTATCACGGAGTTTTTAAAGCAGTATTATTCGGGAACCCCTTTTATTCCAAGGGAAATCGTACTTCAGGAGGAGCCATTGGAAGAAGAAATTGGTGCTATTGTGGAGTGGTTAAGTGCCAGAAGAGAGCATAAGGTAATTATTACGGTTCCGCAAAAAGGAGAAAAACGAAGGCTGGTGAGTTTGGCAGAGGAAAATGCCTCTATGATTCTGGCTCAGGATGTGGAAAAAATCAAAAGGCAGCAGCAAAGAACCATTCTTGCAGTGGAAGAAATTCGTGACCTATTAAAGATTCCTTCTGCCAACCGAATGGAGGCTTTTGATATTTCCAATATCAGCGGATTCCAGACTGTGGCTTCTATGGTAGTGTTTGAAGGCGGTCTTCCGAAGAAAAGTGATTATCGTAAATTTAAGATTCGGGGCGTAAAGGGGCCGGATGATTACCAGAGTATGAAAGAGGCATTGGAGCGAAGATTTTTAAGGGGAATCAATGAAGAAGAAAAAACTTCGTTTTCCAGACTTCCGGATTTATTGTTAATGGATGGTGGAAAAGGTCAGGTGAATGTTGCCCTTAAGGTGTTAGAGGAACTCCATTTAAATATTCCCGTTTGTGGTATGGTAAAAGATGATAAACATAGAACCAGAGGGCTGTATTTTGAAAATGAAGAAATCAGTTTTCCTCCTAAAAGTGAAGCATTTTTACTTTTAACAAGGATTCAGGATGAGGCTCATCGTTTTGCCATTGAATATCATAAGGTGCTAAGGGGCAAGAATCAGCTTCATTCTGTTCTGGACGATATACCGGGAGTCGGACCTGCAAGAAGAAAGGCGTTAATGAAACATTTTAAGGACATTGAATGTATGAAGCAGGCTGGGATAGAAGAACTGGAGATGGTAGAAGGTATTACTCCTGCAGTGGCTGGGAATATCTATGATTTTTTTCATGAAAAACCGGATAGTGGTAGACACGATGGGAAATCATATGATAAAATATAGACGATGTCAGGGTGGAAGATGTAACCGCCCGCAGGCAATAGAAAACATGGGAAAAGTGTTTTTTGAGAGTATCAAAAGAATGAAGCTTTGATATGGAAAGCAGAAAGGATAATGCAGTTTCGGATTCATAGGACTGCAAAGGTTAGAAGATGTATAAGGCATCCGTAAAGGAATTGATTGAGAAATTTCATTTGGTGAATGCGACACCGGATATTGATGTGAGTGAATTGGAGATTACGGTTTCCGATATTAATCGTCCGGCTTTGCAGTTGGCAGGTTTTTTTGATTATTTTGATGCCAGTCGTGTTCAGATTGTAGGAAATGTAGAATATTCCTATACCACCAAGTTAATTGAAGAAGGAAAAGGAAAGGAATTCGAGGTTTATGAAAAATTGTTTTCCTACCATATTCCTTGTATTATTTATTGTAGAGGCTTGCAGCCAAGGGACTTTGTATTTGAATTAGCCAGAAAGTATTCTACACCGATTTTAATTACCAATGATAAGACTTCTGCTTTTGTTTCGGAAATCATTCGTTGGCTAAGTGTGGAACTGGCACCTAGAATTTCGATTCATGGGGTGTTGGTAGATGTTTATGGTGAAGGAATTCTAATTACCGGAGAAAGTGGTATTGGTAAATCGGAAGCTGCCATAGAGTTAATTAAGAGAGGACATCGTCTGGTTTCAGATGATGTGGTAGAGATTAAAAAAATCAGCGAGGAAACCCTGGTAGGTTCTTCTCCGGATATTACCCGTCACTTTATCGAACTTAGGGGTATCGGTATCATTGATGTTAAGACCTTGTTCGGTGTTGAATGTGTAAAGCTGGAGCAAAACATCGATTTGGTTATCCAACTGGAAGACTGGAACAGGGAAACGAACTACGACCGTTTAGGTTTGGAAGAGTGTTATGTGGAATATCTGGGTAATAAGGTTGCCTGTCATTCCATTCCGATTCGTCCGGGACGTAATCTGGCAGTTATCGTAGAATCTGCGGCGGTTAATCACAGACAGAAGAAGATGGGATATAATGCGGCACAGGAATTATATAACCGTGTAACCGGAAGTATTAAAAATAAGTCAAATGAAGATTAAAATGATGTTTTTGAATTGCGAGAGTACAAAGTACGTAGCAATTTGTAGTTACTGTTTACGAGGTACGAGTGGACAGTAACAATTTGTAAGGTATCATAGGGGCATACCTTTTGCCCTAACATCTTAATAATATAGGAGGATTTAGTTATGTCAGAGTTTGGTTTTGGTGTTGATATTGGAGGAACTACCATTAAGTTAGGTTTCTTTGGTGTGGAAGGTGTCTTATTAGATAAATGGGAAATCCCTACCAGAAAAGATGATGGTGGAAAATATATTTTAGAAGACATCGCAAAAGAAATTGAAGCAAAATTAGTAGAAAAAAATGTACCAAAATATAATTGTGCCGGAGTTGGTATGGGAGTTCCGGGACCAATTAAGGATGACGGAACTGTTTTAAAGTGTGTCAACCTAGGATGGGGAATTTTTAATGTTGCAGATGAATTAAGCAAAATGATTTCTATGCCGGTAAAGGTTGGTAATGATGCGAATATGGCAGCTCTTGGAGAAAGCTGGCAGGGTGGCGGTAAAGGATACCGCAATCAGGTTATGGTTACATTAGGTACCGGAGTTGGCGGTGGAATTATTTTGGATGGAAAGATGATTTCCGGTGTAAATGGAGCAGCCGGTGAAATCGGACATATCAAAATTAATCAGGAAGAACAGGATACCTGTGGCTGTGGAAAATGCGGATGTTTAGAGCAGTATGCTTCTGCAACAGGAATCGTAAAGGAAGCAAAGAAGGCGTTAAATAACACAGACAAACCTTCTAAATTAAGAGAAGTTGCTTATATTTCTGCAAAGGAAATTTTTGATGCTGCAAAATCAGGGGATGAATTAGCCAATGAATTAGTAGAAAAGCTTGGTGAAAATTTAGGATTGGCTCTTGCACATATTTCTTGTGTAGTTGACCCTGAAGTTTATGTAATTGGTGGTGGAGTTTCTAAGGCAGGAGAAATTTTAATCGAAGTAGTGAAGAAGCACTATAAGAAGAATGCTTTCCATGCCAGCCGTGATGTAAAGTTCGCCCTTGCAACATTGGGCAATGATGCTGGTATCTGGGGTGGAGCAAAGTTAATCTTTGGTAAATAGGTGATTCGGATAGAATTTAAGTAAAGAAGCTTAAAGAGGGAAAGAAAATATGGAATATAAAAAGATTAAGATAAGTATATTTTCTATGATTTCTTTGGTGTTTATCATAATACTATATGCTATATACTTTATACCAAATACAGGTATCACATTATACTCAGATGATATTAGAATGATGATAATTACTATGGTTATGGAATTAACAATAGGACAACTTTTTAATTTATCAATAGTGTATTTGGGTGGAACGCTATTGATTAGTATCCTGTTAAATGCTAGGAAAAAAATTGCATTAACATTAAATATAATCATGATAATAGCAGATATTGTGTGTATAGTCCCTCTTTCATTTGCAAAAGTGTTGCATGGATTAGCCGGCACGAAAATAAATAGTATTTGGACGTATTTTATATCATTTATTTGGTTGATTGTATTACTTATTTATAATATATGTAGAAAAGAATAAAAAAATCAAATGCATAATCTCGGTTAAGATAAGTAACTGGTGTTACTGTTCACGAGATATGAGTGTACAGTAACTAACTGGTAAAAACTTCAAGGAGAAGCTCCTTGGAGTTTTTTCTTTATAGATAGGGATTTGAGAATTTGATTCGTTGTTTTGACGAAAGGAATTGAATTTCATCCTATTTTTTCAGTAATTTTCACATTGAATAATCATCTTCAATATTGTAAGATAAGTTTAACTATGTAGATGGAGATTATTTTTAAAATGAAGGAAACATTGTTAGAAGAATTGAAAACATTACTGAAAGAAGATTCTATCCGATATAATGAACCAATGAGTAAACATACCACTTTTCGAATTGGCGGAAATGCTGCGGTAATGGTTTTTCCGAAAACAGTGGAAGAAATTTCTGCTTTGTTAAAGTGGAAAGAAGAAAATCAGATTCCTTTTGTGACAGTGGGCAATGGAAGTAATCTGTTGGTTTCCGATAAGGGCTTTGATGGTGTGGTTATGAAGCTTCAGAGTAATTTTAATGAACTGAAAGCTACAACGGATGGTAAAATCGTCGCTCAGGCAGGTTGTTCTTTATATAAACTTGCATTGTTTGCAAGGGAGAATGGATTAAGCGGACTTGAATTTGCCGGAGGAATTCCCGGAACTGTAGGTGGAGCCGTAAGAATGAATGCGGGAGCCTATGGCGGAGAAATGAGTCAGGTCATAGAACAGGTGGTAGCTTTGGACCCTAGTGGAAACCGAAAGGTGTTCAAGAAGGATGAGTGTCGATTTGGATACCGTCAAAGTGTTATAAAAGAGGAAGAATACTACGTGGTGGAAGCAGTATTTCAGCTTGCGAAGGGGGAATACAGTGCCATTAAGGAAAAGCAGGAAGGCTTTGACTTACAAAGAAGGCAGAAACAACCTTTGGAATTTCCAAGTGCAGGTAGTACCTTTAAAAGACCGGAGGGTTATTTTGCAGGAAAGCTGATTCAGGATGCCGGATTAAGGGGATATCAGGTCGGTGGTGCAGCAGTGTCAGAAAAACATTGTGGTTTTGTGATTAATAAGGAAAAAGCTACTGCAAAAGAGGTAATGCAGTTGATACAGGATGTCCAGTCTGAGGTACAAAATCAATTTGGAGTTACCTTGGAAATGGAGGTTGAAAGGATAGGGGATTTTACATGAGATTTGTCATTGTTACCGGAATGTCCGGAGCAGGAAAAAGTACTGCATTAAAGATGTTTGAAGATTTCGGGTATTTTTGTGTGGATAATCTTCCAATTCCTTTGATTAAAACTTTTGCAAAGATAGCTTATGATGAAAATACTGAGATTGATAATGTTGCCATAGGAATTGACATTCGAAATGGTAAGAATTTAGAAGAAGCATCCATATATTTGAATGCTTTGGAGGAAGACAAGATACATTATGAGATTTTGTTTCTGGAAGCCATGGACGAAACTTTGGTGAAGCGTTATAAGGAAACCAGAAGACGGCATCCGTTAGCTGCGGAAGGCAGAATTGAAGACGGCATTCAGGAAGAAAGACAGAAGATGGCTTTTTTAAAAAGCAAAGCCTCCTATATTATAGATACCAGTAATCTGCTTACCAGAGAACTGAATATGGAACTTAAGAAGATTTTTGTGAAAAATGAGGAATATCATAGTTTTATTGTAACCATTCTGTCTTTTGGTTTTAAATATGGAATTCCTTTGGATGCAGATTTGGTGTTTGATGTGAGATTCCTGCCAAATCCATATTACGTTCCGAACCTTCGAACCTTAACCGGGAATACGGAAGTAATACAGGAATATGTGAAACAGGGTGGCGAAGCTCAGGAATTTTTGGATAAATTAAAGGACATGATTTTGTTTTTGATTCCGAAATATAAAAAAGAGGGAAGAAATCAACTGGTGATTGCCATTGGCTGTACCGGAGGCAAACATCGTTCTGTTACCATGGCGAACCTTCTTAGCAAGGAATTAGCAGGTGGTGAGTATACTATAAAAACCTTACATAAGGATATTGAGGAAAATTAGCAAAGGAGTGGGGATATGTCTTTTTCCGCAAAAGTAAAAGAAGAACTTGTAAAACATATTCCGAGCGCCAGGCATTGTCAGATTGCACAGATTGCTGCCATGATTACCATGGAGGGGAAGGTTTCCATTTCAGCAAAAGAGGAATACAGGATTATTGTTACGACAGAAAGTATTTATGTTGCAACTTGCTATTACGAGTTATTGCGAAGGGCTTTTCGGATTTGCCCGGAGACAGTCTGTAGGAAGAATCGTCTGGTAAGTGGCGGATATACCTATCAGGTTTTGGTTCTTCAGCATGAAGAAGCTATGAGGATTTTAGAGGCAACAAAATTGATTCATCCGGTGGATATTTCCGAGGATGCTTATTCTAATATATATGAGGATACCATTCAACATCTTGTGGTGCAGAATTTATGTTGTAAAAGGGCTTTTTTAAAGGGAAGTTTCCTTGCAGCGGGTTCCATCAGTGACCCACAAAAAGGGTATCATTTCGAAATTGTATGTGACAGTGAAGAAAAGGCTGTTATGATGAAGGAAATGATGGAGTGCTTTGAATTAGAGCCAAAGATTATTCAGAGAAAAAAGTATTTTGTACTTTATTTAAAGGAAGGCTCCATGATTGCAGATATGTTAAATATCATGGAGGCACATATTTCCTTATTGGAATTTGAAAATGTGCGCATTTTAAGAGATGTGAGAAATGATGTAAATCGTAAGGTGAATTGTGAAACTGCGAATTTAAACAAAACAGTGAATGCTGCAGTAAAGCAGGTGGAAGATATTTTATATTTAAAGGAGCGGGGAAAGTTATTGAATTTACCTGAGTCACTTTTGGAAATTGCAGATTTGCGGCTGGAATACCAGGATGCATCTCTTAAAGAATTAGGCGATATGCTTAATCCACCGGTGGGAAAATCCGGTGTTAATCATAGATTAAGAAAAATTAGCAACTATGCAAACGAAGTAAGAGAGAAAGAAGAAAATAGGTTTTAGGAGGAGAACAATGATTACAAAGAAAATGACAATTAACATTCCATCAGGATTAGAGGCTAGACCGGTAGCACTATTTGTGCAGGTGGCAAGCAGATATGAAAGCAGTATCTTTGTAGAAATTAAGGATAAAAAAATTAATGCAAAATCCATCATGGGTATGATGAGTTTAGGATTGTCAGCAGGGGAAGAGGTAGTAGTTTCTGCAGATGGACAGGACGAAAAGGATGCTATTTTAAATATTGAAAAATATTTAAGTGAAGAGAAGTAGAGTTACTAAGAAATGATGATGGGCATATTGTACATAATGTATGATATGCCCATTTTTGTCGCGTAAAATTAAATTGAGCTTTGGTTGTTTGAAATAAGGCTTCTGCAATCCCTATGGCTTTGAAAACGGAGTTTATCGGATTAAAATTTTATATAGACTTTTGTTTATTACCAAAGAAAATGGTACATACTAATGGCATTCTAAAGAATCGAGGATTTTATATGGAATCGTTATGGAGAAGACAGGAAAAGGGGAATGCTGAAAAATTAAAACAGGATAATTTCAGGGGAAAAGATTCGCATTGGGATGTCATTGTAGTAGGTGCCGGTATGGCAGGGATTTTGACTGCTTATTATCTAAAAGAACAAGGAAAGCGGGTTTTGGTGCTTGAGGCGGACAGGCTTGCATCGGGACAGACAGAGCGGACAACTGCCAAGATTACAAGTCAGCATGGTTTAAAATACAGCAAGTTAATAAAAACGGTAGGGATGAAAAAGGCGGAACTTTACGATAAGGCAAATGAAGAGGCTATCAGGGAGTATGAAAGGCTTATTGAAGTTAATAGAATAGAGTGCGAATTTCAAAGGCTTCCGGCTTATTTATATACATTAAAAAATCCGGAAGTACTTGAAGAGGAAGTAAGAGCAGCGGAGGCCCTTGGAATGGATGCTGTTTTTACGAAAGAAACAGAACTTCCTTTTTCAGTAGAGGGAGCAGTATGTTTTCAGAATCAGGCACAATTTTCTCCCTTGAAATTTATTCATTCCATTGCTGCAGAATTGGAAATATTAGAGCATACCAAAGTAATTGCGGTTAAGGGAAGACGGGTCATAACAAAAGATAGGGTTATGACAGCAGAAAAAATCGTTCTTGCGACCCATTACCCTATTAAAAATGTTCCAGGGTTTTACTTTTTACGTCAGCATCAGGAGAGAAGTTATGTGTTGGCACTTTCCGGGTGTAGTAAAATAAACGGAATGTATTATGGTATTGACCAGGATGGACTTTCATTTCGTCAGGCAGGGGATTTTTTATTGGTGGGAGGAGGTTCCCATCGGACTGGGGAAAACAAAAAGGGAGGCTCCTATGATTTTCTTATGCAGGCTGCAAAAAAGTATTTTCCGGATTGTAGGGAGGAAGCAAGGTGGTCGGCTCAGGATTGTATGCCTCATGACAAAATTCCTTTTATCGGGAAATTTTCTATGTTTACGCCACATCTTTACGTAGCCACAGGTTTTCAGAAATGGGGAATGACTTCCTCTATGATTGCCGCCATGGTTTTAAGGGATGAATTATGTGGAAAAGAAAATCCTTATGGAGCATTGTTTTCTCCACAGTACCGGGATGAGGAAGGGAAACTTCACAAAATTTCAGCCCGCTGCCCGCATATGGGTTGCGAACTTACCTGGAATCCGGATGAAAAAAGCTGGGATTGTCCTTGCCATGGCTCAAGGTTTGATGTAGATGGCAAATTGTTAGATAACCCGGCAAAAAAGGATGCCGGGAAATAAGGGAACACGTTCTTATTGGAAAGGTGGGATATTGCCTTTGCTCATGGTACTGTTATGATAAGCGGAGTCCATTGTGACGTCTTTTGAAAACCAGTCTTCCATTTCATAAGCAAGGGCAGTTTCCTCGTCTTTAAATTCAATTTCTGCCAGAACCAGTCCTTTTAAATCTCCATAAAAGATATCCAATTCTATGGTAAGTTCATTTTCGAGAGGAATGCAATAGCGTTCCTTTTCAATTACCATTCCGTCTGCTTTTTTTAGCAGGTGTTCAAAAGAATCTTTTGTTAATGGCATTTCTATTTCTTCTCTGGCTAAAAGTCCGGCGGATTTATAAGTTAAAATGTACTTTTCATCTTTTTGACGTATCCGAATCACAGGCTCCGTACATAAATAGGCTTGGGTAATGTGGTGGTGAGGATAGGTTTCCAAATTTTCGGGCAGTTTTTTAATTAAAAATTTACGTTCGATTTCCATAAAATAGCTCCTTCTGATATGTTTTGCTTAGTGTGAACAGTTACAGTATACACAATTTTGTAAGAAAATTCTAGGGATATAAGACTTGAAATTACCATAAAAAAGAATTATAATCGATACAGTTTACGAAAACATCGATAAATTTTTTAATTCATACATAAATGGAGGACACAGTAGAATGAAAAAGATTTGGACATTTTTAGCTGAGGGTTTTGAGGAAGTAGAAGCGTTAACGGTAGTAGATATATTAAGAAGAACAAAATTTGAGGTAACTACAGTATCCATATCAGAGGATTTATTTGTTACTAGTTCACATAATGTAGTAGTAAAGGCAGATAAGACTATAGCAGAGTTGGAAACAGAGCTTCCGGATGTGATTTTCCTGCCAGGTGGTATGCCGGGAACTTTAAATCTTGGAGCCAATGAAACCTTGAAGCAAATCATTATGAATGCAGTGGAACAGGGAAAATGGATGGCGGCGGTTTGTGCAGCACCTAGTGTTTATGGAGAAATGGGATTATTAAAAGGAAGAAAGGCAACCTGTTATCCTGGATTTGAAGATAAGTTATTAGGGGCAGAGTATCAGGAGGAACAGGTAGTGGTAGATGGAAAATTCGTTACCAGCCAGGGCATGGGAACCTGTATTCCATTGGGAATTAAGTTAGTAGAATTATTATCTTCCGAAGAAACAGCAATGCAGGTGAAGAATAGTATCCGATACATGTACTAATTCACGAAACTATTAAAACTTATATAGAGTATGGTAGTTTCGCAATTTCCTACAGACTTTAAATATGGAAGGAGGAACTTTCATGAATGCTTTGCGATTTGCGTATGAGAAAGTGTTCCGAAAATCACTGACTTATTGTATTTTGCTGGCTTTTTTAAGCAATTTTGTAGTGGAAGTATTAAGCAGACGTTCTTTCATTGCTACTTTTTCATTTATTGGCAATAAACCTATGGTATTTCTTTATAATACCATGTTAATGTTAATACCTTATCTGGTTGCTTTACTGGTGCGTAGAAGAGTCTTTATTTATGTACTGGTGACAGCCATATATTTTATAGCAGGTTTCGTAAATTTTTATATGTTAAGTTATCGTACTACACCATTTACCGGTGTTGACCTGACTTTAATTGAATCTGCTTTTGACATTGTAGAAAATTATATGTCTTTGTTGCAGATAGTTTTGATTTTATTTGCAGTCATACTTGTGGTTATATTGATTGTATTTTGTTGGTTTAAATCCCCTAAGAAACGGGGAAAAGTTCACATTTTAGGCAGTACCTTATTTATTGTTCTATATTTACTTGTGTTTTCACAGGTGACAGAAAAAGCAATAGAATCTGGCATTTTATCGAAAAAATTCGGTAATCTTAAAATTTCATATCAGGATTACGGTTTTGCTTATTGCTTTGGTGTAACAGTAATTGAAAGTGGAATTGAAATGCCGGAAAGCTATAATGCCTCCATGATTGAGCGTATTTTGGACCCTAGCAATGCTGCGAACCAGGACAATGAGGAATATTCTACCCCGAATGTGATTATGCTTCAATTGGAGTCTTTCTTTGACCCAACAGAAATGATAGGTCTGGAATTATCGGAAGACCCGGTTCCAAACTGGCATAAGTTGCAGGAGAAGTATACAACAGGTCATGTTACCATGCCTACCGTAGTGGCAGGAACCTGTAATACAGAATTTGAAATGATTACAGGAATGAATCTTGGATATTTTGGTCCGGGAGAGTATCCTTATAAGACCATTTTGAAAGAAACCGTATCGGAGAGTATTCCTTTTGATTTATTGAAATTGGGGTATTCTACCCATGCCATTCATAATAACAAGGCAACTTTCTACGGAAGGAATAATATTTTTGCAAACTTAGGTTTTCAAACATTTACTTCTTTGGAATATATGTATGATTATGAATATACAGAAAATGGATGGGTAAAGGATGGAGTATTGACAGAATGTATTATGGAAACCCTTACAGAAACAGAGGGACCGGACTTTACTTATACCATATCCGTGCAGCCTCATGGTGCATATCCTACCGAACCTTATGAAGAGGAAACTCCGATTAAAGTAGTATCCGGCTTGGATACTCCGGAAGAAATTGCAGCAATGGAATATTATGTGAAGCAACTTCGGGAAATGGACCAGTTTGTAGGAGATTTGATTGCGGAATTAGAGCAGTTTGACGAGGATGTAGTGCTGATTATGTATGGGGACCACATTCCGGGACTGGGATTGTCGGATGAGGTATTAACCTATGGTGATATTTATCAAACTCCATATATTATTTGGGACAATACCGGAAGAAAGAAAGAAGATTGCGACCGTATTGCATACCAGATGGCATCTTTGGTGCTTGGGGAATATGGCATCAATCAGGGAACTTTGATTAAGTATCATCAAAATTACAAAGATACTGAAAATTATCAGGAAAACTTAAAGCGTCTTCAATACGATATGCTTTATGGAGAGCGTTATGTTTACGGAGGTACGACACCTTTTGAACGTCTGGATATCCGTTATGGAATTAAGAAGATTTCTGTCACAGGAGTTCAGTATGACGGAAGTACCCTTACGGTTTATGGAGAGAACTTAAATGAGTTTGGACGTTTATCCATCAATGGAGAGGACTATGAAAAGGGTACCTTTACGGAGGAAAAAACGTTAGTTTATACGGATGTAACTTTGGAAGATTCTGATATTATTGTAATTGGACAGATTCGTGGAGATAGTCTTTTAAGCGAAACCAGTCCGGTGGTGTATCATGCAGATACCATGGAAGTAACTCCATTAGAAGCCTTTGGTGATGATGGAAAGGTAGGAAATACAGTAAATTCATTGGATGTTAAGGCTTATGTGGAAGAAATGAAGGCTTCTGAAAATCTGCAAAGTGAAGGTCAAGAATAAAAGCGGGGAAAGAAAGCATGAAATTATCATTAAAAGAAATTGCTAAGATAACAGATGGTGTATTAATCAGTGGGAATCCGGAGGATGAGGTTTATGACCTTTGTATCGATTCCAGAGTAGCAAAGAAAGGTGACTTGTTTGTTCCTTTATTGGGGGCAAATACAGATGGACACCATTACCTTCAGTCTGCGTTAAAAGAGGCAGCTGCCTCACTTTGCAGCAAAGAAGGAATTTCCGTTCCCAAAGATAAGGGTTTGATTTTGGTGAAGGATACGGAAAAAGCTATGGATGCCATTGGGGTGTATTATAGAAAACAAACAGATAAACCAATGATTGCAGTAACAGGAAGTGTAGGAAAAACAACCACCAGAGAAATGATAGCCCATGTGCTTTCTTCTTCCAAAAAAGTATATGAAACCAAGGGAAATTATAATTCTACCATTGGTGTGCCGATTACTTTGGCGAGGATGGAATTGGATAGTGATTGTTTTGTATTGGAATGTGGTACCAATCATTTTCATGAAATTGCACAAATTACAGATATGGTAAATCCTAATATTGGAGTAGTAACTATGATAGGGGTTTCTCATTTGGAAAACTTCTTAACCAGAGAAAATATTCTAAAGGAAAAAATGGATATTGCCAAGAATATGAAGGAATCGGATGTTTTATTCTTAAATGGTGATGATACATATTTGAGCCATTTAGAAGAAAATGAAATTCGCCCTGCCAGTCAGATTATTTATTTCGGACATGGTGAGAATGCGAAGGCAAAGGCATCAGACAGTAAATACGAAGATGGATTTATGACCTTTATGTATGAAAATGAAGGAGTTGTAAAAAAAGTACGTCTTAGTGTATTAGGAGAGCATAATGTATTAAATGCTACGGTATCTTTGGCAATTGCGCAATATCTGGGAATCGATATGGATGCTGCAGTAAAATCGCTGGAAAGCTTTTCCGGGCTTCGTCAAAGATTGATAGCATCTGAGAAAGCATTGATTTTGGATGACTGTTATAATGCCAGTCCGGATTCTATGAAAGCAAGCCTTAATGTATTGATGGATATCCCATGTAAAGGTAGAAAAATAGCGGTGTTAGGGGATATGTATGAATTAGGACAGGAAGAACAGGAATTCCATGAAGAGGTTGGAAGATATGCTGCTCAGTTGGAGTTGCAGGAATTGATTACAATAGGAAATTTAGGAGAGCATATTGGTGTTGGAGCAAGGAATGCGGGAGCTGACTTTATCATCACCTCCTTTTTAACCAAAGAAGAAGCTTTAGAGTATTTGTTAAAGAAATTAAAAAAAGAAGATTTGGTACTTGTAAAGGCATCCAATGGACTGCATTTAAACCAGTTAGTAGATATGTTAAAATAACAAGGTAGCACATAAATGTGGCACCTTGCCATACTAGTGGCAGCTTACAAAATAGATAGTAAATGATTGAGGTTTAGAAAACGTTTTTAGGAACGTTTTCTTTTTTTGGCTTAACAGGATGTGGGTGTTAAAGTTAAATTTTGTGGTTTGGTGATATAGCGAAACAGTAGAGATTTAATTTGTGACCTTTTGACCTTGGCAGCATACAATAAAAGGGAGTAATAAAATATGAGGAAAATGTATGGCAACCACAATTATGTTAGATGCGGGTCACGGAGGATATGATAAAGGGGCTACTTATATGGGAAGGGAAGAAAAGGATGATACGTTAGCACTTGCCATGGCGGTAGGTGAAATTTTAAAAAAAGCCGGGTATAATGTCCTTTTTACCAGGGAAAGTGATGTATATCAGAGTCCCTTAAGAAAAGCACAGATTGCCAATGAAAGCGGGGCAGACTTTTTTATCTCCTTTCACCGGAATGCAGCCTCTTATCCAAATCAGTATGATGGAGTTCAGACTTTAATCTTTAATCCTGGTGGCATAAAGGAGGAGTTGGCAGAAAATATTAATGATGAATTGGAGGATGTGGGATTTAAGAATATTGATGTCAGTATTCGGCCGGACCTTGCTGTATTAAGAAGAACGAAAATGCCTGCAGCATTGGTTGAAGTTGGATTTATCGACAGCGATAAAGACAATGCTATTTTTACCAATCAGTTTCAGCAGGTAGCACAAGCCATAGCAGATGGAATTGAAGAAACCATAGCGGCTAAAAAGTCGGCTACCGACCCTGTGGTTACAAACAATTCTATGAATATGAATCCAATGCCAGGAAATAAAATGGGAATGCCGATGAATACGAATCCAATGCCAGGAAGCAACACAGGAATGCCGATGAATATGAATCCAATGCCAGGAAATAACATGGGAACGCCAGTGAATAATAATCCGGCTCAGAATACAACGGAAGGGGAATTTGGTGTTTTAATTCTTGGATTTTCCAGCATTGAAGAGGCACAGCAATTTGTTCGTGATATTGAAATGAGTGGGCGTGAGGCAATGATTGTGAATTAAGAAAACCAATCTGTAGCTGTTCACCTGTGAACAGTTACGAAAATACTCGTTACTGTACAGACAGCACCAAAACACTTGCTGTTTTGGTGCGTAAGAACGTGATTCAGGAGTTCGCAGGCTCCATTTGCGAAGCAAAACTCTAAATGAGCCTGCGAATTGTTACTGTTTACGAGGCACGAGTGGACAGTA
>JAFQCI010000157.1 GCA_017416505.1 Lachnospiraceae bacterium
ACCAAGTCGCTAGCGCGACGGCTAGCCAAAGTTACAATAAATTTCCCACTATTTTAAAATAAAAATAGCAGTTTTTGTATATTTGTAGTATTGTTAAGTTACGACACAAAACATCACACAAATACCGCCAACTGCTATGACCATGATAACATTTTTTTCAAAACTTAACAACAACAAAATATTTTATTTTTTTATTCGTCCTCCGCCCTAAAATGATTGTTTATTATATTTTATTACATACAATCATTTTAAGGAGGCTCCATTATGGACAAATATCTTAATCTTTATCGTGAAATGATCTCACTTCGCGGTCTTACTGATCATACCCTAAATAGTTATTCTACTTACATTCGCAGCTACCTTGATTACCTGCAAAATATTCTTCATAAATCTCCTGAGAATGTTTCATGGCAGGAACTGCGGGATTTTATCAAATAGCTTCAAAAAGAACGTAACCTGGCTGACCGCACCATCAACTGTGTCATTTCCCAGCTTCGCTTTTTTACCATCTATGTCCTACATAATCCATGGGATGATAATCAGCTTCCGAAACGAAAATTCGATGAATATCTTCCCTTTGTCCCTTCACAGAAAGAGACTTTTGAATTCATCAGTACCATCCCTGATATAAAGCAAAAAGCCATGGTGGCTGTCATGTATTCTTCCGGTCTTCGGATTAGCGAAGTCTGTCATCTTCGTTATGAAGATATCCAGCGCAGTTCCATGAGGATACATATCCGGCGTTCAAAAAACAGAACGGAACGTTTTGCACCTCTTTCTAAATTTGCTCTCGATATTCTTACACAATACTGGTTTGAGTGTGGCAGACCGAAAGAATGGCTTTTTCCCAAACAGACAAATCTATCCAAACCGATTGATACCTTTTTCCTGTCTCGTCACATTCATGAGCATGAAAAACGTCTTGGATGGCCAAAACGTATCACCTGTCATTCTTTCCGGCATGCGTTAGGAACCCACCTCTATGAGAATGGTACCGACTTACTGACTATAAAAGCCATTCTTGGACATAAATCTTTGAATTCCACGACGATCTATGTTCATTTGGCATCTACCTCATTTTCTGACGTGATAAATCCTCTCGACAAAATGGGAGGTGCTGCACATGAATAATTCAAAGATACAACAGATTTGGAAATTTTCTTATGATGCATTTTGCGAAAGATACCCACTGCGTTCCACGGTGCAGGACAAAACATCCCGTGCAATCTTAAACTGCAAAACCGGAAATCTTGGATGCAATGTAAACCAATGTACTGATTGTGGACATCTTGAAATCCACAACAACTCCTGCAAAAACCGCAACTGTCCCAACTGCCAGGCTGTTTCAAAAGAAGTCTGGGTTGACAAACGCAGGGCAGAAGTCATGGACGCTCCTTATTTTCATGTGGTATTTACACTGCCTCATGAATTGAATCCATTACTCTACTGCAACCAGACACTTCTTTATGGACTTTTGCACAGATGCTCCGCCGAAACACTTCTTGAACTTT
Source organism: Lachnospiraceae bacterium (assembly GCA_017416505.1). The sequence continues at coordinate 1,512 of JAFQCI010000157.1, forward strand.
CAAAAGACAAGAAGTATCTCGGAGCAACACCCGGTATTATTCAGGTTCTGCATACCTGGAACCAGGAACTGGATTACCATGTTCATATGCACTGCATCATTTCTGGTGGTGGCATTTCTGAAACCGGAAAACTAAAAAAATCCAAAGGTAAATTTTTTATACCTGTATATGTTTTACGTGATAAATTTAAAGGTAAGTTTCTTGCTGAACTCCAAAAACTGTATCAGCAGGAAAAACTTATATTTTCCCATTCCTGTGAAAAAATGAAAAACAGTTATTTCTGGAGCGAATTCAAAAATAAACTTTACCAGAAAGACTGGTGTCCATACATCAAGGAAACTTTTAATGGTTTTGGCAATGCAATCGAATATCTTGGACGCTATACACATAAGATTGCAATTTCAAACAACAGAATCCTGTCAGTTACTCAAACGGAAACTACTTTTTCTGCCCGGGGTAAAAAACCGGGAGAAGCAAAACGGACCATTAAACTTTCTAATACGGAATTTATCCGTCGTTTTTTAATGCATGTGCTGCCATCAGGTTTTCAAAAGATACGTTATTATGGTTTCCTTAACAATCGCAAAAAAACCGAAAACCTAAAACTAATATTTAAACTTCAGGGACATCAGCGTTTCAAGCGACGCTACACTGATCTTTCCATGCAGGATTTAATCAAAAAAGTATGGAATGTTGATATTTGCCAGTGCCCTGTATGTGGAAACAGCACCATGGTCTACCTTGGGCGTTCCTATAAGTCATAAATATGTTTTTACCAAATATTCCCTTTTACCAGACTGCCTATGGGTGGTCTGCGAAGCATGCCCAAAAATAAAAAAATGTTTCATCATATATCCAAAAGTGTTATTTTTTACTTTAAAATAAACTATTTTTGAATAATCAAGTGAATACTATCCCCATATAAATATCGGCTACACGGTCGCGACTTGGTACAATCAGAAAGAATCACAGTCAGAGCAGTTTTATATTTTGTAAAACTGTTCTTTTTTGACTGCTCTGACTATGATACTTTCCTTAAGAATTATAGGACTTTTTTCAAAAAATGTCAATATCAAAGGACTTATCTCGTTTTTTTGCACTTTGATTAGGTCATTTGTTATATTTTGTCCACTTATATTTTATGCAAAAAAGGACAACGCCCCCTCATCGGTCTACGTTGTCCACCTTTGCCATCTTATATCCAATCCCTCGAACCGTTTGAATATACTTCGGATTTGCCAGATCATCTTCTATTTTTACTCGTAATCTACGAATATGCGATGTAATGTTGCTATCGTCAAAGACATATTCTCCATTCCATACATATTCATAAATTTGCTCTTTTGACATTGCCATTCCTTTATGCAATGCCAGAATTATGCAATGCCAGAAAATACAGCATTTGGAATTCTATATTGGTTACACTAATCTCTTGCTTTCCTTTTTGAATCGTGTGCTGCAAAGAATCAATAATCAATTCGCCAACCTGTATAACACTCTCATTACTTACTTCTATTTCTGTCACATCTGATATTCCAGACTGCCTTACAACATCCAATATTTTATCAAAGATTTCGTCTTTTGATTCGGGTACTGATAAAATCATAATTTTCACACTTAAAATCAGCCCATTTCATTTTAACCTCTCAAGACAGTATTAAATAGTGCCATCAAACATTCCTTGTTGTACTTACATCCAAGTATCCCAAGAGTTCCTGCACCCCCTTGGGTGTAACTTCACCAGCAGGCAGACTACTTATGTAGGTGTATCGGAGTTAGTGTAAATGAAAGTCCTCAAATCCTTCCTATCTTTTTGCTACCATTCTACAAACAATCCCAAGTGTACTTTAAATCTCAAAGTGTCAGTCCGGTCTTAAACAGGATTTCTCTCCCCCTTATTCTTGCTTGTTTCTTATTCCTCAATTGACCTTAATTTTTGATAGACACTTTTGGGCCACTATCTGCATTCCAAACCAAAAAGGGAGGGTATGTAAATTGTATTTATCCTATTCTATAATTCTTCTAAAACATAATATTCAAGTATCCATCCTCAAATTTAGCTCCTGTAATCTCCTTTTCTGCAAATTCAACCGGTATCGGAAACTTTCGATTTTCATTTTTCACGCCTACAATCAGCTCATTTTTATCCTGTTCCAATCTCAATTCATCTTTATCTGCAAAAGGTAAATAAATCTTAAGACACTTTTTCTCATTATCAATGCTATAAATCTCTTTCTTAAATAGCACATCGTCAGGGTCAAGCTCTTTAAAAATGTAATCTCCAACTTTTCCCAATACATCTAGCGTACGCAATTCCTGTTGTTGTAGTTCAACATAAAAACGTGGTACTTCGCTAAAACTCTCTTTTATTTCTTGTAACGCATTCTCTTGCAATTTTATCCATTTATTAAAATATCCATCCATTGCCTTTGCTGGATAAATATGATTCACGATAACTGCATCCACATTATAATGATACAAATACAGACAGGTAAAATTCCGTTTTGCTTCATTAATTACAATTTTTTCCGGCGTAGTTGCCACTCGTAGGCTTACAACTTCCTTATTCAACATCAAATCTTGTAGACGTTGCATTTTATCCATTAAATATTCAATATCATCAAACACATTATCCTTAGGCATAGGAATTTTCATAACCTTTTCTACAACTGGTCCCACTGATTTAACCCCTGCTTTTTTAACCGGCAATACCTTTTTTATCATACCTGACAATCTTTCTGGGTATTTTAGTAAAGCTAACGTTTCACCTGTAGGTGCACAATCTACAATAATAGTATCGTAATCCCCACTTTCATACATTTCTAAAATTTTAAACATAGAGAACAATTCTTCTAATCCTGGAAATACTAATAACTCCTCTACCTCTATCCCGCTTCCACCTTTCATTGTAAGCAATTGCTTAAAATAATCTTTTAAGTTACCCCAGCTCTTTTCACTTTCATACACAGTATCTATTTCCATTGCATACAAATTTTCTGCAAGCTTCGTCGGCTCCTTATCAATTTTTCTATCAAAAGAATCTCCTAAGCTATGTGCTTGATCTGTACTCATCACAAGTACCTTTTTTCCATTCTTTGCTATTTTGCATGCTGTTGCAGCTGCCATACTGGTCTTTCCCACGCCACCTTTTCCTGTATAAATAATTACTCTCATTACTTATCTTCCTTTCGCATTAATTCGAATCTTCCTTTTCCATCCATTTATACAATATCAACCTTTTTAACTTTTGATGTTTGCTCATGACTTTGTCCATCCTTACAAGCATCACTTCTATTACATTCTTTCAGCAATCCTGTAGCAACTTCCATAACCATCATTTTCAACTCTTTTTCAATCGCATCCAAATGTTCGCCCATTTCCTCTGGGAACAATGCATGAATGGCTTTTTTTTGATATCAAAAGTTAACTAAAAAAGTCAGTTAACTATATAAAATAGCATGGGTTTTAGGGAATTTCCTAACCAGAATGCACTTGTATTACAAAATGCGTATCTGGCAAATGACCAGCACTACTTTCGCCTCAAAGACTTATATAACTTTTTATATACAAATAACCGGAGCAAACATCACTCCGGTCACTTACAACTATCCTATATCCCATTCTTCGTCCATTGCCTCCACCCACATCTGCATTTCGCCGGAAAGAGCCAATCTCACATACTCAAGTGGATCATCAATTGCCAACGCATCTAAGTATCTTTGTGAACTCATGGTTGTGTGTATGCCTTCTTCCCATTCATTGCATCGCAATCTTAGAATATAATTCATTTCATAATTAACAATATCAATTGCATTAACTTGTTCATTGTACCTTGCATATAACATCCTCATTGCCAACCACCTACCCTTCGATATCTTATTTCCGTTGCCATATCCACCACATTGTTCTGTGCCTCGCCTGTCGCTTCTGCATTCAACATATCTGCCAACTGCTTCTGCTTATCCAGATAAAGATGTCCGTAAATGTTCATGGTAGTCATTACAGAATCATGTCCCACTCTCTTTGAAATGATAAGCGGCTGTGTCCCTTTCTCGATTAGGAAAGCAATGTGTGAATGTCGTAGGTCATGAACACGGATACTCTTTAATCCCAACTTATCCACTTTCTGTTTCATTTTCTTTTGTATCGCCCGATCTGTTATAGGAAAAATTCTTTCTTCAGCTCTTAACTCATATATCTTATTCGTATAACTCTTTAATTCCTCTGCTAGAAAATTAGGCATAGTCACAATTCGATTAGAACTTTCTGTTTTAGGACCTGTGATATAATCCGTCTTGTTTCTACGATAATAGGTTTTCGTTATAGAAACTGTTCCATTCTGAAAATCGATATCTTTATAACAAAGTGCTAATAACTCACCCACACGACAACCTAACCAGAAAAGCATCTGATATATTATTCGATACATCTCCTCTTTTTCATCAAAGTTCTGAATAAATATATCGTACTCACTCTTAGTCCAAAAGTTCAGCTCCTTTGCATTCGCTTTCCCCATTTTATCAATTTTCTTACAAGGATTATCCTTGAGCCCATAAAAACGCTCTGCATGATTGAAAACTGCTGTCACCTGATTTTGCAACATTCTCAGATATGTGGGTTTATATCCCTGACTCATCATATCATTCTGCCATTTCATAATATCCGCAGGCTTAATAGCATTCATTCTACATTTCCCGAAGTACGGAATAATCTTTGCATCAATCATAGTTTTCTTTGATTCAACAGTTCTTGCCTTCAATCTTGTTGCCTTATCCGCAAAATATACATCCACAAACTTTCCAAACTCCATATCCATGTCAGCCTGTTGTACCTGCAAGAATTCTCGTTCCCACTCCTGCGCTTCCTTCTTAGTACGAAATCCTCGTTTCAATTTGGTCTTCGTCTCGCCTCTCCAGTCCTTGTAATTAAACTTACAAAACCATGCGTCTCTTTCTTTGTCTTTATAAACCGGCATATTCTTATCCTCCTTCTTTCGATTTACTCCGACGAAAGACTTTTTCGTCGGATATATGGAGCCACGGTGCACCTTCGGCACCGAACTCCGCATCTATTTACTGCTCAAGCTGAAATCCGTAGCACTTCTTATGAAAGTATGCTGTAGGAATAGAACCAACTTTGGTAAAGTAACCCTGTTCTTCCAGCTCCTTGTTCCACTCACGGATTACTGCATAAGCTGTAGATTTTGCTATCTGAAGCTGCGCTGCAACTTCCTTTGCACTCATATCTCTCTGCGTCATAGTCTCACCCACCTTTATTTAATTGTCGTTACTAATTACCTTCTCTGCTCATGTAATTTTCCTCCTATCTCAATATTTGAAATTTGTCAATATATCTCCCGATATATTTTTGTAATTTATTTCAATACCTTTGCAGGTATCAATTCATTGTTAGTAAATCAATTGCCTTATTTATCTATACACTTACCCTATCAGTTCTCACTGGATCCATGTCCTTACATTCCTTCATTCTGTTTTATAGATAAAGGTACAAGGTAGACTTTTGCTTAATTGCTGCCTCATTGGGCTGATGGAGGAATCCTCCTTATCCTTGTACCTGTATCGGCACTGATAATCTATTAAGCCGCTAACAGCTGGCTCTTTCTGTATTCTCCGAAAACAAGCTCCGGTTGGTAATAAACTTTCTTTTTGGACAGTATAAATATTAGAGTAAGCACCTTTTTGCTTATAACTACTAATGCCTGCATCTTTTTCAGCGGATTCTTTTCCCTTGTCTTCAGATAGTCGTACAGCTGGCGCATCTCCTTATTGTTTGCCACCATTGTTAGGGAAATTTGATACAACACGCTGCGAAGATTCTTTCTTCCTCGTTTTGATATACAAGTTCCACTCTGATTTTTTCCGGAACTGTCCTCTATCAGGTTATATCCTGGCAAACGGCTCATCTGTCTTGCATCCTCAAAACGTAGCGGGTCACCCAGTTCTCCTAAACATGTCGCCAAAGAAACCACGCCCATTCCAGTTATGCTTAACAGATACTCTGATATCTCTGTTTTTTCAATGTCTCTGCCATTTCGGCTTCCAATGTTTCCAACTGGTTGCTTATTAACTCCAGTTCTTCCATTAACTGCTGTATCTTGAAACGTGCAGCATACTCACCATAATCAACACCTATACTGTCTTTTGCGGCTTCTACCAGCTGTGCAGCCTTTTTTCTGCCCACCGTCTTTTTTACTGCCTTTTTGATTTCTTCCAGTACACCGTCTTCACCTAATTCCAATATAACTTAGGAATAGGGCATACCTTCAAAAGGTGCATAGATGCCTTACCCTTAAAGGGATGCTTGAATACACTTTCAAACTCAGGAAAATATTCGTCCAATACTGCAGTAATCGTGTTGATAATGGATTTCTTTCTCTTATTCATGCTGCGTCTGGTTGTTGTAAGTCCTCTCAGTTCTGCATAAACATCATGAGGAAGGTAGGTTTCAAAATATCGTCCATCCTTAACTAATCTCGCTATAGTAAGTGCATCCTTTTTATCAGATTTAGTCTGGCTGTTATCATCCAGTTCCTTTGCTTTTTTGGTGTGATACGGATTTACCAGTACAACTGTGATTTTTGCCTGCTTTAACAGGAAATTTGCAAATGCTTTCCAGTAATGTCCGGTTGGTTCCATTCCCACTATAACCTTATTAAAATCTTCCTTCTTGCAGATTTCATAAATCCTTGATAAGATTGCATTGAAACCATTTCGGTTATTTTCAAATTTAAGAGCCTTATCATGCTCGATACCACGGCAGTCTACAAATCTTGCCCACTGGTTATGCTTTGCAATATCGACACCTACAATTAAGGTTTTAAATGTGATTGTTTCAAGCTTTTCGTTGGAATGGTTTTTCTTTTTCATTGCCAAAAATCTCCTTTTTGTTGATGTATTTAAAAGTCGCCAAACTTTCTTACATCATACGGGGAGATTTTTTTAATTGTCAAATTTCATGTTCTATAGGAATGCTTTTAATTTTAGTAACTATTTTGTTACTCTTTGTTGAGTCTGATTATATAGTAACTAATATGTTTCTGTCAATAGATTTTTTCATCAAAATTATTTCCTCTTTTTTTATGCTATCCTGTACTGCTCTGTATAGAGGAAACAGTCCTTTTATAATCTCTATAAATACTGCAATATTTTTCTTGCAGAGTTGTATCAAATCTGTTACTGTATTATCAGAAGCGAAATTGTTACTCAAACATATAGTAAAGGTGGTTATACTATGGCTATTGGTGAACGAATAAAACGAATCCGGACTTTCCGTAAAATGACGCAATCACAATTAGGAGATGCTGTAGGGCTATCCGATGTCCGTATCAGACAATACGAACTAAGTAACAGAACTCCCAAGACAGATATGATACAGCAGATGGCAGAAGCCCTCGACTGTAACTATCGCTCCATTGATGATCCGACACTCTACACTGCAGAAGATGTAATGTTTGCCCTATTTGAATTAGACGAGCATTATGACATGCCTTTGTATGAAGTGACGGATAAAGAAAATAAAATTGAGAAGCACATCTGTGTCGGTTTCAATTATTCTTTGATGGATGATTTTCTGTCCGAATGGATGAAGAAAAAACAAGAACTTGCCGCTGGTAAGATTACCAAGGAAGAATACTTTGAATGGAAAATTAAGTGGCCTCATAAAGACTAATAACAAACAAAATTTAATCAAGTGTATCAAATCCGTATCACAGCACTCTCAACGCTTAAAATGTTGATGAGTGCTTTTTCTTTGTTCGCTAATCTTTTCAGGCACTAAAAAACCGCAACCCCTCAATAATAAGGGATTGCGGCTAATAGTTAAATTAGTATTGATACACTATCAAAGATTACTCAATGATAGAAGCAACTCTACCTGAACCTACAGTACGTCCACCTTCACGGATAGCAAAGCTTAAACCTTGTTCCATAGCGATTGGGTGAATTAATTCGATAGTCATTTCTACGTTATCACCAGGCATACACATTTCAGTTCCTTCTGGTAAGTTACAAACACCAGTTACGTCAGTTGTTCTGAAGTAGAACTGTGGTCTATAGTTGTTGAAGAATGGAGTATGACGTCCACCTTCGTCTTTAGTTAATACGTAAACCTGTGCAGTAAATTTCTTATGGCAAGTTACTGTACCTGGTTTAGTTAAACATTGTCCTCTTTCGATTTCTGTTCTTTGAACACCACGAAGTAAAGCACCGATGTTATCACCAGCTTGAGCTTCATCAAGAAGCTTTCTGAACATTTCGATACCAGTTACAACAACCTTACGAGTTTCTTCCTTGATACCAACGATTTCAACTTCGTCAGATACATGAAGAACACCACGTTCTACTCTACCAGTTGCAACAGTACCACGTCCAGTGATAGAGAATACGTCTTCTACTGGCATTAAGAATGGTTGGTCAGTTGCTCTTTGAGGATCTGGAATATGAGAATCAACAGCAGCCATTAATTCCATAATCTTATCTCCCCATTCTCCGTTAGGATCTTCAAGAGCCTTTAAAGCAGAACCTTTAACGATTGGGCAATCAGTGAAATCATATTCTTCTAATTGTTCAGTGATTTCCATTTCTACTAATTCTAATAATTCTTCGTCATCAACCATATCACACTTGTTCATGAAAACAACGATGTAAGGTACACCTACCTGACGAGATAATAAGATGTGTTCCTTAGTTTGAGCCATAACACCATCAGTTGCAGCAACAACAAGGATAGCACCATCCATCTGAGCAGCACCTGTAATCATGTTCTTAACGTAGTCAGCGTGTCCCGGGCAGTC
>JAFQCI010000158.1 GCA_017416505.1 Lachnospiraceae bacterium
AAAGTGGATAACTAAAATGAAAAAAAGCACTTATGAAATATCCTCAACATGATATTCATAAATGCTTTAGTTTATCCACAAAATAAAAAAAATAAATTCAGCAATTTAAACAATTGCTATTTAGGGGGTCTGTACAGTAACCGTAAACAGTAACAATTCGCAGGCTCATTTAGAGTTTTGCTTCGCAAAAGGAGCCTACGAACTCCTGAATCACGTTCTTACGCACCAAAACAGCAAGTGTTTTGGTGCTGTCTGTACAGTAACTCAATTTTCTTTCTCTGTTGCACCTTTACCAGTATTTTCATATATATTATTTCTTTTTTTTCCCATACTAGTTCCATAAATCACTAAAGTTTAGGAAAGGAAGTTTCTTATGAACTCAGTTGACCTATATATTAAAGCAGAAATGAGCATTGCCATTACCAAAGATAATGTAAGCATTGGAGATTTTGCTAAAATTTATTGTCAGGAAAAAAACATAAAAAATCATGTTACTACCTTAAAAATCGCAAACAGCAATCAGGCAAAAGAAGGACATTTAGCTATTTCTCTCCTTGAAGTCATTCAGGAAATTAACAATGTTTATCCTAATGTTAAGGTAATCAATGTGGGAGCACCTGATATTCTGGTACATTTCAAAAAGAACAAACCGGAAAACAAAACCATAAATTTTCTTAAGTTAGCTTTTATTTGTCTTTTAGCTTTTTTCGGTTCCGCCTATGCCATTATTTCTTATAATACGGATGTCAATGCCTCTGATACCTTCGTTATGTTATATAAATTATTTATGGGTACCTATCCTTCCGGTCCCTCCGTCTTGCAATTATCGTATAGCATCGGCTTACCAAGTGGTGTCATCCTTTATTTTAACCATTTAGCTCATAAAAATTTAAGTTCCGACCCATCTCCACTGGAAGTTCAAATGCGTACCTATGAGCAGGAAGTCAATACTGCATTAATTACCAACGAAGGAAGGAAGGGAAAAGAAATTGATGTGGATTAGATATCTTCTTTTATGTATTTTAGGTTTTGGTGCCGGTGTTATCATTGCAGGAGCCTTTATTGCCTTTATTTCTACCATCGGAATTTTTCCACGTTTTGCAGCTCAAACCCACACTACAAAATACCTGAAAATCTATGAAAATTTTATCCTCCTTGGCTCCACTTTAGGAAACCTGGTTTCTATATACTCCATCCCGGTTCCCTTAGGAAAAATAGGACTTGCACTGGTAGGATTTTTTTCCGGAGTATTTATCGGTTCTTTGGTAAGTGCTCTTGCAGAAGTAGCTAATACGATTCCGGTCTTTTCAAGAAGAGCTTCCCTACGCAAAGGGCTTCCCTATGTTTTAATCAGTGTTGCATTAGGAAAAGGAATTGGTTCCTTTGTCCAATATTTCATTATGTAAAGGAGAAACGATTATGAAACAAGAACCATCACAACAAGAATATAATCAATATGTGGAACAGGTCACACCTACCCACTCCCTTTTTAAAAACTGTTTTCATGCCTTCTGGATTGGCGGTCTCATTTGTGTCATAGGTCAATTATTTTTCCATATGTTCCAAAGCTACCTGGATTTAAGCAAAGAAGATGCCAATACCTATGTTACCATCACTTTGGTTTTATTAAGCATTGTTTTAACCGGACTTAATATATATCCTAAAATCGCTAAATTAGGTGGTGCAGGAACCTTGGTACCTATTACAGGTTTCGCAAATTCGGTAGCAGCACCTTGTATTGAATTTCAAAAAGAAGGACAAGTTTTTGGTATCGGTGTAAAAGTCTTTACCATTGCGGGACCGGTTATTTTATATGGTATCTTTTCTTCTTTTGTTCTCGGATTTATCTACTATATTTTATCAGGTTTGGGGGTATTTTAAATGAAAGATACGAAAATTCAAAGAGGTAAGCAAAGTATTGCTTTTGAAAAAACACCTTATGTTCATTCTTATGCATCCATCGTAGGTCCCAAGGAAGGTGAAGGCCCTCTTGCCTCCTACTTCGATATGATTACCAAGGATTTCGAATTAGGGCAAAACACCTGGGAAGAAGCAGAAAGTGAATTAGTGACTTTTGCCATAAAAACTGCCATCAAAAAAGGAAACTTAAAGCCGGAACAAATCCGTTATTTATTTGCAGGAGATTTACTGGGGCAATTAATTGGAAGTACCTTCGGTGTTAAAGACTTAAACATTCCTGTTTTCGGGCTTTATGGTGCCTGTTCTACCATGGGTGAGTCTTTATCTCTTGCCTCCATGTGTATTTCCGGTGGCTTTGCTGACTATGCTACCGCTGTAACCTCCAGTCACTTTGCCAGTGCAGAAAAACAATTCCGTTTTCCTTTGGAATATGGAAATCAACGTCCCCTAAGTGCCACCTGGACTGTAACGGGAAGTGGGGCTGTGGTATTATCATCAAAAGAAAGTGATATTAAAATTACAGGTATCACCACTGGTAAGATTATGGATTACGGAATTCGTGATTCCATGAATATGGGAGCCTCCATGGCACCTGCCGCCTGCAATGTTATCTATCAAAACCTTACAGATTTTAATTTATCCGTAGATTATTATGACAAAATCATTACCGGAGATTTAGGATATATCGGACAGGAAATTCTCATTAAATTATTAAGAGATAATGGATATGAAATCAGTCATCTTCATATGGATTGTGGTATTGAAATTTATGACAATGAGAAACAGGATACCCACAGTGGTGGTTCCGGCTGTGGCTGTTGTGCCTCTACCTTATGTGGATATATTTTTGAACAATTAAAACGAAAAGAATGGAAAAGAATTTTATTTGTTCCAACGGGAGCATTACTGTCCACGGTTAGTTTTAATGAAGGACAAAATATTCCTTCCATTGCTCATGGTATTATGTTTGAAAGGGTGTAGACGATATGGATTATATTAATGCTTTTATTTCCGGCGGAATCATATGTATTTTAACACAAATCTTAATTGAAAAAACGAAGCTAATGCCAGGACGTATTATGGTAATTCTGGTTATCACCGGAGCAATTCTTGGTGCATTAGGAATCTATGAACCATTTTCTGAATGGGCAGGATGTGGAGCTACGGTTCCTCTAACCGGCTTTGGTTATAATCTTTGGAAAGGTATTAAAGAAGCCGTGGATACCGACGGATTCTTAGGGCTTTTCCGTGGTGGTTTTAAATCTGCTGCCGTAGGTACCAGTGCTGCCTTAATCTTCTCTTACCTGGCTGCTCTTATCTTTTCTCCTAAAATGAAAAAATAGGCATCTTGCCTTTAGATGTCCTTAGAGGGCATTTAATTCATATAGATAAAAAAACAAAGTGTGCAATGCACACTTTGCTTTTTCATTCAGAACTATTATCACCACTGCTGGTTTCTCCACTGGATTCCGGCTCTGTGGTTCCTTCATTCGGCTCTGTAGTCGGCTCCTGCGTCGATTCTGTCGATACCGTCGAAAAAGTAACCGTTATCTGTAAATTCTGTCGAACCAGTCCCACGGTATAAGAGTTAGAACTCTTATATTCTTTTGGTTCTTTTCCGTTTACTAATACTTTATCTACTTTATAACCATCCTTAAGTAAGATAATAAACTGAAGGGATGCTCCTCGTTGAATTGTCGTATTACCAATACTGATAGTTCCGCCTTCTCCCACCGAAGTAGATACGGTAAATGGGCCTGCGCCCTCGTCACCTTCTAACGCAAAGTCAGTAACATAATTTATAGATTCCGGAGAAGTATGGATATCACAAGTGGTATCCTTAAATTCTGTTGGTAACTGATATGGTGAATCTGCTGTGGTCTTATCCTCATTGCCTTCTTCCCTGACAATATAAATATGGTCTGAAGTATTTGGACAATACTCTGTAGCAGGAAGACCTGTATCATTACATATCGTAACCTTTACATGGTGGTTACAGGTTTCTGTTGGAACCGTTCCCTTGGCAAAGTATTCTGTTCGAACCTGACTGCCTCTTGGGTCACAATCACAAATTCCGTCTATCGCCAAAAGACCTGACTTTTGACAAATCGTTGCGGAAGTAATATCCGAACAACTTGGGAAACTGATTACTTCCTGTTGCTTTAATTCTACTACCTGGTCCATAATAGCTTTCCACATATTTAAGTGGGTAGAACCTGTATTTAACACCTTATTCACATCATATCCAAGCCAAATGGAAGCGGTATAATATGGTGTATATCCACAGAACCATACATCATACTTATTCGAAGTCGTACCGGTTTTACCTGCTACAGGCATTCCGCTGCTAAGACGGGCTCTTCCACCTGTACCTCGCGAACCAGTGACAACGTCCTTCATGGCACTGGTAATTAACCATGCCGTTGATTCTTTCATTACTCTCGTAGAAGTAGGTGTATTTTCTAAAATTACATTTCCATCATGATCCAGCACCTTAGTATATAAAATTGGCTCATTATATACACCCTGGTTTGCAATGGAAGCATAGGCTGCAGTAATATCAATGTTATATACACCATCTGTAACACCACCTAAGGCAGTAGCAAGCTGTCTGTCGGAATAGATTTTTCCGTCACTTCCTGCACGACTGTCTACCAATGTGGTAATACCCATGTTTTGAAGATAATCAAAACCTACATCCGGAGTAACATCTGCAAAACATTTTACTGCTACAATGTTCATGGAATATTCAATGGCTTGTCTTAATGTAGAATAACCCAGATAAGAGTTAGAACCATACCAGTTCTTAACCTTCTTTCCTGAAGTGTTATTTCCGTAATAATATTCACAGTCATCATAAACCGTAGCCAATGTCATTCCCGCTGTATCGATAGCAGGAAGGAAAGATGCTAAAACCTTAAAAGTAGAACCCGGCTGTCTTTTTGCCTGAGTTGCTCGATTTAAAGAACGATTCGCAGTCTTTTCGCCACGACCACCGGTAATGGCAAGTACTTTTCCGGTACTCTGTTCCATTAACACAAAAGAAGATTGCGGCTGAATCGTGGTTTTAAAGCTTTCACCAAGAGAAATATCTCCCTCCTGGGTAATAATTCCCTTATATTCTTCCACAATGGCTTTTGCCTTTTCTTCATTAGCAAAAATCAATTTGAAATCCGAATCTATCTTAGAATAATAATTTAAAATATTAGTATGAGAATAATTCTCTACTGTACCATCTGCTCTTTCTACAGAATACAGCCATTCCAAAGCTACCTCTGCACCACTTCCATAATAATCCGGATTATTTACAACAGAATCACAAATAGCTTGAATTTCAGGGTCCTGAGTAATATAAATGCTAAGACCTCCGGTATAAATCGCATTGGATGCCTGGGTCTCTGTGTATCCGATTTCAATCAGGTCATCAATTACCTGTTCAATAACTGCATCCACAAAATAGCTGTTGATATCACTTTCCTGTGACTGCTGTTCATCATAAAATTGAATTCTTTCGTACACATTATCTGCAATGGCTTCATCATATTCTTCCTGCGTAATATAACCTTGGTCTAACATATAATCCAATACAATCTGTCTACGGGTTGCATTATTATCCGGATGTGCAATCGGATCATATTTCGTAGGACTTTTTGGAATTCCTGCCAAAACAGCACATTCTGAAATGGTCAGATTAGAAATACTCTTTCCAAAATAAGTATTAGCCGCTGCTTCTACACCATGAGCACCATGTCCTAAATTTATGGTATTCAGGTAATACTCAATAGTATCTTCCTTGCTCATTTTCTTGGTTAGTTCTATGGCAAGATATTGTTCCTGAATCTTTCGTTCTATCTTTTGGAAGCCACTTTCATTCAGACCCACGTTAAATACATTATTCTTAATTAACTGCTGGGTAATGGTACTGGCACCCTGATCAAACTCGAATCCATTTTTTACACCTGCAACTGCAGCTCTAAAGATACCCTTCATGTCAATTCCGTTATGAGTCCAAAAACGCTCGTCCTCAATTGCCACAAAAGCATCCACCAAAATCTTAGGCATTTCATCATACTTCATATAAACACGATTCGAATCATATCGTGATAATGTCTTAACTTCTGTTCCATCTTCATAATAAATCGTAGTCTGGAATCCTTCCGGCTGCACATCAATGGCATCGATATCGGGAGCATTATCAATGATACCCCGAAACATACCAAGTCCGGCACCAATTCCCATAACTACAATGGCAAGAAAGCAGACAATCAAGCCTTTGAAACACCATACACCAAATTTCCTTTTATTCTTACCAGCTTTGGAAACCAATGATTTTTGCTTCTTTTTCGCCGATTTTTGATTGTAGTTCACTTTACTTCCTCCTTTTCATTCCTCCATTATAACAAATTTGTTTCCATTAATAAAGAAAAATTTTATTATTTTGCTCTCCCTGGTTTTTTCGCTTTACGAAACAAAAAATATATTATACAATGAAACTGTTCAGACCTGCCAAATCCATATAAAATGACAATTAAATTATATTGGTACTGAACGCTTATTCACTCATTGAAAGGATTCGACATATGTTACATCACTATAAAACCATATATCAGGATGGCATAGGAGAATACGTAGAAAAAAAATCCCGTTTTATTGCTAACGTATTTGCTATTACCAGTGAAGAGGATGCCATCTCAAAAATAGAACAAGTGAAAAAGAAACACTATGATGCCAGACACCATTGTTTTGCATATAGTCTTTCTTCTACTCCCCCGGTCTTACGTTTCAGTGATGACGGAGAACCTTCCGGTACTGCCGGGAAGCCTATACTAGAAATCATTACCACAAATGAATTATTTCATACTCTCATTATAGTAACAAGATATTTCGGCGGAACTTTATTAGGAACCGGAGGACTGGTCCGTGCCTATACTGCTGCTGCAAAAGAAGGGCTTGCCAACAGTGTCATCATAGATAAATATCTTGGAAATATTTTTACTTTTAAAACGGATTATTCTCACCTTGGAAAAATACAATATTTACTAGGTATGAATCAAATTTCTGTTTTAGACACAAATTATCAAGAGGATATTCTCTTTAAAATACTACTCCCATTGGAAGTTCAAGATAAAATTACAAAAGAGCTCATAGAACTTAGTGATGGTAGTATTGTTCCTGAAAAAGGCGAAGAAACCTATTATGGTAAAATAAAAGATGAAATTATCCTGTTTTAACCTATTAGACTTGGAAAGGTATTCACAATGAAGCATAATACATTACAATTTCTTCAACTTAAAAACTGTATTTTTCGCTGCCTGCCTTCCATACTGATTCTTTGTATGTTAAGCCTCGTTTTTGCAAAATATCCCGTTTTCCGACAATTACTTCCTACGAGGGTAAATAACCTTCAGGAAATTTCTGAAGTTATGGAAAATGGAAACGGCTGTATCAAATTATCAGCTCCTACATTAACATTTACAGGCTATGTCTATAAAGAAAAAAACAACATCAAAGGTGGCTACTATTATACCTTTATAGATAATAAATGTCTTTTTGTCCTTGTGAAGACAAAAGACTTACCACAAACCATAGAAAATTATTCTTTAAAGGGAAAAGCAGAGGAAGGGGGAACGATTTATCAGTCCTTTGTTCAGGAATTTGCAAAAGATTCATACTTAGAGGCAGATGCCTTATCCCAGATTACTCTGCCTTATTATATCAATGAAATTCATTATCCTTATTTTTCCCATATTCTTATGTGGTGTATTTTACTGATTCCATTGTTATTAAGCATTTTTAATATTTTTCTGGCATTTTATTTTTGTTTTCATCCGGAAAAAAGCTCTGTGGGTAAAAACTTATCCTCCTATGGTGACATCAGCTACTATATTAAAACCATTAATATGCAATGTTATCACAGTCTGGTTTACAGAAATACCAACATTCTGATAACAGACGATTACATGATATATACTACTTTAACAGACACCATTATTATAAAAATAGCCAAAATATTATATATTTCCAAACACATTCTTCCAAAGAAAAAATGGGCAAACAAACTAACACCAAGTTATAAATTAACCTTATCCAATCAAAATGAAATGTTATATGAATTTGTTTTTCATGATGAAAAGGAAATCGATGAAATTATGAATGTATTAATTACTCTTTGTCCAAATATCGATAATAAAACCATAGAATATTGGAAATAAAAAAGATAACGGTAGCCTTTTTACTTCAAGGAGAACCGTTATCTCTTTTTTACTATTTCTACGGCAAATTTATTAAATCTATTGCCAGGAAAATTAGCGATTGTCTACTTTTTCCGGATATAAATCATGGTTTGCCAGACGATTCCATGCTACTTCTTCCCACTTCGTTCCCGGTTTACCATAATTACAATATGGGTCAATGGAAATTCCTCCTCTTGGAGTGAACTTTCCCCACACCTCAATATACTTTGGGTCCATCAATTCAATCAAATCTTTCATAATAATATTTACACAGTCTTCATGAAAATCTCCATGATTTCGGAAACTAAATAAATATAATTTAAGGGATTTGCTTTCTACCATCTTAACATCCGGTACATAGGAAATATAAATCGTAGCAAAATCCGGTTGTCCGGTCATAGGACACAAACTGGTAAATTCCGGACAATTAAACTTTACAAAATAATCATTTCCCTGATGTTTGTTTACAAAGCTTTCTAATACCCCTTTATCGTAGTCCTTTGGATATTCTGTCTTTTTGTTACCAAGCATGGTAACTCCCTTTAATTCTTCTGCACTTCTTCCTTCCATAATCTGCACTTATCCTTTCCATCCATAATTTTTTTCACCTTAAAGGTTTACTTTTATTTCTTTTTCCATGGTAACGGAGTAAATATAACATTCCTTTACCTTTTTCTTTGTTAATTGTTCCAGGGCTTTCTTATAATACTCCAATTGCTCCTGATATAAATGAATTAATTTTTCTTCTCCCGTCTGTCCTTTTACCCGGTCAGTTTTATAATCCACCAATACCAGTCCATCTTCTTCCTCAAAATATAAATCGATAATTCCCTGAACTAAAACCATTTCCTCAAGGTCTATTTCCTGATTGATTTTTGACATCGGCATTCCCGCCATAAACTGAGTTTCCTTAAACAACTTTCCTTTTGCATCTGCCATTTTCATCCGCTTTCCTAATTCTGTTTTAAAAAGCTGATATAAGTTATAAAAATTCGTACAACTTAAAATTTCTTCCGAAATTTTCCCAGCAGAAATTAATTCCAAGGTACTATGTTCTAAGTCTTTTACCGTATTTACCCTCTGAAAATCCAGTAACTCATAAAGTTTATGAACTAAAGTTCCCCGTTTTGCACCCTCAACTTCTTCTTTGTCCGATATAAAAGCAGGGCAAGGAATTTGAGTTTCTGATTCTTTCCACGAATCCCATTCTTCCTCTTCTTCCGTATACATACTTAATTTCTTTAATTCCGTAACGGTATACTTTCCTTTTTGTATGGTTTCCTGATAAAAAGGATACTCCCAGTCTAAGACCTTTTTCCTTTCTTCCCACTCCTCTTTATCTTTTTCTCTCTCAGCCAGAGTCTTTAATTTATCAAGCCGGATTGCATCTTTTATTATCTCCCTGGCCTTCTCTTTTATTAAATCCTCTTTCGAAACAACAGAAACTTCATATTCTCCAATATCCTTGGACAATACACTAAGAATCCAGTCCAAAAAAGAATTTTGAAACTCCAGTTCACTTAAAGTTACTCCTTTTAACTGCCAGGATTGTAGCTCTCCCCCGGCAACGCCTTCGTTTTTCCTTTGCATATTCTCCATACAAAGCATAAGCTCTGCAGACATTTTCTTCTGACACCCCGTTAAAAGAAGTTTTTCCCTTCCTCTTGTCATTGCAACATAAAGGATTCGAATTTCTTCCGCAAGATTTTCCAATAATAAATGTCGGTTAAAAATAGACCTGATGGCACTTTTTTCCCTAACTCTTTCTTTTATATTATAAACAAATCCAGCCAGATAAAAATCAGGATGTATCACTACATTCTTTCGTAAATCCATCTGGTTGAATTTCCTGCCTAAGCCACTGACAAAGCAAATGGGAAATTCCAAACCCTTACTTTTATGAATACTCATGATGCGTACCACATCTTCTTCCTCACCCAGAAGCTTTGCTTCTCCAAAATCCATGTCATGTTCCCGGATTTTTCTCATATAGGATAAAAAGTGGAACAAATCTCCTTTTTCTGCTTTTTCGAAGGCTTTTGCCTTTTCCAATAAGAAATACAGATTTCCTTCCCTGATTTCACCCTTTTCCATAGCACGGATATAATATAAATATCCTGTTTTTTCATAGCAAAAATGAATGAGTTCCCCTAGTGAAAGGACTTCTTTTTCCTGTTTTATTTCCTCTATCAACTGAAAAAATCTCTTTATGGATTCCGAGATTTCATCTTCATTTTGAAGAGAATAGCATTCCATTCTTTCATAAAAAGAAAGACCCTTATCTTCTTTGGAGAAAATTTTAATCTTTGCCAGTTCCTCAGAGGAAAGTCCCACAATAGGACTCTTTAATACTGACACCAAATCAATATCAATATAACGGTTATCTATGATATTTAAAAATGCCAACATGGTTTTTACTTCCATGGTTTGAAAATATCCCTTAGAAGAATCCGTAAAACAAGGAATCTGCTCCTCCACTAACACCTCTTCCATCACATCAGACCAGCCTTTTAAGCTTCGAAGTAAAATTACTACATCTTTATAGGTTGCCCTGCGATAAGCATTCTGTCTCTTATCATAGACATATTGAGGATTTTCTCCAAAAAGCATTTCTTTTATTTTGTTTGCAATCATTCTGGCTTCCAGTTCACTTTGGGAGATTTCATCCTCCTCACCTTGAATTGCAACCATTAATTCTGTTCTTCCCCCTACCTGTTCTTCTGTTTCCGGATAAGGAAAGCCTGTTGCCAAGGCTACGGAATCATCGTATTCAATGCCACCCATTCTCTCTTTCATAATACTTTTAAAAATATGATTTACATCTTTAAGAAGAGAAAGTCTGCTTCTGAAATTATCCCTTAACTCAATCAATTCGCCATTTTTTAAAGAATTTTTATAATCATGGTACTTATTCATAAAAATTTCCGGCTTTGCCATACGGAATTTATAAATGCTCTGTTTTACATCACCTACCATAAAACGGTTTCTTTGACCTTCCTTTGTTTTGGCAATAGAGGAAAGAATATATTCCTGAATATAGTTACTGTCCTGATATTCATCAATCATAATTTCCACATAATAATCAGATAATTCCCTGGCAACGGTACTTGGAACAAAATTTCCAGATTCATCATAACTTTCAATCAAAATGTCCAGCGCAAAGTGTTCTATATCACTAAAATCATAACAATTTTTTTCATGTTTTAATTCCAAAAATTTCTCTGAAAATCCAATACAGACATCAATATATCCCGTCATTACCGGTGCCATTTTTAGGATTTCTTCCTGAATTTCCATTAAGGTCTTAGCAAACATCTGCTCACTTAAATTTTTTACTATCTTCTTTACTGTATCTCTGGCATCTTTAAACGTATCTATCAGACTTTCCAGCATATCATCTTTTTTTCTGGCAAGGGTAGAAAATTTTAAATGCTCCAGTTTTTCCACCATTTCATCAAAATCTGAAATGACAAGTAATTCGTCTAATATCGCAATATCATTCAGTACTGTAGTTTTATAGGTATATGGACCTCCCGGTTCTTCCGTAAGATTTAACATCATAAGTTCAATTTCTTTTGCTTCTTCTAAGCGTTCCTTGGCATATTCCATACAAAAAAGAATCCATGGCATCCGGCTTAATTCTTCCTGGGATTGGACTGCAAACAATTCTTTTCCCCGTTCCAGCCATTTCCCCGGTCTTGGGTCACTGGAGCAATATCCATAAAGGGTTTCTATCATTTCCTCTAACACCGTATCTTTTTTCCCTGCCACAAAACTTTCTACAAAGGCTAAAAATTCCGGTGTTTTTTGCTGATATGCCTCTTCCAATACCTCCTGCATTGCCTTTTCCTTTAAAATCGCCAGCTCCGACTCGTCTCCGATTCTAAAATTCGGGTCCAGTCCCACCTTTAAGAAATGGGATTTTACCAGTTGATAACAAAAACTGTCAATGGTCATAATCTGGGCATTTGGTAAAAGGGAAAGCTGTTTTGCCAGAAATTCATTGGCAACCTCTTCTTTTAACTTATTCTCAAGGGTTTCTCCAATACGCTCCCGCATTTCAAAAGCGGCAGCCTTGGTAAAGGTTACCAGCAAAAAGCGGTCTACATCCACAGGATTTTCTTTGTCCAGAATCCGGTTCATCATTCGCTCAACTAAAACTGCGGTCTTACCGGCTCCCGCTCCCGCAGAAACCAATAAATTCTGATTTCTTGCATCAATAACCCTTTGCTGTTCTTTCGTCCAGTTCGGCATTTACTTTCCCTCCTTCCTTTTTTCCAGTTCTTCCTCCATCAGCTCCATGGCTTTTACTTTACTTAATTTCGTATAGTCCCGGCATCCGTTGTTTTTTCCGTCAAAATGACAAATTCCACTGTAATCACAATATTCACAAGGATTTTTATCCTTGGTTCGAACAGGATTTATATTAATATTTCCCTCTTTCATCAAGGAAACGATATCCTCTGCCTTAAATTTTGCATAATCCTGTAACATTTTAATACTGTCATTGGAAAGCACTTTGGAATTTGCTGAAATCTCCCCTGCCTTTGTAAAGGAAACCGGAATTACCAGTTTCTTTCCATCTGCGGCACTTTCCAAATGAGAAATACAACCATAATCCAGATTGGCATACCCCTCTAACTTCAATTCTTTTAACAAGGTATCTTCCGTAGATTCCTTTTCATTTCGTTCAATATAAGGGTCCTTTAACTCATAATAGAAAAATCCCGCCGGAATAATCTGCTTTCCTTTCTGCTTATTTTTTTCTATCTGCATCATGGCATTTAGATAAATAATTAACTGCATTCGGATTCCTGCATAAAAATCCACCAAATCAAAGGTAGTGGCTCCGGACTTGTAATCTACGATTTTTAAATACACCTTATCCTCTTCCTCATATCGGTCTACACGGTCGATGATTCCTTTTAATTCTAAGACTTCCCCATCTGTTTCAATAACCGTATCCGTCAACACATTACGGTTATGCTCAAAGGATAATTCAAAGTGAGCCGGATTAAAATCTCCTCTTAAAATCTGCTTTTGCAATGCCCATGCTGTTCGCTTGGAAATTCGCTTGATATGATGAAGCATATACCCATTTCTGCTATTGCTTTCAAAAATATCACTGTCGTATTTCGCCACTACCTCATCCACGATTGCCTCAATTTTCGCATCCCGCTCTTCATCTTTTAAAGTTTTCCATAGATTATGGTCTGTTGCCTCCTTGGAAAATGAATCAATGACCTCATGAAAAATAGTTCCCAACTGCATACTGGTCACTTTATATTCTTCTCTTTCTTTTAGCTCCAGTCCATACCGCACAAAATAGGAAAAAGGACAGCCTGCATACTGTTCCAATAACGAAACACTATAATTTCGATATAATTCATAAAGCATATTTGCTGTTTCTTTCTCTAAACCTAATTCCTCATTTTTATACTGCTTTCCTTGTATCATAAGGGATAGAATTTCTTTCGTATCTTCTCTTTCCTCTAAAAATCCGTAAAGTAATGCCAGTTCTCTTTCCTCTTCTTCACCTAAGACATCCTTTTTCCAAAGGAATAAAAATCTTTCCAGTAAATGTTCTAAGGTAATATTCTCCTTACTTTCCACACCATCTATCATCGTAATCTTAGGAAAGATTTTCTTTAAACGGGATAGCACATAAGAAGTTCTTAAACTGCTTTGGTCCCGTCCCATCTTAGAAAAAGACAGATAAAGTTTCTCACTAGGCTTGCTAAGACAAAGGTACAGATAGTATTGTTCAAAAAAAGACTGCGTTTTCTGATTAAACGCCAGTTCCAGCCCTTTGTCACTGATGTTTTGCCGCTCCATATCATTGAAAATTCCCGCACTATCCTTTCCCGCCGGCACAATTCCATCATTCATATGCAGGAAAAACAATACCTTTACATTGCTAATTCTGGTTCTTTGCATATCACCAATGATAACCTGGTCAAGACTTGGAGGAATGACACCCACAGAAATTCCGGAAAATCCCGTTTCTAATATCTGTCTTACCTCTTTTAAAGGAAGTTCCTTTTCCCCTAATATGGTCACCATTTCATCAAATAATTCCATTACCTTTAAATATAATTTACTGTCTGCCTTTGCTTTTGCTTTATTTCCACTGTTCTCCAGGTTTTCGCAGCGTTTATTGATTTTTTCATATACCTCATGTTTTAGGATAAATTCATATAATGCCCCTAATACTTCCTTTACGGTAACGTGCTTTTTCCCTAAAACTTCCTCTAAATCCGAAACCTCCTCCATAAATATACTTCGGATTTCATTGATTTTCTCTAAGGATTCCTCCTGCATATACCGGAGTTTTCTTTTAAACTCCTTTTGATACCTGTTTTTTCCCCGGATTCCTGTTGCAAGAATATAGTTCTCCAACTCTTCCACCTGACTGGAATTAAGATGGGAAATTCCCGATTTTAGATATAAGAAAACCGATTCATAAGAATAATTTTTTTCCATCATTTCCAATACGCCAAGAACTCCCGTCATCAAAGGATGCTGGCTGTATTGCTGGTTCTGGTCGAAGAAAAAAGGTATTTTTAGTTTTGTAAAAATACTTTCTACTTCCTTACGGCTGCCTTCCAAATCACCACAAATCACCGCAAAATCACGATAATGGTACTTTTCACTTCGAACCATTTTAGCAATGGTCTTCGCCGCAAAATCCATTTCTTCCTTAGGGTTCATCAAAGAAACCAATTTAATATCCTTTGTTTCTTCCTCCATGGTCGTAAAAGGATACTGAAACAGACTTTTCTCCAAATTTAACAATTCCTTGGAATCCTTAAACCGATGGGGTGTGTCTAAATAGGTTTCTCTTATCTCTCCCCCATGGCGAATCGCCAGTTCTTTTAATTTAACCGCAGCGATTTTACTAAAATAAAACAACTGGTGTTCCTTTACCTTTCCACTATCCGCCTTTTCATCCATAGTCAAAGTGCAGACTATCTTTTTGGTATACTTCATAAGTTCATCCAGTAAAGTGTATTGAATCGGCGTAAAACCGGTATAAGAGTCCAGATAAATCGTAGCACCTTTTAATAAGTTAGATTCCGGAATCAAATTTCCTAATTCATATAGAATCTGCTCCCCTACCAGGTATTTTCCTTCCACCTCTTTTAGAAAGGCTTCGTAAATCAAAGCAAGGTCTTTACACTTATAAAACAAAGCACTTCCCTCTTCTAACTTTTCATTCATGGCAAGTATTTTTTCTGGTGTTACCTCGTATTGCACAAACTCACTTAGCATAGATTTCATTTTATCAATAAAACCGGCAGTGGAAAAAGAACCTGTAAAATAGCAAAACTGACTCTTTTTTTCCTCCAATACCTTTCGAAGCATCATATTCATTCCGATTTCTGAAAGCATTTCTTTGGTATCCACACATTGTTCTTCAAAAATCCGGTAGGCAAGACGATGAAAACTTAAAATATCTATGTTCGCCGCCCCTTTATCAGGGTGCATCAAAATAATTTCCCTTTGCATCTGCATAGTATACTGCTCCGGCACTATGACAAAATACTTTTGCATAGGATGTTCCACTGCTTCTTTTATTAAAGATTCCTTTAGATAATGGGTCTTTCCATATCCACTTCTTCCAAGCACTAATTCTAATTCCATGTATCATCACCTTTTGCTTCTAAGGATTCCATAAAAATATCATAATATTTTTTTGCAGATTTTTTTAAGTGCATAGGCCGGAAATTCCTGTCCACAAAACAATGTCCGGACTTTCCAAGCACACAAAGTTCTCCATCTCTTTTCATTTCATATTCAAATTGCAAGCGGATTCCATCAAATAAAGTTACATATAAATCAAGGGTAAATTCTTCTCCAAACTTAAATGGCTTCTTAAATTCACAATTTACAGATAAAACAGGGGATATCACATCATCCGCTTCCATCTTGTCATATCCGACTCCAATCTTCTCCAAATATGAAACCCTTGCCTCCTCCATCCAACGAACGTAATTGGAATGATGAACCACTCCCATCTGGTCTGTTTCATAATAATTTACTTTTCTTCCATACTGATGTACTAAAATTCGACTCATATGCACCTCTATCTTTCTTCTTCCAGCAATTCCTTTCCTAATTTAAAGGCTGTAGGAATCGCATAATCTTCTAGTTCACTTTTCTTAACAAATACCAGCTTTTTATCTTCTGGCTTTTCTTTTACTTTGATTTTTACGGCTTTTAACTGCCACTCAATATGGCTGAAAATATGTTTTCCCTCTTTTTCCTCTATCAAATCATAATCACAAACAGAAAACTGTTGTAAGGAATGTTTCATAGCTTCTTCCATGTTTTTTATATCATGTTCTATTTCTATATTTGGAAATTCCCAAAGTCCCGCTAAAAGACCGCTGTTTTTACGCTTTATAATCGCCACTTCATTCTCACATTCCATTACAAAAAGAAATCTCTTTTCCACTCTTCTTTGGCTTTTTTTCTTTTTTACAGGAATACAGTCTGTAAGCTCCTTTTTTCTTGCAATACAACAGGATGCTACCGGACATTCCTCACATAAAGGTGCACCATTTGGAATACATATCATTGCTCCAAGTTCCATTACAGCCTGGTTAAAATCTCCGGCTCTTTCCTTTGGCATCATGTCTAAAATATACTCTGTAATCTTCCTTTTGGTGGATTGTTTTAAAATGTCATCATAACTTTCTAAAATTCTTGAAAATACTCTTAATACATTTCCATCCACAGCCGGAACCGGTATTCCAAAAGCAATGGATGAAACTGCCCCGGCAGTATATTCTCCGATTCCTTTCAAGGAAAGAATTTCTTCGTAAGTATCTGGAAACTTTCCTGAAAACTTTTCCACCATCATCCTTGCAGCAATCTGCATATTCCGAACCCGATTATAATATCCTAGTCCCTGCCATAAATTCATCAATACCTCTTCTTCGGCATTGGCAAGACTCACTATATCCGGTAACGTTTCTATAAAACGCTCATAATAGGGTTTCACTGCTTCTACCCTGGTTTGCTGTAGCATAATTTCCGATACCCAGATACGGTAAGGGTCCTTGCTTTCTCTCCAGGGCAAAATCCTTTGATTGGTATCATACCAATACAATAAAACCTCTACAAATTCTTTTTTATCCATATTCTTCCCTTTCTATCTTTCATGATAGTAAGCAAGCAGAAGGTTTACCACCCTGCTATAACTGTTCATGCCATCTTCCACTCCATTTAAATTCAGACTTTTTTCCGTCAATGTATCTGAAATCTCATCCACCGTTTCCGTATCCAGAACCGCCTTTTCTTCTATTTCTGCCCAGGTTTCTTCCTTAAGAAAAATATCATCCTGATAAACATAAGAAGCTACCTCGGTTAATGTCTGATAATCCTCTTGACTGATTACGGATAGTAAATCATTTTCCACATAATAAAACACGCTTAGATATCCACTATATTGAAAAAATAAGTCCTCTGACTGTATACAGGCAAGGTAGGCATAAAAATTCGCCTCATCCTCCAGAATGATGCCTTTTAAATGAGATAACTCATGACAAATAGTAGCCGGATAATTGGATAAATACATTACTCCATTATAATTTGCCTCCATGCTAAAAGGGAAGAAAATACCGGAAAGATATTGCTGACTGGCAAATTTAGAAAAATAAAGTTTCTTAGGGTTAGGATAATAGCCTTGTAACTGGGGATATTCCTCTCCTAACTGCTGCATTGCCTTAATACATCCAGATTTTATCTCTTCTTCATTGAAAATCAAATCCCCCTGAGGATTTCGTTTCATTTGAATTCCAAGTTCATTTAATTTAGCTACAATATGTTCCCTAAGTGCAATCAGTTCCGTAACCTCATATCCATCTTCAGATACCATTTTAGATTCCAACGTGGTTCCTTGATATAAAATAAAACAATTCACAGTCTGAATCAGGAAAATCACATTTAAAAGCATTGCAAAAAATCCATAAAACTTTTTCGCCCTGCCCCATAATCGTCCCTTAGAAACTAGCAAGCCGAAAGGCAGAATCAAAAATGCCAGGACCAATATCAAAATACCGATTACAATTAATATTTCACCTACCGAAAAGGGAAAAATAGAATTTATCCTTCCCAATGAATTTACAGCAACGGGATAAATATATGTGATATATCCGTCTGCAAATCCCGGTATGGTTCTTGAAAATATGTTAAGTACCATAGAAATGCCAAACAACACAAAAAATATAATAAAATATCTTTTGTGAATTTTTATGAAATTTCTTATCTTTCGTACAAAATTCATATTTTCCTCCATTTTTCTGTCATCCATTGTTCTAAATCTATTTGAGACTGATTGATTCCAATAAGTAGCTTCATATAAGCACTTTCATAAGACAAATCATAAAGAGGAACTGCACCTGCTTTTAAAATCTCATTTTTGGTAACATATCCACCTTTTTCTCCACTTTTAAAGGATGCTACAAAGATAGGAATGCCTTTTTCTTTGCATTTTTGAATCCATCTTATCATATTTGTATTGCTTCCCTCTACACTTCCCGTAGCGGAATGATATAAATAACAAAGGACTGCATTTACCTTAGACAAATCATAGACTTCAAAGTCAAGTCCTGGATATATACGGATTCCCAACACCCGTTTTTCTAATTTTAAATCACCGCCAAACAAAGAATTGCCTTTTTCATTCTTATTTATCAGTGCTTGTCCTTCTTCCTGCTTTTTACTTCCTTTCTCTATCCGCTCCCTGTCTTCTACGCCTTCACTTAACCAGACATCCCCACGTTTTACATCATAATATGTGCCATCAAAGGGTGAAAACTGGTCTAAATAAGGGTCCGCCTCTTTTATATTCCTAGCATGGTAAACCGGAACTTCTCCTTTATCATTCGAAAAAATCGTAAATACCCCTGTCCCTTTTTTCTCTTTGATAAAATCCACACTGGTCTTAAAATTAAGTAAACCATTACTTCTTACATCCGTCAATGCGTAATTACTGGCAATTAAAAGAAAGGGGATGCTTGTTTCTGCAAACAGGTATCCAATAAAGTTACTGGTATAGGCAAGGGTATCAGAGCCATGAGTTATGATAACCCCTTCGTAATCCTCACAGGAAATACCGTCTAAGGTTTCATATAGTTTCATCCAATAGTTCAAATCCATATTTTCACTTAAAACCTGATATGGACTTAGAACTTCAAATTCTGTTTCTTTTTCATAGGTTTCTTTATACAATTCCAATAAGGAATAAGCCGCCTTTGAATCTACATCAATATCATTGGTAGATATTTTACTTCCAATGGTACCACCTGTTAAAATAACTAATATCTTCTTCACGTTTTCTTCATCCTTTACTAAATATAACCCCTCTCTCCACCGCTCCATTCTATCATATTTTAAAGTAAAAAAAAAGGACTATCGCTTTTGCGATAGTCCCAAATACAAAATCATCAATTATAGATATTTTGCAGCACTAACCTTTACACCAGGTCCCATTGTTGAAGAAACAGAAATACTCTTGAAGTATTGTCCCTTTGCTGCTGATGGTTTTGCTTTAATAATAGCATCTATTAACGTCTGGAAGTTGTCTGCTAATTGTTCTTCCGTAAAGGAAGCCTTTCCGATTGGCACGTGAATAATATTGGTCTTGTCTAATCTGTATTCGATTTTACCTGCTTTAATATCGTTAACTGCCTTAGTTACATCCATAGTTACAGTACCAGCTTTTGGGTTTGGCATTAAGCCCTTAGGTCCAAGTACACGTCCTAAACGACCTACAACACCCATCATATCTGGAGTTGCTACTACAACGTCAAAATCCAACCATCCTTCGTTTTGGATTTTAGGAATTAATTCTTCTCCACCTGCATGTTCTGCACCTGCAGCTAAAGCTTCATCAATCTTATCACCCTTAGCGAATACTAATACACGAACTTGTTTACCAGTACCGTGTGGTAATACTACCGCACCACGTACTTGTTGGTCAGCGTGACGTCCGTCAACACCTAATCTAATATGAGCTTCTACTGTTTCATCGAACTTTGCACTAGCAGATTTCTTTACTAATGCAACAGCTTCTGCTGCTTCATAAGCAACACTTCTATCTACTAGCTTTGCAGCTTCGACATATCTTTTACCTTTTTTCATAATAAATAACCTCCTGTGGTATTATCGGGAGCGACCCTCCCACTTAATCATCTTTTCGCATCAAACTGTATCTTATTAGTCTTCTACAGTGATACCCATAGAACGAGCTGTACCTGCGATCATGCTCATTGCTGCTTCAAGACTTGCTGCATTTAAATCTGGCATCTTAAGTTCAGCGATTTTTTGAACTTCTGCTTTTGAAATAGTAGCAACCTTTGTCTTATTAGGAGTAGCTGACCCAGATTGAATCTTACAAGCCTTCTTTAATAATACAGCTGCTGGTGGAGTCTTAGTAATGAAGCTAAAGCTTCTATCTTGATAAACTGTAATAACAACTGGAATAATCATTCCATCTTGATCAGCAGTCTTAGCGTTGAATTCCTTAGTGAATTGAACGATATTTACACCATGTTGTCCAAGAGCAGGACCAACCGGTGGAGCTGGTGTTGCCTTACCTGCTGGAATTTGTAATTTAATATAACCTGTTACTTTTTTCGCCATGATAGCGCACCTCCTAAAAATTGTGGTAATTGCGGGAACTTCCCTCCCACGTGTCTAAACTACACTCTGATTCTTTCAACGACATTCTTGTCCGGAATTAGAGCTTCAGGATATCTAAAAATCCGATTTCAACTGCGGTTGCACGACCGAACATCTCTACATCAATGACAACAGACTGCTTATGCTGGTTAATTTCCTTCACTTCAGCAATGGTTCCTTCCCAAGCTCCGGAAATAACCTTAATGTTATCACCAACTTCAATGTCGATTTCGATTTCTTTTTCCTTAATTCCTAGTGGACGTACTTCAGATTCTGTAAGAGGAACCGGTTTTGACCCAGGTCCAACGAATCCTGTAACGCCTCTGGTATTACGAACAACATACCAGGTTGTATCGTTCATAATCATGTTAATTAAAACATAACCTGGGAACATTTTCTTAGATACGTTCTTCTTTGCACCATTCTTTACTTCCACTACATCTTGTAAAGGAACTTGAACTTCTAAAATCTGGTCTTGCAGCTTTCTGTTTTCAATTGTCTTTTCGATATCTGCTTTTACTTTGTTTTCATAACCTGAATAAGTATGGACTACATACCAATTAGCCTCTGACATATAATCCTCCTTACTTTACTATGAAATTGATACCGTATTGGATAACCATATCAATCACAGCTATGATTACTCCTAAAACGACTGTCACTATAGTAACTACAACGGATTGCTTTGCAAGTTTTTCCTTCGTCGGCCAAATGATTTTTTTGAACTCACCTTTTAGTTCTTGGAACTTACTTCGCTTTAGGGTTGCTGTTTGTTTTTCAGTATCTCCCATTTGAACACTTCCTTTTACTTTGACTGACTACTTAGTTTCTTTGTGCAATGTGTGTGACTTACAGAATTTACAATACTTCTTAGTTTCCATTCTGTCAGGATGTGTTTTCTTCTCCTTAGTCATGTTGTAATTACGTTGTTTACAATCTGTACATGCCAATGTGATTTTTACGCGCACAACTTCCACCTCCAATGTGTTTTAATACTAATTTAAGGCATAAAAAAAAGACCTCTTCCATTGCCATAATAGAATACCACAGGCCTTATAGTTAAGTCAAGCAGTTTTTATAAATAATCTGTTTCCACCATATATAATTGTTACTGTTCACTCGTGCCTCGTAAACAGTAACAATTCGCAGGCTCATTTAGAGTTTTGCTTCGCAAAAGGAGCCTGCGAACTCCTGAATCACGTTCTTACGCACCAAAACAGCAAGTGTTTTGGTGCTGTCTGTACAGT
>JAFQCI010000159.1 GCA_017416505.1 Lachnospiraceae bacterium
CACTCGAAATTGTCTCAAACTATTAGAAGTTGTTGGAACACAATTCTCCGCAAACCCTGTAACAGTGCGGTTTTCAGCAATCGGTGCTGACAATAAAGAAATTCTTTTCTAATGGGATTTCTAATAAAATTTAATATTTGCTTTAAACTTTGAAAAAAGTTTAGATAAATTTGGAGATGTACCCAAGTGGTTGAAGGGGTCGGATTCGAAATCCGAAAGGTCGGTCATGCCGGCGCGGGCGTTCAAATCGTCTCATCTCCGCCAGTGAGCCAATAGATATAGTATCTGTTGGCTCTTTCTCTTTGCCAAAATCCCCTCAAAAAGCCGTTATTTTGCCGCAAATAAATTGCAGGTGGGTTAACTTCCCCACCTGCGTTTCTACTTTTGTTTTATGCGGTTATTTTGCCCTATTCCATTGTGCCGACCATTTTATTTATGTCACCATCTGAGTCCACTGTGATGGTTTTAGTTTTGGCAGATGCCACATACCCAAATCCATCTATGTAGTTCTTATTCTTTTCTTCTATAATTTCATTTCGTATTTTTGTTTCCTCGTCTGTGAGATAGCAGGTATCCTTTGACATAATTTCATCTTTTTGATTTACAGGCTCCTGTGGGTTAGGTTCCCATTTCGCATAGAGAACATCAGGCTTTGTGAATTTGAATGTTGTTACCTGATTCTGCTTTGTTCGTGGATCGGTAAACCATCCTTTGAATATGTATCCGTATTTCGTTGGGACATAACTTTCGAGGCTGATGCTCTCGCCATATCTTTTAGTTATTGGCCTGATAAAGCTACCGCCGTCCGATGCGAATTGCAAGGTTACATTCCCTAAAAATCCGATTTCGCTATCGAATATAAACTGATTCCGTCTCATCTGCCAGGGTGCCGCTGATGCAGTTGTTGATAGCAGCATTGTTACTGCTAATGCCGTACATAATACTTTCTTCTTCATAAAATTTCATCTCCTAAATTTGTATTTACCTTTCGGCAACACAAACAATATCACAGAAGATGGCATAAGTCTACGAAGGAGTTCTATTCATGTAAAAATATTTTTATATTTATTTTTAGCCAATTCCCTTTCATTTCTTTATAGGTTATTTTACCAAACAATAACTTGCCCGCATCCATAAGACGGGAGAAAATTACATTGTCTTCTCTTGGAACATATCCAATCTTGACACCATCGATGTTTTTAATAACGATAGCCTTGGGATCATGTTTATTGTCTGGCTCACGAAAGAAATCAAGCCTGTCATCAATATTTAGGTATGGTTCGAGTTCCTCAATACCCTCGATAAAAGATGTTCCTGCGACATGGCTGTCAAACAAAAATATATCTTTTTCAAAAGGCTTCGGAATTGTAAGACCACCACCTTTTCCGTGCAATAGACTTACAAGACCGCCACCATCTGTTTTTATAATATCACTCATAAAATCACCTTAACATTTCTTTGAGTCTTGCAGCGTAAATATCATACGCTTCTTTTAACTCGTTAATAGTTTCTTCAAGTTCAGCTTTCTTTTTTGCAATTTGTTCAGGGTCATCCACAAGGTCTTTCATGGTATAGGGATATTCCGATTTAATCTCTGTGATTTGTTCACGGATAAGTTCTATCGTCTTTGAAAGCCTTTCTTTTTCTTTGGCAAGAATAGTCAGCCCATTTTCGCTTTTTTCGGGAATTACAGGTTCTGATACCATTTCACTGATTATACGAAGGCTGTTTAAGTCTCCGTTTTCGTATGCCTGCACTGCATTTTGGAATAACTGAATTTGAGCCGGAGTAATATCCGGGTGCAAATCGGGATGAAGTGCTTTGACAATATTTCTGTAGGTCTTTTTAACCTCTTTTGTTTCCTCTTCAGTTAACGGGCGGCCTTTACTGTGGTCAAGAGCCTTATTCATTTTATTTATTTGTTCATCAAGCTGACACTGGTATTCTTCAAACTCTTCATCGAGGATTTTCTCAATAGCAGAAATAACAATCTTTTCTTGTCTGTTTTTCTTTGCCTGTACCAGGTCTATTTTCCTTTTTAGTCGCAAGAACTCACAGTGTAATTCAAAGGCCTTATACTCAAGGCTTCCAAGTGCCAACATATAAGCTGTTTCTATATTTTTGCAAATAACAAGGCGAAGTTCATCTCGCTCAAGCAAAAGCATTGAGATTTCTGTTCTCAATTTCTCAACTTCTGCTTTTAATGTTATAAATTCAGGAAATAAAACAATAGTGCAACTGTCAGGGCTTGTGGGTTCTTCTTTCTTTTTGGGAGTATATGTTTTATCAATGTATTTCTGTTCCCATATCTCATCGTGATATGAACCATATTCTGATATTTTGCAGTCATTGAAAAGGTCATCTGCAATCTCAAGAATTACATCTTTAAGTTCGAGATTATCTAAATACTTTTGAGGAATCGCACTCATGCCGAGATATGCTCCAAGAATATTGCCTGTTACAGCCCCTGTAGAGTCGCTGTCGCCACTATGATTAACTGCAGCAATCAATGCCTTATCAAAGTCTTTTTCATATTTCAACGCACAATAAACGGCAATTGCGAGGGTTTCTTCTGCAACCCAGCCTTCACCAAGTTCTCGAATAGCATCAAGGTCATCTATATCTTCTTGCGAAAGTTTAACTGCCTTTTCCATAATTTCAATGAATTCAGAAAGATGCTTTGCAGGTGCAAACATTCTCCTTATCGCAAGAATGGAATCGTTGACTGCATCTAAAAGTGATATGTCATCATTGTGCGAAACAAGGTGGATGATATGTACTAATGCAGCAGCTGGGAAATATCCTAACTCATGTCCGTGAGTTAAAGCTGCGGTTTCAGCACCTATCATATCAACCTCATAATTTTCTATTTTCTTATCGCCAAAGTACAATCCTATCGGTGCAACACGCATCACACCACCACAACCTTTGCTGTTGTTTATAGGATTATCAATGGTTCCGTTACATCCTTGCATTATTGCATTGATACAAGTTCTGCCAGGCTCTCTGCTGTGGTTTAATTTTTCAACATTATTCAGCCAACAGCTGTGTTGGGGTTCTTTGCCAAATTGCTCTGTACCTTGTGTTAAAAGCCAATCTTTATATGCAAAGGATATATAAGACGAATATGTACCCATTATTCCTCGCATCATTCCTCTTGTTGTGCCTACTAACAGTCCGTTGGCTGTAAACAACGTCATCTGCGTATCATCGGATATTTGAGCCACGCCATCAATGAGAGAGTATTCTGTTATTCCGTTCTCACCGTATTTTTTGAATATTTGCTCATCTGTCAAAAATTCAACGGCATAACCTAATGCATCACCTGCAGCACCTCCTATAAGACAGCCTCTGTATTTATCGAGATTTTTCAAGTACATCACCAACCTTTATTTTTAATACCACATAGAACAGCCTTTGTCTAACTCTTTGCCTTCACGAAAAGCATTCCAAATTTTGCTGATTGCATGGTCGCCAAACCAATACCAGGATTCGCCCTCTGTGGCAGTGAGTAATTCTTCTTCCGTAAGCGGTTCTTCGCCGTTTTCAACACGCATTTCATTTATTGCATCATGCATTCTGTTTAGTTCTGCCACTGTAGTACTACGAAGAAAATCCTCTTCTGCAGGTGTTACAATCGATATTTCTCTTTTGTTAGAATCAAGTTCTATAGTACCTGCTTTGGCATTTGTATTTCCTTGAGGGTAATATTTATATGTGAGAATGCCGTTTTCTTTTTTTATCAAATTGAATGTTACCACTCACTATCATCTCCACAATCAGTATCAATGCCCAAAAGTTCTTGTAGTTTATTAAAATTATACGGATAGGCATTATCACCATATATTTTTACAGGCTTATGGTCATTAGAAAAATACATCTCTAAAACCCACTGTGTTCCATCACAAACATGAATACCGAATCTCTTAAGGTTATAATTTGTTCGCCACTCTCCAATATGCAAATCGTAAAATCTGTCAAGAAATTCTTTTTTACTCATAGGATAATCTTTTTCTATTCCAAAGTTCGATGGTTTAGGAATATATGAATGCTCCGTATCCATTTGCAAGTGGTCGCCGGTCAAATCAACAGTATATGTTTCATAACCACTGCAATAACCACCTATAGAAAAGATAACCTTTGTAATATGTGGAACACTGTCATCAAATGCTTTTGCTTTAAGTTCTGCTTGCGAAGGCGTATATGTTTCGCCGGTCTCTGCGAGAGCTTCCTTGGCTCTATCAAGGTACAGGCGCGTACACCACAATCGAACTTCTTCGCTTGGATGCATTATAATTTCTGCACCATAGTCCGGG
Source organism: Lachnospiraceae bacterium (assembly GCA_017416505.1). The sequence continues at coordinate 4,317 of JAFQCI010000159.1, forward strand.
TGTTCCATAATATTTTTCAAGTGGCCAATTTCATTTTTTAGACCACGGATAGCAGACAAAATCTGCTTTGCATTTTTGCCTTTAAGGTTCATTTCATAATAACCATCGGGGCTAATCATCATTCTTGAACACCTCACATTTTTCATCAATAAGTTTTATGCATATTATAAAATTATTTCATAAAAGAAAGAACAAAATTAATTATAGTTATCACAAGTGTTATAGCGGATATTATTAATGACGCAATCGCTATTTTACTTGATGACTTTTGTTGTTCTAAATTTTCTTCTTCGTAGTACCAGCCATCTGGTTTTGACGCTGCATCCAGTATTTCATTAACTTTATCTTTTGCCATTGCTGTACTCCTTTTTTCTATCATATATCACGCTTGAGCGACACAAGGTGCGCCAACAGACAAGCTTTCTATCAAATTGATAACATTCCAAATCTGTCTCTTGCGTTCTTTTCTTGCAAGTGCCTTTTGCTGTCCTCTGTACCGTCTGGTACCTTTCTTTGGCGGTTCCTTCTTTGTAACGATATGCAACGGGTTCAGCATTCTATAATACTCATGCTCGTTGATATATTCCAAGTAGCCGAGTACCGAGTCTGAGAAGAAATTCTGCTTATGATATCCCGGCACCGAATTATCGTGGTCTTTTTCATAACTGTTTTCGTGGTGTAATTCCAGGACATTCTTATTATTGGAGGCTAGAACTTTCCATTTACTGTGATGAGTTCTGATATGCAAGTTACCCTTATGTACGAAATACAACAAACCATTCTCCAGACAGTAGTTCTCAAGCACTGCCTGTTCTTTTTTCAAACGCTCTGTAATCGGCGAGCAGCAGGAACAAAGTCTGTACTCGCTTTTTCTCACTTCTTGGATGCTTTCAAAACTCTTTAAGTTGTCTGCTTTAATATTTTTCAGATGATGACATCCTTCATAGTGGACAACTTTTTCTTTTGAATCAATACTGTAATAAAACATAAACACACCTACTTTCTTTTGATACTTCTATTATACAAAAGAAAGTGTCCGTAAAAACGGACACTAATTAATAGGCGTATTGCTTTTTACTTTTCGTAAATATCCGTTATATCTCTTGCCAATTGATACATTTCTTCAACAACATAGTCGGGCGATAGTATCTTTGCTCTTTTTCCGAAACTCATAATCCAGGATAGAAAGTGAGGACTTACAGCAACTTTAACACGACAAATAAAATGTTCTTCATCGGATTTAACAATTGGAATATCCGTACCAAACCTGTCGAAAACCACACCGACGAGCTTATTTTCAAATTCTATTGAAACATCCGCTTCTTCACCGTTGAACATCTGAAACATTGACTTTGAGTATGCAGACAAATCAAATGGTTTATCTGATAAAACCCTATCGTGTTCAGTAAGTTCAATACCTTCCATTTTATCAACACGATAATGAGTATAACTGTCATATTTTTCTTTATATGTAATGAGATAGTAGTTTTCATCATCCCAGGTGAGGGATACCGGGGATTCGGTATATACATCTCCGTCTTTGCGATAGACCTTTTTCTTATTTACGTCAATATCAAAATACTTAAAAGTAATCTGTTTATTTGCAGCGATTGCCTCGTGAATCTTATCGACATTGTAATATATTTGCTCGTTCAATGTCTTTACACGATTAGTTATGAAAACCTGTCTCTGGAGCTTTTTAGCATTCTCGTGACTGGTGAGTTTTTCAATCTTTGAAATTAACTCCATACTCTTTTTACGAGTAATGAACTTGGAGGCTTGAACACTATCAACAAGCAGTTTCAATTCCGGCAACTCAAAATCACGGCTCGCTATATAGTAATTCGTTGTGCGAGTCTTGTTTGAGCATATATCAAGACCGAATAACTGCAAATATTCAAGGTCATCATATATACTTTTTCTCTCTGCAGATATACCGAGCTTTGCAAGTTCAGAAATCATTTCAGGCACAGTAATAGTGTGCTCTTCATCTGTCTTTTCCATAAGTATCTTTGCAAGGTACATCATTTTTAGTTTTTGATGTGATAGTTTCATTTAATACCTCCAACATGAATCACTTACTCAATCCAAATATTCTAAATACGGCTGTATTTCATCTTCGAGTTTTGAAAGTGTTGCGGATATTCTTGGTTCGTTATTTAATACAGGAACATATTCTTTGATTTTTTGAGTAATAGATTCATCATCTAATATGATTAAACCATTACCTACAGCAACAGTCAAACCAAGTTTCTTTGTTTCATTTATCGCCGGGAAATGAACGGAAATAACTGTTCCCGCACATTCTTCAATAGTTCCTTCACCAAATTTTTTATGACTTACCGGATCACCCACTTTTATTGCTTGAACAAGATAATCTTTAGCTTCTTCAAGAAGAGTCATATCTTCTTTTGCTTTTTCTAATGCAGTGGACAAATCCTTTGCCTTTGCAACCTTTTCGAAATAAAGTTTTCTTGCTTGAGCATTGATCGGTGCATATGTCATGCCGTCATAAAAATTATAGGCCTGTGAAGAGAAAATAATATCAAACACGAGAATATGCAGATTTTCATCAGCATGTAGCTTTCTTGTTGTATTTTCAAATCTACTTTTGTGTGTTTCCATCAATGCTTCATCAGCCTTTATTTCTTCTATGAGTTGCTCACACATGCGATTAAAAATATCAAGTTTGAAATTAGTCATAGGTCCCCAATCGTCATAAAATTCTACACAATCAGCAAAACTTTTAGCCTGACTCGCTTTATATGCAAAGTTACTATTGGGATAACGCAAGAAAAGATACATCATTACAGAACGCTGATTATTTACATAAAGTCGGCTGTCCGGATTATATTTCTTTCTGAGTTCCTCACTCGATGCAATAAAATCATCAATAAGCTGTTGCTTTGCATCAGTATCCATATGTTCTTTAGCATAAAGTTTTCTAAACATTTCACGAACTGTTTCAGGTTCCTTACGAGCATAGTCCACTAAAGCATAAAACGGAAGTTGTTGTGAACTGTCAATCAAATTGTCAGTTGTCCTCCACATATAATTAAGCATTTCTGCAAAATCGGGTGAGTTAACATCAAAATTCTGAAATTCTTGAGCTATTTCCCACTTATATATTTCATCGTTTTTCTCATTATTCAGAACTTCAAAGTTTTCTATGTACTTTTTGAAAATAGATTTTATATTATTCTTATTCATTGCTTTCTCCTTTTCGGGCGATTGGCGAGATGTAATTTGAGCTGTATATTATAGATTCTTATAATATCTCTCAATTAATTTCGCCATAAGTTTACGACGCTCTATTAAGAAATTATCATAGTCTTCCACAGTCATATCAAAAATACTTTGCGGAATACAGTTCTCATTTAAGTTCGTAGTAAGCATTGACTCATCCGAAATATTACCGATTTCAACATTCTTCGTGTTGCATTGTTCTTTTACTTTTGAAAAGTACTTAAACGGAGCATCATCACTTATTGCTTTATTAACCTGTGTGTCAAGATAAATATAGTTTGCCACCTGATTATACTTAGTTTTCGCTTCAACACCGTTAGCCTTCAGATATGCTCTAGGGAAGATATGGTGAACATCTCCGGAAATGCCTATAAGGTCAGAAACCTTTGTTCCGTTCATAAGCATAGAATTGCAATTCAAATTAATTTGTGCCGCTAAGAATGTATTAAAAGCAGGACTATTTACAGAAGATGATTCCAAATTCTGCGGTAATGTCACATCCCAAAAAGTATCGGATAGTGCAGATGCTTCAACTTCATTCAGGAAGTTGATAAATCCTTTTTCTCCTATACTACGCATATCTCTGTCCATAACAGTTTCTGGTGAACCGATGTAGCGAGAAGTAAGAGTTGAAAGCACAAACCACTTCTGTACATATCTCTTAATCTGTGCATTAGGGATTGTATTGTCATTAAGCAGTATCAAATATAATGTGTATGCAAAATCCAAGGTCATCTTTGAATTTAGCAACTTGCTCGATGTAAATCCGGCTCCCTTTATTGCCATAATAAACTGTGCAAAGTTATATTGGTTGATAAAGTTTAAAATGCCATCATCAAGTTTCTTATAAGATGCCTCAACTATATCGTCTCTGTATTCTTTTGTTTCAAAATCTCTACCCGATAACAAACTTACCAAATCAGCAAGTTTACCTCTACGGAACTGATGCATAAATGAAACTCTCAGCATATCGCCGTAATCCGGATCAAATATATCATCATAATCCTTTGCAAGCCACTTAATTTTATCTGCATATTTTGAATTTTGGAACTCTTCATCGTGGGTAATATGTGGATAGAAATCCGGCTTAACGGAAAGATGACAAAAATAGTCTATCGCTTTTCTCATAAGACTGCCGCCATGACCATTCTCGTAATCGCCATCTGCAGCCATTTTTGACATAACGAAGTCAGACTGACTAAGTGCAGTACCTTTTGAGTTAATTCTAATAAATATCTCTGTAACCTCATCAATATCAAGAGTATGGTCAAGTTCAATAACACCAATTTGTCTATTTTCAATTCCTTTTAATCTTGTGATTGCTTTGTTAATTTCGTTTGGTTTTGTACCTTCATTAACAGAACAATACTCAATCGCAAAATCAAATGGATCAAAAGTGTTTTTAAATATTACAGAAATATCCGGAATCCAACGCTTGTCCTTCAGGTGAGAAGCATCTTGTACGGCAAATCGTTTTGTTTCATCTGTTGCTATTGGGTTGAATGCAATTTTTATTCTATCTTTGTTGAAATCTTCATCCAGCACCTCTTTACCTGCAATAGATGCCATTAGAGCAGTAACTCTCTGTTGACCATCAATGAGAACCTTTTTGCCATTAGCTTTACCACCATCTTTTGTCTGAACATCAGGATTTTTCCATGTAATTATGTACCCAGTAGGATATCCGTTGTATAACGAGTCCACCAAATCTCTTACCTGACTTCTCTTCCATACAAAAGGCCTTTGAATTTCTGGTATAACGAAATCTTCCGCTTCAATAAGACCAAGTATGGCACTGATTGAATATTGCATTAAAGTAAACTTTTCACCGGTCATAACATTTATCTCCTTTTTTAATCTTAACCATTTTCAATTTAACACAAATACGTCAAAATGGATATTTGCGTATTTGATCTTTTTGTATCTCTGCTTTTCCTAATGAATCTTCAAACCAATCTGCTGATTTTTGTAAAATGCGAATAATTTCATTTCGTATTTCCAATGCAGAATGATAATTCAAATTATCTGAAAGTTCCATTTCTTTAAGCTTATCGATATTAGATGCCAATTCAAGATAGTTGATAGAGGTTTCCTTAATAAATTTTTTCTTTATTGGAAAATCCAGTTTTTTTATTGTTTTTACATATTCATCGGCAGCCTCAATTGCATCAATTACACATTCTTTATAGTTATACTTTTGCCTAATGTTTTTAGGGATAAATTTGTCTGGAACAGAATCATAAACTCTTTTAATTATTTCATACAATGCCGTAAGCTGTTCTACTTGTTTATCAACATCTTCCTTTGATTTTAAACGAATATTGCCCAAAAGAAATACTACTATACCAGTAATTATTCCTGTTCCACACGACTGAAAGAATGATGATATCCATGGGTTTTTTGCAAACACATTATAAGATGATAAAATCAAAATTAATGCAACAACCACAAGGAAAAGATGCAAATTAGGTATGGGCATATCCCAATATGCATTCCTTCGTTCTTTCTTAATGTATTTTAACAATGCTTTTGTTTGATCATCTTTTGGTTGTTTTCTCATTACATTCTTCCTTTATCACACTTTGCTTTTTTCTTTTTCTGCTTTCCATTCTTCGAACCGTCTTACATTTTCGGGATCAGCATAAAATCTTTTACACGCTTCATAAGTTGCTCTTGCTAACTGTTCTGTCTGTTCTTCAGAAAGAGAGATGTTTTCCAAATTATATGTCTCCTCGGATATTACTTTACCCTTTTTATCGAAATGCAATATAGCTATTGGTTGTCCCTCTTCAATTTGTTTGCGAGTTTTTTCATCCATAAGAAATTTCTCCTTTATAGCATTTAATTCACTATGATTATTTCCTTTTTAAAATATGCTTTTCTAACGCATCCTCGGTAAAATTGGTATATTTATCAAAATACCCATCTATGAGCACCTCCAGATTTTTTGCTACAGACACACTATATTCAGACATTAACTTAACAAATTCAGGAACAGAGTTGACCTCATCCTCAGCCTTTCTATAGTTTCTCCAAACACTCTCCACGTAGTTATAGAATATATCTTGCGTAAATACATATTCTGTATCAAACGCTGTTTTGGTTCCAATATTAAACACTGATTCTATCGGAATACATTCGTTCAAGCGATTTTTTATATTGTGAGTGTCTTTATAGTGAAATGTTTGATCACGTATTTTTTTAATTACTTGGTACGAAAAACTGTCCTTGCCTATACCATTATTAATCCGTTCCAATTCATTTTTATGAGACTCTATCTGTCCCCAATTAGAGAACTCCATAAGATTATCCGTATATTTTTCATATATTTCTCTCAATAGTTCATTTGCTTCACGTGTTATTCCTATTATGATTTTAAATAGAAACAAAAACTCAGTTCGGGTTAAATCCTCTCTCTGCAAAAGTTTGTTTATGGTATAAACATCTTCTCTGGCAGTAAAAGCCTGAAGCATTATCATTTCAAACTTGTCATCGGAACAGAATATTTCATTTATGTTTAATTCCAATTCAATCTTATTCATCATTCTATAATTTCAATTTCATATGGTTCAATTCCCACACGGTCTTGCCTAATATCATAATTGATTCTTCCATAAATTTTCACTCGATGTCCTGCACTGATAATTGAAATATCTTCTCCGTGATTGGGAACAATTAAAGCCGTTTTATTTCGTGCTCTATCATAATCAATGCATGTTTCTGCATGAGAAACTATTGGTGCACTTCCTGACATATATACATCCTTGGGATCTTCAACCAAAAATAAAACATTCATTATTCTAGGGAATTCAACTTCTTTATCATACAAACTGGAGGAAACCCAACCTTCTACACATATTTCACGGTCTTGGTATGCAATGTAATCTGTTAAAATATCTGTAACTGAGGCTTGCCCAAATTTGTGAAAATGTTTAGTTTGTTTATACAAATCTTTTAATAAAATACTTTCTCCAACACTTTTGTTATACAACGATATAATCTCATCCGCAGCAATTGCAATATTTAAATTTTGTCCTTCAGTATACGAACCACTCGTAACCCCAATTGCCACGCCGCTCTTTGTTGCCAAAACACCCCCGCTACTGCCACTGGAAAGGGCTGCCGTTGTTTGGATAAGTTTAACTCCTTCTTCATTACGCACAGCACTAATAATTCCTGTAGAAACTACATTTTGAATACCTAACGGACTACCTACAGCTATAACTTCTTGTCCTTGTTTCAAGTCTTTAGATTCAACTAATTTAATCGGTTCTATATATGTATTACTATTACAACTTAAAATCGCTATATCAGTTTCACTATTATAGCCTGCCAATTTATCAATTTCGATTTTCTGATTGTCGTTTGTAATGGCTTTTATTGAATATGCATCTGCGATAACATGATGATTTGTAACAATAGTTTTGTCATCATATATAAAGAAACCGCTTCCAGTAGCTATTGCATTGTTTTCATCATCATATATTTCCAACAGTACAACAGAGCGACTCAAATTTTCAATAACATCATCTTTGGTATAGTGAAATAAAGCACAGACAATTACTGATAATAAAACAATTATTCCAGCTACACTTAAAATAATTTTTTTCTTGCTTTTAGAGGGTTTTATTTCTTGAGGCATTTCATCTTCAGCCTGATTTTCATCACTTATTAAATAGTCAAGTGAAACATTGAATATTTCACTCAATTTAATTAATTTCCCCATTTCCGGAACTGTTTGAGCAGATTCCCATTTTGAAACAGACTGCCTTGATACGTCTATTTTTTCAGCTAATTCTTCTTGCGATAAACCAGCTTTTTTTCTTAATTCTCTAATCTTTTCTGAAATCATTTAAAACTACCTCCTGTCTATGCTTTAGATTATATAATATAACTAAGTTGCTTTCTATCAACTTCATATGGAAGTTTGTCAACTGAGAAGCGCATTTGTTGCTAAAGCACACCATGTCATTGAAATTCATGAACAATTTCTTCTATTCGTTAATCATCTTTACAATTCTTAAACGCCTCTATTACAGGAAACATATTTACAGCACCAAAATCTAATTTATCCTTTTTACCATATCGCATTTGTTTAGCTACATATTCCATTTGGGTTATGTGTTCACCGTCAAAGACATACTCGGTTTCGTTTAAATCACAATCAACTTTCATAAACGCCAAATACTCGTTACTGCCTTTCATCAAACGCTCCTTTGAGGTCAAATCTAACAAGTTATCTTTATATTCCACAACCACATAAGTAGTCATAAAATATACTTCTTTAACATTTCCTTGCATAATTAGCTCTGCCGTTTCATTTACCTTTCGATATACTGTAGTTTTTATGTCAGCATGAAAGGTATCCATATCATAGGTCTCGTCTTTATACACTGTCATTATTGTTGGCATCAAATCAGAAGCGCCGATAATAACATGCATTAAAACAAACTTATCAAACGGGGATATTTCACTATTGAAATGAGGATTTTCCATAAACCGCTTTATAGAAAATCTTTTTATCGTCTTACCACTCGTTCCAGGTAAAACCAATGCAAGTCTACCGGCACGTTCAAATTCTTCTTTTTCGGGATAATATACATAATCACTCACAAGGAAGAAATCTTTTGGAAGTAATGAATATCCTGTCTTATCAATTTGTGTTCTCAACTCATCACACAGCGGACATTTTTCTCCAATCTCCGAGTACATCGTGTCCATAAATTTCTGCATTGTAGCAACCCCTGATATCAGTTTGTCCCACAAGTCAACACCGCTATCTTTTTCAATAAAGGAAAATTTAACAGAAAAGAATACTTCTATTGGATTTACCACTTTGAAGAATTCTTTTAATTCTTCAATTAATGAACTTAACGGAATATCGTTTTCAACAGTAAATTGCTGAGAAGTCACATCCCTACTCGTATTAGGAAAATAAACTTTAATATCAATTCCTTTAGTAAATTCTACTGGATGCGTATGTACAGCTTTTACTCGTTGCGTATTGAAAAATGCATCCCATATTCCAGCAGATACTTTTTCATAGGTTTCAAGATGAGGAGTATGCGCTAAAGATTTTTGCATAACAAGTGTTGTACTGCGATACTCTGAGAAAAAAGTATCTAAACTTGAAATATTATCAAAAAAGTTGTTTTCTGTGCTAAATCTCTTTAAGCTACAAATTGCACTGTAAAACTTTTGATACGCTGGATATAGCAATCCCGGCATTTCCTCATCTCCTTTAATATTATTGATTAACTTTAAACTTCTCCCAATCTTTCGCAATGTGCATTTCAACACTATTATCAAGGGCCTTGAAGTGTTCCATGCCGCAATGGATTTTAAGCTGTTCGGGAGTTCTTAAATCAAACAGACTTGTGGATCCTTTTGTTTCAAGAATGAAATACAATTTCTGCTCACCGTTCTTTTCCCAAAGCACAGCCCAGTCGGGATTGTATGTTCCGATTGGTGTGTCAATCTTGAATCTGTCTGGAATTTTAAAGAACATCTTCACATCAGGATCGTTGTCAAGTGCAATTGCAAACGGTTTTTCTATAGTAGAACTGTCATAGATAATATAGTCATACACACTATGGTCAACCTTAACTGCATTTTTATCAAGGTTTGCGACAAGCTCGCTTGAATCAAAAATTTCCTGTGCATAATATTCTTTTCCGTCAAGCTTCACATATTTAATTCCGTCTATCGCAAGTGCGTGACGGTTGTTTTTAATAATCTTCAGGCATTGTTCCATAAAAGTCTGCGGATTGTTTAAGAAGTCTTGTGCTCTGCCGCTTTTCATAATAATTTCAGCAACAGTTGATTTCTTAATCAGAGTTTCTTCACTGATAATACCGAGAATGTACGGAAGAGATGTGTATGTATCTTCCAAGTCGGTTGTTCTGAATTCTGTTTCTCTGTAATTAACACCTGCATTCTGAATGTCAATATCAGCAGTTTTCTGAATAAGTCTTGCCTTTGGAATCTGCGACATAGCCTTTAATTCTTTTACACAGTTCTCAATAAGCTTTGGTGTATCAATAACCACTCTGTAAGCAGTTTTCTGCTTGATTTTACCCCATAACTCCATAAATTCAGGAGAAAGCATAACTTGCTTGTTAAGACGGACAATAACCTCTTTTGAATCATCCCTGATAGGCACTTTGTTGTCTGCTTTCTTAACTATGCTTTCAAGTCTTTCTCTTGCAGCTTCAAATTTCTTCGGAAGGTCAAGAGTTCCATTTAAGAGAGCTTCTTTCATTGTATCTTTAATCTTTCCTGATTTTGATACATAGCCTTTATCCTCAAAGTGTGTTATCAGTTCCTTTGCATCATCATAGGTAACTGTCTTTTCTTCTTTAACTTCTTCGGTGTAAGAGGTTCCGGCGATTTCTTCAACATCAACAGTTTCACTCTTTTCAATAACCTTAATAACTTCTTCCTTAACGGCTTCAAGTTCTTTAGGTACGATGACTTCTGCAGTAGCTTTCTCGACATCAACCTTACCGTCACTTGTTACGGCTCCGCTTGTCTTTAAGGCTTCAACAACTGTCTGTGCCTGCTCTTTGGTAATAGTCTTTTCAACAGTTTTAGTTTCTGTATAGGTAAGACCGCTGAACAGACTGATTTGAAGTGTACCGAACTTAACTCCGGTTTCTGTTTCAATTTCTTTTTGCAGAGTTTCTGCAAATTCAGCAAAGCTTTCATTTGCCATTACATGAAGAATATTTATATTCTTATCTTCAATTCTTTCACCCGTCTGGTCAACACAAAGTCTTAAACCTCTACCAACCTTCTGTCTGCAGGTAAAGGTGTTCTTTTGGTCGATAAGGGTGCAAATCTGAAATACATTCGGATTATCCCAACCCTCTTTAAGCGCGGAGTGAGAGAAGATAAAGCGAAGCGGACAATCATAGCTTAGGAGCCATTCCTTGTCTTTCATAATTGTGTTGTATGTATCATAGTCGGCCGTTGTATCGCCTTTGGTATCTTTGAATACACCTTTTTTATCCTGGGAGAAGTAACCGTTATGAATGGTGCTTACATCTGCCGGGAACTGTTCTTTTAATGACTCATATTTCGGTGAATTGATAAGCTCTGTATAGCATTTTTCAAACATTTGAGCATAAATACCTTTTTCACCATCAGGAGTTCTGTATTTTTTAACTTCGTCAATGAAGAACAGAGAGAGGACCTTGATACCTTTTTCTCTGAACCTGAGTTCTTTATCAAGATGTGCTTTAATGGTTCTTTTAATCTGTGCTTCTTTGATGATATTCTCATCAATGCTGCCGATTGATTTGCCAAGCATTACAACCTCTGTATTTGAGAACTCAATACATTCAAAACCAGAAGTACAATCTATGCCGGCAATGGTATATCCGTCATAAAGTTCTCTTTCGCCTGAAACGAGGAATAAATCGTCATTCGGTTTAACTGTAATTGTTTTTCTTGATACAGTTCCGTCTTTAGCTTCAACATCAAGCTCAATTTTAGCTTTAAATCCATTCTCATTTGATACGGAGAGTAATTTTACATAAGGCTTGTTAAAATCGTTTGCAACGGCATTTGAGGACACACAAATCTGCTTTACCAATCCCATCTGATAAGCATCTACAGGAGTAAGACGGTATAAAAGGTTAATCTTTTCTCTGTGTGTTGCAGAATATCTTAATACGCAGGAAGGATGAAGGGAAGCAATAGCTTCCTTTGCCTTGTCGGTATTATCAACACTCTGCGGTTCGTCAATGATAACAATAGGATTTGTGTCCTGAATATATCTCATGGCAGTTTCACCATTGAGCTTGTCCTGTGCCTGATTGATGATATTTTCTGCTTTCTTAAAAGCGTCAATGTTGATAATCATAATTTCGATGTTATTGCTTGTTGCAAACTGGCGAACATCAGAAAGCTTGCTTGAGTTATAGATAAAATATCTGCACGGAGTATTGTCATAGCTATTCTGAAAATGTTCTCCGGTAATCTGCAGAGATTTATAAACACCTTCACGGATAGCAACAGAGGGAACTACGATAATAAACTTTGTAAAACCATACCTTTTATTAAGTTCAAAGATAGTCTTGGTGTAAACATAGGTTTTACCCGTACCTGTTTCCATTTCCACGCAGAATGAACGATGCGTTGTACCTTCTTCATCGACAATATCACTTGTCATAGGAAGATTGTTTCTTCTCTGTATTTCGTTCATATTTGCAAGCAAAGCATCATTAGATATGCTGATAACATTTCCAATGCCAAGCTCATTTTGATTGATTAAATCAATCGCTTCTATATTTGTTATTTCAAAAGTAGAACGCAACTTTTCCTGACCTTTGAATAAATCCGCAACCGAATCTACTGCATCAGTCTGAAATTGTTGGTTTTTAAATTTTAGTTTCATAACCCACCTCGATTATGCTCCGAAGAGCTTTTCTGCATCTAAAATAATAGTTATATCTGATATGTCTCCAATATCAATGTAAGTGAAATCAGCATCCGTGTGTTTTGTTACACAAATTCGCCATTCATTTTGTTCTTTGTATGAATCTCTTTTCGTAAAGGGACCGTATTTCCCATGCAACTCATCTTCAGGCACATACTTGCATCGTCCACATATCATTTGCAACTCAGGGTGTTTGAGAGAATACTCATATAACATTCTTTCAAATTTGGCATTATCAGTAACCATAACGATATGCTTTCCAAATGATTTCATTGCCGGATTAAATTGAAAAGTGTTTTTCTTTGTTTCTTTTGCAAGGAAAAAGCATGAGGCTTTTGTATCTTTTGAGTATCCATTTCGTTCAGCACGAGCATTAACAACTTGTTCAATTAACATCCCATCTATGTATATTTCAACATTCTTTCCGGAGGCAGCATACTCACTTCCCTCAAAAACATCCTTTTGACCATCTTTTGCTTCAGAATTTCTATACCACTCCAATGATTTAAGATAGATTTTCCCTTGCCTGAACTCATTTAAATATTTCTCTTTAGAGAAGAATTTGCACAAAACTTCCATTTTACACTTCAACCTCGTAAACACTTATATTCTAATACTCTACTTTTATTTGAAAGTTACCCTCAATTGGTTTTTCCCATTCTGCACACATAACTGAATATTTTATTTCAAATTCTCCATACGAGGTAAAAACCAAGCTAAATTTGTCACTGCTATACTGTCTTGTATGCAGCAAATCATTTATATGCAATGTTAAAGACTTATTATCGGTAATTGTGTAGTCCACTTTGGTTAGAAGAGGAACCTTGAGTGATGCTACCGGCACAGAAGCATAAGAAGTGTTCAGCCCAGTAAATCCAAAGGCGTTAATACCTGCCATTTTTTGTACTAATTTTTCTGTATGCATTATACTTCCATAAAGCGATTTAAACTTTTTCTTTTCATTTTCTTCTATAGCTTTCCAAACCGGATTTTCAGGCATTTCAGGTCGATTGTCTGGTTCATCTATATCTTCTGTTGCATCTTCTTTATAAACCAATATTCCATCCGGCAACTCCAAATCTACATATATTTCATGTGCCATTGCAGCACCGACATTACTGACAGAAAGTTTAAAGTCATAGCAATTATTCTGTGCATCTTCATATAGTTTCAGTTCTTTGTTGTAGGTGCGTACCTCTTCTTCTGGCGGCAAAGCTTCATTATATGCATTTATATCATCAATTGTTACCCTGTCTGCGATATCTTCAAATAGGTCATCCTCGCTTAACTTTCTGTATGTAATCAGACCGCTTGCACTTTTATATTTATATGGTTCTTCCGGAACAGTGTCCTTTTCAGCATCAATAAGTTCTACCTCTATGTCCGGAATTCTTTTATCAGTTAAAGCCTCATTTTTAGGACGTGCTGAAAACTGTTTTGTCAAATGATCATAAATAATTTCTTTGAACTCATCAAGCGAACTGTATTCCCAATAGAGACCTTTTTTATCTTTCTTAAATTTTTCTTTATAATCCTTGACCTTCTGATACTGTTCAAGATCAACACCATTTAGATGTGCCGGAATATTTGAGAAGTACAAAGATACCTTTTTCCCAGAAGCAATCATTCTTTCTATTTCTTCTTCGGAACCTGAATGATATTCGTCTGTAGGAGTTCCGAAGCGTGTCCAGAATATTGCAATAGCAGCATCGCAATTATCTACAATCTGTTTATTCAGTATTTTCTGTGCTTCTGCTCCTGTTTCCGGGTGAGCATCTTTTTCCCAATGTCTTACCTGCAGCATAATATCAAGGGTGTCAGTTAATGATGAATTGAATTTATTCACTGCATCTTTTATTATCTGCACTTCATCTTTAACATCTCCGGGGCAAGAAATAAGCAACTGATATCTTGTTACATTTGTTGGCATTTCATCAACCCCTTATACTAACTTGAGTTCAATAGCTCTGTCTTTTAAGATATAATGTGCATTTGATAATGCAGAATCGTCTGCAAAGCCTGCTTCGGCACATATAATCTTTGCCGGGGCATACTGTGCCATAGCTTCAATATCTTCCGCAGTAATCTTGTCTGCAAGGCAAATCATAAGAATAAAATCACCTACGATATATGCAATCTTATCATTGATTTCCATATACTGAACTTCCACATCAAGCGGAATACCCATTTTAAGCATTACTTCATAGACAACATCCATATCTGTTCTGTCATCCTTAACTGTGTCAATCATTGCATTAAGTCTTTCATAGAACAAATCTATCTGCTTGTCCTGAATAGGTGTTCCATCCCAAGTCTTTAAGTTGGATGTATCGAGCTTGAATACCTTAAAACCAACATCAAGAGGTGTTTTTTCTTCATCACCCAATTCAATTTGTGTGTTTTCTTCAAGAATTTTCTTTCCGACTCTGCGAATTCTTTCTTTTCCTATTTCGCATATAGTGTCAAATCCATCATTTCGAGCTTCGGTTGTTTCGCCACACATTTCGGGCAACTGTACCATAATAAACTTTATGTTATTACCATCCTCTGAATTGCTTTGCAATACAGCATGAGCAGTTGTTGAAGAACCTGAAAAGAAATCTAAAACAATATCGTCATTTTCAACATTTGCTAAGGTAATCAATTTACGCAAAAGGCTCGTTGGCTTTGGAGTGTCAAAATACGATTTTCCATCAAATATTTTGAGTAATTCTTTGGTACCATTTGTTGATGTTCCAATTCTATCAGCACTAAACCAAGAATTATCTACTGAACCAAACTCTTTCTTTTCTTCATAAAAAACTTTTAATTGCGGTCTGCCATTGCCATTGTTAGTCCATACGATTCTATTATCATTAAGTGCTGCCAAAAATTTATCTTCTGACATTCTCCAATGTCTTCCGTTTGGAGGTAAATGTTTTTCTCCTGTGTTTGGATTAGTTATTTCATAAGTTAGATTTGCTCGGATATTGGGAGCATCAAATGGGTCCGCCTTCCACGCTCCACGAGGATCGTTATCAGGGTTTGAAAATTTGTCTGCTTCGAGAGGAAGCGGTTTGCAAACAAAACTATCTTTTTTATGCCATTCTTCATAATTTGTTTCTTTTAATCTTCTGTTTTCTTGCCTTCTGTTTTTTGCATAAATTAAGACATACTCGTGATTAACACTAAAATCTGTATCGTTTTGCACAGAAGCTCGTGACTGCCACGGAATTTCTGCGACTCTATTTTCTTCTCCAAACACTTCATCACAAAGTTTTCTTAAATTTGTTACTTCATTATCATCAATACTTATAAAAATTACTCCGTCTTGTCTTAAAAGATTATGTGCTAATCTCAATCTCGGATACATCATATTGAGCCAATTTGTATGGTATCTACCCATTGTTTCGGCATTGGATTTTGTTGTTTGCTGAGTAACTTCCTTATAACGAGCCATAGGGTCAGCAAAGTCATCCTCATAAACAAAGTCATTTCCGGTATTGTAAGGAGGATCTATGTAAATCATTTTGATTTTGTTGTAGTATGCAGTCTGGAGGAGCTTTAGTACTTCAAGGTTATCGCCTTCGATATAAAGGTTCTTTGTTTCATCGAAATTAACGCTTTCAGCCTTGCAAGGGCGAAGCGTTCCTGTTGAACGCTTTTGA
Organism: Lachnospiraceae bacterium; assembly: GCA_017416505.1. Next base: position 20,652 of record JAFQCI010000159.1, read on the forward strand.
GCAAGCTTTAATGCTTCGATTTTGCCTTTCCACTCAAACTTATACTTTTCAAAGTCATTGTCTATGTATTCTCCGCAAAGAGAGAGGAGCTTGTCTATATCAAGCTTGCCCTCTGCAAAACACTGCGGAAATACAGATTTTAATTTTTCCATTTCTGTTTGTTCAATATCCATTGACATACCATCCATTTTATTTATTTCCATGATTTTCTATCCTCTCTGATTAGATTTTTACAACCCAGTGGCCGTTCTTATCAGCACCAACTCTGTCGATCACATCTTTTTCTTTTAATGCTTTAATATTTCTTTCGATTGTTCTTGGTTCAACCTCTGCATATTTTGCCATTTCTTCAATTGTGCTATTTGGGTTGTTCCTTAAAAGTTCAACAATCTTCCTTTGTGTTTTATTCAATTTTACTCCGACATTTACACCGACATTTTTGTCATTTGCACCGACATTTTCATCTTCTTCAAAAATATTCTTAATGTGTAAATAACGATTTTTCAGTTCGTTAGATTCATTCAAAAGTAAGTTCCTGATAAATTTTTCAAGATATACCGTTGTCTCATGAACATTCTCTTTCAAGTTGTTATAATTTGCTCTCACAAGTGCGTTTCTGAAATACCATGCATTCTCTGCAAATATATCGTTTGTGGCATCATATCCTAACGAGCGCAGATATTTAATAAAGAAAACTGCTGTTGTTCTTGTATTACCCTCACCGAATATATGAATCTGCCAAAGTCTTGATACGAAAAACGCAAGGTGTTCTATAATCTCGTCTGTTGAAAGCCCTTTATAGCTAAACTTCTTTTCCTGTTCAAAATCATATTCAAGAGTATGGCGAAGTTCTGCAGCATTTCCGTATAGAACAGTGGCACCGTCAAGCACCCATTCTTTTTTGGTTATGTTATAATCACGAATCTTTCCTGCATGCTTATAAATGCCTGAAAATAATTTTTTGTGAATTCCGATGTATTCACTCGGTGAAAAGGTAAAGGCTTTTTCTGAAAGAATAGCAGCGATGCGAACGGAAACTTTATCCGCTTCCTCTGTTCTGTCATCCTCTTCTTTTTTTGAAACCGTTTCATAATAGCTATTAATTCTTTTTTCTGCATCCTCCATTGAAATATAGCCTTCAATGTTTTCGATAGCAGTCTTAACAAGATGCTCTGACGGTTCAAGTCCGTCAACCGCCTGAAGCCCGATCGCAGTACTCCAAGCATAGCCTTTATCTCTTTTGTTTGGTTCTGATTGTTTTATATACTCTTTAAAAGGATCTTGATACATAAATCTTAACTCCTTCCTGTTATTTCTAATTCAAAATGCCGCATAAGTCTTGCATTTATCTGTTCTCGTTCTAAAAACTTTTTTATATCTTCTTCGCAAGCAAGGTCAATTCTCATAGCATCAAAATATATGCTTTCTTCTTTTTGCATTAGATTATTCTTTGCTTCACCGAGCTTGCGAGAGAGAGTAAGTCTTGCCATTCTGTCACTTGATTCTGCCTCAAGCTGCTTTTCAACATCTGATATTGCAGTTCTCAAATCCTGCAGAGTGTGTTCAAGTGCATTTTTATCTGTTGTAGCTTTCAGCTTCATTCTGTCAATTTCTTCGGCCTGGGCAGAATTATTGTCTTGAATGGATTGCTGAATAAACTCATCCAGAGGAACAAGCCTGTCCATTTTACCAGGAGAATGACTTTTAAGCCAACAAGCGTGCTTTCTGCCTGATTCTTCATAATCAACTACGGGATACGATAGGATTTTCAAGCACTCGTCATTAGTAAGCTGTTTCCCGCTTTCTGTAATACCGCAAAGGAGATTGAAAACCTTTCCGGTAAGTCTTCTTCCTGCAAGAATATCTATTGTGTAGAAAGCTATTTTGCACGGCTCTGTGAGACCTTCAACGGTTAGTTTTCCCGTATCGCTGCACTCGACATTGTTGAGTATGCCTTTTGCAAGCGGAGAAATAAGAGCGATTTTCTTAAACTCTTTTAATGCTTTGTATCTTTTGTTCTGTCCTCCAGTCCAATAGTAGAAAAGGAACGGAAGCTCTGTATAATCTGTTGCCTTTACGGTTTTATCTTCTTCGTTTATAACGAAATAACAATCTGTGTGGTTCTCGTTGTATTCTTTGAAGAAATATTTTACAAGCTCCCACAAGTCTGAATTGACTTTCTCAATTCTTTCGTCTGCATACTTCGGTGTGATTTTAACCTTTTTTGCAAGCTCACTTGTAAAGGTGGTAAACAGAACTTGTTCAGCTGATTCTACATCCCGTCTGTTTTCTTCTTCATACTGTGAGAGTGTTTCTTCGTATTCTGCATCTATCTGTGCTTTTGTTCGTGTTTGGAACTCTTTTAGGGTTTTGGTAAGGTCATCTGTAAAACCTCCCAAGATTGCATCCGTCTGGCCAAACACGCCATCCGCCACAAGCATTCGCTTATTAACAAGCTCAAGCTTTCTGACATCAGCCATATTGCTTTTATTTAAGAAATTAAGAACGATAACATCATTCTGCTGATTAAGTCTGTGGCAACGGTCAATTCGTTGTTCCATTTTCAAAGTGTTATAGAGTAAATCATAGTTTATAACAAGCGAAGCTTCTTCAAGGTTAAAACCTCTTGCACCGTTGTCGGTGGATATGATAATCTCTCCGTCTGTCTTAAACCCGGATATTTCTCTGTAATCCTTTGAGCCATTGTAAATGTATGTTTTATAGCTATCTTTGAGAGCATCATACAAATACTGTTGTGTTTCTCTTTTTTCGGTGAATATAACTGCTTTTTTATTTGCTCCAGATTTCTTTAGTAGTTTAAAGCATTGTTCCAAAGCCTTTACAAGCAGTTTTAATTTTTCATCGGTTTCTATATCATCGCAAGCAGTAAGCATTTCCTTAAATTCGTCAAGCTCTTGCTCACCGCCGTTTGTTTTCTCAAGTCGCTTTATAATTCCTTCAATAGCTTTCCTTATTGCCGGGGTTGATGAACCTTGCAAGTCGAATAGCATAAGTGCAAGATCGTATGGCTTCATTTCGGGGAAGGCTATCTTTTGAGGTTTATCTATATATGCTTTTATTAGGTCATATAGTTTTTGCTCTTTGTCTGATTGCTCAAATTCGCAAGTGATAACTTTTCTTTCAGGAATTTTTGCATAATGTCTTGCCTGACTTCGGAGAGTTCTGAAACAATACTTGCTTACAAGTTCTGCAAGCTCCGGGTAGTTTTCAGGCTTCCTGAAATATCTTGACATATACTCCTGTTCAGAAGGGAGTATGCTTTCGTCTATGAAATACATAAGTCCGTATAAATCAAGAATATTCTTTTCGATTGGAGTTCCGGTTAAAAGTAGCTTAAATGAGTCTTTGGCAATTCTCTTTAGGATTTTTGCTTGCTTGTTATCTTCCTTATGAACAGAGGATAACAAACTCGCTTCTTCAAACACGGTTAAATCCCATGCAGTCTTTTCGATTAGTTCACTATACTGTGATGCGAAATCGTATGTGGTTAGAACTACTGCATCCTGCTCAAATGTTTCGCCATTTATTTTTAGTTGTTCTGCATTTGCGATTGTGATGAACGGAATGGAATACTTGTTTTCAATAAGTCTTTCCCATTGAACAAGCAAATCACTATTGGGAACTACAATTAAGATTCTCGTTTTGCCTTCATACCATTTCTGCGTAACAACAAGCATAGCTTCAGTTGACTTTCCAAGCCCACTTTCATCCATCAAAACTACACCCTTTGTATACGGTGAGCGTGTTGCAAAAAGTGCTGCGCCGACCTGATAAGGGTACACCTTTATATCTGATGAGGCAAAAGTCGGTATGAATTTATCGTCATCCTGCAAGCTATCAAGTATTCTTGCTGTGTAGTATGCATGAAACGGTGTTGCGGTCATAAGAATCTCCTTTCTGTAATTTTATCAGAATAACTGTACTAAAAACAGTACACCTTATTCTTCAACAAGTTCCATAATGTCATCAAGGTTGCAATCAAGTGCCTTACAAATTTTGACCAAAGTATCGGTCGTTACGCTTTCTCCTTTACTCATTTTAGAAATGGTAAAAGTGCTTATATCGGCTTTTTCTGCAAGTTCTTTTTTCAGCATATCCTTGTCAATTAAAAGTTTCCAAAGCTTTTTGTATGATACAGCCATCTCAGTCACCTCTTCTAATTAAAATATGACAATATATATTATAACACTTTCTGCTCAACTTTACAATAGTTTGTGTAAAATTTGTTTAGGAAATTCAAAAATAAATTTAGCAAAAACTAAATTCACGAGACTTTAATCTAAAATTCCCCCTAAACGCAAAAAAAGAGGGTGAAAACAAGCATTTCTGCTTAGTTTCACCCTCAGTGTTTTCAAAGTTATTTCATTTCTCTTGCCATTTTTCGTTTTTGACGGCGGATTTCATTTTCTCGTTCTCTACATTGTCTTTTCTTAAATTCTCGTATTAATTCTCTGTATGCTTCTGTTCTCGGTATTGCAAGTTTTTCAGGTGTTGACAGGTATGATATAAATTCTGTTTTTGCTATATACTGTGTTGTGCTTATGATTACTCCGTGCAGGATATTCTCTTTTATGAGTTCTCGTATCCTTTGTGCATTATGTCCCGATATTTGTGCGGCTGTCAGAGTGGGCAGAGCATCAGGCAACTCTGCCCATCTCTTTTCAAGCCAATAGCGGAAGGCGGTGCAGTTTTCTTCGGATGCTACGAAGAAGGGTTTCGGATGACGTTCTCCTTCGTGTGGGAACTGACCTTTGAGTTTGGCGATTAACTTTTGGTCAGTTCCCAACCTTACAAGGAATTTCTCGGCATCCTCTTTAAGTACCAGGTACTTATGTGTTGCGTGTCCTGTATTAATATGCGGTATCAATTTATGGTCCATAAGGAACTTCATCTTTCTTGTTGATATGTGCAGATATTGCCGTAATTGGCAACCGCTCATATACTGTTTTTCTTCCATAAAATCTTCCCTTTCCATTATTAAAGACACCCCGAACCTCGAGGTGTCTTATGCGGTTGTGTTTAACACACTATTTATTACATTTGCACTGATTGTCTTGGATGCCTTATCAAGATGACCGTATGTGTTGGCGGTTACCTTAATGTCAGCATGTCCAAGATAATCCGATACATGTGTAAGCGGTACTCCGTTGTTTATAAGTAGGCTTGCTACGGTGTGACGAAGGTCATGGAATCGGATGTGCCTCATACCGATTTTTTCAAGCAAGAGGCTGAAGTGGTCAGTCACATAGCTTGGTTTCAGCAAATTTCCCATCGGGTCGACACATACATAGTCATCAAATTTATGGTTGTAGTTTTTCCCAAACATTTCTTTGTATATTTCCTGCCGAGTTTTTTGCTCTTTCAGTAGGTCGTATGCCATGTCGGGAATTGCCATAGTTCGTTTACTCGATTTGTTCTTCATTACTTCCACCGGAGTAGGAACCTTTTTGCCATTGATTTTTTCCTCAATGACCTTTGTATCAAGCAGGATACTTTTAGCTTCCCAATCTATTCTTGACCATCTTACCCCTAGTGTTTCACTTCGGCGAAGCCCCATTGTACCTGAAACCATAATTGCGGTGTACATTTGGTCATCTTTTGCGAGTTCCAGAAGTTTCTGCATTTCCTCTTTTGAGTAAAATGAGCCTTGATACTCATTTTTCTTTGGTCTTGTTACCTTGTCGAAAGGGTTTGCTATTATCAGGTCATCCTTAAAGGCTTGCTTGAAAGCTTTATGCAGGATTGCGTGATAGTGTATTACGGTGTTCGATTTTACCCCGAAGCTGAACAGATGCGTATAGAATTTCTCTATTTCCTTTGCCGTAATGTTGCCTATGGTAAGGTGGGGATTTTCTTCAAAATATCTTTTGATTTTACCTTCCACCATTCCGTGATAGCTTACATAGGTGTTATACTGAATGTTAGGCTTTATGCGTTCTACGAATTCCTTTAAATACTCGTAAATCGGCATTTCGGAATCCGGTCTGTTCGCTCTTTCGAGCAATTCTTCATATTCTTCCTCGAAGTTTGTCACCACCTCTCTGAATCTTTTGTTTATGGTTGACTTTGGAGTCCCTTCATCAAGTCCGAGTGCTCTCCACACAGGCTTTGTTGCCTTGCCTGTCTTGACTTGGATGACCGCATAAAGTCTTCCGCTTTTTGCTTGAATGCTTGCAGCAAATGTTGCTTTTGCCATAATCTTTACCTCCTATAAATTTGTATTTTTCTCGCTGCGACACAAACAATACCACAAAGACTTTTGAAAGTCCAGACATATTTTTTAGTTTGGTCGCTTCAAACAATTTGGGGGTTCGAACTTATGCCGAGTTCTGTAGATACTCAATAAGACGACCCTTTGGAACACGGATTTCTCTGCCTATTTTAACATAGGGAATGCCATCTTCCTTAATGAGTTTATACACCGTTTTTGTGCAAACTCTTAAGATTTCAGCAACCTCCGGCACTGTTAATGCCATCGGGTATGAACGCAATTCTCGTTCCCGTTCTCTTCTTGTCATAAAGAATACCTCCTTCCTAAAAAAATTAGCAAGCGGAACAAGTCCGCTTGCTTTACATCTCCAACTTGAAACCTTCATCTTCATCTAAATCCTCGCTTTCTTCGTATGGTTCGTTGTTGATTTCTTCTACCTCATCAGGTTCTTCTGTCGGGGTTTCGGTTATGTCCTCATCTTGCTTTTTGCCCTTTGCTATAAGTGCAGCCGCAAGACCTATGGCACCACCTAATGCAAACCCGATATTTGAACCTGCATCCTTGGCATCAAGTTTCTTTTTCTTTTCTTCCGGATCATCGTCTTGGTCGTTATCCATCAGCGAAGCCAAAGCTGTAAGAGTGCCCACGCCACCAGCGAGCACCCCACTGAGATTCCGGTTAGTGTCAACATATATTTCCGTATGTTGCTCTTCAGGTGATCGGTAGCTGTTTCGAGTGCTTTCAGATTGGCTTTCACCTCTGAGGAGAATTTCGAAATAAATTCTTCTCTCAGTTTCCCATCCCGTTTCAAAGCTTCCTCCATTTGCACTACCGATTCCGTTGTCGACCGTAGCATTCTCTGGGAGGTCCTGTCCAATTCTGTCAATAACTGATTCATCAATTCTGCCTGATTCTGTGTTATATCTTTGCTCGTTGCCAGCTCTGATATCAGCTTGTACAGTCTCGGCTGAAAGCTTACCATATCCCTCATCAGTTCTATCTCTATCGACCTCTGTTTCTCCGACAGTACGAACACCCTCTCTTGATAGTTCAGTTGCTCGTACTCTGCTAAATTCGAAGAGTTCCTTTTCATCAATTCTTCCATCAAGGAATTCTCTCCTGAGTTGTTCACGAATTTTGAACTCATTCTCAATCATCTCCTTTAAAAATTTATTATCGTGTAGTTTAATATCTCTGCACAGTTTTCCATTTGGACAACTGAAAGTTATATTTCTTCTTTCATCTGTCCACTTCATTTGGTATCCACGCTTTGCCATTTCCTTCACAAAAGTTTCACGGTCTCCTGCGATTTTCATTGCTCTTGAAATTTCATTTGCAAGTCTAAACTTCCAGCTTTCACCTTTCATAGCCGCATAGTATTCTCTTCTCGAAATACTTCTGCCGCCTTTTTGATAAGGCTTGAGCACAGAGAGTCCATGACTTATACAAATTTCATCGCTCAAATCTCTCAATGTTTTTATCGTATTTGGTCCGACATGCATTTTCAAACCGCTTTCAAATTTAACCGAATTTACAACAAAATGTGAATGTAAATGGTCTGCATCTAAGTGTGTAGTAACCAAAACTTCTTGCTGTGGCCAAGCACGTTTTGCAAACTCAATTCCTATTTCATGAACCTGCTCTGGTGTGACATTTTCTTTCGGCGAGAATGACTGGTCATAGTGATAAAAATATACACCGCACTCTTGATTGTATACTGCTTTAGTTGTCATAAATTCGGTGTAAGAATTTTCTGCAATGCAGTTGATTCCTGCGACCAACTTCCGACCGCAATTTGTATCGAAAGTTTTTTCTTTACTCAAGCAATATCTTATCAATCCGCCCATCGCACTTGGGTTCTGTTTTGATTCAGGAATTGCATTTACGGTTGCCATTTATTTCTCCTCCCAACATCACCAATGCATTCACTCAAATTTTTAATTGCATTGATGAATTCTTCAAAATTATAAGAGTTAAATACCTCAGCATTTATCTTCTGTGTTATCTGATTAAGGTTATTACCAATACGCTTGAGTTCCAACAAAAATGGTTGCATATCTGTAGGAACATAAATCGCAGTTTCGAGAGAAAGTCTGACCATATAATCTGTAACACTGAGGCCTGCTTTTTTAGCACGCTTCTTTATGTAATCCTTTTCTTTCTCCGTAACTCTTATCGTTAGTGTTTTATCTCTTTTTCTGTTAACTTTCATAAAAAATTTCCTCCATTCTGCATATGTAATGCTTATAAAAAAGTGGGTATGGGCTTCTGCCCGATACAGCAGGCTCCCTTCGGGGAGGCGCTGCGCGGACGGCAGGACAGCCGGACGCTATGCTTGCCCCAGACCTAAGTCTGGGAAATTCTCAAATTCTCGGCCCGAGAATTTTCGCGAAAAAATTTGAAACGGTGTTTCAAATTTTTATGGGTTATTGGAAGGAAAAACAGTAACATCAGTAACAGGCACCTGATTTCTCAGCAGTAGCGGATGTTTTAACTGTTTTGCTTTCAGCTACAAAAAAGATTTTTTCAGTAACTTGCAACAGTTTTTTACTGCTTTGTGTCACTTATTTTCTCTGCAAAAATATCAGTCGTTACAAGAATTTTAAGGCTCGCGTCACTATTGTCACACCATTTATTTACAAGGTCATATCATTTATAATCTGAGCCTTGTTTTTATACAGGCAGACAACCCTTTGGGTTCTGTTACCAAACCTAACTGATTTCGTGTTCTGCTTCTCGCCGGGCTGTATTAATTTTTCTTCAGCCAGTGCCTTTAGGAGTCCCTGCTCTGATACAGAAAAACTTTCACCTTGCTCTTCACAAAGTTTTTTTACAGCCTTGTGAGCCATCGTTTTATTTAGGTAATAAAACTCATCATCTTCATATCCAATGAAGTTATTGGGAAGATAATTTAGAGGTTCATTTTTATCAACCAGCGATACACTTCCGCTTTCAATAAGAGAAATAAGCTTACGAATAAATTTATAGGTAGGCGTGTCCTGCTCAATATTTTCTGACTGTCGCTTGGCAATTCTGTGAAGAATATCTTTGAATTCTATATTGATTTCATCAATTCTCTCAGGCAGAATCATCTCATGCTTCTTCAAAAAATTCAGAAACATTCTCATTCCAATTCTCAGCCATGCAACAATTTCAGGCACTCTGCCATGACATTTAATTCCGCATTCATTAAATTCATCACGATAATTCTCGAAAGATTTTCGCAATTTTTTTATGAATTCATTCTCATTTCGATTAGCAATTTCGCTTACCATTTCTATGTATGCTCTCATAGAATTTGCAAGCACACCCTTGGCAGCTTCTACTTGAATTGATGAGAGCATCGATAGGTCTACCTCATCATTCTTAAGTTCTAATGCAAAGTATCTCGCTGTACCACTCTCGCCAATGTCTGGAGCAAACTCTGCAGTGATGAGAGCATTCCCTTGCGGAGGTCGTGAGTTCATAGGTGAGCTATCGGCCTTGAGTCTGCCTCTGCCGGTTCTGTCACCATAGGCTCTCATGATAGACTGTGCCGTCGATGTCAGCTTCTGTTCTTCCTGTCTACCACACGGATGAAAGTCATCAATGCAGGTAAGCGTATCTTTTAATTCATACGCATGATGCAGGATGCTATTTGCAGTATCTCGGAAGGAAAGAGGCAGGTCCGATGCAGTAAACCTACCGAAGAAGGAAAGAAAAAGTGCGGCCAGGGTACTCTTTCTCGTTCCTGTTTTACCGAGCAGAAGCATTACAAATTTCGGTTCACAGTTTGCTCTGTGGAGGAATTCATTCAGGGGCGACAGGAAGGTAAATGCTATCAAAGGATAGATTATTTCCTTGGGCGCGATCCCCACATCAAGCATTGCGGATGCTATTGCTACGTCTTCAATCGAATAGCCTTTTGCCATTTCATACCGTTTAAGCTTACCTGTAAGCTCAACAGTCAGAGCGTCATCGCCGGGCAAAAGATATTTCCACTCGCCGTTGATTTTCTTCCAACCTGTGACGGTATAGATGGTTTCTCGCAGAGCTTTCGGTGCTGTAGATTGAATTGCATAGCGTATGCTATCCTTAATACTGCATCCGATTTCGAGGTTGCAATCAATACCCCAATGCTCCAAAAGCCAATTGAAACTTGCAAGCTCACTGCCGGCGATTTCAATTTCTTTTAGTGTTCTACCATTTTCATGTTCACCTCCAATCCTTAATCTTTTTGTTTCACATGCTCCATCATCTACAGTAATTTCTGCAGTGAGGTATGGTGTGAAGTTGCAGAGCTTTTGATCGTATGGGCCCTGCTTGTTTGTTTTCTCCACATACAAGCAATTATTCTTTACTTTATATGGTGGAGGATATACTGCTGATTTTTCAGCAGTTTCTTCCGCAGTTACGGAAGGCTTTGTGTTTTCTCTCATTGAAAAAACACCTCCTTAAAATAAAGTAAGAGAAAAATCGGAAATTTTTTATTCCCAATTTTCCTCTTCTACTTGTATTGTGTATAATTTTGTGATAAAATAATACTTGTCTTATACATATTAAAAATCCCCAAAGACAAATTATACAAAGGAGGTGTCATTATGTTTAAAAAGCTTGTATTTTATGTGGGTAATAAATGTTTGGAGGTTAACGGGCAAAGCTTTCCTCTTGGTGAAATTTCAAGAGATATTTTAAATTTTCCGGAAGACAAATATAAAAAAATATTAGAAATTGATGAAAAAGCATTCCATTATTGCGAGAAATACAAAGAAACCGAGGATAAAGAATATCTTTTGAAAGCTAATGAGTATTATTTAAAATTGGATGAATTGGTACAAAAGCTCCCTATTGTCAAGCTAATTCATAATGACCCTGATATTTTATATAGCGTAAGAGAATATACAACACAAATATCTTTTTTTGATGACGAGGAATTAGCAAAAGCTGAAGAAACTGAAATTGAAGAATTTATTAAAATCGCAAACAATTTTTTTAAAAAGCATGCAGAAGAAACCGGAGACATCAAAGCTACTGTTGAAGATTTTATTTCAAAAGAAGTCTTGACGGGTAAACCCGACATGAAAAAATATTATGAATATGTTATGGATTATCATTACATTATAAGCGACATAGTATCATTTATCAGAACAATTCAAAATTTCATTTCGCAGCATCTACAGCATTTGATAACGCTGAATCCTGAAAACTATGCCGCTGCGCTATATGACTTCCTTCACAGAGAAGATAATTATAAGGTCATTGCTAATCCTTTATCCGGAACAGGCGATTTTCACGAAAAAGAACCTGTAATGCTGGAGTATGTTTCAAGAGAAACAGAAGCAGGTTCCGGTCAATATAAAATATACGAGCAATACGAAACAAACATTTTTATGACTTTACTAAAAACTGATTTTTACAAAGCATTGGAAGCAGGTCATCTTATTCGCAGATGTCAATTCTGCAAAAAATATTTTATTACCACAAAAGGATATCATACTAAATACTGTAGCAATACTATACCAGGCAGACCTGATATAACCTGTAGACAAATGGCCTACTCGCTTGGCAATCCAAAAGAATTAGCAGCAGATGACCCAATATTCCAAGCTTACTACCGATGTAAAATGAGGATTCGCCAGGATTGCACAAGAGGTCGCATTAGTCCAGAAGATAAAAAAGCACTGCTCAAAAAAGCCGATAACTATGTTTTTGATGCAGCAGTTAAGCTGAATATCTCAATTGAAACATTAGAGGAACAACTTTCAACTGCAAATCTATGTAAGGAATGTAATATTGAGCGAAAAGCCAATCCTGTAGGCAAGCCAAAGAAAAAACCCACCGTGGAGGTGAAAGCATGACAAATTATACTAACGAAGAGTTATTGGAACAATATTTAAATGGTGATGAATCCGCTTTTGAAAAATTGTATCTTCAGTTCAAGGATTATATCCGGGATATAGCTATTGGAGCAGCAAAAAAATTCGGTTCTTATAAGTTAGATAAGGATTCGGGCAAAATAAGCAATTACACTGAATTGATGCTTGAAGAATTACAAAGCGTAGGCACAACAGAATTTTTCTACCAATTACAGCACGGAAACTATGACCCGGGGAAAGCAAAAATTACAACATATATAACCCCATTTATAAAAAGTGCTATGTATGATTTCATGAGCCAGAACATCGGTTCATTCTCAATTAGCAAGCATACAATGAAGAAAATTCGCAGAATTCAAAGGATGTACTATACCGAAAACAAATCTCCGGAGGATATTGCCAAAGAACTTGATATCAAGTTAAGCAATGTAAATGATTATATTTCCTATAGCACTCATTCTTTATCAGTTCATGATTTGTTGCCAGAGGACAAGGATGATAACCCTTACGATTATCTTTTAATTGAAGATTTGTCTATATCGGTTGACAGAATTGTCTATCATAAAATCTGTATAGAGCTTTTGCATGAATTATTTGAGGAACTTTCTGCCAAAGACAAATTTGTTCTGCAACATACATACGGGCTTTTTGGTGAGAGAAAATATACTCTTGAAGAAATTGGATTGAGATTAACTATGCGACCTGACGGAGTCGAGAAGGCTCGCCACGCTGCTGAAAAAAGACTTAGAGAAAACTATCAAGACAGTAAGTTACACCTTTGGAGAATTGTCCATCGTGTTGTTATGGACGAGGCCCTGCATGGACCACAATAAACAGTTATACCCCGTTATACCCTACGCAAAAGGGTATAACGGGGTATAATAATTTATTTACGCAAAATCTGTTTTTAAATTGCAATTTCAGTGCAAAATACCCCTGATTTCACAAATTAAAAACGGATTTTCCGTTTTTAATTTTCAAATTCATCCTTAAAAGGTGCAAATAGTGGCTCGAAAAAGGCGCCTAAAGGTGCAGGTTATTAAATTTTCAGGTCCTGTTCTCAAGATAAAATATACATTATAAAACTCCATTTTCGTACTTTGAAACGCCATTTTTTCTCGAACTCTTTTACAAAACGGCGTTTCTAGAGTCGATTTTGCGTTTTTATAATCAAAAAGAGGACCTAACTTGGCCCTCTCCTTGATTATAAATATGGCTTTATTTCTACAAATTCAAAAATCATTGTTTCTTGTGCTGATTCTGACGGCGATTTTCCTCAGTTATCTCTACTTTTCACACTTCCTTTCTTGTAGCAAGTATCTCATCAAGTGTAACCGGTTCATAATTCCAATGCATACACCCAACATTATAAACCTCATTCTGAAATCCTCGTTCATTGAGATTTTTCGCTATTTCACGTTCAATATTTGATTCTTCCGAGTTATGTGAATGTCCGTGCAATAATATAGTCTGATAACGATGTCCATTATAAAAAGGCATAAAGTAGTGGCTCAGAATACATCTTCGCTTATTACCATCTTCAAGTGTAACCACAATATCATCATAATCCTTAATTCCTGCAAGTGCTTTCTTTGCCTTACCATTCTTTATAAATTGGTCATGATTTCCTTTGATAAGTATAATCTGTCCGTTCAGACTTTTTATAAGCGGTTCGGCATAATCGGTAATTGATTTCCATATCATATCGCCAAGCACATATACCAGGTCGCCTTTACCAACTTTATTATTCCAACGCTTAATCATTTCTTCATCCATTTCATCAGCAGACGCAAAAGGTCTTTTATCAAACTGAATAACATTTTCGTGTCCGAAATGCGTATCTGCTGTAAAAAATATTTTCTGCATGGGTATCGCCTCCTTATATGTATTCCCAGCAATAGTCAATAAAATCATCAAATCTGTACTCAATTTGATCCCATATATCTATTTTGACCTTACCATTATAAACTTTCCTTTTATGAATCTTTTCAGCAAATCCCTTCCAGTCAAAATCGTTATTGTCAGTCACATCAATTTCTGCCTGATCTGAATTACGCTGTCCTATCCAAGGGCTAAGGATTATTCGTCCATTTTCAGTAACCTTCATTATCAGTTCATATTCGGTTCTGGACCAATAATGGTACATCATTTCACTTCGCATTTCTCTTGCAAATTCCGCTTTATCTGGTTTTTTCTTTTTAAGTTTCTTTATGAATTCTTCTCTGTATTTAAGAACATCATAATCTTTTATAACATTGCTGTTGGTTTCATAATTCTTCACAATCCAGCTTAGTGGATTTGATTTTCTTTTATCCATTGTTATCATCTCCTCATTAAAAATCTTCAGAAACAAAGAAAAACGGTCAAGCAAAATCGCTCAACCGTCTATAGCACATTATTTCAGCCTTTCATATACCTTTTCAGTTCCTCGTAAAAATTTTCACGAGTACCGGCCATAATTACGACAATCATTTTATCATCGACATACTCAACCCTGTATGCCAATTCATAATTTGTTTTGTTATAAAAAATATCGTAACAATATATTCCGGAAAGGTCTCCTTGTTTTGCCTCACCAATGGTGTGGTCTTCTCTTATTCTGTCAATAGCCTCCTGATACAGCCGCTTTAGTTTGTTATCTTTAAGCTTTTTTAGATATCTTGTAGCAGGAGGAAGAAATCTTACTTCCGTCATACATTGCCCTCCGCACCAAAAATATCATCATAAGTAGAATATTCACCATTGCCATTAGCAACTTCTTCAGCTTCTTTAATCATTGCTTCAACGGCAGGTCTGATTTTTGCCTGTTTTGCCTTAAATTTTGTTAGCAATTCATTACCTGATAAACCTTCTGCAATTAATTCCGCAAGAATATGTTCTGCAAATTCACCGCCTGCACTGACTCTTGCAGGACGAATCACAAGTTCATTGCCGCGCACCATGCACTCAGCCTCGTCTGTAAACCCAAGTGTGGTAAAGAACTTTTGTGGTATTGTAATTTGTCTTTTTGAAGAAATACTGACAATCTTTCTATCCATAATACTTTTACCTTTCATTGCGATTGTACCGGACATAATTCGCCCTCCTTATCATTATATGCAAACATATTGGTTTTATCCAAATAATTTTGTTTCTATTTTTCTTGGTTTCTTTGTTTCTGTGATTATTATATACCAAAAAAATGAAAATGTCAACACTAATCTTAAAACATCGTCCAAAGCGTTATACCTATTGACTAATTATTTTATTTAAGCTATAATACCTTTATCACTTAGATAGAAGAATTACAACACAGTTGTCGGTATAGAGACTTTAAACCTATACAAGCGGTTCGGCACAACCTAAAAGCCACTAATGGAGCAGCATCCAAGCTGCTCCATTAGTATATTTTCTTAAAGTTTGCATCCCCTCTACCGCAATGTTAGCCGATATGATTTTCAATTATGTCCGCCGTAACCGGAGCCTCAAAAATGCACTGCCAATGCTCCGCCACAGGGGTAAAAAATAAGCCATTTCTAATGAGTTTTCTAACAAATCTATTAGAAAAATATTAGAAATGGCATTTTCGTCCGACTTGACTCAAATTCAGAATTTAAGCGGTTTTTGAGTTCATAGCCCCTCGAAAAGCCTGATTTTATGGGCTTTTTAGCGTTCCGCTACATTCCAACAATTTCTAATGAAATCGTCCAAAGTCGGTCAAACGGATATAACTCGAAATGCAGTAGGTCGGCTCAAACCGGCGCCAGAGTTCAAATCTCTGCATCTCCGCCAAAAAGGCAATTTTCTTTACGAAGATTGCTTTTTTTCTTTTTTATGGTATAATGTCTATGAGGTAAAATTTCCAAACTGGAGGTATAACAGATGTTTAGTGAGATACTTTACTTTTTTCAATTATATTGGTTGAATTTTTTGATTGGTATTCTTGGAATAATCACAGGAGTAATATTTATTCTGTCAATTATCAAAACGGACTCTAAAGCTATTAAAATGGATATAAAAAAAGAAAGAAGTACATTTTCTAAAATTGCAATTTCTATTATATTCTTTGTGATGTTGTTATTTTCAGTCACATCGTTTTTCGCTGGCAGTTCTCGCCTCACAATATCCAATGGAATAATTTATATATTAGGATTAATGATTTTTCTAATCATATCGGACTCAATTGAAACATTTAGTATTGGGAATTTGATTACTCTTAAGAAAGAAGTGGAGAACAAAAAAGAAGAAGTTAAGAAGTTAACATCAGAAAACAGTGAATTACGCACTCAAATAGTCTCTATTATGTCAGCATCCATAACTAATCAAAATCGCAATCAAGTGTTTTTGGGAATAGGTGAAACTTGGCTGAAGAATGCACGTGTAGAACAGACTACATCTGACGATACAACTGATGATACAACTGACGAAGAGCAAGCTGTGATTGAAAACTCCGAAAACGACAATACGAATTTAAATCAGTCTTCTACACACATGCCGCCACATAATAGAAGTATGTTCTTTCGATTGTCCGAAGAAATGCTTATAAATAAATTCACAGCCAAGAATGAAATAGATCCCAATTCTGTACAGCAACGAGTTAAAATTTCAGAACACTTTACATATAGCGATCCCATTATGGAAAGCAAATTGGTGTTTGACGCTTATATTAAAAGACCTTTGGACGAATTATTTATTGAAACTACCCAAGGAACACCGCATGTACATTTAATTTATCGTATCTATTACATGATTTCTGCCATAATTCAATATGCACAGATTAATAATAAAGCTGCAAGATTAGTAATACTTGTACCTATCTTTCCTGATGAATGGGTGTCTAAAATCACACCACACAGAAATCAAATACGGGATATAGAACGGTTAGAAAACACCTTCCAACCGGCAATAAAAAATGGCTTTTTGGAAATTAAACGAATAGAATTTAATGAAAATGACTGCAAGGAAATAGAGCAGTCCATTCAGCAAAAATAATTTTTTCTACTTTAATATAAAAAATTTAATGGATGTACCTATATCATTAACAAAGAGATAGGCACATCCATTTTTCTCATACGCCCTGTAACAGCCGTCTTATTTGCGATTTAATGTCTTAGGTGGTGTAACTACCCTACCCGAGAGAGTTTGGCCTTACAACCCCTTTAACAGCCTTGGACATCGATCCTCAAAATCGATTTTAAATGCCATCAAGTACATTAACTACATTTACACCTTTTCTCTTTGCATAATCAACCGTATTCTTCGTTCCGCTCTTTTGACCATTGAACACAGCAATCACAAGATTAGACCTGTCAACCATCCATTCATTTCTCACCTGATAGCATCCTGTGAAATAATGGTCACTAATTTCTTTTACAAGGTCAGCAGTTTTGATTATCTTATTAAACTTCATCTTTTCTGTCATGCTTCGTCTGCTCTCAAAATTCGGGTGTGGCAAAGCACATATCAGGTGCAAGTCCGTGTTTCTTTTCTTTCTCTCTAACACAATCTCCGCTGCCCATATATCCGTTCCCATTGCCATACCCGTTATAAAAGTTACATAACCATCTGCAATAGCTTCGTCTATTGCTTTTTCCAATAGTGGCTTAATTTCTTTTTCTCCAAGCTCCATTTTATCAGGTCGATGTCCTGTAAAACAGCATCTATGTAATCTTAATTCTTCTTGATTCATAGTTTTTCTCCATTAGCACACATAATCAACATTATGTGTGTAACTTTGAACTAGAAAATAAAAAAATCGCCCTAATTGGCGATATTAGTTACCACGATTTTCAAAGAGTTCCAGACCAATGAACTTCAAAATCTTCATTGGTCAATTTGGTATGTCCAAATTTTCTGATTTTCTTCTAAAATCTCTTGAAACATTGACCTTTATGTACTTTCGTGGTATAATTTACTCAAATAAATTTATAACTTTGCCACATAATGTTGATTATGTGGCTTTAATTTTGCATCCGCACAAGTCCTAATCTCTGCATCTGTCTGCGATGTATGTCTCCGTCTTCAATGGTGTAAATTCTCGTTGTGTTGATGCTACTGTGCCCAAGGATATCAGCAAGACGAACGATGTCCTTTTGCAGTGAGTAATAAGTTCTTGCAAACAAATGCCTTAAGTTATGAGGAAAGACCTTTTCTTTTTCAACCCCTGCACTCTCGCAAAGGTTCTTCATTGCTTTCCATATAGAAAATCGGTCAAGTGGTTTTCCTTTTCTCGTTACGAATACACTGCCTGATGTTAGCTTTTGCTCCCTGATATACCTCTTCAGGATATTGCAAAGTTCTTTAGTCAGTAGTATCGTCCTGATTTTACCTTTCAACCTAACCTGTGCTCGCCCTGACATTACCGCATCTACCGTGATAAATCTAAGTTCACTCACACGGATTCCTGTTGAACAGATTGTCTGCATTACAAGGTATAACCTTTCATTCTTTTTCTCTCGTGCCGTCTTTAATAATCGGTCATACTCTGCTTTGGTTAACTCTTTATCTTTCTGGCAGAATATCTGCTTTTGTACTTTGAGATTTTTTACTTTCATGTCATATCTTTCGTTGAATTCAAAGAAACCATTAAGCGATGCCAAAACAGAATTGACGGTTGTTGGAGCATAAGTCTCCACCAGATGCTGCTTATAATGAAGGACTGCGGTTTTATTTAGTTCACCACAGTCCAACCACCTTGAGAATGCACTAATATCACGGATATATTTCTCAACCGTGACCTCGCTCTTTTCCTCGCTGATTAAATATTCCTTATAAAGTTCAATTTGTGTTTGTGTTATCGTTTGCATAACTGACAACTCCTTTCAATTTTATTATACACCTCTGTGTGTCCTTAATACGTTTTGAAAGTCATTGTCAATGTTTCAAGTTTTAAGGCATATTAAAAGACGATTGTAATTCCGTCATCCGAAATACAATCGCCTTCATCGTGCATTTTCTTTGCTACAAGTAGTGCATGCTTAACATAAATCGTATTAAGTTGTTCTCGTATCGTCTTGGCATCAGCCTTTTGCTCTACCAATCTGAATACTTCCATAAATACATCGCTCTCAATGTTGTATTTCTCGCCACACATAATTTCTTCAAATGTGTACTTCGCCATTCGTATCACCTCCTTTGGTAAAACAAACACTACCACAGAAAGTGACGGAAGTCAACGAAGGAATTACATATTGTCAGTATTCTCTAATTCGGCAAATTTGGCAGCCATAGTAGGATTATTTCTAGTTAATCTTTTTATAGAAAGTTCTTCTGCTTTATTATTAGCTAACCTTAAATTATTTTCAGACGACAAAAGTGCGTCTTTAGTTTTTTGTAAGTGGTCTATTGTCTTATCAATTTCATCTATAGCTTTTTTGAATTTTTCGCTAGCTAATCTATAATTTCTAGAAAACTTATCCTTAAATTCATTCATATCTTCTTCAAAATGAGATATATCTATGTTTTGATTGCGTATGACCGCCAACTCTTGCTTATATTGCAATGCATTCAAGGACGCATTTCTAAGCAATGTAATCATAGGAATAAAGAATTGAGGTCTAATTACATACATTTTAGGATATCTATATGACACATCGACTATTCCTGTATTGTATAACTCATTATCAGCTTCTAACAAAGAGACTAAAACCGCATATTCACATTTTTTCTCATTTCTGTCTTTATCAAGTTCCTTGAAGAAATCCTCATTTTTATGTTTGGTTGCTGTTTCATCCATTTCGTTCTTCATCTCAAACATAATTGATATAAACTCAGTACCATCATCGGAAAATTCTTTAAATATGAAATCACCCTTGCTGCCTGACTTGGCATCGTTATCCTTTTCAAAATATGCATTCTGAAATCCTGTAGCACGAAGTTTGTTGAACTCTATTTCACAATGTTGTTCAAGTGTTTCTCCAACCATTTTTGTGGACTGTTTCGCTTTTAAATCTTTGTAATATGCAATTTGCTCATCTTTGCCTTTTAACTTTTCTTCATAATTCTCCTTGAGGGTTTGCTCTTTTAATTGTGCTGTTTTTTCATTAGTTTCAATTTGACCATTAAGAAGAGCTATTTTTTCTTTTTGCTCAGATATTTCTTTTTCTTTTTCATTAACAGCCTCATTTATCGCTAATTTTTTCTCTGCCTCAAGGGAATCAATTTTAGATTTTAATTTTAATATTTCTTCTCTGTTAGCAGACAATTCTTTTTCTTTTGTTGCAACAGCCTCTACAACAGCAGCTTTTTTATTATCTTCTTCAGACTTCAATTTAGCTTGTAATGCTATAATTTCAGCATCTTTTTTAGATAACTCTTTATTTAGTTGCTCAGTAGTTTCTGCCTGCGCAAGTTTTATGGCAGTGGCTCTTTCTTTAGCATAGTGATTTTCGCGTTCTTCAATTTCTTTAGAAAATTCCTTATCTCTAACCTGCTTAACTATAGAATCATAGCTTGATTCATCAACTTGAAAAACTTCACCACAATTAGGACATTTAATTTCTTGCATAGTAACCAATCACCCCTTTTAGCATAATGCTCTTATATTTCAAGATATCTGTCTTGCATATTAATAACATGACACTTTTTACCAAACTGTTCATATTTCTTCTTTATCAAAAATTGCTTATCTTCTTCGTGTGTTGATAATACTATTTGTGTCTCGTTAAAATGTTCTAACAGTATGTCTATAAATGATATTGCGCTAATTTCATCAATAGTTTGTAGTGGATCATCAATCAACAATGTATCAAGCGAACCTGCAGGTGCAAAAACATCTTTCACGGCTAAGAGCAACGAAATAACAACACCATTTAACTGTCCAGTGCTCAAGTTATTAAATATATCATTTTTTAGATTACCCGTTTTGAACACAATAGAATTATTTTCAACCTGTATTACTACGCCTAATCCCAATGGATAGTTTTGAATGATTTTTCCACTATATATGTATAATGGCAAGGAAATATTATTAGCTATACTGCTTTCGTACATTTTTCTGGAAGCATCATATTTTTTTATTACTACATCTAAATTTTTAGATAAACTCTCAAATCTCTGTTCAGTCTCCTTAATTTGAGTCTCTAATTCGATGAATTTTGCATTTATTTTGTTATATGCTGAAGTGTAATTGCTTGAAAACAGTATTGAAATATAAGCTTTCTTTTCATTTAACACTTCCTCGTTGTAGATGTCCCTATCAGAATAATATTCTAACATAACCCTAGACAACTTTTCATATAATTCATCAGATATTACCTCGGTTTCATCTTTTTTTAGTTTTTCCAAAAAAGCCTTTAATTCCTCAAATTTGGATTCAAATTCCGATAAATCAACCGTATTATTTTTATTGATAAATTCTATCTGCTCTTTATTTAATTTATCTTGCAGAACTGATGTGCTCAATGATAGTACTGATTGCAAATAAGTATAATTGCTTATTATTCTTTTGTGTTCATTTAAATAGCTATCAGTTTTTGGAAATAATTTATTTTCATAAAATAATATTATAGTTTTTACAGTTTCCGCTAACTGACTCGCCATTACGCCTATATTTTGCGACAGTGTTTCTTCTGTTTTCAAGAAGAGAGTATCTAATTCACTCGATTTACGACCACATAAAGGGCAAATATCATTCGGCAATATACTATCATTTTTTATTTCGTTATATGCATCTATAAATCGTGTTCGCTCTTTGATAAGATTTGATAGTATAGCCTGCGTCCCGGTAACACTTTTTTCAAGTGAACCTTTTTGCTCTAATAATAATTGTAGTTGTGTTGTTTCTTCTGGAGAAACTTCGAATTTTTCAAATAATTTTTGATTGATGGTAAAGTTTCTTTCCTCAAATTGTTTTTTTAATTTTAATATTTCATTTGCCATCTCAACAATTGCATTATTTTCCTTGTATTCTTTAATTTCATTTAAAAAATACAATGCCATATAAACTTTTTTATCTATTACTAAAATTTCATCAATTTCTTTATTACGCTTCTTTGTAAAAAAAGACTTTTTGTACTTTGCAAATTCAATCATATCATTAATCGGCGAAATCACCACATCATAAATATCATTTTCATCAAATCTTTCTTTATCAAACATATAATCCTTATTTTCAAAAAGTTTTTTATATCCAATACTCTCCTGCGAGGAATTCAATGCTTTTATTTTTTCGGAAATAGCATTTCTCTCTTTGTCATAAGATTCCAAACATTCTTTATCTTTACTTATCTTTTCATCATACTTAAGTTTCAAATTCGATTGAATAGCTTTTAACTGTTCCAATCTGTTAAAAATATTGGAACTATCAAGTATTCCTGTAATTGTTTCTTTTCTGGTTTTATATTTCTGTTGCAAAAAATCAAGAGAATCTATTTGAGAAATATAAGTCCCCACAGAAAATAGATTTTCATTTATCCCCAATATATTAAATAATTTATCATTATCAATTATTTGATCGTTATAATAGATTTTAGAATCAAAATCTTCATCGCTAATAAATTTTCTTTCTATGGTAATAATCTCATCTTGCTTAATAAAATCAATAACAATTGAAATGTCCTTACTATCATCATTTGCTAATACAGATATGTTATCTTTACGATTGTTAGGTAAATCGGCATTAAAATGTTTTATTTTACCCATTATTAAAAGTTCGATTGCATCAAACACCGTTGTTTTACCATATCCATTAGGGCCGCCCATAACAACTGCTTCGGCGCCGGTAAAATCTATAGTTATGTATTCATCTGGTAAGGCATATTTAAAATTTTTATACTTTACAGCTTTAATTTTCATCTTCGCCACCTCCAACAACATAAGAAAATAGACTTTGAGCTACTTCTTCAGTCTGAAGAACATCTAATTTTTGAGTTAGATATTCAAAAAGGGTTTGTATCTCATCTCTGTTTTGTCTAACACGATTCAACTGATCACTCAAAATCGCATCAAAGTTTTCGAGTTCTATTTTTTTAAATCTTACATTCAGAAATGGTATTTTTATAATCAATCGTAATAGAAAGTTCATATATAAAGATTCTGATTTTGGATCACATTCACTTAACTCTAAAATTTCAGAAAGCGAATTAAATTTTTTTAGATCAAACCATTCCTTAAAACTTTCAAACTCCTCTTGTGTATAATAAAATATATACTTCTTATAAAAAAATTCATTTTCCTCTAATTTGATTATTTTCTTTGAGATTTGTTCATTAAACTCTTCTATCTTATAAAAAAGAATTAAGTAGGAATTATTAGGTTTTTGTTCTTCTAACTGACTTACAACATCATTTCCTTTTATGCTATCTTCAATAATATTGTAATCATCATTGTATTCTGATAAAAAATAAAACTTATTATTAGCGGTATAGAGTTTTATTTTTGAATTTCCTAATATTATTTCCGAATCTTTACTGTCAGTTTGGTAAATAACATTTCCTTCATTAAGAGTTGATATTATTTTCACAAATGAGTCAAGCATCCTTATTTCCTCCAATCGTTTCAATAAACTCTCTTCCATCAACTATTTTTATATAATTATCATTACTAGTTATTTCATTTTTATCTTCTCTATCAAAATATAAAATAGAATCCTTTTGTGTGTTGTATTGATGTCCTTTTGTATCTGCAGTAATAGCACAACCAGTTATAGCTGATGTAGATAAATATTCATTTTGTTTGATTTTACTTAATATATTGCTTGTTGCTTTTTCTACATCATTGTACCCACAATCAAATGATAACAATGTCGGTATAACCTTATTCTTTGCCGTTTTAAACAAATCCGTATTGCAATATATCGTCTCAGAATTAGAGTACAAATCATTTTCCCTGATATTATAAAAAATTGGGAGCAGTAGTTTGCCTATATCGTCTTTTTTCAGTCTTTCAACATAATTCAATTGTTCTTCCCAACCACTATTCACATGTGGATTTATATACTTACAATATTCCCATATGTTAATTTCCAACAGATAATCATAACTTTTTGTTATAGAGCATACTCCGCTAATATCTTTTTTACATGTACCATATTTTTTGTTTTCACAATTATCACAATATTCATCAACACATTCTTTAATATTTTTTATAATATGCTCATAAATACGCTCTTTTTCATATGCGATTTTTTTCGCCACATAATCATCTTGTGCATTTATAATGAATTCAAAAATTTCTGTAAAATTTATATTATAGTTTCTTCGTTTTGTTTCCTGTTTGTGCATGCATGCTACTTTTTCATCCAAAAATTCACATATTCCAAGATAAATGTCATGTTTGTTAGAAACACTTTTCCCAATATTAATTAAAAGAGTTTCGATTTCACCCTCGATTTTGTTTGCAACTTCATCTACATTTATTAAATTTCCTTTATAATTATAATGGTCTACTTGACCCAAATAAATATTTACAGGATCATTCCAGTCCAAAATTTCTTTTGGCGTACATAAGTAGCATTTTGCAGTTAAAGCAGAAATATCATTTCTATGTTTTATCAGCTTACCCATGGCACCCAAAAAATTTGATATTTTGTTACTGGATAAATATGCCTTAACCTGATATAAGGCTTTCGCTTTATCTGAAATAAAAATGACAAAATCATCAGTTTTTTCAATCTCTACATAACACCCGTCTAACGCACCCTCTTCATATCCTGTACTTATTATACTATTTATTTCATTTAAAGCACACAGCAAAGTCATTTTACCTTGATAATTGTATCCGCTCCATGATGGAATTGCATCATTACCACGCTTTTTAGCCAAATCTTTTCGCCTCTTTTCATCAACAGTACCTAAGTTTCTTTCATACCATTTTTTCTTGCCAAGAACTTTCTTTGAATCCCACCAAAACAAAGTCTTTACCGATCGCTATTGGACGTTTTACAAGCATTCCATCTGTTGAAAGTAACTTTAACTGTTCTTCTTCAGACATAGCAGGAAGCTTGTCCTTAAGTTCCATTGATTTATACAAAAGCCCTGATGTGTTAAAGAATTTCTTTAAAGGAAGTCCACTCATTTTATACCAAGCAGTCAATTCCTCAAGGCTTGGATTATCTTCCTTTATGTCACGAATCTTGTATTCGATTTCATTGTCGTCAAGCCACTTTTTCGCCTTCTGACAAGTTGTGCATTTAGGGTAACAAATAAATTCAATCATAGTTGGTCTCCTTTACCTTATTAATTAAATGTATTAAAAAATATTATTGCTATTGATATTCTAGAATTTTTAATTTTTATCCTAATATCTCTTTATTTCCCCATATTTTTAATATCGAGCAAAGTTATATACAGTTCTGGATTATCTAATACTATTATCTTTAGTTCATCAACAACACGAGTTATAATTTGATAAAACATACCCCGGGCGCTATAATAACTTTTTCTAAAAACCAATTTATTGCCATTGTATTTAAAATTTTTATCCATAACCAACACAACTTTAGAAAACTCTTGTCCTATAACATCATGCGCATTTTTTTCACTAATAGTTGTTAAATCATCATATGGATCAATATCTTTTCTTGAAACAGTGTATGTAATTGGGACCCAACCCTTTTCCTTCAAGAGTGCAATATATGTCTTTAAATCTGTAATATTATTAAAATAATCTATACTTATACCATCATAGTTTAAATTATCTTGGCTTTTTCCTATTTCCATTAGATTGTTAATAAAAGATGCCATATTTTTATTAGTTCTAATCTTTGTAGTAAGTTTTTTTAATGATACTGGTATTTGGGAATATGCCTTATTTAAATATTCAGCTAAATCTAAAGTTTCTCCTGTTTTTAAGTATTGTTTTGTATCAAACGAAAAAAGAATAGGTGTTTTTTCATCAATACATTTTTCAATAATAACATTTAATTGTTCAATATTAATTCTTTGTGATTCATCAACAAATATAAAGTCGTATTTAGGTAGTTTTAATGATTGGCATGTATGAGGGATTTCTCTAATAGATATGATGTCCCACTTATATGATGCAATCAGCCGTTCATGCCCTTCATTTAATTTCCCGCAATGAATAATTAAAACTTTCCTATTAGCTTTAATCAATTCATTGGCTATATCGTACATTAATAAGGTTTTTCCGGTTCCAGCATTAGCCGATATACAGAAAAACATAAACGGATTTATCAGTAGTTCATTTTTTATTTCTTCACGTATCTTTTGTTGTGCACTCGTTAAGAAGTATTCACCATCAATGAATTTATTAGTTGAATTAAATGGTGAAATTAAATAGTTTGATGGTATAAATAATTTGTCAGGATCATCTGTTTCTTCAACTTCTTGTGTTTTAATGAAAGCAGAAACTTTAGAAGACAAAACAGAAACCAAATCATTATTAACACTATCATACTCATAAAAGCCATCGTTTTCTACATATGTAAAGATACAGACAGGTTTACCAAGAAATTTGAGATAATAATAGTTTTCTCTCATCTGTTTCAATATTTTTTGATTCTTTTTGGCAACTTTTAGCTCGCTTTTTAATTCTATATTTAAAATATAGTTTGTACCAAATCTTAACAGATCAAATTCTTTTCCTATCTGAGGAATTGAATATCCCACAAAAAAACCGTCAAAATTTTTCATAGAGCATCCTTGCGATAGCATAAAATTGCAAAAAGATTTCAAGTTACGCGTTTCATGCGGTTTGATTTCACGGTGCTTTTTGCTAATCTCGTCATCAAGACTTTCTATAGCATCAGCAGATTGAGAAAATGATATTAAATTTCTTGTTTTCAAACTATCACCTCTATTGTTGTTTACTTTTACTCTTCTAGTTGTTAAAAATCTTTAACTATCTCGTCCAAAGAAACATTAAATGTGTATCCACAATCCTCACATAAATATACATAATCTTTGCTTTCACTATTTTGTTGTAACGAATGTCGTTCTCCTTTACAACGAGGACATTTCACCTTGTTAAATGGCATATTATTTCCCGTAATAATATTACTTAAATTTGATACCACCAACTGCAAAATATTAAAAGACATTAAAATATCAAAGACGGTAATAGTGTCTTTATGGACTAACTCAGAAGTTAGCTTCCATCCCTTTTGAGCAATTGCGTTTACCACATTTCGACGCGTTTCTGACTGCTTACCAGGTAAAATAATTTTAAGGAATTCTTCCAGATTATCTTTGAAATTATCGTTCTTAAATTCCACATTCTGAGTTCTGATTTTGTTCATTAAATAATCTGTGAGAGTTGTATAACAATCTCTGATTTGATTAGCAATGCCAATTAACTGACTCGCATTCTTATCAAGTGTTATATCCTTTGATATTTCTAACATCCTTCTATCTAAAATCGGGAAAACACTTGTGTTTTTTATAAAATCAAGTATAAAATTGCTGTTTACTGCAACAGAAGAATATTCGGCAATAAAACCTATATGCTTATAATAGCACTCGTTAAGTGTTTCATCTTTCCGGGCTGGATATAAGTTTGTTAATGTACTGTCTCCTACGAAAACGTAAAAATCGCATCCTTGAACTGTAGATATGAAATAGCAATCTACGGTATCATAATAAGCATACTTGGTCTCGACTAATTCAATTTTCGCTATTTCAAAATCCTTTGTTTCATTATAAAAAAATTCTTCTACTTGTTTGCTATCCCACACAAGGAACACCTCTTTTTTAATAATTAAGCACATTGACTTTTTATCAGATAAACAGCAAGTTTATTTCATTATTTATATGCGTTATTAAGTATGAATTTAGAAAATCTGAAACTAACAGAAAAATTTTTGTTTTTCTAAATATTCTCTTTTAAATATTTCATCAGTTGAACTGTTGCTTTGCTACGACCTTGAACACTTGCAAGTCCGTTTTCTTTTAATTCTTTCAAAGGGTATCTATCTGAATCATATTTTTCAAGCAATTTCAGTTTCATGTATCGAGCATCCGGATCCTTAGACAATTCTTTATAATATTGATAGTCTTCCTCGGAACGATTGCCGCACAAATCGGCGGCAATTACTTCGCATTTATACATAATTGCTTTATATTTTTCGCCAACATAAATATAAACCGTATCACCTACAGTAGTGTTGGTTGATTGACTCCATTCGATTACATCTAAGTTATCAAAAGCTGCCACAATATCATAATACTTAGGATTACAAGGAATAACCCAAACATCGTCAAGGCGAGAGGAAACTTGTCTTCCTTCTGCCTTAGCTCTGATATTGTTTAGCCATTCTCCGTTGTATTTGAAATAACGAGGTCCGGCAACACCCCACTTGCTTCCGAGAAGTTCAGTTGCGAGTGCAGAAAGAGACAGTGTTCTGCCTTGATATTCTACATTTTTATCATCTACAACAATACACCGTGAACCTGAATTTACATTCCCCTGACTAACAAATGTAATAGTTGAACCTGTCGGAATATTGCATTTTGAGAATGTAAATGGAGCCATACGTTCAATGTGTTGTTCTTCGATATCTTGTGCTATATCCTCACTTTGGCGTTCAGTCGCAGTTGGTTCATATAAATGAAGTCTGTCACGACGGCCGCCAAGTTCTGCAATAGTTTCAAAAATTGCATAAGCAGTTTCCGGTGTCATAGCGTAAAATTCACGAATTCTCTTTTTTCCATCAACATTATCAATAGAACGCAAATTTGGATTAATCTGGTCAATCATTTTATGTAATTTTAAATCATCCAATCGCGCATCAACTTCATAGGTCGCATATATTCTGAATGCAAATGGCGTACATTCACTGCGATTAAGCTGTTGCAGTCGCTTTTCTACATCATCTGCGTATCCTATTTTTACATATTCCTTAAATGACGGGTTTGTGAATATGTAAATTACTCCTTTGCATTGCATGTATTTTACCTCGCTTTTCTAAAACTTCTTATAGCCTTAATTTTTAAACATCAGTCTCTGCTTGTCAAAACGCTTATATCACCATAAGACAAAATGAATCTTTTTAAATATCCTTCCGCCTTTTGTACAACGCGATGAGGTTTGACCTCCATACCTTCAACTGCTTCCACCGTTTCTTTCGCCCGTACTCGATCTAATGTACTAATTATCTGATCAAATAATCCGCCTTGCAATAAGTTCTCTTCCGTCAGATGACATGCCATAATTCTTGAAAGTTTATCTTTATCAATGCCGAACGCATCAGAAAATCTTTTGATATTCGCTTTTAGAATGTTTCGGTTGTAAATTTCAATATACTCCACAAGAGTTTTATTAGCATCAAAATCTTTGAGTGCACCAGAATATATATCTTCTAAAATAGCCTCTGCTGTAATTTGATCCTCTACTGATAATATGGTAAAATTGGATTTAAGATCGTCAAGCAGGGCTTTAATATCCTCAGGTTTCGCACCATTAGACAGATCTTTCAGTACTTCAGAAAACTTGGATTCCATAAAAGCTCGATTGATCTCATTTGATGAAATCTCCGTAAGAAAAGCCTTAATATCATAAATCATATTGCCATCTGGTGTGCCAGTTCGGGGAATTTCGCTATATCTCTGATGAAGAATTTCATATGTCATCTCATCCAAGAGAACAGTGACTTCTCCTGCATCTTCTGTGATATATGTTTTTTGAGTCCATGTAAACAGCTGCGGTATAGAACGATAGTAATAATTGCTGATGTTATTGAATAAATCCGCAAATAATTTAATATCGTTTGGAGCGGTAGGAAGCGTGCTGAAATTGTCAATTCCGCACTTTTCAAACAATTTAATAATACTTTGATAGTCATTGTTCATGCCAATAATATTCTGTCCCAAAGATGGCACAAAAACATCTTGATAACCAGTTTCCGCGTACAACCTCAACGCTTCCACGGCATTTTGTTCCATGGTATATGGTTTTCTGCAATATTTAATAATACCATATTGTTTTTCATATCCATGAAGTCGGTTGGTTCTTGATGCTGCCTGAACAAACTGTTCGTATTCAAGCACTTTATCCAAATACAAAGTATTAATCCATTTTGAGTCAAATCCTGTAAGTAACTGATTAACTACAATAACAATATTGACTGCTTCTTCTCTTTTGGTATCGATATCTTTGTATGGCTCCTTGTGCGCTAAGCGCAAACAGACATCATCCTTAAAGCGACGATAAGTGCCAATTGTAAAATGAAATCCAAAATGTCTATTATAATCCAAGAGTATCTCTTCGACACCTTTATCTTTGAAAATATCGTCACTCTCATTATCGGTATGCGGATCAAAAACAGCAGTAACAAACAGCCCCTTGTCATTGTCCTTTAACAAGCGGTAATACTCAATAGCTTCCCGAATAGACGAGGTTGCCAAAATATAATGAAATTTACCTCTGAAACTAATGCGTTCCCATTTACTCAAAATATCATGTACAACATTTTCTCTATGAGCTCGTCCTGTATCGCCATCAGAATAGAGGCTATTCCCAACGTCTGCTTCCACATCAATCATATCGCGAGAAACCAATGAATGATATTTTGCAAATTCATCGTCCGTAAGATCTTCAATACACGCTTTGCCAAGTTTTCTTAAAGCAACCTTTTCTCGAAAATCTTCTTCATCAAATGTTGCCACTTTTGAAGGTTTGAAACCCAACACATTTTTATCTCGGATGCCTTCATTAATCGCATACTTGTGCAAACATTCACCAAACAGTCCATCGGTGGTTATTCCATCAATAGCATTAACTTCCTTAATTGGCGTGCCTGTAAAACCAAAAAACATAGCTTTGGGATATGTTAATTTGATATCACGAAGCATCGTTCCAAAAGTAGAACGATGTGCTTCATCGATAATAAACACTATCTTTTTCTGTTGAATTTTTGCAATACGAGCAGCATGAGGCGTAGGTTCAACAGTCGTTAGATTACTCATCTTTTGGATAGATGTAACGATAAGCAAATTAGATGTATCATTTTCCAATTTGGAAAGAAGACTGTTGGTATTTGCCGTATCCTCAATGTCATCGCAATCAGAAAAATTGCGATAGTTATCATAAGTCTGCTTCCACAACTCATTACGATCCATTAAGAAAACGATCTTTTCAACCTTACCGGAAGATTTAGTCAACTGAGCGCACTTGAAACTGGTCATGGTTTTACCACTACCAGTAGTATGGTACACATAACCTCCCTTTTGTTGCCCGTCATCCCAATCACTACGCTTAACAACCTGAGAATAGATTTTGTATGCAGCATGATACTGATAACTACGCATAACCTTTAAAATGTTATCTGTACCGTCAGCAATGGTTCCGTAACCAATCAAACGATGTGCCATAGGGATAGAAAGAAACTTTTCTGCAATCTCTTCCCAGTCGTTGATATATTTATTATTAAAGTCACCCCAATGGAAGTAATAATCGGAATTGAACTCGCGATCACGTCCAGGATTTGCAAAATACAGAGTTTCATCCGGTGTCATCGCCACAAATACTTGCACAAGAGAGAAAAAGCCAGTAAACACACCATGTTTCATATATTTGCTGATTTGATTGCATGCCTGCTCAACTTTTACAGGAGTATTCTTCAATTCAATATGAAACAGAGGCATACCATTAACAAGCAACATCAAATCGCCTCTGCGATCACCAAAAATTTCCGACGAAACAGGTAATTGCGGTTGGCGAGCAATCTGGTAAATGCTTTTACCAGCAGCAATTTCATCCTTATCAAAAAGGAATAGGTCAACACGCTTTCCGTTGTGAAGTGTATCCTTAGGGTTATCACGGATGATGGAAATATATTTTCCGTTCAAACGGCGATTAATCGCAAAAGGGCTTTCACCATTGATTTGGCTGATAATTTGGTTCATCTCAGTTTCAGTCAGCGGGCAACCGTTTAATCTGTCCGTTTGATTGTTGTTACTAAATAAGATAGCTGCCCAGTTATCAATCAATTCCTTTTCTGTTTTGTATTCCAAAACATCTTTGGACCACTGATTATTCAATTGTGTCAATTTTTCAATAAGGGCATCCTCAAATTCTTTTTCATTTCTAAATGACATATTTTCACCGCCTTTACACAAACATATTGTGCAGCATTGACTGCTTAAACTGTTTTAGTTTTTCCGCTTTGCGCTGTTGCAGGTTGATAAGGTTTTCAATTTTCTTAAAAAAAGAACCGATTCTTTCTTGTTCGTCAGATGTTTTGGGCATTAGCACATTAAATTCCGAAAAAATCGAAATCCAATGCCGTTCGTGATTCACTGGAACATAGCCAATGTTTTGCAGTACATTAAACGCACAATGAATATTGTCGCTCTCTCTATTTAATGTAAGAATTTTCATTGCCGAACTCTTTACTTTAAAGGGGAATTCTACACAATGTGATGATGTCGTAAAATCATCAAAAATAAGTACTGGTGATTCTGGAGAAGCATTTTTTACCCCAATGGTTTCATTTGTATATCCCAAAATAAAGCTCTTTCCTGCTGTTAATACAGGAACATCGTACGAATCATCATATTCTGTACTATTAACAATGTACCGCTGTGGCTGTTCGTATTTAAATACATCTCCTAACTTACGCTGTTCCCACTCTCCGGAAAATCCAGCAAAGCGTATTTCCGGCACTTTACTGCCGTTCTTGGGAAACATCTTATCTAAACACGCTGTTTTTAAAGCTTCAAGCTTTTCATACTCACGTTGATGAAGTCGGATAAGTCCATCTGTTTTTACAAGAAGTCCACTGATTTTTTCTTGTTCTCTTTTATGGGAAAATCGTAAACTAACCGTTTTAATATCCGAATTATGAATATGCACGACAGATTTACCTTGAGCTAGTTTAGAAAGTTCCCGATGAGTTTTTCCATTCGAAATTGAAATCGCAAGAAATGCAGGGTCTATTTCATCATTTGTAGTAATGACATTCAGATCTCCACCCAACAAAACTCCCGATTCTTTAACTACAGATGCAATGGCAATATCTTCAGCAGTTTCGCCTGAAGCAGGAACAATAACTTCACCACCGCAACTGTATACACTGCCTTCCGTGGGAATCGCAAACGTATCTACATTTTCGATAACTGTTTCATGTTTAGTATATAGCCTGCCATACAAAATCAAAGGCGTTCCTTTATCTCGGATGTCAGATTTAGAATATCCGTATCCCTTAGAAAATGAGGCACACTCTATAATCTTTCTTTGCTTCCAATCATCGGTGAAACCTGAAAACCGAACTTTGGGAGTGTTACTCATTATCTTCACCCCCGAGTAGTTTTTTAAACTGTCGAATTGCTGCCATATCAAAATCATTTCCAGAAAGTTCTTTTAACATCATAGCAAGTTCT
The DNA here is from genome assembly GCA_017416505.1 of Lachnospiraceae bacterium. The sequence continues at coordinate 53,996 of JAFQCI010000159.1, forward strand.
TTCTCTGTGTCTGAAATCTTCGTATCAAGGGTAGAAATAGGGTTTTGATATTTTGCAATAATACCTTGAATAGAACGATTAATTTCATCGACAATAGATGCAGGTATGTCATTAATACTTTGCATTGCAGGCGTCAACCATTTTTCTTTTAACAACATTTTAATTTCATCATCTGACAAGGATTTGATTGCTTCTCTTGCTTTAATATCTAGATCAATTTTCAGTATTTTAATCTGCTTTTTAAGCTCAGAAATCTGCTGACCAATAAGGTAAAGATGACGCATCTTATAATCATCCTCATCCTCTGCAATCTCAATGTTATTCTTGATTTGTTCAATAATTACTTTAACCGCTGCCGGTTTATATACTCCATTTTTACCCTTTTCGGTTTCTTCTGGCCAGATGAGTTCAGTGTGATCTTGCTGGAACGCAAGTTTTTCCTTCGGTTTCAAGCCTAAGTAAGAATCGTACAGTTTTGTAACGTCATTTGACAGAGTGTCCAAAATTTCTTGATATTTCTTTTTCAAAATCTTGCTATCAAGTTTGGAATCTGCCTGTTCATCATCCGATTTCTTTTTAAGTTCATCCTTTAACTCTTCATCCAACTCTTCCCAGAAGGAATCGTTTTCAGTTATGACGTCTGCCAGTTCTCGATTCAAAGTTTCCATTTGAATAAATTCATCCGGGAAAAGATGTTTTTGAATCAGTGCAAAGGGAATGACTTTTCCCTCTTCGTCCTTTGGAACTGCATCTCCCTCTTTTTTGTCATAAACCTCTATTATTTCCACCTCGCGTGCAACACCAAGCCCTTGCAAACGAATTGCTTCCAGATCAATGCTGATCTGCTCCCATTTTTCGTCAAACGCTTTATATACAATATATCTATCTACAATGTCAAAATCTTTACATAATTCAAAAATTCGATTTGTAATCTCAGCTTTTATAGCATGAACATTTTCGACGGGGTTTTCAATCAACAAATCATAGAGCCACTGCTCAAGAGAACAAAATGCTTCAGTATATGCGGTATCAAATGTTTGAACATCTCTGTTCGCTTTAATGGCATCCAAAATAGAATCACACTTCACTTTTGAAGTATGTTCGTTTTCACATCTAAAAAGTTCCTCACGAAGTGAAGGGAATGATTTCCAAAAGTGTTCAAGATGATCAATCTCATAATTTGGTATTCCGCCAAACATAGTAGCATGCAGGTCCACCGGGACCTTTTCTTCGCTTTCTACATAGCGAGGAATATTTAGGTTGTATTCATTTTGGATAACTGTTTGCTTAGAGATACGTGTAGCAAAATGAGGAATGGTCTCTCGGGTCAATACTGCATCTACAATTTTCTTGATGTGATGACCAGACAAACGATTCTTATTGCCATCTTTGTAAAATTCCTTGGATGCATCAACAAACAAGATATCGCTTTCTTCACGGTGCTTTTTCAACACCATAATAATAGTCGGAATGCCTGTTCCATAAAAACAGTTGGCAGGTAATCCAATGATGGTTTCAATGTTGTTATTTTCAACCAACTGTGTACGAATTTCCTGTTCAGATCCGCCTCTGAACAACACTCCATGAGGCATGACAATACACATAATTCCATCATCTCTTAAATGATACAAATCATGTAACAAGAAAGCATAATCAGCCTTGGAAGCAGGTGCGATTCCATAATCCTTATAGCGGGGATCATTTATATGTGAATCCGCATTCCATTTTTTTGAATATGGCGGATTTGACACCACGCAGTCCACAGGAACGTACTTGTAACTATTTTCGTCGTTATCATCAAAATACGGCCAGTCATTAGAAAGCGTATCACCGCGGCGCACTTTAATATTGTTGGGTTTTATACCTCTCATCACCAAGTTCATACGAGTAAGATTATAGGTTTCTTGAATAAGTTCTTGCGCATAATAGGTAATATTAGCACCATTGTGAAGGTATTTTTGCACACTCTGTCCAATATTAATAAGCAAGGAACCAGATCCGCTTGTCGGGTCTAAAACACAGATCTGCTCGCGGTCTTTTACATGATGAGCAACAAGTTCAGACATAAGAACCGAAATCTCGTGCGGTGTGTAGAACTCGCCATCCTTTTTACTGTTTGAGGCAAAGTTCTTTAACAAAAATTCATAAATAAAACCAAGAACATCATAACCCTGGTTTTCATCCATTGGTATCCTTCCAATAATTTTTATGAGTTTTTTCAAGTGGGATGTCTGTTCCGTTATAGTTCCCATTTTGCTCAATTTATCAGAAAGCGATTTGAAAATTTCATTATAAAGCTTTTGGTAATCTGCTTTACTACCAATATTTCTAACAAATGCATTTAATGCATCTGAAACATTAGCTACAGTAAAACTTTCGGGATAATTTTTCCATGTAGAAAAAAGGTTTTTATAAGCGATAAAATAACCCAGATGCTCCTTGCACTGATTTACTGTTTCCGTGTCATCTTCTGTAAGCTCTTCCGCCATAATTTCCATAGTCCACCCATATTTCATGAGATGGGAAACCTCATTTTCTGAAACAAAACGGTAGAAGATAAATCCCAAAATAATATCCTTATATTCAACGGCAGATATAGATCCGCGCAGATCGTTACAAGTATCCCAAACCAAAGATGCTAGTTGCTGTTTGTTCATTATTATACTCTCCTTACTCTTCATTCTCCATAAACTCCATAATGTCATCTGCTTGGCATCCAAGTGCCTTGCATATCTTGCCAATTGTTTGAGTTGTAATATCCTCATTGTTACGAAGTTTCATCATGGCGTGGCTTGTTAGTCCTGCTGCTTCTTTCAGGTCTTTTTTCTTCATGCCTCTGTCAATCAGAAGGTGCCACAATTTATTATAAGTAACTGCCATTTGTTTCTCATCCTTTCGAACGATAAAATTTTACAATTATACAATTTATATTATAGCAGAATTGTGTCGGAAAGTCAACATTTTTGACGAAAATCCGCCACCGCATTTGGTATGAAGAATCCCCAAGCAATCATCGTTTGACGATTGCTTGGTTAAGTATGGGTTTCAATCTGCTATCCTTGGGATAGTTATATATAAAATCATCTGTAAGCATAAATTCGAGAAGCCATTGTTTTGGCACGATGCTTACATTGCTGTTGAGTTTCACCACTTTAAGTTTTCCTTCTGATGTCCATTTGCAAACACAACCTCTTGCACGGCCCGTTATCTTTGCTACATCATCATAGGTCAGAGCATCGGGATATTCGATCATTCTCTCTTTAAACGATTCTTTCAGTTTTTTCTTGTTAAACTTTATTCTTTCTACTTCTGCTTGCGGTTTCCTTTTGAACACACCGGGCGGAATATCGGGGGATATTCCGCTTTTGATGTACGCCACTACATCTTTGGTGCGTATCTTATACCTCCATGTGACTGAGTCCCGAATTTCGCACGGGATGTATCCGTTTTGCAGTAGATATGCCAATCTCCGCTTTGACATATGCAATTCTATGCGGACATTGTCCATGCTAATAAATTCTCCGTATGTATGACCGTTAATCTTCATTTCCAATCACCTTCGCCATCATTTCTGCTGACTGCAGTTTGGTATCGTATTCTAAGTGTGCATAGATGTTTGCCGTTGTTGAGAAGTCTGAATGTCCGAGCCATTCCTGTATCTGCTTCATTGATATGCCGTTTGCTAAGAGAAGCGAAGCACATGTGTGCCTTAAGTCATGGAATCTAATCTTTTTTAAGCCATGCTCTTCCAACAGATGCCTGAAGTGATCCGTAACGAAGTTCGGCTTTATTATTCCTC
>JAFQCI010000160.1 GCA_017416505.1 Lachnospiraceae bacterium
TAATTGCTGTTTTCCTACGGGTTGATTTCCTGGAGCATGTAAAATGCGATCAACCTGTTTGTTTAATTGAAGTTTTTGTATTTGTGTAAGACTCATAAACGAACTCCTTTTTTCTTACTATCTTTATTTGCTTTATAATGATTTTTTGTAACTATTCAGTGCCTTCATAATTATGAATTTTTTATACTTTCACAATATACACAATAAACATGTATATCTGACGAATAGGTACATCATATCACATTTTTTTATTTTCTTGCAAATTACAATGTTTATTGCTTTTTTTTAACTATTTTAAATTCTTCCTATTTCCTTGCTGAATAGAGTTATTTCGTGTATTATCAAATGGGAGGATTTTAACTATGATACGTTTTGATAAATTACCTTTAAATACACGAATATTAAATGCCTTTTCTGAGCTGAATATAGATTTCGTCTTTCAGCCAATCTATTCCTTAAAAGAAAATAAGGTCTTTGCTTACGAGGCTCTTATGCAGCCAGCAGAAGGCACTCTGGAAGAATTATTTGATCTATATACTAGAAAAAGAGAATTACACACCTTAGAGCTTGCAACCTTTTATGGTGCAACTCTTGCCTACTGTGAAAAAGGCTTTGAAGAACCTTTTTTTGTTAATTCTTTTCCATCTGAAATTTTTCTTCCAAACGAAGCCGAAGAATTTGACAATTACTTCCCTAAAGAAGTAACCGATAAAATTATGGTTCAGATTATTGAATACCCTGAACTTAACTACATGACCTGGAATCTGAAAAAGAAACAATTTGAAGCACGTAATACAACCATAGCTCTTGATAACTTTGGTGCCGGCTACAATGATATTACTACTTCCTATATTGTAGAGCCACATATCGTAATGCTGGATAAAGACTTAATTGAAAATATTTCATATGACAAACAAGTTCAGCATAATTTCAAAAAAACAATTGAAATGTTCCATAAAGATAACATTCTTGTTATGGCTAAAGGTATTGAAAAAAAAGAAGATTATGATTATATAAAGACTACAGCTGTCGATTATGTACAAGGATTTTACTTAGGAAGACCAGAATAGAAGAAAAGCGGGACTTTAAGTTCCGCTTTTTTATCTTATCTTATAATTTCGTCTGAGTCTAATAGAATGGTAAATGGTCCATCATTTAATAAAGCAACCTTCATATCTGCGCCAAAGGAGCCATGTTCTGTATGAAAGCCTTTTTTCTGAATCTCATCTATTACATACTCATACAATTCATTTGCCACATCCGGCCTTCCTGCTTTTGTAAAGGAAGGACGATTTCCCTTTCGGCAATCTGCATATAAAGTAAACTGTGATATAATCAAAAATTCTCCATTCACATCTGCTGCCGCCAGATTAGTCTTACCCTCTGCATCATCAAAAATTCGAAGCTTTGTCAGCTTATCAATCATTTTATCTGCAATCTGCTTATCATCGGTATCCGATACACCCACAAAAACTAAAAGGCCATGGCCAATTTTACCAATTATTTCTTGCTCTACCGTTACAGAAGCTTCTTTCACTCGTTGTACTACAAATCTCACTTTTATTCCTCTCTTTTTTCTATATATTGAGATGCTTCCTCTTTACTCAAATGACATATCTCCATTAATCGATGCTGAATTTCTTCTTCTCTAATATTAAACTTTTTCATGGTTTCTACCATGCTTTTTATCATCTCCATATGTTCCTTTTGGACTTTATTTAGTTCTTCTTTAACTTTATCTCTTTCTGCTTCAATTTCAGCCCTTTCTACCTCAATTTCCGCCTTTTCTGCTTTAATTTCTGCCTTGTTCGCTTCAATCTCTGCCTTGTTCGCTTCAATCTCTGCCTTGTTCGCTTCAATCTCTGCCTTGTTCGCTTCAATCTCTGCCTTGTTCGCTTCAATCTCTGCCTTACTATCTGCAATATACTTCCGTTCTTCTTCTATCCATTGTACGGTTTCATCCAAACTTTCTATATTATGCTTTTTTAAAAAAATGTCGTATTCTAAAATCAATGATTCATCCGTCATATCGTTTATTTCCTCCATTTCTTCATAATGCGAATACAAATAGTAATATAATTCTTTGGTAAGGTTTCGTAATCTATCTGCATCATCCATGGTAATATTACCATATTCATGGTTCATCTCTATACTTCCGAGTATATCATTAAAAATAAGCCTTTTCAATTGTTCTAAATTTTCCTTAGAACGTTTTCTTTTTATTATTTTATGCAATGATAAAAGGTAAAAAGGAATTAAGATAATCATTTTTTTCTGATTCAGTTCATCCACAGATATGCTTTCTAATTGAATGGTTGAGACTTGATATTCGAAGCTACCTTGCATTCCAAAATCTAATACTAATGTGTATGTCTCTGGAATATCTCCCTCCGCATAGAGATAAATGATTTTTGGCTCAGGAAAATGCAAATACGATTTATTATCATTTAATTCTTTATAGCGTTCTGCATGTCGATATCCATACTCAAATACACGAAATACAATAGTTTCATCCTGATAACGCTGTGCCTCTATATGATAACTGTGACATCCATCAATCGTTACAATCGTATCTGCTAATGTCTTTTTCAAATTATCATCATGAAATTCCGTCCAATTATAAGTTACTTTTGCATCTGTAGAATATTCTGTTTCAAATAATCCATTAATAAAATTGATTACTGCCCTAGAAGACAAGGTCAGTACTTTTTTAAACATTTTGTCATAGATATGGCTTCTAGAATTGTTTTCTACTTTTCCACTCATTGATTTGATCCTTTCTTTTATGTGGTTTTAAGATTTGACAACCGCTACCATACCAAAGAAAAAATCTTTTGTCCATCCATTTGAAAAAAAGTTTAAAATTGTTTAGAAACAGTTTAAAAATATATCATTTCTTGTTTACAGAACCCCAAAGTGCTAAAATACTTCTATATAAAAGGAGGCACACCATGACACCATACATTCACAAAGTACAATATTATGAAACAGATAAAATGGGCATTACACATCATTCTAATTATGTTCGTTGGATGGAAGAGGCTAGAATTGATTATATGGAAAAAATCGGTTGGTCTTATAATCGCATGGAAAAGGAAGGGACTATTTCACCAGTTATTTCTATTGATTGCAAATACAAAGAAAGTACAACCTTTGCAGACGAAATTAGTATCCGTGTCTCTGTACAAGAATGTGGTCCTATTCGTATGACTCTTGCTTATGAAATGTCCAAAACCTCAAACAATCACCTTGTATTTTCAGGTTCTTCACAACATTGCTTTTTAAACGAATCCGGTAAACCCATTCGATTAAATAAAGATTGTCCAAAATTTTATCAAACCTTACAAGAATTAATTGCAAATCCAGAAGCTTAATAATTGCAAAAAGGAACCAGCTACCCGGTTCCTTTTCTATTTATTTTTTTATTCTTCTAGGTCTACAAGACAATCCAATTCCTAATCCGCCATAACCGATATGACA
>JAFQCI010000161.1 GCA_017416505.1 Lachnospiraceae bacterium
ATAATTATATACATTTTGCAATCATTTTATATGTAAATTGAACGTAAAAAAGCCACGAATTTCACTCAGCTCTCCGACATCTTATTACAAAATTGCAATTCTACTATTTCCTTTATATTAAAAAATTCATTTTCATATCTTGGATGAAATAATCGTAATTCATCTATTATATAACTTCTCGGAAATTTATTAAGATATTGCTGTTCTTCCCAAATTGCATCTATATATTGTGCAATCATATCAATACCTTCCATCGTTGAATTTACAAGCATATTATATCTACAGTTCTAACTAAATTGGTCGCACACTTGGCGACATTTTATCTGTTTCATTTTTCTTTTTACGGCATATATCACAGTTGCTTCTATTTGCCTACATTTATCTTAATTCCTACACAAAACAAAAAAGCCGGTTATACCTTGAGATACCTCAAGATTAACCGGTTTTTCAAATATAATTTACAATAAAAAATCCTTTTTCACACTTCCTATTTCTTCTGTCAATGATTTTTTCATGTCCTTAAACATGTTTTTCATATGCTTGTTCAACTCTTTATTTTTTCCAGAAAACTCATGTTGCGACAGATACTCTAATTGTTGATATAAAAATGTATTGGCATCAGTTACTAATTCATAACATAATTTCTCTTCTCTTTTATCCAAAAAATATTCTCCTTCTACAGTTACTATGCTCTCAAATGTTTTTGTATAAACAAAGAGAATTAAAATGCGAATCAGATACTCATCTTTTTTCCCACTTAACGTGAACATATTATTTTCATCCAAGTAGCAATCAAGAATTGAATAATTACAATGTGCGTAGTTACATAAATACGCATAGAAATCTGAAAAATATCTTTTATCTTTACCAAGTTTCATTTCCGATGGGTTTCGTTGAATATACTCAATCAGCTCCTTAGTTTCTCTGTATACTGCAATCTCATCCTGATAAATTACTTTCCTACGTGCAATTAATTGTGGTACAAATATAAAATCATTTAATAGCTTATCTTCATACTTTTCATCAATATACCGGCTAGCGAGATAACCCTCAAACATTGTGCGTAATAATATAAAAGCATCTTCTATATGCCCCATATCAAGTAGTGTTCTAATTGACTTCAGACTTTTTGTACTTTTTACAAATACAAAATATTGAAAATCATCAATATAATGAGCATCCGGTTCTCCACTTATTGCCGCATTGTATGCTCCATATTGAAAACACGCATATTCAACAAATTTATTCCCTCGAAGCAAAAAACTATTAATTAATTTATCACTCTTTTTTATTTCTTCCAATCGTTGATCCATTTACATTCTCCTTTCTTCATGTTGCAGGCTTTCTTTAAACAATAAAAATAAGCAGCCATTTTCACAGCCGCCTATCTATCAATGGAACCTATGAACAAAACTCTCATCACTGTTGAGAGTTTCTTGATTCTTCCTCAATGTCATACAATTCATCAAGCTTCTTTTGCAGAATTTTTTTATCAATTAATTTTGTTTTATATTCTGCAATCATTGCTTGTGATAAGCTTCTGCTCAAAGAATACTCTACAACATCAGTATCTGCATTTTTACATAAAATCATTCCAACACTTGGATTTTCATGTGGTTTCTTTACATCTCTATCCAATGCCTCTAAATAAAAATCCATTTTTCCTAAATATTCCGGTTTGAAATCATCAATTTTCAAATCAATTGCTACAAGACACTGCAATTCCCTATGATAAAAGAGCAAATCTACATAGTAATCATTGTTTCCAACCTGAACATGATACTCCTCGTCAACAAGAAGAAAATCTCTTCCAAATTCCAGCAAAAATTTTTTCATATTTTTCAAGATTGCCTTCTGCAAATCATATTCCTTATATGGTTCAGGCAGATTAAGAAACTCCAACATATACATGTCACGCAGAACACCGCTCATATCCCGTTCCTCAAGGGCTGAAGGCGCTTTTCCGCTTGATAACAATAGTCTTTCATAATATCCGCTATCAATTTGTCTTTCTAATTCCCTTGCCTTGTACTTTTCCTTGGCTGCTAGCTTAAGATAAAATTCTTTTTCTTCATAGGATTTTGTTTTAGAAACAATATGCATATTATTAGACCATGAATTTTCTCTCAACAGTGTTGAGAGTTCTGGTTTATCTTTATATGTTTCAAAAAACTGTTTCATTCTCCAAATATTCTGTGCCGAATAACCACGGATCCCCGGCTCCTTGCTTAAAATATAAGCCGATAGTTCCTTTACTGTTGATTTTCCCCATCCATCCTTTGCAATTCGCTCAGATACATAAGAACCAATCTGCCAATAAAGCTCAATTATTGTTGTATTGATCTGATATTCCGCTTTTTGTTTTGCAGAATAAATCATACTCAAAATATCATCAAACATGCCATTATTTTTTAAATCTATAATATCGCTCATTTTACCATTCCTCCCATAAATACACAAGTAATATATACTAACTTTCCGTCACACAATCTGACCATAACAGATAGAATACTCAATCTGATTATACAGCAAAAAAATCTATTAATCTATACGATATGCAGAAATGTTCAAAACTAATTTTCTTATTTGTTACTGTTCACGAAGTACGAGTGTACAGTAACGCGGTGATTATATCTCACCAATCTGAACCAATGTCTTTTTATTGAATTTTATAATCAGTTATGTAATATTACAGTTAGAATATTAGCGGATAGAAGGTATCATTTATGTCAATTACCAACAAATACTTTATGCATAACCGCATATAATAACCATGAAAGGAAGTGTACACTATGCCAGCATTACAACCGCAAGTACAGTTAAGCACTTTGGAGCAGTACGAAGCTCTTCCTAAAGATAAAAGAGTGGAAGTCTTCGATGGTGTTATTTATGATATGTCCAGTCCATCACAGGAACACCAAACCATATCGATGGAACTATCAACTATGCTTAATACTTATGTCAAAGGTAACAAAGGCTTATGCAGAGTATTTCATGCTCCATTCGATGTTAAACTCTCCGATATGCCTCTTACCATTGTCCAGCTATCGAACAGACTATGTTTTTATCTTTTGCACATTGCCTGCACAATACAATTAAATTCGCTCCAACCCATCTATTGCAATCGCCAATTGTAACACAACGAAAATTACCATTGTGATTCTTGTGATTACATACAATACGTTTTTCTTTTCTAGTGTATTCTCTGCTAGATACTCCTTAATGCGCAGGCGCTTTTTCCACAAGACTATCATTCCTGCAATGAAAAATACAACAAATATTCCGTAATATATTACCGTTTGCAACTCCTCACTCAATCCTGAAATTGCCATTCCGCTCAACTCACTAGACACATTATTGATGATATGTAGAAGAATTGACCATACTATGGAATATTCCTCTGCCACATACGCCAACACGAAACCTACACAACAGGCAAAAACAGACTGGGGAAGATTACCATGCATAATACCAAAAAGAATGGATGATACCACAATGGCAAGCATTTTTCCATGACTTTCCAATCTTTTCAGCACAAATCCTCTGTAAACCAACTCCTCCGCAATCGGTCCAATAATTCCAGCATATAAAAACATGGAAATTGTCTCGCTGATACCTGTTGCAGATTCCATTTCTGCGACTGCCGTATAACCGATTAGATTCAACCCTTTTTCTATAACCTCAAACCCTATACCAAATACAAACTGACCTGCCATAAATACACACAATATCTGCAAAAAAGCTTTTGCTGTCATTTTATTACGGGATACAAACATATTCTTAAGAGTAATCCTCTTTTTGGTACACAGATTCCAGATTATTAGAAATACTACACCTACTACTACACCTACAATCATGGATGTTCCATATTTTTCATACTCTTTTATCATTGCATCAAGTAGGATCTGCTGTTCCGCTTCATTTGGGGTTTGCATAAACACGTGCACGGATTTTATAACCATATCCACCACTATAATAACAAAATTTATTATAGTATAAAGTAATAACGTAATCCCTATGATATTGGCATCTTTCCGCATTTCCTTCTTATTATTTAACACTATTTGTTTCAATATTCATTATCCTCTCTTTCTGAAATGATATTTCTCATTTTCTACTTTGTCATCATATCAGAAAAACAAAAGCGACAATGATTTTTTGTTGCGAATGGCATTTATTTTGTTGTAAATGGTTCAGCTTTCATGAAAATCATAATATCCAAAATAAAATATGATATTTCTTCCTTTTTTTCTACATCAATATGCATGTCTCCATGATAACGCCCCACCACCAGTCTGATATTTTCAAGTCCAAATCCATGATTTTTACAATCCCCCTTTGTGGTTCTTATGCCATATTTTTTAAGATTTTCATTCTTTACTGCATTTTTAAATTGTAAATAAAGAATATTATTTTTTAAATTCACAGATATATAAAATGTACGATATGGCTCTTGTACCTGCTGTAAAGCCTCTATGCCATTATCTAATGCATTAGAAAACAATGTACACACATCCACGGCTTCCATATCTAATTGTTCTGGCAGCCTGCCATTCATTTCAAATTGTATTCCCTGCATTTTTGCCAGATGATACTTTTCATTACAAATGGCATCTATCAATCCATTTCCACACTGGAATTCCGGCAAAATCTTAGCTACCATATCACCTAATTTTGATAAATACTGCTGAATACCCTCCAAATCTTTTTCATTTGCTAAATGGGACAGACACATCATATGGTTATTCATATCATGGCGAATACGCCTCGTCTCCACCTGCGCCCGCTGATATGCCTGAAAATGTTGTGTCTGAGCGTTTAAATACTGCTCATTCAAATCTGCAACAGCATGGTAATACGCACTTTTATTTCCCTGTAGGACAAGAATAATTACGGTAATCGTAAGCAACACAGCCACCACACTGACACAGGCAATATACCATTTCATTTCCACTGACAAGGTTGCCATTACCTGCTCACCCACTAATGGAATGGAAATGCACCACATAAGTATGCCCACTACTATCAGCAACCGGCTTTCCCATTTCTGCAAAGAACGATATTGCATTTCCACACGAAACCGTTCCCGCCATGCCTTTCCCTTCCATAAAAATAAAAGCAACAATCCATTTATTACCATATCCAGACCTAAGTCAAACATTTCTGAGTATTCAAATTCCGGAATTAAAAAAACAGGAAGCATAATACCGTAACACATTCCCATAATGGGAATACACAGAAAAAAGCCCCTGATTCTCCTTTTCTTTCTTTTAAAACCAATATAAACTCCAGTCAAAAGAAATGGCGCTATTACAGCCATATCTTCCCAATCTAATAAATAAAATATAAATATCAAACAAAAACTAACTGTAAAAAATATAGGATTATACCTGATATCACGTTCCAAAAAAATATATTTTGCCACTAGCAACATAGATAGCATCATTAATAATGCACTGATACAATAATATATTGTAAGCCACATACACTTCTCCATTTCCTAATCAAATAGTTGTAATTGTTCAATTACACATTGTGAACAATTACCTGCGTTTCAGCAATTGCAGCATCTTTGCTTTGAATGCTTCTCGGTTTCCTCTGCTTACCGGAATTTCAAAGCCTCCTTTTAGCACTATCACATTCCCGTCAAAACTGGCGACTTCATTCAAATTTACAATATAACTTCGATGCACTAACATAAATGTGTTCTTTGGCAATTCCTCTATTTGCTCTTTCAGCTTTTTGCGAACTAAATGTGAACCCTGCTTTGTTACAATCTGCAAATACACATTTTCACTTTTTATGTATTGAATATCTGCACAGGAAAGATACCGATTCATCCCGTCTTCCACTATCATCAGCTTTTGCTCCTGCTGCAATGTCGTTTCAAATGCGTGTAAGGCTTCCTGCAGCTTCTGCACCGCCACCGGCTTTGCCAGAAAACGAAATGCCTGCACTTCATATCCTTCCATTGCTAATTCTGTATGACTGGTCAAAAAAATAATCGGCAGATCTGCCTTTATACTATGCACGCGTTTCGCTGTTTCCAATCCATCCATTCCCTGCATTTCAATATCTAAGAACACAAGGTCATATTGTTTCTTTTCTATCTCTTGTAATAATTCTTCGCCTGATGAACAGGAAATAATCAATACATCCAAACTGTGGTAATAGTCCTCTAACATAGTTTTTAATTGTTCCCTAAATATTGATTCGTCATCACATATTCCAATTTTCACTTGTACCACTCCAATTCATCTCTCAATTAAACCACCCTGCTTTCTTTGTACATATTTTGGCATAATTATATACATTTTGCAATCATTTTATATGTAAATTGAACGTAAAAAAGCCACGAATTTCACTCAGCTCTCCGACATCTTATTACAAAATTGCAATTCTACTATTTCCTTTATATTA
>JAFQCI010000162.1 GCA_017416505.1 Lachnospiraceae bacterium
ATTTGTTTCGTTGTTGAACGGATTTAGATTATAAATAATACCTTTCTTCATCAATGTTTCCTCCTTGTATCACTTGATGAAAGTATCGTATTACTTTTGTTCTAAAAACACTACCAACCATATCAATCAATCTGTCAACGCTCTTTAACAATCCTGTTAAGTCCAGTTGCACCGCCTAATTTACTGGCAAAAGCAATGTAAAATTCAAATTTTTTCTAACTGTTCTACATATTGGAATTGGATTAACTGTTCAGTCACCAGTAATTTCTTCTACATGTTCTTCATAAGTATCTGTATTTACTTCGTAACTCTTAAATGCTGTGATACCTAGAGCAACTAAAAGCAACTGCCCTACGATAATAATCGCAAGAATGATGCCGACCGCTTTCCATATTTTACGGCTACGGTTGTTTTTTGCAACCAGCTGCTCATTGATTCTGGATAGTTGTTCTGCGATAACATCTACATTTTCGTTTTGCTTAATAGGTGCCCCCAGTAATTGGCTAACATCAGATTCAAGTACGTCTGCTATTTTTTGAAGCATTTCTGCATCTGGCACGGATAGTCCTTTTTCCCATTTTGAAATGGTTTGTCGCACCACATTCAATCGGCTTGCCAGTTCGTCTTGTGTGAGCCCTTTATTTTTGCGTAAAGCTTTCATATTTTCGTTAAACATAATTGTGCCTCCTCTTTCTTGGATGCTTTCATTTTGCCACAGATGCACTGTTGCCACAAGCAACGCAAGTTAACATTGATATATATTCGCAAAATTCAAGTTTACATATCTCTAATCTCTTGTAAGCGTAGCAACCACTTATCAATACATCCTGCCTCTAAAAACGCATTAAGCGCTCCATCACAGAACCGTTCTGCACGCATAGCACCTAAAAGCAATGACATAACAGCTTGTCCATTTAAACAATTTACATCTGCATTGGTCATTACTTCTTCATCCCACTTTAATCCATTTAATAGCATAACATCATTATATCTATTCAACCAAAAATCAGGGTGTTCCCTTTCAAATTTATAGACCTCATTTTCAAACTCTTGCACTACATCTGAATAAATATAATATGGCATCTGATATGGTCTTTCTATGCTTCCGTCGCCAGTTTGATGTTCTGGCTGAACTTTACCATATTCAATCCCTTTCAGTCGTGGAATAAAAGAAATCAGTGCATCATATGTATCTTTTGGTAGCTCTTTATCATCTACTGCCTTCATCTCTAGCAAATGCCACTTATCATAAAACACGTCCTCATCATCGACAAACACTCTGATGTTCGTATCATTATGTTTCTGTCCTTTTTTTCCTGGAGTTTCAAGCCATTTGCGATGTGATGTCTTAATTGTTTCCGCAACTATTCGACTTGGTACTATATGATATTCCGGCGTATCTAATTCGTTAAGCGAAACAAATACATAGAAGATATTATCTCCAATTAGTTCTTCATTTTTCTTTGAAAGAGTCCACTTTTTCTGCTTATATCCCGTTGTTTTCACTTGTATAGCAATTTGTTCGTGCTTTTCTCTATGGATTGCTAAGATATCAAAATCCTTAACATTTGACATTGGAACCGCAACGGTATATCCTCTTCTCTCCAATTCTCCAGCCACAAAATATTCACCGGAATTTCCTATATTTACATTTGCTTCATTTGACATCTTATTCCTCTTTTCTGCTTCAATACTATATTCGTAAACTTAATAGTTCGTAAAATTCAAATTTTCACATTACTTTCCATTTGAAATCATTGCAATGATTGTGAAAATAATGTCTATTCCATTCCCTAATAGATTACCTATAAAATGTGCAGTCATCGGCACATAAATATTTTTCGTTTTAATATAAGAGATACTTAAAGGCACCGCCCAAATCATTGTCAAAAAAATCCCCCAAACAGCAAGTGAATGTTCAAGAGCATACATTAACATTCCCAACATAGTTGTAATAATTAAAACAACTTTATTTTCAAATGAAATCATTTTTTTTCTATAAAAGGTTTCTTCTACAATTGACGGAAGTAAAATCGTAGAGATAGCAAATATAATTAATGTTATCCACGAATTTCGCCTTAATCCAATCATACCTGTATCAAACTTCGTGAACATTCCCTCTAAAATAGTCGTTATCACAAACGCACCAACAAAACCCAATGCCGTCAAAATAACATGCTTCCAAAACTTTTTGCCACTTTTCAGACTATGTAACCATTCCTTTAACGAAAAATCTTTTCTACACCAAAAGTATATTGCCAATGTTAA
>JAFQCI010000163.1 GCA_017416505.1 Lachnospiraceae bacterium
ATGATGCGCAAAAAAGATGATGTAAATTTATTCGACAGCGTGTCCAAGATATTTGGATAAAGAAAACCGATGGCTTACACTTGATTACTTCAAGTTTATACCATCGGTTTGTTTAATGCAAGTTAGGGTCTGTACAGTAACAACAAATAAAATCTCAAGAGTCTAATTTCAACTTTACACTTGACAAATGATATATATGTTGATATTCTTAAAATCGATATTAGGCGAAACGCTTGATCCACGCTTGTTAGGGAAAATTAAGTAATATAGAAGTGGCGGGAGAAATCCCGCCACTTCTATATTTCTCTGATGTATCATTGTATCATAAAACAGTTTCCTCTTAACCACTTTTACAGAAATAAACATTTTTATGATACCGTACGATTTTTCTCGATCCATTCCACCGCAAAATCTACCAGTTCCCGTTGTTTCATAAAGGATATCATTCCATTCCCTAAAACGGCTTTTTCCACCTTCTTCTCTGTTTCAAATGCCTCCCCAATCTCTTCAAAATCTTCTCCATCCACAAATAAAGTAGAATAGGTTTTCCAAACCCTTTTTCCATCTATCAGCATGGCACTGCTTTCTTCCGCCATATGTTTTCCCGGATATTCCGCTCTTGCATCTGCTAAATGGATGGACGTATTTTTATCGTATCCTACCCCAATTAAAAGTACATATCCATCTAACTCATACAGTTTTCCAATAGGAGATCCATCCCCAAAAATATTGGATAAATCATGATTTTCCGTTAAATACTTCGCATTTTTTCCATAAGCTGCTACGGAACGGGCAGGATGGTCACTTCGAAGAGCGCCCGGCCATTTACGAAACATCTCTGCCACGGCTCCCATGGTGTTGGTTGGAGTAATTTCTTTATCATACGCCGGCCAGTTATCCCTTATGGTCTGCCACCATTCTTCTGGTTCTTCCCAATGCACACCGGTAACCGGGTCTAAATTCTTCCAAGTCTGTGTAGGCATCATAATCGTGCCTTCCTCTCCCACACAGTCCATTAATGCCTCAATCACCATCTGGGCTCCCCCGCAGACAAAACCCAGTTTACTAAGAGAGGTATGTACCATAATATTTTGCCCCGGTTTTACCCCTACCTGTTTTAATGCTTCCTCGATATCCTTTTTCAATACTAATTTTCTTTCCATAACTTTCTCCTTTCATTATCAACCCACACACTCTTCCCCTTGTTCCCATTCCCCAAGGCTTCGCATCCAGCTTTTTCTTCGGAAAAGAACCAGTGAAATCATAAGTCTTACACATTCCTCCAAAGATAAAATAAAATATACATAAGGAATTGGTAAATTCCACACAAAGGCAGCTAATAATCCCAAAGGCACTCCAAAAAGCCAGGTACCAATAAAATCGATACACATGACATATTTTGTTTTGCCTCCACTTCGTATGATTCCTCCCCCTAATATCATATTTTGAACCTTTACCGGCGAAATAATGGCAAAGGCTACCAAAATCTCATAGGCCACCCCACGTACCTCTTTTGACACATCATAAATCTGTACATAATATTGACCCAAAAGCAATAACAAAACAGATAAGCAAAGAGAGCCTAACACACCATATTTCATCAGTTTTTTTGATTCTTCATACGCCTTATCGTATTCCTCACCACCCAAAGATTTTCCAATGAGAATTCCTGCTGCCTGAGCAAGACCACTTAACGCACCAATTAATAAAGTTTGAATCGGTATAGTAAGAGTCATGGCTGCACAAGGGTCCGTTCCCATATTTCCATAAATCGCTGTATAAACGTTTTCTCCAAGACTCCATAAAAATTCACAAACAATAATGGGACATAAAATTCCTAGGAACTGAACTCTTCTTTCTCCACGGAAATGCCATAAAAAGGTCAGTTTCATATCCTGTTTCCTATAGTGCCAGATAAAAAATCCCAAAGTAATCAGACAGCTTGCAAACTGCGAAACTACGGTAGCAATGGCTGCTCCCTCTACTCCTAATTCCGGAAATCCTGCCTTTCCAAAAATCAAAAAGTAATTTAGTCCCGTATTTATAACTGCCCCTGCAATGGTAGCATACAAAGGAAATACTGCTGCCTCCATACAACGAAGAAATGTCGCCACAATACTACTAACAGCCATAGGAAGATAGGAAAAAGCCAAAATCCATAGATAATTTGCTGCTATCTGCCTCGTAGCCTCATCCTTAGTATATAGTCCCATAATACCATTAGGAACCATAAGGCACATTCCCATAAACAAAGCCGCAAGCCCGATTGCCAACATAATATTTGCAAAAAAACTTCTGCTAACTTCTTTATCATCCTTTTTTCCAATATACTGGGAAATCATGATTCCTGCTACTGCAGCCACCGCTCCCAATAATACGGAATAAATAGAAGCAAACTTACCTCCAAGCCCCACTCCCGCAATGCTGGTACTTCCCAGTTTTCCTATCATCAACTGGTCAATCACGCTAAAGGAAGACTGTAATAATGATTGTAAGGTAACGGGAAGTGCAATTTTGATAACTGTTTTGTAAAATGCGTCCTGTTTTTTCATGGTTTTCTCCATTTCCAATTCTCCTTTCCAAATTTTTTTAGGCAATTGCGAAACGACAAAACTTATATTAAGTGATACAAAAGAAACAAATACATAAGCAGGCGCTTGGGCGGCCGTCGGTACTTAACGAAAGGCAAAGCCTTGAGTTTAGTACCGCTACGAGCCGAACGCAGCGAAAGCGTGCCTGCGTTGTCTTATTTCTTTTGCATCACTTTCACATAAAATATTATGTTTTCGCAATCACCTATTTTTATCACTTTTTTTCCTTCTCTATGATAATGATAATAAAGAATCATGAAAACCACAAGAGGTTAAACGCATAACCCAAGACAAAAATCATAATTATAATTTGTTATATTTCACTATGTAGAATTACTGTCTCAGTTGAAAATAAACGCCGCATAGTGGTGTTGTTTACAAGTTTCTTCCCCCATCTGTTCAACTCTATCAGCTTTACTACTTCACGCGATACATCTTAATATAAAATTCGGTTCCTTTTCCCTTCTCACTTTTCACCGATATGCTTCCATTTTGTTTTAACACAATTTGCTTTGTCATAGATAATCCTATACCAATGCTGGTGTTCGAAGTATTGGAAGCTATATAAAAGCGTTCAAAGATATGAGGTAAATGTTCTTGTTCAATTCCTTCTCCATTATCTGAAATACAAATATGAGTGGCAAGATTATCCTGGAATGCCTGCACCATTACCTTTCCTCCCTCAGGAGTATGCTCAATACAGTTTTTCACCACATTGGAGCATGCTTCAATGGTCCAATGTTCATCACATAAAAACCAGATATCGGGATTTACATTGATTTCTAAAGACACTCCCTTTACCTCAGCCATAAGGTCGAACGTCTCTCTTACTTTCTCAAACAAATCATAAAGATTTACCCTTTGCACCTTTAACTCAAGAACACCAGCCTCTAATTGGGACAATGTTAAGAGATTTCGAATCAGCCAGGTAATTCTGTTTACCTGTTTATCAATTTTAGCAGCGTATTCCAGACGGTTTTCCTCTGATAATTCCGATGCCTCTAATAAATCCGTCATAATAGTAATGGCTGCAATAGGGGTCTTAATCTGATGGGATATATCTGACAACATATCTGCCATATAACGTTTCTCCTTTGCCTCTTCAGAGTACGATTCCCGAAGCAAAGCTACCACCTTATAGATTTCACTTTGCAGAATTCCAAACTGCCCCTCTTTCATTTTTTTTATTTCTGGCAGACTTAAGTTATCCTGTACGTCACTAAGATAAGAAACCAACTCCATTAACTGCTTATCCCTCTTACGTTCTGAAAAAAATTGAAAGAAAAACAAAATCCCAATACAAATTACAAGAAGGACGCAGATTAATTGTACATCCCTCACCCAAACACATAATACTCCTGTAATACCTATAATTAGCACCTGAGGCCACACGCTTTTCCTTCCTCCTTTCTCACCCTATCATTATAATAGATGATTGCGAAACTATAAAAAATGTATCCTAATTCTCAATTATTCACGACGAATCTTGCAAACCGCCACTAGCGTGGCTAGGTGCTAGGCGACCGTCGCCACCTAATGAAAGGCATAGCCTTGAGTTTAGTACCGCTACGAGCTGAACGCAGCGAAAACGTGCCTGCGATGTTTTGTTTATTTTATATCACTTTCACATAAAATAATTTAGTTTCGCAATTACCTATCCATTCTATTTCTTCAGCAATCATCCTTATTTACTTTTCCATCCGGTATCCTACACCCCGGACTGTCTGAATCATTTGATTTTGTTCCGATGCACCTAACTTTTCTCTTAGCCGCTTAATATACACTGTAAGAGTATTATCATTTACATAATCCCCCACCTGATCCCAGATATCATTCAAAATCTGTTGTCTTGACAAAACCTGCCCTCTATGGTTAATGAAAATCAACAATAATTTATACTCCATGGCAGTCAATACAATTTCCTGTTCTCCTCGGTACACTTTACCGGTCTGTAAATGAACCTGATTCTCTCCTACTTGCATAATATTCGTATCTAGTCCATTCTGATTGCTCCTTCGTAAAATCGCCTTCATTCTGGCAAGTAATTCCCTAATTCGAAACGGTTTTGCAATATAGTCATCTGCACCCTGTTCCAAAGCCAGAACCGTATGTACTTCATCATCACAAGCCGTCAAAAACAAAATTGGAAGAGAACTTAATTTTCGTATTTCTTTACATATGGTATACCCATCTCCATCCGGAAGCATCACATCCAACAAACAGATATCTAATTTTACACCGGATTTTATCATCTCAAAAGCTGCCTTCTGGGTCGTAGCTGTCAGTACCTCATATCCATCCTGCCTTAACGAAATCTGAAGTCCTTCTAATATAATTTCATCATCTTCCACAACAAGAACTGTCATCATTTTCTCCATTTCTTTACAATATAAAATATTGAGGTCAAAAGGTGTTTTGACCTCATGCTACCTATGAATTGCTACACACTTTGTGTTCTCGCAATGTTAAAATCAAGATAAATTAAGACGAGATGATTCACGCCCTGACTAAAAAACATCACTCACCTGAATCATCTCGCTTTATTATACAGTATCCCTGCGTAATTCCTCAAGAATAATTTCATTCCCATTTCTTCGATAACAATATACTGTTATCACACCTAAAGATACTGCAGCAATTCCAACCGCCAACAGATATATCATCCATGGAAATGCAAACTTCACATAACCCAGATATCCGGAAATAATGTGTCGTAGCAAATAAATAACCGGAATCGATATCACACCAGACCATAAAGTACCTTTTAAAAACAAGCCTACGTTTTCATAAAACAGCATCTTTGCCATCTGCTTTCTTGTCATACCTAAGGATTTCAAAGTTCCAAACTCCTGTTTTCTGGAAACTACTCTTCCCCAAATCGAATTATACAGATTTAAAATGCAAATCACAGAAGTCAGAATTACAAAGCATACTGCCAATATCTTGATAATATAAGCCACCGCCTCTGCAACGGAAACCATCATTGCATTTTCTCCTGCTTTAGAGATGTAAAATTCAGCATTATCCTGCTCCGATAGAGCTTGAAGTTTTTGTGCCAAATCTGTTTCATTTCCATTTAGCTTAATATGCAATTCCCGGTTTCCCCAGCTATCCGTTCCATCCTCATTTATGTCACCCGTAGCACTAAGCACCTCACATAGCTTTGTAGCAGTATCCATGTTCATGATAACGGTAAACCACTCACTATGAATGGTCATATATTCCTGAATGTTTTCTGCAGTCGTAAATCCTGCAACGGTTACATTAAAATCTTCTACCTCATCTTTCTGCCCATTATAAACCTGAAGTGGTATAGTATCTCCAATTTCCTTATCCGTTACATGGCTTAACTGGAACATCTGATATTTTTTCGGCTTATAATTTTCAAAGGATATGTTGTCGGTTGAAATCTCCGTACTTTGGAACACAATGACAGATGGCACCTCCGGATTTGAAATAAATTCCATGTTACAATCTGATTTCTTTGCAATCTCTTCAAAGGTATCCTGGTCTACACCAATGACTGTAACCGTATTATATTCTCCCATGGTCAATTCCCCGAACAACTCATCGCTTACTCCGCCTTCATAATATAAATCTGCAACGGAGCGGTAAGCATCCCAGTACTCCTGGCTCAAGACGTCATTTCGAACAGTTCCTGCCCACATATTATAATACCATTCCTGAACACTTTCTACACCTGCATCTTCTTCAATTTCTTCCTTCAAAGAATGATACATTGATGCACTTCCTGCCATCTCTGTTAATGTATAATCCCATCCATCTCTATGAAAAGCAATCGTAGCATCCTCTACCAGACGATAATACACCATCTTTATAGTTGCGTTTGCCCCAAATGTTGTTACCAGTAAGATTACCATAAAGACTGCAATGGCACGAACCGTACTCTTTGATTTGGCTCTTTGTCTTTTTAAGTTATTTGCTGCCACCAATGCTTCCGGATTTCCCTTTTTTATAAAGAAATCATTTCTTTTATAACTCTTAGTTTTCACCTTTACATTACCACGAATACTCTCAATTGGCCCGATTTTTCCAATTTTACGAGCCGGAATCCATGCAGATATCATAACCGTCACTGCACTCACGATTGCAATAAAACATAAGGCGTTCAATGAAATCTTCAAAGATACCGGTTCTGTATTCACAACTTCCATTCCGGAAAAATTCACCAAATCTGCAATGTGAGGACTTAAAACAGACATCGCAGCTTTTACAAGCCCTGCACCTGTTAAAACGCCCACAGGTAAAGCAATCAGCCAAAGGGAAAATGCTTCATAATATACACTGCTTCTTCTCTGGCTTCTTGTGGCACCCACAGAAGAAAGCATTCCGATATATCTGCGTCTTTCGTCAAAAGACATATTGAACACATTGTAAATTAATATTACAGAAGCTACCATGATAAATGCAATAAAAAACACCATTAAAAAGTTTACTATTACATTAATGGTACTATCTGAAGAATTTGCGGAAAATGCCAACAATAAATCATTGCACTCATAAGCCTCATCATTCCCTACAATTTCTCCTAATTCCGAAAGATAAGAATACCCTGCATCTAACTTATCCAAATAAAACTTGGCTGTAACATTTACGCTCTCTCCTTCTAAAACCTCATCCTTGGTGTAGGCAATTGCCGTATATCCGGCAGAATCCTTGGTTTCAAAAGAAGGGACAGAAATAAATCCTACTACCCTATATGTACCTCGAATATTGTTGGATTCATGGGTTTCCAGAAAATCCTTATTTTCTCCCCAATATGGAAAATTCAATGGCATTTCTAAGGTTTGCCCTGTTTCTACTGTAAAATTATGAAAAGGAAAGATAGTGCCCTGAATTTCTTCGTTAATTCCTGTAATATAACGGGTAAAGCAATCAATTTCTATCACATCTCCAATAGAAATATCTGCTCCATCCTTCAACGCCTGAATGCTGATTACAATTTCAGAATCATTTTCAGGATATCTTCCACTTTCTAATTCAATGTTCATCCAGTCAAAACATTCTTGCGAATATCCTTTCACGTAAAGATACGGACGTAATTCATTTCCAGATGCTTCAAAATCCGTATAACCAAAGCTTTTGGAAACAGCAGTTTCGGAAATATAGTTAAGTTCCTTTATCTTTTCATATTGCTCTAAGTCCACATCAAAAACACTTACATGCCAGCTTCCACTTTTGGCAGATGCAACCTGTTCCAAATAAGAAAGAGCAGTGTCTTTTCCAACGAAAACGCAGGTCATAAGTACCACCATAAATATAATTCCTACCAAAGTAGTGATGGTTCTTTTCTTATTTAACTTCATGTATTGTCTGGTAACATGGAACATGATTTTTTTATTTTTCATGGTCGCCACCTCCCAGACTGCGAATCCGTTCATTTCGAATGATTTTTCCGTCTTCTAAATAAATCATACGGTCAGCCTGCAATGCCATGCTTTCATCATGGGTAATCAAAATCAAGGTCTGTTTTTGCTTTCGGTTCGAATCCTTTAACAAACGCATAATTTCTTCCCCATTTTTTCTATCCAGATTTCCTGTTGGCTCATCTGCTAAAATAATAGCAGGGTGGTTAAACAATGCCCTTCCAATGGAAACTCTTTGCTGTTGACCTCCGGATAATTGACTTGGAAGATTCTTTCTTCTATCTGTCAGTCCCAAATATTCCACCATCATGTCAAGACGTTCCTGCTCCATTTTTCTTCCATCCAATAAATGCGGCAACACAATATTTTCATCCACATTTAATACCGGAAGCAGATTGTAAAACTGATACACAAGACCTATTTGTCTTCTTCTAAAAATCGCCAGTTTATCCTCATTTAACCCATGGATATCTGTTCCATCAATCAATACCCTTCCTTCGCTTGGCTTATCCACACCGCCTAAAATATGTAACAAAGTGGATTTTCCACTGCCGGAGGGTCCTATAATCGAAACAAACTCTCCTTTTTCCACGCTAAAAGAAACATCATCCAATGCCTTTACACAGGTATTTCCTTTTCCATATATTTTTGAAATATGTTCGCACTTAAGTATTTCCATGATAATCCTCCAAAATTTTTAATAAAACCTCAATTCTTCACATCGTGAATCATCTCGGTTCGGATGTGCTTTGCATCTTATAGGAATATAATACCTTGGTAAAATGACTCTAAGATGAATTTTAAAGTGACAATTTCGTCACAATTGCCTCTCTTTTTAATATTTCTCCTTACTCCCATACCTTCAGTCTTTCTTCCACCGGAACATACATCTCATTCTCTTCTGGTATCTGATAAACCTCATAAAATTCATCCATCTGATTTACGATTTGATTTACTCTAAGCTTATTTGGAAGGTGGGTATCAGAACTTACCATATAAGCAAAATATTCATCCGTTGTAACTATTCTCTTACTCTTTCCGTAAGTTTCAAAAAATAATGTATAATCACTACCAGCCCTCTTTCCTAATAAGTCCATACAGACACTCATGGCACTTAAATCGGCATAAGCTTCATCCATACATTGTTCTCCTACAAGAGTCACCTGTTCCACTACTTCCATTCCATCAAAATAATGCTTCACTTCATTGATTCTTTCTCTATACGCCATCTTATCCTCAGTAGTCCACCAATTTTGATAGATACCCTCTGCATTAAACTCACTTCCCGTTCCATCAAAGCCATGGGAGATTTCATGAGCTATGATAAAGCCTAAAATCCCCAATTTTTCTTCATATTCCGAATCCTTATTACAACCATCGTAAGTAATAATGGCTGCATTGATGGAAAAAACATTATAAGGTCTTGCATAGTAAGCATTGACTTCTAAGGCATGAAAATAAAATACATCCTCACATTCCTCTTTTAAAAATTCTTTTTGAAAATCACAGTCCAATATATATGCGTTTAATATATTTTCCATCAAATTTCCGCCCTCTTCATAGGACTTAATTGTAAGTTTGGAATAATCGTGCATTTTCTCTGGAAGTCCTACGATAAGCTTCATGGCATCCAGTTTTTTTACAGCATATTCTTTTGTCTGTTCACACATCCAGTCTGCCTTTACTATTTTTTCTTTCAATTCACCTCTGATTTCCTCTGTCAGGCTCTTTACTTCCTGTTCCATTTCTTCTCCCACATATTCTTTCATGTAATACTCAGCCAGAAAATCCTCCATTGCCATGCTGACTATCTGGCATCCGGCATAAGAATCCTCTTCCTTCTCATTGGCTCCCATCATAGTATTAATGGCTGTTTCATAAAATTCAGACATTTCTTCATTTAAATAAGGTGCACTTTTTATCACCACAGAAGCTAACAGATAATCCTTTAATACTTCTACATTGTCCTCCACAAATAATTCCTGCATCAGGTTTAAATGTTCCGTGGCAGCCGTCAAAGTACTTCTATTTTCTAAGTATCCCTGTTCCTTCGCGATTTCCATGATGGAAAGATGACTCAATAAATAGGACAATTCTTTTTCTCCATATCGTGAAAAACTATTTAACTGAGTATAATTTAATTCCAGTATACTACGTTCCATGGCTACCGTATGCTCTGCAATTACTGCCGCCCGGCTCTCCTCATAGCCTGCCATCATCATAAATTGTTTTACTAATAGTTCATATCCGGCAAACTGCTCATCCGTAAGCATTCCATACTGACCGTATATCGTCTCCGGAGATACATTTACCTGATAACTTCCATCTGAAATATTTTTCTCTACCTGAAAAGTAAATATAGTATTATAAAATCCCATTTCCGGTTCTTTATAAAGTGCTATTAGGTCATTTAAGTCTGTTACCTGCTCCACTTCAGCAAGCATTTTTTCAATGGGCTTTATTCCTAGTTCATTCCTTTTTTCCATATCGGTTGCCTGCTCATATAAAATGGCTGCTTTTTCTTCTATTTCCGTTAAGCTTTCCTCTTGCGATGAATTTTGATTAGAAAGTACCTTTAGATAGTTATCCAATGCTTCTTCCACTTGATTTTGCTGCTCCTGGATTGCCCCATATTGAAATCCAGAGTAATCTTTATTCTCCTCTAGCCATTGGTGATTCACCATATCGTAAAAATCTGTTACCACCTGCTTTTCATCTTGATTCACCTCTTTGCTTTGTTCTTGGTTTTGATTTTGACAACCAGTCAAAAGCTGAAGGGACAAAAATGCTGTTGCTAATACTATCAGTCTTTTGCTTTTCCTCATACCTGCCACTCCTTTGCCATATTTGTTTTTCTTCGATTTTAGCATTTATAGTAGTGGAAAACCAAAAGCTTATGTATTCTGCCTTTTTTATTGTATAAACTACTTACTGTTGGTGTGGATAATAAATATAAAGTACTTTCCACCACATTTTCTCATAGTTTTTACATATTTTTCTTCTCACTGTGCATCCTATTTCTGAAAGGATGGTGCAACAATGGACAAAACAAAGGAGCCAAAAAACATTTACGATGATGACAATATTCCAGAAGTAGACCTGCCAAAAAGCAAAAATCAGGTAGAGCCTGCGGAACCACTTCCAGAGTCTACAAGACCAAGAAAAGATGGGCCCGGCGGAGAAGATGGGAAGTAATGTTACTGTACACTCGTACCTCGTGAACAGTAACCATTCGCAGGCTCATTTAAAGTTTTGCTTCGCAAAAGGAGCCTGCGAACTCCTGAATCATATTCTTACGCACCAAAACAGTAAATGTTTTGGTGCTGTGTGTACAGTAACGAAGTAATTCCCTGTCTTTCTACAATATTGTTTATTTCACTATTTGAGTTGTAACCCTAAATAAAACAAAAAGCAGGTCATTGACCTGCTTCTTCTTAATTGAGAATCTATATCCAAATTTCTTAAGTAGCACTTTAGCTTGCACCATATTTAGGCTATAACATATCTTTGTGAACTACCCATTGTCTAAAGCCAATGGGCTTCCTGCTTCATAAACCTCGTGTCTTCGCTCCGCTACGGTCGGCTCAAAGCCGACGTTCACCGAACGTCGTTCGCCCTACTATCTCCACAGGCGTTAATTCGGGCA
>JAFQCI010000164.1 GCA_017416505.1 Lachnospiraceae bacterium
GCACTGGTTTTGATATCAAAGGTAATAAAACCTTCCCCGAGAATCGTATCTTCGGTATTTTCGCCGGTTATCTTGGGTGTATTGGTAAGTCCGGGAGAAACGGGAGTCCTTCCTATTTCAGGAGTTCCTTCAATACATGGGTTGATATCCTTTATGGGCATATTCCTAAACTCATCGGTAACATACTTTAGAATGTATGCTAAAATTTCCTTATCTGCCAAGAGATTTTTCGCATGTTCATCATACTGCCAGCAAGCATTTTGTGTAATCAAATTATTATAAATGATAGTTTCATTTTTTTTCATAAGTACCTCCGTTTTAAAATGTTAAATGAAACATTTTTTATGTTACATGGATATAACTACAGGAAATACTTTTATATAAAAACGTTTAGAACATAAAAACATGAATCTTTTCTAAAAAAGTGTGTAGAATACCAAACCTCAATTATTCACGACATATCTTGTAAACCGCCACTAAAGTGGCTAGGTGCCACATTGATGTGTCACCTGTTTACAAGCTACGTCAATTGACCTTTTAATCATAGAAAGCGGATGATTCGCAAGTAAACTTGCACCATTATCTTTCTATGATTAAGGCCGTGAATAATCTAGGCCAAATTATGTGATTTTTCTTCTTTTACTTCATATTAAGATTCATACTCTAAGGTTTTCAATCTTTTCTTTGCATATAGGAAATTATGTTGAAAGTCTCTTTTAAGATAAAAACAAAATGTAAAGTTCTGAGTATAGTATATGTAATTTCATAAATTTTTGCAAGAAGTTTACCTGGTTCATTCCATGTAATATTAGAAATGTTTGTTACTGCTCTACGTGAATAGTAACGAAATGTTTATATGCTTATGTTATTACGATAATGCATAAAAAGCAAGTTAAAATTGATAAATTGGTCTTTAAATATGAATAAAGGTCACATTGAGTCTAAAAAGGTACTGGAAGTTAAGGTGTATACTTCTGTAAGATTGGGGCACAGGACAGTCGTTTATTAAAAGATATTATGGTAAGAATAAACCGAAATATCTTCTAGCAAACTTGAAATAAGTTTAGGTATAATGTATAATAAAAGAAATTTCAGTAAAAAATAACCGAAATATCTTTTAGGAGTGATAATCGTTATGGAAAAAGAGATAAAAAGAGACTATTACCTGGATCAACTGATAAAAAGAAAAAATAACGGACTGATAAAAATAGTGACTGGTATTAGGAGATGTGGAAAATCTTATCTGCTTCGTACCATATTTAAGAACCATCTCATAGAAAGTGGAGTAGATGAGGGACATATTATCGAGATGGCATTTGATTTATATGATAACGTTGAATATAAGGACCCGAAGGTATTTTATCCATGGGCAAAGGAGCAAATAAAGGATGATGGCACATATTATTTTCTTTTAGATGAAGTGCAGCTGCTTGACGAATTTGTAAGTGTATTAAATGGACTTGCAGATAAGAAGAGGTGTGATGTGTTTGTAACCGGAAGTAATGCAAAGTTTTTATCGAGGGATATAGCTACGGAGTTTGGGGGCAGAGGGGATGAAGTGCATATGTATCCTTTGAGCTTTTCTGAATTTATGTCTGTATATGATGGAAACCGATATGATGGGTGGAATGAATACATTACCTATGGTGGTATTCCTCTTGTTGTTTTGGCTGAAACGGAAGAACAGAAAATGGCTATTCTAGACAACTTATTCAAAGAAACTTATATCAGTGATATAGTAAGGAGAAACAAAATTAGAAACGTAGGAGAGATGGAAGCATTATTGGATATTCTTTCATCTGCAATCGGTGCATTGACAAATCCGAATAAGCTTCAAAAGACTTTTAAGAGTGTGAATCGTTCAAAAATTACTGTTACTACCATCACAAAATACATTGAATATTTAGAGGATGCATTCTTAATAGAGGAAGCCGTGCGGTATGACATAAAGGGTAAGTCTTATATTGGTACGCCTTTAAAATATTACTTTATGGATATGGGACTTAGAAATGCACGTATCAATTATAGACAAATAGAGGTAACTCATTCTATGGAGAATGTCATTTATAATGAGCTTAGAAAGAGAGAATTCAGCGTTGATGTAGGGAATCTTACTATAGTGGAGAAAGGAAAAGATGGTAAAGCGGTAAAGAAGCAGTTAGAGGTTGATTTTATATGTAATAAAGGTTCTAAGAAATATTATATTCAGTCGGCATACCAGCTTGGCTCAGAAGAAAAATTTGCACAGGAAATAAGACCATTCCTTAAGATAAATGACTCATTTAAAAAGATTGTTATTACGTCTGATACTCCAAAGCCATGTTACACAGAGGAAGGGATTTTAATGATGAATGTGTATGATTTTTTATTAAATCCGGAGCTGATGGATTTATAAAAAATGGCCGTTTATTGGAGAAATCTAATCCAAGACTATTTAAGTATTGATGATGTGGACTTGGAACCATTGGAATGTTGTTACTTTTGTTTTTAATGGAAAAAAGTCATACTTTGTAAGCGATGAATAATTTTGTACGTAATGCTATTCATCGCTTACGTTTATTCGAAATTTAATCACACCATATGCTGTAGGATATTCTTTTCTACTAAAATATCCACTAACTCTTTCTCACTAGCATCCGTTTCTGCATGTTCCAATACTTCATATATCTGCTCGATGATATATAAGTCTGTTTCCAGTTCGTTCGCAATTTCATGGCAAGATTTACCTTTTCTGTATTTCTTTTCAACAAGGTGAAGCATATTTCTTATTTCGCCAC
>JAFQCI010000165.1 GCA_017416505.1 Lachnospiraceae bacterium
AATTCTTTTCTTTATTTTATTTCCATTAGTCAGATTGAAAGTTAGAGATTTTTCATTTTTGTTATGAACTCTTCATAACTACATTTTCCCATTGTCAAATCCATCATAGCTAAATATTTCATTTCATTCTGAGTATATGGAATATTAATACATGACTCTAATAATTTTTCTTCGTTTTTCAAAGGTGTTATTACATTCTTTTTGTTTTTGTAGGCATAGTAATAACGAACCCCAAATTTTCTTTGAGAGACAGCATTTAAATGTATGCCATCTGGATTTGCTGACAACCCCTGGGCAGTTACAAAATATATATGATTATGATCATTGGCATATCGTAATAATTCTTTATTCACCAAGTCATACTCTGTACAATTAAAACCAAAGCCTATCTTTCCTAAATAGTCACCAAGTCCTCCAATAATAAACGGTACATCGTCTAAATTAAGTTCATTTTTTAAAGCCTCAAAAATTGTATGTAATTTTTCATAATACGTTTTGTAGTTACCATTATAGCTATCATTTTCTCCTTGATGCCACAGAATAGCAATCAAATTACTATTTTGCATTGCAAATTTTGCCTGAATAATTGCATTTTTAAATAATATTTTCTCTATAGACCAGTCATCAATGGAACTGCCACCTTCCGCACATGGAATCAAGCCGATTTGTTCTTCTTTGTTTTCCATGCACCACATTGCAGCAAATGAACCCGCAAGACTTACTCCTGATATAGGACGATCGTAGTTAATTGGTTCTGTCATCATTTGCCATTTTCCATTTCTTAACATCTGGATTCTCTCATTACAAATCATCGGTACTTCGTTTATGAATCCACGTCCAGCCATGTTGGACTGTCCAATCATTAATACACTTTTCATTCAACACCTCCACAAATCCCGATTTGTTGTTCTCAATTATACATCTACTAACACTGAATATCTACCATTTTCAAAACAATTTACTATAAACTGTGCTCCCTCTGCATATCTGACAAATTTCTTTCTTCCTGATACCACCATTTCTTCTAACTGTTCCACTTCTTTTCTTGCTCTTGACATCTTTATATCCTCCTACGCAATTCCTTCTAAAAATTCAATCATCTGTATCTTTATCTTAACCTTTGCACGTCTTACCTTTTGTGCTGCGGACTCATACTGAATCCCTTCCTCTTCTGCAATGTCTCCGATATCTTTTTCACCTGAAAGATAACCTCTGAAAATTCTCAACTCATTTCCACTTAAAATGGCTAATTGCCGGTTGAAAAGTTCGAAATCTGCTCTCATGCACCGAAGCGTATACGCATCCCTTTGAAACTCTTCTCCCCGGTCAACGCCTTCTAACACATCACCAGAAAAATCACAGGCAATAATCGCTTCTTTTGTAATCGCATTATTAATTGCCGTATTCGCTGTTATATCACTGTGCATCCCTGATGACTGCACCCGAACTCCCAAATCGCCTCTGTTCTGCATACGGTTATAGGCTTTTTCATTCTCAATCATATAACACAGCCCTTCTGTATAGCCGTCTACAATGCCTATGAAATTCGGATAATTTTTACAAATAATATCCACCTTTTCGGCAGCATCTGCTTTTGCATAATTCTTTATAATACTTGCCTTTGCCACCATCGAATCCTCCTAAACTGTATTTGACGTAAGCATCAGCGAAACCGGTTTTGCTCTTCCTTACAGATATTATTCTACGACGTTCTATGGATTATGTCGTGCCCCAAAGAATGGACAAAAAGTCGATTGTGAATGGACTTTTGCAAAAAATATGCCCAGAGTAACTTAAATACTCTGGACATAATATAATTTTCTTTATTTTTTTAGCAAATCATAAAGAGAAGCCTCATTACTCTTTTGTTTATGAATCCTGTTGTATTCCTTAATACTTTTAACTAGGAACTTAGGATCTGCAAAATACTTTTCCAAAAATACTGGTGATTTTATATTTTTAATCTTTAATATGCTTTTACAATAATCGCTAGGCTTTTTAATCCCAGATTTACAAAAATCTTTATACTTATCTTTGCTAACTATAACAAGCATCTCTATCTCAGGAGCTGTAATCACATTAATAACATCAACTTGACACCGATACGCTTTGCTTAAATTAAATTCTTCACCCCTAGAGTCAATTATCCTTAAAATAAGTATTTTTTGATCGAATTCACGTCTCAAATAACGTTTTTCAAATTCTTTAACAGACGTCCTTGGAAGAACATTCTCATCGATAAGTTGTTCTCTATTAAAAATCAACAAATCATTATCTAGAAGTATATTCATTATTACCGTTTCT
The DNA here is from genome assembly GCA_017416505.1 of Lachnospiraceae bacterium. Next base: position 2,305 of record JAFQCI010000165.1, read on the forward strand.
GCACCACCTTCACAAATGCACGCAATGAGACTTGTATTTAAAATATCTACTTTCATTTATGCCTCCATGTCTTTTATGATGCTTTTTTGTAATGCAAGCAGCGCATTATATTTAGGCGCTGTTCCTCCTAAGAAATTACTCTGATATACTTCACTTTTCTTCATGTCATTACGATTAAGAAGCGTATTTAGGTTATCTACAGTCAGTCCTTCTTTACTTCTGGTAATAAATACTGCATCATTTCTTTCAAGCTCATCCAGAAGCTCAGGGTAGTGTGTTGAAAAAACAAGAACTGCTCCCTTTGGATTGGTCCTCTTATTTAGGAATAATCTCAATAATGATGTAACTAATTCATGATTGAAGTGATTCTCTACTTCATCAACAATCATATATCCTCCATTTTTTAAGACTCTCGTAGCATCAATAAATACTCTTACACCTTTAACTGTTCCTGACGAAAGATACACATTCAGCTCTGCCGGATTGAAAAGCACAAGTTCTTTTTGATTATAAAATTTTAATTTTGTAACAACTTTATCATTTATATTTTCTATGGATATATATTCTATTGTTGGATCAAGCAAAGAAATAATTTCTGTTGGAATCGAACCATCCTCTGGTAAAAACAAATTAAAATTAGTAAGCATTGCCAAATCTACAAACATACCCTTGTCCTGAATCTGCTTATTTACAGCAATCATTATACTAACATCATCTGGAAGATACTCATCAGAATTATCTCTTACTCTTACAGGTGTATTTTCATCATAATTTAACAAATTAGACTTATTTATCTTAGTTGTAACTGACTTAACCCACAAACGCTCCGATACAATACGCACCCTATGATTTCCGTCTTGGTTCTTTTCTTTCATCATTTCACTAGTCAGATGATAAATTTTTCCATCAGCAAAAAAATCAATATCAAATACCGTATTCATTCCCTCACCTAATATTTGAGGAACAAACTCTGCATTCAAAGGTGCTGCTTTTAACAACATGCTTGTAAAAGAAATAATCTTTAGTGCTGTTGTTTTTCCTGATGCATTAATTCCAGCAAATCCCTCAACTGTATTCACATAGATATTGCCAAACAAATTAAAAACAGAATTCAAATGATTATTTTGAACTCTTTGAACAGCATAAAATGAAACATCAAATGAGTTCTTGTATAACGGAAGTCCATTAACTCTAATCCTTAAAATCCTCACCACTAACACCTCCATAAAAACATAATATTCGTTGATAACATACCTTTTAATTATATTACCATGTATTAATATTGAATGCAACGACTTTTTCGTTTTTATCAACCCACAAATATTATATTCATACGTTATAAAAAATATGCATTATCACATTATTACTTAATTAATCCTGCCAACACCTTCACCTGCTCCACAGCAACCTTCCTAAGTTCCTCATTCCGCATCCCCTGTAGCAATAACACCATTTGTACAATATTCGAACTTAAAACATTCTCATCACCATCTACCAAATAACCTACTGTTGTTCCAAGTATTTGTGCCATTTCTTTTATTATACTTACCTTAACATCAATCTTATCCAATTCATACGCAGATACTGTTGATTTTTTCGTACACAGCAAACTCGCCAACTCCTCTTGTGTCATCCCTAATTTTGTTCTGCATTCTCTTATTCTCATTCCAATTGTCTTTTCCATTTTTCTCTCCATTTCCGGAGTCAAAACGGAAATAAAGCACAGAAAAAAAGAGTCTACAAAACGTATACCAATAAAACCGGTAGCAATTAAA
>JAFQCI010000166.1 GCA_017416505.1 Lachnospiraceae bacterium
AAAAAAGACACCACAATGATGCCTTCTTTCACGTACATTCTTATAATACCTTACTTCCATTCGCCAACAGCTTAAACTTCGCTCCCAAAATCTCTGCCGCACCACGACACATAATCATTCGATTTAAAAAGATATCAAAGTATTCATACATGGTACAGATACTTTCATCGATCTGAAGATTAAGAGAAATAACCTTCTTTTCAAGATTTATCTTTAACTTAGTATCTGTAACTGCATAATTTACTCTATCATGTATATCAAACTTTGCCTTATCTACTGTTCTGACACGATTTCTACGTACATCTGTCTTATCTGCGATAATCAATGCTGCCGAAATGGCATCCTTCGCTCCACCCGTTGACTCATCATGATTACTAATTGCAGAGACAATGGTTACTCTGTCATCAAGAGTCATATCGGTATTTTTCAAAATATCATTTGCAAGAATCCCTCCATATTCTGCATGATTCTTACGATTTATCACATTTCCGATATCATGCATAAAACCTGCAATTCTTACCAGCTCTTTATCATGTTCAGAATAGCCAAACTTATCTAAAATAAACGCTGCCCTTTCTGCCACCAATGCTGTATGCGCCTCAGAATGATCTGTAAAACCAAGTACTCCTAAATCTGCATTTCCTTTTCTAATATATGCTAACACTTCTTCATTTTTTTTAATCTCCTGATATGTCACTTTTCTCTTCCTCTCCTAAACTATCAATTATATACTTCATCTATGCTACACGATATATGCAAATCCTATGTGTTATATATGTAAACTCCACGTAAAATTATAAGTTTAATCGTAACTATTTAGGACAGTTCGAAGCACTTGCTTCTGAGACCGTAAGAATATGATTCAAGAATGAAAAATCCATTTGCGTAGCAAATTTAGGATGGATTTTTCTACGTAATTATGAAGGTACTGAATAATTGCGTTTAATCATCCACATCAAAACTCTCTAACACACTCTTCTTTTGTACTGGCTTGGAATCTCCGTGTTTTACCATTAGCATTGTACAAAAAGCAAGACAACTAAACACTACTGCATAAGGAAACAACGTTCTATAAGAAACATGCTCCAATAAAAATCCTGAAAAAATTGGCGTAATTACCTGTGCAGACATAGAAAAAGTATAATAATATCCCGTGTATTTTCCAACATCCCCCGCTGCACTGATTTCCACTACCATTGGTAAAGAATTTACACCGATTGCTGCCCATGCGAACCCGATCATTGCAAAAAACAAATTCATGGACACATGATATGTGCTATATAACCCCGCACATGAATAACAGAAGGCAAGCAATACAATACCAATCAATATTGTCCTTTTTCTTCCTATTTTGCTAGAAATTGTACCAATTGGAATATAACTAACAATTGCTGCTACCGTAGCTACCATCAGACAATTTGCATATCCACCATTTTCCAATCCCCATACATGAGTTGCATAACGCGAAAACGCTGTTGTTACCGCATTATATGCTGTAAACCATAGTGCAACAGAAATCAAAATAAATACAAGACTTTTCTTTACTTCCTTTGGCAATGCTGCTGTATCTCGGAACTCTTCTTCCCTTGTTTCATTTTCTTCTGATATTCCCGCCCGAAGCTTATTCTCTTTAATGGTCAAGAATAAAATCACAACTGCCGCCACCATTAAAATAGCAACTGACAAAAATAATGGAAGATACTCCGGTCTGTCACCACTTCCAACCAAAACCTTAATCATAATTAAGGAATAGACACCACCAACAGCACCCATGAGATTAATAATTGCATTCCCTTTACTTCTAAGGGGCTTAGGCGTCAAATCCGGCATCAATGCAACTGCCGGTGAACGATATAATCCCAAAGACAATAATAAGAAAAATAGTGATGCCACAAATAGGAGCAACAACCGCGCATGATCTGCATACCATAACAACATCAAAAATGTAACTGCAAGAGCTGTTCCTACTAAAATAAATGGCATTCTTTTTCCTATCTTTGTATTCACCTTATCTGATAAAGAACCAAATAAAGGAAGTAAAAACAATGCCAATACATTGTCCATAGCCATAATAGCCCCTGTCAATGTCTCTCCCAGACCAAAGGTATTCTTTAAAATCAGTGGAATAACATTATCATACATCTGCCAAAAGGCACTAATTGATAAAAATGCCATACCGATTAAGATTGTGCGTTTGTAATTCAACTTCATCTTTTATTAATCTCCATACTCTCTTCATTTATAATATACCTTGTAACGATTCAGTACCTGAATAGTTACTATACATTTTCATATACTACATCTTTATATTAATAGTTTTCAGAAGTGGACGCAAATACTTTATCGTTAATTACCAAAATTTGATAATAATTGAGTGAAATTCAGACGCTATTATTAATATAATCAATTCACATATCATTTTCGCATTCAACTCCTTATTGTACAAACAATTCGCATAATCATCATCAATATGCATTATATTATTTCCTTTTTTTCTAAATGCAATAGAAAATTTGCACAATCTTTGCTATATTATAACCTCATTGTCGATAATTGTCGAATCAAACGCTCACCAGTAACATTGTTCTTGTGCAAAACAGCTAGCATATTTCAGCCACGCTTACTCTTTTTATGCAAAATAATGAAAAAAATTACAAAAAAAGAGTTGACATAAACATAAAACTATGTGATAATCATTTCAAGAAACAACGTTACATAATTTTAAAGAACAGTGTTCTTTTAGAGATGTATTTCATGCTTTCTTTCATAACCATTTAAGTTGGGGGACTTAAAGTGTTATGTTTATCACAATGAAGTGATATAGTAATTGGGGAAACGGATAAACAGAGGGGAAAATTAGTGAGTTATAGCATCTAACGAATGTGTAAAGGGAAAGATGTAAAAGGGAACCAAATGTGTAAAAGGGAATTCAAAAACGTGTAAGGGGAACACGGAAATTGGGGAATTCAAAAAAGTGTAAAAGGATTAAAACGTAATAAAAAAAGAAGACTGTTGGGGAACGGGCTTCTTTTTTTATGCCTTTTTATACTATGAAATAAAAGGTTGGAAGAATATTGTCCTCCAACCTTTTTTGTTTATCTTAATCCCATAAAAAGAATGATTAAAATCATACACGGAATCACATATGTCACGTAGCCCTTCAGCCATCTTGGCATCTTCATACCTTCACCTGTATTTACTTCTTCCAGATATTTATCATATCCCCACCCCCACTTGGTAACACAGAATAACAAGAATATTAAAGAACCAATTGGCAATAATAAATTGCTAACAATAAAATCTTCTAAATCCAGCACTGTGCTATTAGCACCTCTTGGCTGAAAATGACTCCATACATTAAATCCTAATACACAAGGCATAGAACCAATGAGTAAAATTATACCATTTATCAAGGATGCATTCTTTCTGCTCATATTCCATTTATCCATCCAACATGCAATAATATTTTCAAATACTGCAATTATCGTAGAGAATGATGCAAATGTCATAAACAAGAAGAACAGCGTTCCCCAGATACGACCTCCAGGCATTGCACTAAATACATTCGGTAATGTCACAAAGATTAGTTCCGGTCCCGCTCCTGGATCAACCCCAAAAGCAAAACATGCAGGGAAAATAATCAAGCCAGAAAATACCGCTACAAAGGTATCTAACAGCGCAATTCTAATAGATTCTCCCCATAAAGTATGGTCTTTGCTCATATAGCTACCAAATATTTCCATAGAACCAATACCAATACTCAAAGTAAAGAATGCCTGATTCAAAGCCGCTACCATAACATGGAAAAGCCCTATTTTTTCCACCTTACTCCAATCCGGAATCAGATAGAACTTTAAGCCCTCTATACCACCATCCAACAAGATACTATTCACTGCTAATACAGCAATCAATCCCAACAGACATAACATCATCGGCTTACTGATCTTCTCTACACCTTTTTGTACACCAAGAGAACATACCAAAAAGCCGCCTACAACAACAATTGCCATCCAAAAAGTTAGGCCATATGGTTCCTGTAACATACCATCAAATGCCGCTTTTACCTGCGTGGTATCCACTGCAACAAAATCGCCCTTTATGAAACGATAAAAATAACTTAGCATCCAGCCAGAAACTACCGTATAAAACATCATCAATAAATAATTTCCAATCATTGCTGCATTACCATGCCAATGCCACTTTTGCCCCGTTTTCTCTAATTCCTGATAACAATTGACTACACTCTTTCTACTTGCTCTTCCTACTGCGAATTCCATCGTAAGAACCGGAACTCCTACCGTAATCAGGAAAAACAGATAAAACAGTACAAAAATACCTCCACCATTCTGTCCTGTCACATATGGAAACTTCCATACATTTCCGATACCAATTGCACATCCTGCCGATATCAGAATAAAGCCAAGTCTGGACTTAAAACTTTCTCTTTTCATATAAACCCTTACCCTTTCAGTACCTGCTCACTTGCTAAGTCTCGTAATTATTCAGTACCTTCATATTTACGATGAAAAATCCATCCTGAATAATTACTATATCTCTTCCTATCATGCACAGGTACAAATTTACGCAAACCTTATTATAACGTTTTTCCATACCGAATGTAAACATGTGTTTATAAATATGGAGAAAATATCCTTTCTTGCCCCTATTCTGTGCATAACGCACAAAAGGCGAACCTTTTCGGTTCGCCTAGCTTGCTTTCTTTTCACGAATAATACGCTGTATGCTTTTTACTGATAAATAATATTTTAAAGAAAGCTCTGTTGCCTTCATTCCGGTAAGATAATCTTCATATATCTTCTGATTTCTTCCCTGCAGCTCCTCTCTTATAGAAGTACCTGTTCCCCATTCCTGACGGTTCTCCGCCTTTCTTGGAATGTAAATATTTTCTCCATCCACATACTGCTGTATCAATTCTATAATTTCTAATGGCAGAATCTGTTCTGCTCTTATATAGCCCATATTTGCCTCCTAATCTGATATTTTTGTTAGGATTCGCATTGGCTATAACAACTTTTCTTATTTCATTGCAATAGCCAGTGCTATGCAAATATAATGGCTCGTTTCAACATATAATTATGCCCCCTTGTGTTTTCAAACCTCATTTTCAGTATCTATTTTGTAACTACTTTGTGCCATTATGATACATTCAGCATAAATAAACATATCTACTGAATCATTCTATGTAACCGCTCTATTTCTTATCGACACATCGTATTCGTTGTTATTATAACAGAATTTCTAATGAAGTAACAACTTAAATTTTCTTAAGAAAAAAGGTTGCGCCAAGATTAGTTACTATTTGTTCTTATATTCAGATATCAAAAGCTTACTTGCTCTATCATGTTGTTATTTTACTTCTCTACCACAATCATAGTTGCCCCATCCATGCTTTCTATCTGCCTTATATTAAGAAAGCCTGCTTCCTGCAAGATTGTCAGCTCATGCTCCAAGGTAAATGGAATATCAAAATGGACAAAACGTTCTTCCGGTATGCCTGACTTCTTTCTTTTTTGAAAATAGATTTCTTGTAGTAACCTTTCTTCCTCTTCACAGCAAGCAATATAATCACCTAGGATAAACAGTCCGCCCTTTTTCAGACTCTGATATATCTTATCATAGAGCACTTTTTTCTGCTTGGGTAAAAAATGGTGAAAACTCTCAAAGGAAATCACAGCCTCCCATTGCTCTATACCAAAATCATACTGAAAGTAGTCCTCACAAACTACTTGGAGCTTCTTATCAGAATGTTTTTCTTTTAATTTCTCTAACATGCTCTGACATAAATCTACGCCAACCACAGATATTTCCGGATTCCTCTTCCATATCTCATCAAGCTCCAGACCTGTTCCACAGCCTAAATCCAGAATACTCTTCGTATCTGCTGGCAGAAGCTGTGCAAATCTCTGATATGCCCTGCTCCATACTGCCATATGTTCTTCATAATCACCGATCCGTCTGGTAAAGAAATCTCCCATTTCCTCTAATTCCATATCGGCAGTCTCATTAAGCCATTCCCTTAGCTCCCGCATATGCTGTTCTATGTTTTTGCGTATTACTATTTCCTTATACATAAAATTTTCCTTTTTCCTCTTGCACCTATTACTTACAGATACTGCTTACAGATTTATCACGCCATATACTGTAATCTCTATGCCTCTATCACTTTGACTAATCTCAATTTTCTTTGTATCCAACAGCTTTTTTATTCTGCTTCGTGACACTTTTAATACTTCTGCTGCTATTTTTTCCGGTCTGATTCGCAGTCCGTAAGGATTCTGGATCACAATCCTATCGCCTTCACAAAAGGCAGGCTCTTGTTCATCACCATTGTTTTCATAATGGTAGAAAATATTTTCATTGTCAACCTCTACCTGATTCTTTCTAAAAAAAGAATAATTCGTTCCGTACTCAAGTGCCAGCTCTTCATCATTTGCCAGATAACGCTGATACTCTGTTTGCGGTATCTTTGCCGGATTCAGCCGCTCATAAATAGCCAGATTCTTGGTATGCTTGCATTTACTGCATTGATAAATCAGCCACACATCCAGCTTATTACCATTTGCATTCACGCGAAAACGATTCGTGTTCTTAAAGCTTGTCTTGCATCCACAGCCGGAACACTGATAAATAATGTCAAAGGATTGTTCGGGTATCATTCTATATTCAATTTTTCTAAAATAGCTCATTTTGCATCTCCTTACTTTTCAAAAAATACAGATGCGCAAGCTATTACGTTTTCTTTTTTGCAATAGCCGCGCTATGCAAAATGATTAGGAGTTGTCATATATAATACCTCTTTCTTGTTTTCCTTACTGTAACATGTCGCCGAATTGTTTTCGACCTTAAGAATCTTTAGAATGGAACATGCTCCAGAATATGCTTTCATCTGCACATAAGCTTATCTATGAATCAGACTTACTTCATACAAAAAGTGCACCTAAAAATGTTAGTGCTTATCTAACATTTCAGGTGCACTTTTTATTCATTCCCCAACTTATAATTCTTCTCGAAACGAATCCATTACCTTATTCAAAATCTGATATAGTTGCAATGCTTCCTCCTGCTCTATACACAGACAGCAGCTCATTTTTTGCGGAATCTCCACTGCCTTTTCCTTCAACTGCTCACCTTCCGGTGTAATCGCAACGTGCAGCACACGTTCATCCTTCAAGGTTCTTTTTCTGGTAATATAACCCTTCTGCTCTAGTTTTTTCAGCACAGGAGTTAACGTTCCTGAATCCAGAAACAAATAACTTCCAAGCTCCTTTACATTCATTTCCTTATGCTCCCACAGCACCATCATCGCAATATACTGCGTATAAGTAAGATCTATTTCATCCAAAAATGGCTTATATTTTTTCACAATTTCCTTGGAACAGGCATAAAGTGGAAAACATAACTGATTCTCTAATTTTAATGCATCGTATTTATTATCCATGGTATCTCCTTTACCTTTCTATTCATCGTACACAATTAAATTTACCACTTTTATATTGCTACAGCAACGCATATCTTCTTGAATTCATATCTAAATTTAGGTTTAGTGGAGTATGGGGAGTCCGAGTGTTGGTCACAATTCTGGGACTCAAAGCCTAAGAGTTACTAAATGTCCTCTTCTGACAGCTTTGATTAGCACTCTCTTGCGCAAACTCGCCCTGCTTCGCAGTGCTCAGA
>JAFQCI010000167.1 GCA_017416505.1 Lachnospiraceae bacterium
GTTCTGCCTTGCCGTACTCTTTTTTGTTATCTGTTTCTCCATCTAAAAATCCTCCAATCATTCCAATCGTTGCTACACTCCTTCTGCCCGCAGAAATCTCCTTTAATGCTGTGAACAGAATTTCTTTCCGATAAAAACTGCAAGATACGGAAATCGCAATGCGTTTCCAATCTTGTTAGGGGCAATAGCCCCTAAAACCCCGATATTTATACCGATATTTCATAGAAATTCACCCTTGCAGATGAATTTCTTTAAAACAAAAGGCAGGACTGCCGGCAAAAATGTAATACACTTTCTGCCAATACCCCGCCTTTTGTTATACAAACCGTTATACTGATAAAAGAGCAACAAAAAAACTGTCAAACACATCCGGCTCATTTCTGTCGAATTGTTTCACAGTTTTTACTCTTTTTCGCTATTCTGTTTTACAGTTTGTGTTACATTCGTCTTGTATTGCCCTTCTCCAAAGGTTTCTTATCTTCTTCCTTGTCCCTGCACTTCCATAATGCCATTGGATGCTTTGCTACATTCCTGAGCTCATTACTATCCCCGAATACCCAGTCAGGATAATAGTTCCCTTCTGAAAAAGCCTTCCAGAACAATTCTTCCTCCTTTGTTGGCATCAGAATGGATGCTAGATAATCTCTTACTTCCCTTTGTGCAAATTCCAAATCAAATCGTTCTCCTTTTCGAAGCACCGGATCCAAATCCCGCTTAATCTGCTGGGATGACACTTTTCCGATATTATCAAGCTCAAATTTTTCCGGTGGCTGTGCTGCTCCGATTGCACTATAGAATACAGCACATTTACGAAGCATTGATTCCTCACTTTCATCGAACAGCCCAAATTTAACCATATTATGCATGTCATATAAATCTCGTGGAGCCGTTCTTGTAAGTAATGCTACTGTTTTTGAAGCAAATATCTCCAATGGCGCTACAGAAGGCACAGTAAGCTTCTCCTCATTCCATGGCAGTTTCACTTCTCTCCTTGCAACAGGAAGTACATGACAGCGTAGCATATAGTTAATCTCAATCTTAAGATTATCTTTTACCCCACCGCAATTCACATATTCATAAACGAAAGAATCCAATGCATGATAGTTCTTCGATTTCGGACTCCGAACATATCCGTTTGCCGTCATATACTTACTGATTCTGTCTGTAATAATCTCCCTGTCTGCAAGCATATCTTCTCTGTCAATACTTCTGCAATAATCCAAATCAATATCCACCGAAAGTCTTGGCAAATCAAAGATAGTAAGATTAATGGCAGTGCCACCTTTTAAAGCAATCCCTTCTGCCAAAAGCTCATCCGTTTCCATAAACTTCAACACATCTGCCAGACGGCATACCTTTTCCAACGTATCTCTCGGAAAACCCAGTTCTTTTGCCATTCTGCCAAGAGTTAATCTATCCCATTGCATCATAATCATCAACCCCCTTATCTATCAATCCTTTCAGCGAAGCTGGTGCATAAAGCTTCCACCTTTTATGAAATACATTATCCTGCGACTCCTTCATCAGGTAACGCTTTGCGTCAGAGGAACCATTCTCACACACCTCAAAAAAATGGGCTGAAAAGTGGAATTCTTCCTGCATTTCTTCAAAAAGATATCCACATTTCTGATACAAAAAACCATTGTTGTTTCTTGCCAGACATTCCAGCACTTTCTGTTCATTCAGTCCTGGCACTAACATCATACAACGTATCACTTCCTCAAGACCTGCTATCTTTTCAAAGTCACGGATACTGTCTACAACAGTCTGCTCCACGGATGTCACTCGTATGTTGCCCTGCTGTACTACTTCCATATCAGACTTTCGCTCTATGCGGCAATACATCACTCCGTCATATTCAAAATCGTTAAACCGCTTGTCCGTTGCAACATAGCACTCATAAAACACCTGACTTCCATAACCAAATACTTCAAATGCACTGTGATGGGTGATACAAGCATCTGGGAACAGATTGGAACCTATCTGATAACGGGATAACACAGGCTGTTTCGTTTCCATGCTGATTACCACATAAAAATCTCTTTTCACCTTTTCTATCAGCCCTTTTTTCTGGTATTCATAGATCACCTGATTCGCTGCGGTTGCTGTTCCAACAAGCTCTGTCAGCTGTTCTCTTGAAAAACACCCCTTTGCAAGTAGCTTTTCATAATGCTTCATCACGCATCACCTCCTATAGTTTTAAAATCAACACAATCTATTATTTATTCTTAATACTTTATGACTTTTTCAAAATTATCTATTTTGAGTTTACCACATAATATTAGAAATTTCAAATACATTGTGCGTTTTTCAAAAATCAATCTTCCTCATCATCTCCAAACATGGCAGACAAAGAAGCCAATGCCCCATCATCCAACGGCTTATCAGACAACTCCAGATTATTTTCCGGTAATTCTTACACCATTTCCTTCACTGGTTCTGTCTGCTCTGCCGGTGTCACAGGTGGTACGGGCATCACATTCATCCCCTGCATCATGGCAGGGACAGCCACATAACCGCCCATTTGCTGTCCCATTCCACTGATAATGGTTGCCAGTATCCTTGTAACTGCCTCCTGCATGATTTGCTCATTGTCTGCTTTGCTCTGCTTGGCAAAATCCCTGACAAACTCCTGCATAAGTTCCACGGTACTCATCTCTTCCCGAAATCGGATTTCTCCACGGACAAAACACAGGATTGCCCACTTTACAGCCTCCGTCAGCGAATCATAATATTCACCCTCATAACGGTAGATACCTAAAATATGAATGTACCTTTTTCTTTGTTATGTTTTTTCATGTATTACTTTTCTCTATCACCTATCTTCTACGCAAAGGTATATAATATCCATTTTCATCTACATACCATTTTCCAATATAAGTATCCGTAGCCATGGAACCGTCTGCATTTAAATAAAACCAATCTGTTCCAAGTTGTATCCAACCGGTTTGCATAGCGCCGTTTTCACTTAGGTAATACCATGTGTTTCCATCTTTTAACCATCCGGTCTTCATAGCTCCATTTTCGCTTAGATAATACCATGTTGCTCCTTCTTTTAACCAGCCAGTTTTCATAGCTCCACTTTCATTTAAGTAATACCATGCTTTTTCATCCTTCAGCCACCCAGTCTTCATAGCTCCACTTTCACTTAAGTAATACCATGTCGCTCCTTCTTTCAACCAACCGGTCTTCATAGCTCCATTTTCGCTCAGATAATACCAATCTCCTTTATCTTTTATCCAACCTGTTTGCATGGCTCCATTTTCATTTAGGTAATACCATTTTCCAACATCCTTTATCCAGCTTGTCTGCATAATTCCGTTTTCATTTAGGTAATACCATTTTTCAGCATCTTTTATCCAACTTGTCTGTCGGTATCCGTTTTCATCGAAATAATACCATTCATTTTTTATTATTTCATACCATCCTTTTATTCTGCTTCCATCTTCTTTTTCATAAAAAATACCTTTTTCATCACTCTTCCAGTTAATAGTGCTATCTTCCGGAAACTCTGTGATTTCTTCTTCAGTGTCCGTTTCCTTTTCTTCTGTGCTTGATTCTTGCTCTTCTGTAGGTTCAAAATACCTTTTGACCCAAACACCGTATTATGATATGATAATAAGAATTAAAAAAAAGTGAGGAATTCTATGGTCACTCTATTAGCAAAGCTATTTATCAAGGACTATAAAAACTACAAAAATGATACTGTCCGCCGTTCCTACGGAATGTTAAGTGGAATTGTGGGAATCTGCCTTAATATACTATTGTTCTTGGGAAAATATTTTTCCGGTGTTATCAGTGGCTCCATCGCCATTACTGCAGATGCCTTTAACAACCTCTCCGATGCTGGTTCTTCCTTAATCACCTTGGTAGGTTTTAAACTTTCCGGGAAAAAGTCTGATTCTGACCATCCTTTTGGACACGGAAGAATTGAATATCTTACGGGACTTTTTGTATCTGTATTAATTCTGTTTATGGGATTTGAATTGTTTAAGTCTTCTGTCATTAAAATCATACATCCAGAAGAAGTAAACACCAGTAATCTTGCCCTTATTATTTTGATATGTTCCATTGCCATCAAAATATACATGGCAATTTATAACCATTCCATCGGCAAAAAAATTTCTTCCACTGCCATGAAAGCTACTGCTACTGACAGTTTAAGTGACTCCTTCGCCACTACCATGGTTTTAATCTCTATGTTATTTTTAAAACTTACAGGCATTAATATCGATGGAATCAGCGGAGTCGTTGTAGCCTCCTTTATCCTGTATGCGGGATATAAATCTGCCAAAGACACCATCAGTCCTTTGCTTGGGCAGGCTCCGGAGCCGGAATTTGTAAAACAGATTGAAGAAATCGTATTATCTCATGAGGAAATTCTCGGCATTCACGACTTAGTCGTACATGATTACGGGCCTGGAAGAGTTATGATTTCATTACATGGTGAAGTCCCAGGAGATGAGGATATTTTTAAATTGCACGATGTCATTGACCGCATTGAAAATGAACTTCATGATAAATTAAACTGCGAAGCAGTCTTACATATGGACCCGGTAGAGGTAAATGATTTTACTATCAAAGAGATGCGGCAGAAAATAACAGAACTTATGAAAACATATGATGCCTGCATCACCATACACGATTTTCGTATGGTAAGCGGCCCTACCCATACCAATTTAATCTTCGATGCTGTCATTCCCCACAGCTATAAAAAAACAGAAGCACAGGTAAAACGCGAAATCGAAGATTTGATACATAACACTTACGAAAATTATTATGCTGTTGTAAAAATTGATAAATTATACACTGGAAAAGAAAAGCAGCCGGAAAACAAATAAAAAAGTATCTTCGACACCTCAGCCCCTCCCCCTAATCTTTTGGGAATCAGGGGCTTCTTTTTTCTTACTTTTTCATGCATTTCTGATAAGTGCTATCTCATTTAAACAAAATTACCTTTAAAAACTTCTTATTTCTTTCGCCAAACTAAACGGAATAATCTCTCCCTCGTTTGTCTCAGTATATGCTTTTTCTTCATGCATATAATCTACAATATCTTTTGTTTTATAGTTCTTGAATTTCTCTATCACTTTATCCAATATAGCTTTTTCTCTTTCACTTAATACAGAATAATCCATCCCGGCAGTCGGAAAAACATGAAGCATTGTGTCATAATTATAGCTCATCTCTTCTTTAACATTAAGATTTTCAAGATTCATCAAACTATAATGTCCAACAGGCAATGCCCCCATTGGCTCATGCCTATAAACCATACCTGTCATAGCAAATCCATTCTCAATAAATGATAAAACATCCGAGTACCATAGCATTTTCATCAACTTTACTTTGAACAAATTCGATACTTTCTCAGCAATGTAAGAAATCATTGCTTCTATCTTATCAATATTCAATACAGTAAAACCATTTGAATCAGATAGTTCTTCAAAATTAGCATACTCTCCTTCAAATGTTTGACGTGTCAAATATTCCTTTCCGTATGAATCAAGTCTTTCAACTATCTTTGATCTTATCTCCCGTCTCTTCATCATGGTAAATTTATCCGCATTCTTTTTCAAAAATTCTAATGCCTGTAGCGGATTATCTTTAATAAAACGAAGCATAGTATCATAAGCCTCATCTTGAATAGCTTTGCTTTCATAACGAGAAATAGTTGCTTCGCCCCATCCCAGAAGCCTTGCCAAATCGACTTGTGACAATCCATAGCTTTCTCTTATCTCAACAATCTCATGAGACGTGAGTAATCCTTTTTTTATACGATATGCATTTCTTGCATTTAAGAGGTTTTCATTAGTCATTGCTCCCACTTCAAATTCATTTTCGTCTTCATCCGCATTGGTACAAAAATAAAACCTTTCTTCGTAGATCACTTCTTCTCCCTTTAATACAATTGATGTAACACGCTTTCTTTCTTCAACTTCGTGTGTCTTGTCGCACAAAGGACAATTCATATGAACCTTTCTTAATAATGTGTTGGCCTCCATTTGTCTTACCTCCTTTGCATATATATTTTCAACATTCTTCATAGTAAAAAAAGAGCTGCGCACTAATTTCTAGTGCCACAGCCTCTAATTTTTAAGATACCATCCCTGCTTCTTCCAGACTCTGATATACTTTAAGAATCTCTTTCTGAACATACTCTCTGGCTTCCTGGGTAATCGGATGCGCCACATCAATATGTTCTCCTTCGCTATTTCTTCTACTAGGCATTGCGATAAATAAGCCTCTTTCTCCTTCGATAATCTTAATGTCATGTACCACAAACACATTGTCCAGGGTAATAGACACCACTGCCTTCATTCTACCCTCTTTGTTGACTTTTCTTACACGTACTTCTGTAATCTCCATAAATTCTCCCTCCTCCAAGTTCTCCTCCAAAATTTAAAGTTCCATCATTCTTGGCATTTCCATCTTCTGTTACTGTTCCCACGTCTTCTTATGATGTATGCCGTAAATTTTACTGCTAAACTGTATATCTAAAATTCTTTTCTACCACAACCTTAATATTGTCTTCTTCCCCAATATGCGTTGTATTTGGTCGTAAGGTATCCCTGCTTTCAATGATACAGTTTTCTATGTAACAATTATCACCAATCTGTACATCATTTAATATGATGGAATTCTTAATCACACAATTGTTTCCTACCACCACTTTTTTGAAAATAACGGAATTCTCCACCCGTCCATTAATGATACATCCACTGGAAATCAAACTGTTCTTAACTTCACAACCATAATTATATTTCGCCGGTGGTAAATCATCAACCTTAGAATATACATCCGGATGCTGTTTAAAAAAGTAATCTCTGATATCCGGATTTAGAAAATCCATGTTTGCCCGGTAATAGGATTCCACGGTACTAATGTTTCTCCAATAAGAATCCATCTTATAAGCATGGACATTTTTAATGCTTTTATAACGGACAATAATGTCTTTTACGAAATCCATTCTTTCTTCTGCTGCACAGGTTTCTAAAAGCTCCATTAACTGTCTTCTACGAATGACATACACCCCGATAGACACTAAATTCGAAGCTGCCACCAATGGTTTTTCCTCAAAATCAATGATTCGGTTCTTTTCATCCATATTTACTACCACACCGTATCTGGTAGGGTCATCCTCTTCCGGATTAATTTCCTTTACTACGACGGTAATATCTGCATTGCTCTTAATATGTTCTTCTAATACCTTGTTATAGTCTAATTTATAAATACCATCTCCGGAAGCAATCACCACATAAGGTTCGTGACTATCTCTTAAAAAGCCCATATTCTGATAAAGAGCATCCGCAGTACCCTTGTACCAATAACTGTTTTTCGGAGTAATGGTAGGGTTAAACACATAAAGACCACCCTGCTTACGCCCGAAATCCCACCATTTTGAAGAACTTAAATGTTCATTTAAGGACCTGGAATTATATTGGGTAAAAACAGCTACGTTCTGAATCCTGGAATTGGACATATTACTAAGTGCAAAATCAATGCTACGGTAACTTCCTACCACCGGCATTGCCGCAATGGCTCTTTTTGCGGATAATTCTCTCATTTTAGTATTGTTTCCCCCTGCCAGGATAATTCCGATTGCTCTCATATTCCATCACTTCCTTTAATTAAATTCTCCCCACTTGGTAGTACTCCATCCATATAGTCTGATGCAACGGTAACTCCGGAAATGGCAGTATTTTTTCCGATTCGGACACCGGCAGGAATATAACTTCCTTCCCCAATCACCGATATTCCATCCGAATAAATATGT
This sequence comes from Lachnospiraceae bacterium, assembly GCA_017416505.1. The sequence continues at coordinate 7,775 of JAFQCI010000167.1, forward strand.
GGAGCCACTCTATTCGGAACCTCATCAAAACAACCTATATGTGTATTCTCTTCTATAGTAGTGTTTTCTGCTATAATACCTTTATAAATATTTACGTTTTTCCCTATCTTACAGTCATTCATAATGATAGTGTCCCGAATAACTGCACCCTCTGCAATATACACACCGGAGCCAATCACAGAATGTTCCACCGTTCCATAAACTTCCGTACCTTCCCCAATGATACTTCCCCCTACATGAGAGGTATTGGAAATAAACTGTGGGGTAGTACGATCATTTTTCGTGTAAATTCTCCAGAATTCTTCATACAAATTAAATTCAGGAACCAGGTTAATCAATTCCATATTAGACTGCCAGTAAGAAGCAAGGGTTCCTACATCCTTCCAATATCCCCTGTAATTATAAGAATAAATTCTGTTTCCGCAACTATGACAATACGGAATGATATGCTTACCAAAATCACAGGCGGCTTCCTGGGATAAAGACCGCAATGCATTCTTTAACACCTCCCAGGTAAAAATATAAATACCCATAGAGGCCTGATTGGACTTTGGATTTTCCGGCTTTTCTTCAAATTCTTTGATTCTTCCATTAGAATCTGCAATGACTACCCCGTAACGGTGGGCATCTTCATAAGGTACCTGAATGGTAGCAATGGTAACGTCTGCATTACACGCCTTATGATAGTCAAGCATGACCGCATAATCCATCTTATAAATATGATCCGCGGACAAAATCAATACATAATCCGGATGGTAATACTCCATGTATTCTAAATTCTGGTATATGGCATTGGCAGTACCGGTATACCACTGACTGTTCGAACTCTTCTCATAAGGTGGAAGCACCGTAACACCACCAATATTTCTATCTAAGTCCCACGGAATACCAATTCCAATATGCTGATTCAGACGAAGGGGACGATATTGGGTTAATACCCCCACTGTATCTATGCCGGAATTAATGCAGTTACTAAGCGGGAAATCAATGATTTTATACCTTCCCCCAAAGGCAACTGCCGGTTTTGCAAGTTTAGAAGTAAGAACTCCCAAGCGACTCCCCTGTCCCCCGGCAAGTAACATGGCAATCATCTCTTTCTTTATCAAAGGAAACACCTCTCTTCCATAGAATAATCTCATCAAAACCCGTATTTTTACACAAGTTGGATGATTCACGACATATCGTAGATAATTACCTATATCTTATCATATTTTACAGCAAGCCTCAAGGGAAAATACTTGCATTTTCATAGTAGACGAACATGAAAAAAAGTCCTATAATAGATGACAGGAATTGATGTTACTGTTCACATATCACAGTAAATCATGAAGATTTAATGAAAAGAATCTGATAAGATGGCTTGTATCCGTCCTATCAATAGGAGGCTCTAATGTACAATATTCAATTTAACCAACCTTGCCATGTCCATTTTATGGGAATCGGCGGAATCAGCATGAGTGGTCTGGCAGAAATTTTATTAAATGCCGGTTTCACCATCAGCGGTTCCGACCAGAACGCTTCTTCCATTACGGAACACTTAGAATCCCTTGGTGCTTCCATCCACATTGGACAATGCAAAGAAAACATAAATGATTCCATAGACCTTGTTGTATACACCGCAGCAATTTCCAAAGAAAATGAGGAATATGTGGCAGCCCTGGAAAAGCAGATTCCTATGTTGTCACGGGCGGAGTTATTAGGTCAGTTAATGACCAACTATGAAACTCCCATTGCGGTTTCCGGAACTCATGGAAAAACCACTACTACTTCCATGCTGACTCATATTTTGTTAGCTGCAGACTGCGACCCTACCATTTCTGTCGGCGGAATACTAAAAGCCATTGGCGGTAATATCCGTGTAGGAAAGTCACCATTGTTTGTAACAGAAGCCTGCGAATATACCAACAGCTTTTTGTCCTTTTTCCCAAAGATTAGCGTAATTTTAAATGTGGAAGAAGACCACCTGGACTTTTTCAGTGGAATCGAAGAAATTACAGAATCTTTCCACAAGTTTGCTGGGAAGCTTCCGAAAGAGGGACTGTTAGTCATAAATGGAGATATCCCCACCAAAGATGCTATTTTAGAAGGACTTAACTGTAAAGTAAAAACTTATGGAACTTCAAAAGAAAATGACTACTATCCTGCCAATATCTCTTATGATGAAACCGGAAATTCCTCTTTTGACTTATATTTCGGGGACGAATTGGAAGGTCATTATACTTTAAAAGTAGGCGGAGAACATAATATTTATAATGCCATTTCTGCTATCATTGTTGCAAAGGAACTTGGCATTCAAAATGAGCAAATCAACGAAGGTTTTTCTACATTTTATGGAACAAACCGCCGTTTCGAATACAAGGGTGATTTATGTGGCGTTCATGTTATCGATGACTATGCCCACCACCCAACAGAAATCCAGGCTACTTTAGACGCTGCAGCCCGTTATCCACATAAGGAACTTTGGTGTGTGTTCCAACCACATACTTATTCCCGTACCAAGGCATTTTTAAATGAATTTGCTGAAACCTTAAGCAAGGCGGACCATGTTGTACTGGCTGATATTTACGCTGCCAGAGAAGTAGATACCGGTGAAATCAGTTCAAAGGACTTAGCAGAAAAAATCGCAGCCTACGGAACTGATGTACATTATTTCCCTTCCTTTGATGAGATAGAAACTTTTTTATTAACAAACTGCAAAAAAAATGATTTGTTGATAACTATGGGTGCCGGAAATGTTGTGAACATTGGAGAATCGCTTTTAAATTTATAGTTATCCACATTATCCACAGGTTTATTCACAATTTATGTGAACGAAATCTGTGGATTTTTTTGTTTACATAACGAATTATTTCGAATTTTTAATTTCTGCTGTTTTCCACCAAATTTCAGCCTTTTTTCTCCTGTAAACGAATTATGTCCACCAACTTATCCACATTGTCCACAATTTCCACAAATTTTTGAGTGCTTTGTCCACTAAAATTTTTCAATTTACAATCCCAAAATCCTGTATTATAATTGTGTCGTAAACGAGAGAACAAGGGGAACTTTCTTAGGAAATTCAAGGAATTTCCCTAAAACAGATACACCTGATGTAACATTCAACAGAATGAAGGAAGTGAAACATGAACCAATTTTCAATTACTGCAAAAAATCAACCAACTTATACCATTGTTCCAGATTCTTTCATCCTGGAATATATGCCAAGGGCAAACGGCTCTTATGTTAAGGTATACTTATATCTATGCCTTGCATTATCGAAAAACCGTCCCCTTTCTATCAGCGAATTGGCAGAATCCTGCAACGAAACAGAAAATGATATCAAACGTGCCTTGCAGTATTGGGAAAAGGAGGGCTTACTTTCTCTTCACATCAGTCCAAACCGCACTTTAACAGGCATCGTTCTACTGACTCCGGTAAAGGAAACTCCAAAAGAGTTTGCATTGGAAACTCCGGAAACAATAACCTCGGAACCGGAACTTGCTACTGCGAAAGAAGTTCCTACTCCACCGAAAAAAGAATACTCTGTTGTTCAAATCAAAGAACGAGAAAAAGATACTTCTTTTTCCCAATTGGTTTACATGATAGAAACTTATTTCGGCAGACCTTTTACCCAGACCGATTACCACAGTTTAATCTACATTCTGGATGATTTGGAATTTTCTTTAGAGCTTTTAGAATATCTGGTAGAATATTGTGTTTCTAAAAATAAAACCAGTATGCGGTATATCGAAACCGTTGCCATAGCCTGGCATAAAGAGGGCATTAAAACCATAAAGGCTGCAAAACTGCAGTCCAGTTCTTATAATGAACTTTATACCTTAGTGTCCAAATCCTTGGGACTTGGACGTGCCATTACCAGCGTAGAAGCGGACTTCATTGATAACTGGCAGAATAAGCTGGGATTTGAAGCCCCTATGATTCAAGAAGCTTGTAATCGTGCGGTTCTTCACTCACCAACCAGCGGAACCATAACTTATGTAAACGGAATTCTGGAAACCTGGAACAATGCTAAGGTACATAACTTTTCTGAACTGGCTAAATTTGATGAAGAATATAAGAAAACACAGGCATTAAAACAAAATAAAGCCAATGCCGGTGCCACCAAGAAAGCCTTAAATTATTCCCAGAGAACCTATAACCCGGACTCTTTGGATAGTTTGTTCTTAGAAGAGGTAAACCGTACCCCATCCCAAGGAAGGAATGAATCATGACACTCCAAAACAGTCAATATCTCGAAATTATGAAAGAATACGATGAGGAACAGCTTCTTCATAAAAAAGAATTAAAAGCCCGTCAGGAAGAAGTGTATGCTAAGGTTCCGGAAATTAAGGAACTGGACCAGGAATTATCCGTAGGCTCTATTGCCAAAATGAAGGAATTGATTTTATCCGGTACTTCTATTTCACCGGAATCCATAAAGGAGAGAAATCAGATTCTTCGTGAAAAAAAGAAAGAACTCCTTAAGAAGAACGGCTTTTCTGCGGATTATCTTGAACCGATTTTTACTTGTAGACAGTGTAAAGACACCGGTTACAACGAAAATCAGCAAAAATGTACCTGTCTTAACCAGAAAATCATCAAAAAATTATATGCCCAGTCCTACATTCAGCGTTTCTTGGAAACAGAAAATTTTGATACTTTTGATTTTTCTTATTATAGCCAAGAAAAAGAAGAAAAATTTCCTTTTTCCTCTTATGAAAATATTCAAAATGTATATCATAAATGTAAGGACTATGTAAAACAATTTGATAACAATGTAAATAACATTATTTTTACCGGTTCTACCGGTGTAGGAAAGACATTTCTTGCAAAATCCATTGCCAAAGATTTATTAGATTCTGGGCATACCGTACTTTATCTTAGTGCGCCAAAGCTATTGGAACAGATTCTTCCTACCTTAAAAAAAGGGGGAGCATTGGATTCAGAACTGCAAGGACTTTCTTCCTATATATATGATGCCCAGTTGTTGATTATGGATGATTTAGGAACGGAATATACTACATCCTATACCATAACCATGTTACAATCTCTGTTAAACGAGCGTCAGTTAAGGAATCATGCTACCATCATCACCACCAATTACTCCATTCATGATATCAAAGAACAGTATGGAGAACGAATTTCTTCCCGCATTCTGGAGTCCTTTCATGTATTTTTCTTATATGGACAGGATATCCGCTATCAAAAAAGAGAACGTCAAATGAAACAAAAGAATACGTAAACGATGCGTAAAGTTTTTTCTTGACGAAAATAGGTTATAATGTTATAAACAATGTGGAAGGATTTTTTATGATACAAGTGTAAAAATCAAAAAATGTATCAATCATCATAGATATCATGTATTCAAAATATCTTTTGAACACATGATACCTACGGATTGCTTCGCACTTTGTGCTCTCGCAATCCTAAAAACATTCGAAATCCGCCCTATTCGGGCTACTTTCTCATGTTTTGCGGGTCCCAAAGTCATACTTTTTCATGCAAGCATGAAAAGTATGACCTTTTGACCCTGGTATCATTATATAAAATAATTTTACGGAGGAAAATGAAATGCCAGAAGAAAGCAATTTTGATACGATACCGGTTGGAAGACTTGGTATCGTAGCCTTAGAAAGCTGCAAGGAATTAGGAGAAAAGGTAAATAATTATCTCGTAAAGTGGCGTGACGAAAGAAAAAACGAACACAAAACCACCATCGCATTTAATGGTTATGAAAGAGATAATTATTTAATCAATCATGCCTGCCCTCGTTTTGGTTCAGGTGAATCCAAAGGTATCATCAAAGAGTCTGTTCGTGGTACCGACCTTTACATTTTAGTGGATGTATTAAATCATAGTTTGGAATATTCTCTTAGCGGTTCCAAGTGCAAAATGTCACCAGATGACCACTATGCTGATGTAAAGAGAGTCATCGCTGCAGTTGGAGGTAAGGCTAGAAAAATTACTGTAATCATGCCTTTCTTATATGAAAGCCGCCAGCATAAGAGAAGTACCAGAGAATCTCTTGACTGTGCTTTAGCACTTCAGGAATTATGTTCTCTTGGAGTGGAAAACATCATTACTTTTGATGCTCACGACCCTCGTGTACAAAATGCCATTCCATTAAAAGGGTTTGAAAATGTTCAACCTACTTACCAATTTATCAAAGCATTGCTTCGTTCTACAGACGATTTGGAAATTGATAAGGACCATATGATGGTAATCAGTCCGGATGAAGGTGCTATGAACCGTGCAATTTACTTTGCTAACGTTCTTGGTGTAGATGTTGGTATGTTCTACAAACGTCGTGACTATACTACTATCGTAAACGGACGTAATCCTATCGTTGCTCATGAATTCTTAGGTGATTCTGTAGAAGGCAAGGATGTTATTATCATTGATGATATGATTTCCTCCGGTGAAAGTATGTTAGATGTTGCCAGAGAATTAAAGAAAAGAAAAGCAAGAAGAGTCTTCGCTCTTGCTACTTTTGGTTTATTTACCAACGGTTTGGATTCTTTTGATAAGGCAAAAGAAGAAGGCTTAATTGAAAAAGTTATTACTACAAACGTAACTTATCAATCCCCTGAATTATTAAGTCGTGACTGGTATGTAAGTTCTGACTTAAGTAAGTATATCGCATTATTAATAGACCGTTTGAATCACGATACTTCTATCAGCGATATCTTAGACCCAACAGAAAAAATTCAGGCTAGAATCCAAGAATATATTTCTCAAAGAAAATAAACTGAGATAATTCATGGTCTTCATCATAGAAATATGATAATGTAAGTTTACTTGCTAAGAAAGGGTGTAATCCACTAAAGATTACACCCTTTTCTTTTTTTATATAAATTAGCCCGATAGCCAATCTGCAATGTCAATATTTTGTTACCGTTCACGAGGTACGAGTGTACAGTAACAATATTTTTTATAGTTCTACTTGTTATTTCTCTTTCCCCTGCGTTTTATTCCGGATTCACCGTACCCTCTGTTGAATTAATAACTCCTGTAGTGGTTGCTTCTGTGGTGGTTTCACTGCTTGTAGTAGTTTCTGTAGTGGTTGCCTCCGTCACTTTTTCTGTGGTAGGAATGGACTCTGTTGTAATCTCCTGTGAATTTTCCTCTGTGGTAAGATTTTCTAAAGTCGTAGTTTCTGTAAGATTCTCACTGGAAATTTCCTCACTACTAACTTCACTGGAAATTTCCTCTTCTGTGCTTACTTCTTCCGTATCCTCTTCTTCTGTTTCGTTCTTTACCAGACTTTGCACATAAGTGTAGGAAGGAAACTCTTTTCGTGCCAAACCTTCATGAATCTTTTCCATGTAACTTTTCCATATCATACCGGGAGAAGTGGTAGAATTTAAGGTGCTCACCGTTTTCGGTATATCATACCCCACCCATACAGCAGTAGTATAATATGGGGTATAGCCTACAAACCACCCATCTTTTTTATCGTTGGTGGTTCCGGTTTTTCCTGCACAAGGCATACCAGCAATGCCATATCCTCTTCCCGTACCAGCAGTAACAACCGTTACCAGCACGTCTGTCATCATACGACTGGCATTCCTGTCATAAATCCTTATTTCCTCCCACTCATTCGGAACCAGAACATTGCCCTGGGCATCCAAAATCTCCACAATACAGCTAGGATTACGATATACTCCATCGTTTTGAAGAGTACAAAATCCTGAAGCCATTTCCTTGGTGGTAACACCATAAGTAAATCCCCCCAAAGCAGAAGACATATTATAAGTATCCTGGGTCATGATTTTGGAATATCCCATATTCAGGATATACTGCATCCCTACTTTTGGGGTAATTGCTTCAAAAATCTTATAGGCGATGGTATTTTTGGAATACTGTACTGCGGTTCTAATATCAATTGCTCCACTATAACTTCCGGAATTTTTAGGACCATCTTCCATGGGTTCATCCACTAAAATCGTATCCGGAGTATATCCTCTTTCAAAGGCCGGAGTATAAACGACTAAAGGTTTAATACTACTGCCAGGCTGACGATAAGACTGAAAGGCACGATTTAAGGTATACCCAGATGCTTCCTGGGTTCTTCCTCCCACTATAGCCACCACCTTTCCGGTAGCATTATCGATACAGGTGGCAGAGCCTTGAAGGGAATAGATTCCATCCTCGCTTAATTCCTGATTGGCACTTAAACCTTCATCCAGTGCGTTCTGTAAAAGTTCTTGTTTCTCCATATCAATAGAAGTATAAATTCGATAACCTTCTACATATAAAGAACGCAGGCAACGGGTGTATAATTCTTCATATCGTTCTTCGTAATTCTTTCTAGCCTCATCAGAGTCAAACTGATAGCAAAACACGAATCCATTGTATTCCATTAATGCTTTGGCTGCACAGTCAAACACATAAGTTTCTACATAATTATTGATTCCCTCATCTTCCTTAGGGTTTAAAACAATTTCTTCCCTTATGGCAATTTCATAATCTAAATCTGAAATTTTTTCTTCCTTAAGCATTTCCTGTAAAATAAAATCTCTCCGCTCCATGGTGTTCTCATAGTTTGTCATGGGATTATACGTGGTTGGATTATTCGGTATCGCACACAAAAATGCAGCCTGGGAAAGGCTTAAATCCTTCGCTGAAAGTTGGAAATATCCTTGGCTTGCTGCCTCTATGCCATAATATCCATTGGCAAAATAAATATTATTTAAATAGAATTCCATGATTTGTTGTTTGGAATACTTTTTTTCCAGTTCGATAGCCAGGAAAATTTCTTCGATTTTTCGTTCCCAGGTTACTTCATGGGTAAGATAAATGTTTCTGGCCAACTGTTGTGTAATGGTGCTGGCACCTTGAGTAATTTCCCCTTTTTTTACTATGTAGGACTTCATGGCACGTATGATGGCTTTGGTATCATATCCGGGATGCTCATAGAATTTTTTATCTTCCACAGATACCATGGCATCCTTAAAATACTGTGGTATCTCCTCGTCGGAAAGATAATACACATCCTTTTCTGCTTTCAGACTTGTAATCTGATTCCCATATGTATCAAAAATCAAGCTGGTTTCTGCCTGTTTAAAATCTTCTGTGTCGGAATATTTCACTGTCTTTTCTGCAGACTCCTTCATTGCCAGAATATCTTTCGCATACCGCTTATAGAAAACAATGCCTAATAACAGGATGGTAACAAGGAATAAAGCCCCTATTTCCAAAAATACTGTCCTTATGATTTTTTTCTTCTTTTTCTTTGTTTTGTTCTTTGTTTCGTTCTTTGTATTTGTGGCATTCTTTTTCGAATGCTTTTTCAATTTCGACATTTGTTTCCTCCCGTAATTCTTCCAATACATTATATCATATGAAAAAAACATTACAAGATGTTGGTTTTATGCATATTACAGTTTCTACACAGCAATAACAAACAGATGTCTGACATCTGTCTCAATGAGTGCCTCTCTACACCATTTCATGTTGATGCAGATATTTTTCCTTTGTAGCCATACCCCCTCGGATATGTCGTTCTTCTTTATTTACATCCAGAATTTTTCTAGCATCCCTGCCAAGAGAAGGGTTAATGTAAGGAAGACGGTCTGTTAAGTCCTTATGTACAGTTGACTTGCTAACGCCAAACTGCTTCGCTGCCTGCCTTACTGTAGCATTATTCTCAATGATGTAATTTGCTATCTCAATGGTTCTCTCTTCAATATATTGTTTCATAAAAAAACATACCTTGTATTATTGTTTATACAAGGTATGCTTGATTGAAATA
>JAFQCI010000168.1 GCA_017416505.1 Lachnospiraceae bacterium
AACTGCCCGAATTAACGCCTGTGGAGATAGTAGGGCGAACGACGTTCGGTGAACGTCGGCTTTGAGCCGACCGTAGCGGAGCGAAGACACGAGGTTTATGAAGCAGGAAGCCCATTGGCTTTAGACAATGGGTAGTTCACATTATTCAGTGAAAGACATAAAGATCATAAGATTCAATTAATATTTACTACTCATGAAGCGGCAATCATGGACCAGGAATTATTCCGTAGAGATGAAATATGGTTTATAGAGAGAGATGGGGAAAACAACAGCAAGATATACTCGCTGGACCGTTTTAAAGAACGCTATGATAAGAAGTTAAGTAAAGCATATTTGGAAGGACGCTATGGTGCGATACCTGTCTTTAACCGATTTGAGTTTAGGAAGGGGGTATAATTATGGCTCCTATCCGTACATATACTGATTGGAATAAAAGATCTTCCGATGCAGAAGACCAAAAAGAACCTTTTCGAAAATATTTCTTTATTTGCGAAGGAGCAAATAAAGAAATATTTTCGTAAATTAATTGATATGAGAAAGCAATTGGGCATAAAAAGTATTCTGGTTTAGCAGGAAAAACTATAAATACTATTGATGATAGAGATGAAGTAATTGTAGATATCTGTGAAGTTTGTTTTTGGCAATATGATGAAGTGGCTCAAGATAATCCAAAGTGATATGCCATAATTCAATAAGATTTAGAGAATAAAACTCCTCAATTCAGGCAATAAATAAAGGGAAATAGTAAAAGGAGGATGGAAGCCGGAGGGCAATCGGCGTCATCCTATATACTTTCATGGAAGGGTGAACATAAATGAAAGAAGAAACCTTGATTTCCCGTAAAAAGATACTACTCATTCTAGGGATTACAGCAGGTGTATATATTTTTTTAAAGTATTTATTACCGCTTGTAGTCCCTTTTTTACTTGCACTTATTTTAAGCAGGGTGATGTCACCTGTAGTAAAATGGCTCCAAAGAAAATATAAAATAAAACCGGTCATTGGAGCTTCCCTTATTATGCTGTTGGGAGGAATGATACTTTTTTTTATTGTAAAATATTTAGGAAGTATGTTGATGGAACAAATCCAGAAACTATCCCTGTATCTTCCTTTTTATACTAAAAAGATAACCATATTTTTAAAAGAAAGCTGCAGCCGGATTGAAGATGGAATGAATATGGAGAGAGGGATTATTTATCCGGCATTGGAAAAGCAGGGAGAAAATATGGCTGGAAAAATCGTAGCATATTTTGGAGAATATTCCCTTGTTACCTTTCGAATGTTATTGGATGCCTTTATTTTTATTGTTCTTATGATTATGAGTACCATTTTGCTAACAGCAAGAGAAATAAAATGCAATGAAAGTAAAATCCTAAAACTTGGAAGAGATATATACGAACAGGTAAGCATTGCCTGCTTGTCCTATGCAAAGGCACAGCTTGTGATTATGGTTTTTGATGCGATTCTTGCCGCCATAGGACTTTATATTCTGGGAAATCCCTATTATCTGGTGATAGGAATTTTTCTGGGTGTGATAGATGCCCTTCCTTTATTTGGAACGGGAACGGTTCTGATTCCCTGGGCTATTATCAGTATTTTTCTTGGAAACCCCACAACCGGAATCGGATTGCTTATTTTATATGGAATTTTGGCAGTAATGCGGCAGATTGTAGAGCCTAAAATTATGGGCAAACAGATGAACATGGATTTACTGACTTCCCTGTTTTTTATGTATGTGGGATACCGTTTGTTTGGAATCTGGGGATTTGTTCTAGGTCCGATTGGATTTTGTACCGGAAAAAGTATCTATGAAAATTTCTTGCGCTTGCAACATGAATAGTGTAAAATTAAGACATATGTTTCGGAAGATGAAAGGAAAGGGAAAAGAGCATGCGTATTCACATTTATTATGGTGGAAGAGGTCTGATTGAAGATCCCAATCTTTATGTACTAAAGAAAATGGAAGAAGTGTTTGAAGAACTCCGGGTAAAAGTGGAGCGGTTTAATTTATTCGAAGATAAAAATGGAATTTTGACTTTGCCTTCCAGTTTAAAAGAGGCAGATGGTATTATTCTGGCTGCTACTGTAGAATGGATGGGAATTGGTGGATTGATGCAGCAATTCTTGGATGCCTGCTGGTTGTATGCAGATAAGGAAAAGATAAGCAATATCTATATGATGCCTGTGGTGATGGCGACCACCGAAGGAGAAAGAGAAGCAGAATTGACATTAATGAAGGCATGGGAAATCCTTGGAGGTAAGTCTTTGCATGGTCTTAGTGCTTATGTAGAAAACAGGGTGGATTTCGAATTGAATCAGGTTTATGCTAATATTATTGAAAAGAGTGCGGAAAACCTTTACCGTGCCATTAATCAAAAGCAGTCTGCGTTGCCAAGCTCCACAAGGGCGGTAAGAGATGCAGTATCCAGAGGAAATGCCATTGACTTAACGCCAAAGGAAAGTGAGCAGTTATCAAGATTTGTAGCGGATGATACCTATGTGAAAAAACAAAAAGAAGACATTGAGGAATTAACCGCGATGTTTAAGGTAATGCTGGGAGGAGTTCAGGAAGATGAAGTGGATTTTGAAAAGGCATTGACAGACCACTTTGTAAGAGGACATGAATTTGAAGGCTCCTTTGCAGTATTTTTTACAGATTTATTGGAAGAAAAACAATTATACCTGAAAATCAAAAACCAGGAGATAGATGTCAGCTGGGTGAAGAAAGAACCTGAAGTAGATGTCACCATGAAAACAACCAAAACAGTATTTCAGGAAGTATTAAGTGGTAAAATTACCTTTGCAGAGGCATTTATGGTAGGAAAGATAACTGCCAAGGGCGATTTTTCTCTATTAAAGAACCTGGACAAAAAGTTCCGGTTTTAGTTTCATTGCGACCAGAAAGGAGGGAGAAAAATGTCCTATATGGCACTTTACCGAAAGTGGAGGCCTTCCGAATTTGAAGATGTAAAAGGACAGGAACATATTGTTACCACATTGAGAAATCAGATTATTCATAACCGTGTGGGTCATGCCTATTTATTCTGCGGTACGCGGGGAACCGGTAAGACCACCATTGCCAAGCTGTTTGCCAAAGCAGTAAACTGTGAGCATCCGGTGGAAGGAAGTCCTTGTGGGGAATGTGCGATGTGCAAAGCCATTGCCAGTCAAAGCTCCTTAAATGTAATCGAAATTGATGCGGCATCCAACAATGGTGTGGATAACATCCGTGAAATCCGGGATGAAGTGAATTATTCTCCCACAGAAGGAAAATATAAAGTTTATATTATCGATGAAGTTCATATGCTTTCAATGGGGGCATTTAATGCTTTATTAAAGACATTGGAAGAACCGCCTTCTTATGTAATTTTTATTTTGGCAACCACGGAGGCACATAAAATTCCCATTACGATTTTATCCAGGTGTCAAAGATACGATTTTAGAAGAATTACCATAGATACCATCAGCGACCGGTTAAAGGAATTGATGGAAAAGGAAAAGATAGAAGTAGAAGAAAAAGCCATTCGTTATGTGGCGAAGGCGGCAGACGGTTCTTTGCGTGATGCTTTGAGCCTGCTGGACCAGTGTATTGCCTTTCATTTGGGGCAGACCCTTACTTATGATATGGTATTGGATGTCCTTGGGGTAGTGGATGTGGAACAGTTCCAGAATCTTGTGGAAGCCATGGAAGAAAGAGATACCAAAAGGGTACTGGAAGAAATTGATGCCATTGTATGGAAGGGAAAAGAATTAGGGCAGTTTGTTCTGGATTTTACCTGGTATCTTAGAAACCTTCTGATGTTAAAGGTGACAGAGGGAAAAGAAGAATTGCTGGAAGTATCCAAGGAAAAACAGGAATTCATGTTGGAAATGTCTAAGAAATTATCAGAAGAAACCCTTATGAGGTACATCCGCATTTTATCAGAGTTATCCAATGAAATGCGGTATTCTGTAAATAAAAGAGTTCTGTTGGAAGTAGCCATGATAAAGATGTGTACTCCGAAAATGGAACAGGACCTTACTGCGATTTTACAAAGACTGACGGATTTGGAAAACCAGATGGAGCAGGTAAATGCAGAGCCGAAAGTAATTGTAAAAGAAGTGAGAGCCGAGGAACCTTCCGGTATAAAGGAAGAAGAAATCAAAGAAGAATTAATAAAACATTATGAACCGGCGAAGATTGAAGATTTGAAACTTTTTGTTTCCAAATGGGAAACCATAAAGAAGAAAACTCCAAAAGTATTACAGAATATGCTTAAGGGGGCAGGGATAGGAATTGCTTCTGGAGAGCATACCTTAAATCTTTTGTATGATTCGAAGGATCCTAACATTAATAGTTATTGGAATCCTAAGGATACGGAAGGGTTAAATCGACGATTAAAGGAATTGGAAGACATCGCCAGGGAAGTCATTGGAAAAGAAGTAACATTTCAATGTATTCCATTAAGCAATCAGGAAAATCAATCCCTTGAGCATATAGATATGACCAAGGTGAAATATTTAAAGATAGAAATTGAGAATTAGGAGGATTTAAAAATGGCAAAAAGAGGTGGATATCCAGGAGGAATGATGCCTGGAAATATGAACAATTTAATGAAGCAGGCACAGAAGATGCAGCGACAGATGGAGGAAACAACTCAGGAACTAGAAACCAAGACTTATGAAGCATCTGCAGGCGGCGGTGTGGTTAAGGTTATGGTTTCCGGTAAGAAAGAAGTAATTTCCGTAAAAATCGATGAAGAAGTAGTAGATAAAGATGATATCGAAATGTTAGAAGATTTGATTATGGCAGCTACCAACGAAGCATTACGTGCCCAGGAAGCAGATGCAAATGAACAAATGTCCAGAATTACCGGAGGATTAGGTGGTTTAGGCGGAGGATTCCCATTCTAATTGGAGGTAGCATATGGACTACTTTAGTACCGAGATAACTAATTTAATAGAAGAATTATCTAGGCTTCCGGGAATTGGAAATAAAACTGCCCAGCGATTGGCATTTCATATTATTCATATGCCAAAAGAACAGGTGGATAAGCTTTCAGACACGATTAAAAGTGCAAAGGAAAACATTCGATTCTGTAAAGAATGTTTTACCCTTACAGATAAGGAAATCTGTCCGATTTGTGCCAGCAAGGAAAGAAATAAAAAACTGATTATGGTAGTAGAAAGTACCAAGGACCTGGCTGCATATGAAAAAGTCGGAAAATACGATGGGGTATATCATGTATTGCATGGTGCCATTTCTCCTATGTTGGGAGTTGGCCCAAATGATATCAAATTAAAAGAGTTAATGGTGCGTTTAAAAAACGATGTGGATGAACTTATTATTGCCACGAATTCGAATCTGGAAGGGGAAACCACAGCCATGTATATTACGAAGCTGGTAAAACCCTCCGGAATTAAAATGACCAGAATCGCCAGTGGAGTACCGGTAGGCGGAGATTTGGAATGTATTGATGAAGTAACTTTGTTAAGAGCATTGGAACACAGAATCGAGCTATAATTTGCACTATATACAAGGAGGAGATTTTATGTTAAGAATTGGTATGTTAACAAGCGGTGGGGATTGTCAGGCATTGAATGCAGCCATGAGAGGTGTGGTAAAAGGTCTTAGTGCCCAGAAAGACAAATTAGAAGTTTACGGTTTTATCGATGGTTACAAGGGCTTAATGTATGGAGATTACAAAAAGCTTACCAGTGATGATTTTTCCGGTATCTTAACACAGGGAGGTACGATTCTTGGTACTTCCAGACAACCTTTTAAACAAATGAGAAATCCAGACGAAAATGGACTGGACAAGGTGGAGGCTATGAAATCCACTTATAAGAAGTTAAAATTAGATTGTCTGGTTGTATTGGGTGGAAATGGAACACAAAAAACTGCCAATTTATTAAGAGAAGAAGGTTTAAATGTCATTCACCTTCCAAAGACCATTGACAATGATATCTGGGGAACGGATGTGACCTTTGGTTTCCAAAGTGCAGTGGATATCGCAACCAATGCCATTGACTGCATTCATACCACAGCGGCTTCTCACTCCAGAGTGTTTATTGTAGAGATTATGGGACATAAAGTTGGATGGATTACCTTATTTGCAGGAATTGCAGGTGGGGCAGATATTATCTTACTTCCTGAAATTCCATATGATATGGATGAAATTATAAAGGCATTAGAAAAGAGAAATAAAGCCGGAAAGAAGTTCTCTATTTTAGCGGTAGCAGAAGGTGCTATTTCAAAAGAAGATGCTGCACTTTCCAAGAAGGAATTAAAGGCAAAGAGAGCAGCTTCCACCTATCCAAGTATATCTTATGAAATTGCAGAACAAATCAAGGAAAGAACCGGACAAGAATTAAGAATTACCATTCCGGGACATACTCAAAGAGGTGGAAGTCCAGACCCATACGACAGAGTATTGGCAACCAGACTTGGTGCTTTTGCAGCCCAGTTGATTTTAGATGAAAAATTCGGATATATGGCAGCCATTCAGAATAATCAGATGGTAGCAGTACCTTTAGAAGAGGCAGCAGGAAAATTAAAGACCGTTGACCCGGATTGCGATATCATCAAAGGTGCCAAAACCATGGGAATTTCATTTGGAAACTAGCCCTGTGAATTATGGCTGATAGGATATGGTGGGAATAATTGGGTTTCCATGAAACTTTTGAACTTGATATCATATACTTTTAGTAAGAAAATCAGGTTGGAGTTTTCATGGAAGAATTTATGGTAGGCTTCGAAGAAGAAGAAATTGAAAAAGATATGGATTATCTTTCCAGACTTGTTCCGGGGAATTTACTTCATTTGACAAGTCTGATTAATGATGAATGTGATAAGATGGAACAAGAAGGAAGTATGATGTTTGATGAGTATCCGGATAAAGAGCAGATTCTGAATCTAAGGAATCAGATTTATGACCAATGCTCAGGCTGTGCTCCTCATTTAGGTGCCAATCCGGATTTGAAGGAATTTATTCAGGTATTATTATGTGATGAAATGTGTAAACGAAGAATCCGACATCATAATCGCATGAGGCGGTTCCAATACTTTAACTGATGAAAAAACTCAGTTTGATGTAAAGAAATAACTTTACACCAGGCTGAGTTTATTCCGTTATTGAGGATAAAAACAGGAAAAGGAAAGTGTAAAAATGGAAAAAGCAAAGGAAAAAATAGCAGCTTATGTCAATGAAACCTTGATTCAGATGGTGTTCAGTAATCCTAAGTCCCAGGCTACTGCTACAAAAGTAAAGGTACGCCCGGTTCTTTTGAAAGGAAAATTGTTTTTTCAGATGACAAGCTATGTAAAAGAAAAAGTATATCATCAAAACTACGAAAAAGACGAGCTTATCTATCGTGTAGAGGATTTGCTTTTAGATTATAAGCAGGTACAGATTAAAACCCAGGAAGAAGAATGCAGTATCTTAATCAGCAAGAAATTAGTTTCTAATATTAAGGTTAAGAAAAATAAAGAAAAGGCAGAATCTGCGGTGATGGAGCATAATCGTACCAAAAAATATATCTTAGAAGAGGGAGTGTTTGTTCCTTTCTTATATGATTTAAAGGTAATGACGAAAGAAGGAACCGTCATCAAGCAAAAATATGATAAATTCAGACAAATCAACCGCTACCTTGAGATGGTGGAGGATGTTATTGAATATCTTCCGAAAAACCGTGTGGTAAATATTCTGGATTTTGGCTGCGGAAAATCTTATCTTACCTTTGCATTGTATTACGATTTAAAAGTACTGCATAAGTATGAAGTGAATATTATCGGGTTAGACTTAAAAGAAGATGTCATCGACCATTGTAACGCCCTCAGTAAAAAATACGGATATGAGGAAGGGCTTAAATTTTATAAAGGTGACATTAAAGATTATGAAGAGGTAGACCAGGTAGATATGGTAGTAACCCTGCATGCCTGTGATACTGCTACGGACTATGCCTTATATAAGGCTGTAAATTGGGGAGCAAAGGTTATTTTATCCGTTCCTTGCTGTCAGCATGAGGCAAATAAACAGATAAAACAGAAAGTTTTGACACCGATTTTAGAATATGGTATTTTAAAAGAGAGAGTGTCCGCTCTGGTAACAGACGGAATGAGGGCGAATTTACTGGAACAGCATGGATATCGTACGCAGATTTTGGAATTTATCGATATGGAACATACTCCAAAGAATCTGATGATTCGTGCAGTAAAGGACATCAGTACAGTAAAAAATGCCTCAAAGAAGAAAAAAGAATACGATGAATTATCGGAATTCTTAAATTTAGACTTAACACTAAAACGATTGTTCAAATAGAAATAGGAAATGATAAGAAATGGTAAACCAAGATGGATTAGTAAAAAAAGTGAAAAATATCATAATTCAAGCCATAGTACTTATGGTTGTT
Organism: Lachnospiraceae bacterium; assembly: GCA_017416505.1. The sequence goes on from JAFQCI010000168.1 coordinate 8,392, forward strand.
TTTGTGGTTACGTTGTTGGTTTCAAACCGTATTCAAAGCATTGATGACACAACCCGTTACCATGAAATGTATCAGTCAAACCTGCCTTTGATTTATATGAGTTCCAAGGGAGAAAAAATAAATTGTATGTATGGATTTACCCAGGAAATCAATCAGGCATTGTTTCGTGATTCCTTGACTCCTTTGAAAGAGGGAAGCAATGAAATTGAATTATATATTGAACCTTATAAAAACCAGATTGAAACGGTTTCTTATCAGGTGCGTCTGGTAGATGGCAGCTCCTTAATTGAAGAAGGAGAAGTGGAGGTAAAAGACCAGAAGGCAGTGATTAAACTGCGGATGGACTTGAATCCCAATCAGGAATACATTCTGGTGCTAACCTTAGTAACAGATCGAAAGGTGAGAGCAAATTATTATACCAGAATTATAAAAAGTGATGAGATAAATATAAAAGAAGATTTAGAGTTTGCGAATTATCTTCATGAATCATTGTTGGACAAAGCCCAGTCGGTAGAAGTAGAGAAGTATTTTGAGGAAGAAAAAAGTGGAAATCAGACCAATATGGCAGAAGTGGATATCCATAGTGGGTTTGATTTGGTGTCATGGGGAGGATTGGAGCCTAGGGTGGTAACTACCATAGTTCCTACGGTAAAAGAATATGCGAACCAGGAATCTTTAATTGAAATGAAGTATTTTGTCAGTGCCGATGTAGGAGAGATTACCAGATATTATTCTGTTACAGAGTGCTTTACGGTGAATACACAGGAAGAGAGGAATTATCTGAATGGGTATTCCAGAACCATGGAAGAGATCTTTCAGGTGTCTTTAGTGGACACGAAAAATAACCGTTTCCGCTTCGGTATTTCCAATGTGGAAGAATCCGATTGGATGGTAAGTGAAGATAATAAAAAAGTGGTATTTGTAAAGGCAGGAGAACTTTGGTACTATGACTATCAAAATACTAAGATTTCCAAGGTGTTTGGATTCCGACAGGAAGATTTTAGTGATGTTCGAAACAATAACGACCAGTATGACATTAATATCTTAAAAATGCGGTCGGATGGGGCAGTTTACTTTACTGTGTATGGATATATGAATCGTGGTGACCACGAAGGAGAATGTGGGATCGCATTGTACCGATATTTATCTCAGGAAAACTGTATCAGCGAATTGGCTTTTATTCCTTCCACCAAACCTTATCAGGTATTAAAACAGGATGTAAAACGGTTATCCTATATGAAAGGGGATAATTTATTCTACTTCTATATTTCCGGAGAAATCTGTATGGTGGATACAAAGAATCTAACCACAGATATGATTGATACGGATATCTTAGAGGAAACCCTGTGTGTTTCAGAAGATGGAAGTCTGGTGGCTTACATGAAAGAAGACGGTGTTTATAAAGAAATCGTAAGATTGAATTTAGAGCAGGGAACCATTGACTCCATTGTTGCCGAGGAGGGAACCAATATAAAGCCTATTGGATTTATGGAGGAAGATTTGATTTATGGAATTGCCAATGAAGCAGATGTGGTGAAGGAAGACCAGAAAGTCATTAAATTCCCAATGCAAAAACTTAAGATTATGGCAAAAACCAATGAGGTAATAAAGGAATACAGAAAAGACGGACTTTATCTGATGGATGCTTCTATTAAGGATGAAATTCTTACCATTAAGAGAGCTCAAAAAATGGGTGAGGAGTATCTGTCAGTAGAGGATGATTATATTGCAAACAAAGAGGATTCAGAAAAAGATGTAGTGTTGAAAAAGATAAATAATTCTGAACGGTATTTAGAGAATTTTCTGGTATTCCCGAATTATATTTATGTCACTACAGTGCCTAAGTTTGTTATGACAAAACAAAGGGTAAGGGAAGATGTAGCCATTGTGTTTGTGCCGGAAGATGGCGGTAATAATAAGAAATATTATGTGTATGTGCAGGGAACTTTAAAAAGCTCCTATACAGATGCGGCTCAGGCCCTTACGGAAGCCTTCCTTTCGGATGGTGTAGTGGTAAACCATGCTCAAAAGTATATCTGGGAAAAGAATAAATCAGAATATGCAAAGATTGAGGACATTGAATTTGTAAAAGCGGATAGTAAAGAGGAAACATTGGCTGCCTGCCTTGCCACCATATTGAAGCATGAAGGTGTGGAAATAGATAAGGAAGAACTTGAGAATCTGGCTCAAAGTCCGGAGAATATTTTAAGGGATCAGTTAGAATGTGATGGCATTTACTTTAGTGGAATTTCTTTAGACCAGGTTTTATATTATATTGACAAGGGTTCTATGGTAATTGCGAAAAACAGCCAAGGTGCCTATGTGTTGATATTCAGTTATAACGCAACTTATATCCGCTATGTCGATTTGGAAACTTTAGAGGAAGTAAAGGTGGAAAGAAATGTGATAACATCAGATTTTGAACAGGCAGGAAATACTTATATTACCTACATTAATTAGTGCAAAGAGAAAGAAAGCATGGTATAATGAAAAAAATAGTATGTTAGAATTTGATGAATATGAGTTACTGTACAGACAGCACCAAAACACTTGCTGTTTTGGTGCGTAAGAACGTGATTCATGACATAATCCCGGTTTAATATTAAGAAAAGAGGTGGCTTTATGAATGAAGATGTGATTGGAAAATTATTGCAAGGCGATGAAATCAGCATTGAAGTATGTGAAGACGATATGGAGGCCTATATCTTTGTTCCCTCCAAGAAGATGAAAAATCTGACAGAGGAAAGGATTAGAGCCATACTCAGGAAAGAAAAAATAACATCCGGGATTGATGAGGATGCCATAAAGCGAATCCTTTCTGAAAAGTTATGTGATGAGAAGATTCTGATTGCAAAAGGAAAGCCTGCGACCCCTGGGGAAAATGGACATTTTGATTTTCTTTTTAATTCGGAGATAAAGAAGAATCCGAAGATGTTACCGGATGGCTCCGTAGATTATAGGAATACGAAATATTTCCAGATGGTGAAGGCAGGAGATAAGATTGCAGACTATATTCCGGCTACGAAGGGCGAGCCGGGATATACCATAAAGGGCAGGACATTGAATGCTAAACCGGGAAAGGAAATCCCGCCTTTAAAGGGGCAGGGATTTTATATGACAGAAGATAAAAGGGAATATTTTGCCAAGGTAGATGGTAAGATAGAAATAAAGAACCGTCTGCTGATGATTGAAAAGGTTTTGATTATAAAAGGTGATGTTGATTTAATTTCCGGTAATGTAGACTTTGTGGGGGATGTTCATGTAAAAGGCGATGTTGCCTCCGGTATGGTAATCAAAGCCAAGGGTCAGGTAGTCGTAAGCGGTCATGTTGGAGCAGCCATCATTGAAGCCGGAGAGGATATTATCTTAAAAAGTGGAATTTCCGGTAACGACAAGGCTCAATTGACTGCAGGTGGAGATATTCATGGTAAGTTTTTTGAATCTGCCACCATTCGTACATTGGGAAATTTATATGCCAATTCCATTCTAAATTCCGACATAGAGGTAGCGGGCGTGATTCAGACCAATGGAAAGTATGGAACCATCATTGGAGGAAGGGTTCATGCAACTGGGGGAATTACTGCAAGTACAGTTGGAAGTAATGCTGAAATACAGACTCAACTGGAATGTGGAATCAGTGAAAGCTGGCTTCGGGATGAACAGAAATTACAGGAAACGAAAAAGAAGACAAAGTTTGAACTGGGAATGGTGCTTCGGGCTTTAGAGGCATTTAAAAATATGGAGGAGTCCGGAAATCATACGTTACAGGAAGACCCAAGAAGAAAGAAGCTGGAAAGAGCGAAGCAAATCAAGGAATTGGAATTAGAAACTTTAAATGCTAAGCTTGACGAACTGCAAAGTAAGATAAAGAGTGCGATTCATGCTAAAATAACTGTTACCAATAAGGTATTCCGGGGGACTAAGGTGATACTTCATGACTGCACGATGTATGTTACCAAAGAATATATCAATATAAGTTTTATCGTGAAAGACGGTCAGGTAGATACTATAGTGAATTAGAACGAAAGATTAAGGGGAAATATACTATGAAGAAAAAGGAATTTAAAGAGAAAAGATACACAATATACACAGAGTATACCATTGAAGAATGGAATGATATTTTAAGAAAAAATATCATTGAACCTACGGAGGAAAATCAGGAAAAATACCGGAATGAGGCGGTGTTTATGGGAAAAGTGGGGGGAAAGAAATTTTATTTTTACCATAAACCGGCCTATATCCGGAATACCAGCAGTTTTGTGACAAAGTTGTCCGGTTCCTTAAGTGAAGTGAAAGGAAAAACAAGAATCCGATGGAATTATTCTAAGTTCTTCCTTTCCTTTACGATTTTATCTCTTGTTACCAGTATGTTTATTATTGCACTTTTTGTTTTGTTTAGCCATCATGGGATACAGGGGGAGGAATGGCTTTGGTTTCTATTATTTGCAGCCTGTTCTCTGCTCGTAAATTTTGGCTACTATGCCTTTACCAAGGCTTCCCGAAATGTACTAAAAAACTATTTGGATTCCTTACTTGAAAAAAAGAAGGAAGACTAGTATAATAGACAGAAAAAGTGTAGATGGAGGAAAAGATGAAACATTTAATTGATCCCATGGATTTAACTACAGAAGAAATTTCTGAAATTTTAGACTTAGCAGATGATATTATTCTAAATAAAGAAAAGTACAGTCAGATTTGTCAAGGGAAAAAGCTGGCGACTTTATTTTTTGAACCAAGTACGAGAACACGTTTAAGTTTTGAAGCTGCGATGATGGAATTAGGCGGCAATGTACTTGGTTTTTCTTCTGCGGATTCATCTTCTGCCTCAAAGGGTGAGAGTGTCAGAGATACTGTCCGGGTGGTAGAATGTTACGCAGATATTATTGCTATGCGTCATCCAAAAGAAGGTGCACCGCTCCTTGCTTCATTAAATGTTGATATACCGATTATCAATGCAGGAGATGGCGGCCATAATCATCCAACCCAGACTTTAACAGATTTGCTTACCATTCGCCGGGAAGTGGGCAGACTTGACCATTTCACCATAGGATTTTGCGGGGATTTAAAGTTTGGCAGAACCGTACATTCTTTGATTAAGGCATTGTCCAGATATGAAGGAATTAAGATAGTATTAATTTCTCCAAATGAATTAAAGGTGCCGGATTACATTAAAACTGATATCCTGGATAAGGGCAATGTAGAATATGTGGAAGTAAAGAGTCTGGAAAACAGTATGCCGGAATTGGATGTATTATACATGACAAGAGTGCAGAGAGAGCGATTCTTTAATGAAGCAGACTATGTTCGTTTAAAGGATACCTATATCCTTGATATGAATAAGCTTCAGAATGCGAAAGAAGAACTGGCTATCCTTCATCCACTTCCGAGAGTAAACGAAATCTCTGTTAAGGTAGATGATGATAAGAGAGCGAAGTACTTCGTGCAGGCATTATATGGGAAATATGTAAGAATGGCATTAATTATGAAACTGCTAGGATTGGAGGCATAAGAGATGAACATTGACAGCATACAAAATGGAATTGTTTTAGACCATATTACAGCCGGAAAAGGAATGGAAATATACCATGATTTAGGGCTTGAGAAATTAGACTGTTCCGTTGCGATTATTACCAATGTGAAAAGTCATAAGATGGGAAAGAAAGACATTATTAAGATTGATAAGGAATACAGTATTAATTTAGATTTGATTGGTTACATTGACCCAAATGTTTCTGTCAGCATTATCAAAGACGGAGTAACCATTGAAAAGAAGAAGTTAGCTTCGCCACAAAAGGTAATTAATGTGGTAAAATGTAAGAATCCTAGATGTATTACTACCATTGAGCAGGAAATCGATCAGATTTTTGAATTGGTGAATACAGAAAAGAGAGTTTACCGCTGCATTTATTGTGAAACTGAAGTAAATGGGTAAGATTGAAATATATGGGGAATAGTGTGTTTGAAATGGAGGGTTGATTATGAAAAAGAAAATCAAACCAATGGTTGTGGGCTTATGTCTTGGGGGACTTCTTTTGACGGGATGCGAAAAGGAGGAAGGAAGTAATAAGACTACAACAGAGCAAAACGAAAGCACAGATATTGTTACCACAGAGAATCCAGAAGAGATAAAACCGGTAGATGCCCCTGTGGGCATGATTGAGTCCTGTGAATTGACTCAGTTGGAAGGAAGAGAAATCATCAGTGTTTCTGTGGTAGGAGATGGGGAAACATTGTATGTTAGTACCTGTTTCGAGGACACGGAACTGGCGATGCCGGTTTATGAAGTGTTACGATTCGATTATCAGGAACAGCTTGAAGGATATGGAGAGCCTGTTAAGATGGAGTGGGATAATGAGGATGTTTCCTGCATTTATTTCACTACGAATCAGGAAGGAACCAAAGCTTATTTATCCATATTATCAGAAAATCCGGATATGGAAAGTTCAGAAGAATCCTTCTTTCTTCGCCTTGCGGTGGCAGATATTGAAGGAAATCGTCTGAATCATTTAACCTTGCTGGAAGGAACCGATGAAAGCGGAAATCAGATTATCTCCGGAGTGGATGAAGAAGAAAATATTTATTATGTTGCAGAAGATATGGAAAGTGGCACTTTGATTGCGAAGGCAGCATATTCTGCAAAGGGTTATATGGCAGAAGAGTTGTTTGGTGAAGGACGCATTCAAACTGCTGTTTCAGAAGAAGATGAAATAGAAAAAGCAGAGGGAATGGAAGAGGAAGAAAGTGAAATCCAGACCGATACGAGCCAGGAAGAATCCCTGGACTCGAAAGATACGGTAGAGGACACAAATACCCAGAAAGAAAATTCTGTTTTATGGGAAGAAATCATAAATATACGTTCTATTGTAAAGGCAGAAGACGGCACATATTATTTTACTGCACCGGGACCAAATAACGGTGTATATATGGTTTATGCCACAAAAGAACAGGAGGATGGACTCTTCGGATATCCGGAATTATTACCAAAGGAAATCAACGATGGGGTAGAAGATAAGTTATTTTGTGCAGTTTCTACCAGTGGAAAATATCTTTATTATATCAGCTCCAAATCTACCGTAAACGAAGACGGTGAATTTTACAGTCAGACGATGCTATATCGTGTGTTAAGAGAAAAGTTAGAAGAAACGATTGAGGAATAAAGAAAGAATGATTGGAAAACCTTAATCATAGAAAATGAAAAACAATATAAGAAAAAGGGAAAGGAATAACCTATTATGTCAAAGATACCATTTTATATGACAACCGCCATTGCATATACTTCAGGAAAGCCACATATCGGAAATACCTATGAGATTGTATTGGCAGACAGCATTGCCCGTTTTAAGCGTAAGGAAGGATACGATGTATTTTTCCAGACCGGTACAGATGAGCATGGACAAAAAATCGAATTAAAGGCAGCAGAAGCTAATATTACCCCAAAGGAATTTGTAGACAATGTTGCTACAGAAATCAAAAGAATCTGGGATTTAATGAATACTTCCTATGATAAATTCATTCGTACCACAGACGAAGACCATGAAAAGCAGTTAAAGAAGATTTTCTTAAAATTATATAAGCAGGGAGATATCTATAAGGGACACTATGAAGGAATGTACTGTACTCCTTGTGAATCCTTCTTTACTACTTCTCAGTTAGTAGATGGAAAATGTCCGGATTGTGGAAGAGAATGCCAGCCTGCAAAGGAAGAAGCATATTTCTTTAAAATGAGCAAGTATGCAGACCGTTTGATTGAACACATTAATACACATCCTGAATTTATTCAGCCGGAATCCAGAAAAAATGAAATGATGAATAATTTCTTATTGCCGGGCTTACAGGATTTATGTGTTACCAGAACTTCTTTTAAATGGGGTGTTCCAGTTGATTTTGATGACAAACACGTAATTTATGTTTGGTTGGATGCTCTAACCAACTACATCACAGGAATCGGATATGATGCAGACGGAAATCATCAGGAAAACTTTAATAAATTCTGGCCTGCTAACTTACATTTGATTGGTAAGGATATCATCCGTTTCCATACCATTTACTGGCCAATCTTCTTAATGGCATTGGATTTGCCATTGCCAAAGCAGATTTTTGGACACCCATGGTTATTACAGGGTGACGGAAAGATGAGTAAATCCAAGGGTAATGTTATTTATGCTGATGAATTGGTAGAATTTTTCGGAGTAGATGCAGTACGTTATTTTGTACTTCATGAAATGCCATTTGAAAATGATGGTGTGATTACCTGGGAATTGATGGTGGAAAGAATGAATTCCGATTTGGCAAATACCTTAGGAAATCTGGTAAATCGTACGATTTCTATGTGTAACAAGTACTTTGATGGTGTTGTAACCGATGCAAAGGTAGTGGAAGAAGTAGATGAAGATTTAAAGAAGGTTGCCTTGGAAACCAAAGGAAAAGTTTGCGATAAGATGGCGAAATTACGTGTGGCAGATGCCATGACAGAAATCTTTAACTTATTCAAACGTTGTAATAAATACATTGATGAAACCATGCCTTGGGCATTGGCAAAGGAAGAGGAAAAGAGCGACCGCTTAAAGACTGTTTTATATAACTTAGTGGAAACCATTACCATGGGTGCCAGTCTGTTAGAACCATTTATGCCGGAAACAGCAGATAAAATCGTAGAACAGTTAAATACTACTAAGAGAGCCATGGAAGAATTGGATTCTTATGGATTATACCCAAGTGGTAACAAGGTGGTAGAAACTCCAACGATTCTTTTTGCAAGACTTGATATTAACGAAGTCTTAGAAAAGGTAGAAGCAAAGAAAGAAGCAGCTTTAAAAGAAGAAAAGGCAAAAGAAGGAATGGATGTAGAAGCATTAGAAGAAATCTCCATTGATGATTTTGCAAAGGTACAGCTTCAGGTAGGTGAAATCATTGCCTGTGAAGAGGTAAAGAAGTCAAAGAAATTATTATGCTCACAGGTTAAGATTGGAAGCCAGGTAAGACAAATTGTGTCAGGAATTAAAGCTCATTATTCTCCGGAAGAGATGGTAGGCAAGAAAGTGGTAGTAGTTACCAACTTAAAACCAGCCAAATTAGCAGGAGTATTGTCAGAAGGAATGATTCTTTGTGCAGAAAATGAAGCAGGAGAACTTGCTTTGGTGACTACAGAAAAAGAAATGCCAAGTGGAGCACCAATTCGATAAAAGTCATAAAAGATAATGAGTTACTGTACACATGCAACAGTAACAATAATAATATAACACCCGGAAAATACATTAGTGTATGCTCCGGGTGTTTTTTAGATATTTTACTTATTCAATTGGCACATATATAGTGCTGTAAATGGTTTCATAATCACTGGAATTGATTTCGTAGTAATCTTCCGAAACAATAATTTTGCAGGCTACAGTAACGGATTCTTCATATTCGTTTAGGTTTAAGACTTCATCCATAAGAGTGAAGGTAGCTTCATTGTATTCTGCTACATAGCTGGCATATTCTTCATTGGACATGGAATCAATGTCTACATCCTGATATTTTTCCGATAATTCTGAATACTTGGTAAGGAGTTTATCCTGTAAAGTGGAATAAAAGATATATGGACGGATTTCAACATTCACATAATAAGTGCCATCCTTCTTTTCTACACCTTTTACGTTATAGTCCGCTTTGTTTAATAATGTAATGGCAAACTGGCGTAATCTTTCAAGGTCCTCCTCTGTAGGGTCTGTAATTAAACCGGAGGAAAGAACATCATTGGTGATGGCTGAAATGTTTGCTTCATAAATTTCAGAAGCTTGTGATTCGGAAGCACTGGTAAGCTCCATATAATCTTGATAAACGCCTTTAAAATTAGTATCTAAAACGCTTTGAACATAGTTCTTATAAGTATCTGTGTTTGTATTAGAACAAGCAGTGAAAACACCGATACATAAAGTCATACATAATACAAAAAGTAAGTTTTTTACCTTCTTCATTCTTCTTTTCCTTTCTATAGTTAAAACATAAATAGTTAAGACACTACTATATACTTTGCCACAGAATAATATATAATGCAAGAGATTTGAAAAAATTTTTAGGATAAAGGTCTTGCATTCATTATGTATCATCGTATACTATAGATATATGATGATACCAAGGAGGATGCTCATGATTTTTGAAACTCATGCACATTTTGATGATAAAGCATATGATAAAGATAGAGAAACATTATTAAAAAGTCTGGAATTTCATGGGATTGAAGGCTTGGTGAATGTGGGAGCAGACATGAAATCTTCCAGGCGTTCCATAGAGCTTGCGAAGGAGTATCCTTTTGTTTATGCAGCAGTAGGAGTGCATCCGGAACAGGTAGAAGAGTTAAACGAGGATGCCTTAAAGGAATTAGAGGAAATGGCAAAGGAAGAAAAGGTGGTTGCCATTGGGGAAATCGGGCTGGACTACTATTACGATGAGGTTCCAAAGGATATTCAGAAAAAATGGTTTATAGCGCAGCTGGAACTGGCAGTAAGGCAAAAGAAACCTGTGATTATTCATAGCAGGGATGCAGCTTCCGATACCATGGAAATCATGAAGGAATATCAGGGAAAATTAACAGGAATCATTCATTGTTTTTCTTATTCTAAGGAATGTGCAGAGTTCTTTGTGAAATGCGGATACTACCTTGGCATTGGAGGAGTTGTAACTTTTTCTAATGCGAAAAAATTAAAAGAAGTAGTAAAAGAAGTTCCAATGGACAGGATAGTCCTGGAAACGGATTGCCCATATCTTACCCCGACACCTTATAGAGGAAAGCGAAATAGTTCCCATTATCTTCCTTATGTAGCAGAAAAAATAGCGAAAATCAGGGAAATGCCTACCCAAGAAGTGATTCGTATTACCAATGAGAATGCCAAACGGGTATATGGAATAGAAAAAAGAGTGGAAAAAGAAGTGGAGAAAAGAAAAGATGGAAAAACTCAGTAACCCACAAAAAACCATAGAAGTAATCAAAAAATATCAGTTTAACTTTCAAAAGAAGTTTGGACAGAATTTTTTAATTGATGAAAGAGTCATAGATAAAATCATTGCGGCTGCGGAGATTACCAAAGAAGACTGTGTATTGGAGATTGGGCCTGGAATCGGGACTTTGACACAGATGTTAGCAGAACATGCCAGACAGGTTATTGCAGTAGAAATTGATAAAAACTTAATTCCTGTGTTGGAAGACACCTTAAAAGACTATGATAATATTATGATTCTGAATCAGGATATTTTAAAAGTAGACATCAATGAACTGGTAGAAAAATACAATGAGGGAAAGCCGATTAAAGTAGTGGCGAACCTGCCATATTATATTACCACCCCTATTATTATGGGACTTTTTGAAAGCCATGTACCATTAGAAAGTGTAACGGTTATGGTGCAAAAAGAAGTGGCACAAAGAATGCAGGAAGGACCGAACTGCAAGGAGTATGGGGCTCTTTCTCTAGCTGTGCAGTATTATGCCAAGCCATATCTTGTGGCGAATGTACCACCGAATTGCTTTATGCCAAGACCCAATGTGGGTTCTGCAGTCATTCGTCTTACCAGGTGGGAGCAATGCCCGGTACAGGTGGAAGATGAGAAGTTTATGTTTGCATTGATTCGGGCAGCTTTTAACCAGAGAAGAAAGACCTTAGTAAATGCAGTGAATAATGCGAAGGAATTAGAAGTTATCAAAGAGCAGATGACGGCTGCATTAAATGAATTAGGATATTCACCTACTTTGCGGGGAGAAGCGTTAAGTCTTCAAGAATTTGCCACATTAAGTAATACATTATTGAAAGGAAAGTAACCGGTTGCTTTAAGAAGACAGGTTACATGGATAGGAAATGCGAATTGGAATGTGCGATGACCAGAAAATATTTTTAAAGCAGATGCGACAAATCATCGATAAATATATGGAGTTTCGAAAAATTCCATATACCATTGTAGAGTTTTCTGGTGGAGAGGAATTATTGGAATATGACCTTCAATTAGATATTTTGTTTTTGGATATTGAGATGTCCGGAATTGACGGTTTGGAAACAGCAAAACGATATCAGGTGAAATATAACAATGAAAATACGAAAATTATTTTCTTAACATCTCATAACGAATTGATGTCCAAAGGATATATTGTAAAGGCATTCCGTTTCTTACTAAAGCCTGTAGAAAAAGAGGCTTTAAAAGAAGCCATTGAAAGTGCTATTGATGAATTTTCTAATGATGAAGTGCTGGTACTGGATGCCAAAAACTATCACAAAGAGATACCTTATAAAGATGTGATTTATCTGGAGGCGCAAAATAAAGAAGTTTTGATTCGTACCACAGATGGATACGAAAGAATTACCGGGAAAATGGACGAATATGAGGCAAAACTTGAAAATAGCGATTTTTATCGAACCCATCGAAGTTATATCGTCAATTTATCCTGGATAAAAGAAATTGTTGGAAGTGAAATCATCCTGAAAAATGGAGAACGTGCCAAAATTGGCCGTGATAAAGTAAAGTACATGAAAGAGAAATTTTTTAATTATATTCGAAAAAATGCAAGAGGATAAAGAGGGAAGAAAATGGGAATAGCACATAGTTTTATTTTATTTTTTTTAACCCTGTTGAAATGCGGGTTGATTATAAAAAATATATTGCATCTGCAACAGGCATATAAAGTAAAAAATACAGTATTATCGATTTTGTTATATATTTCATTGTCTTGTTTTTCCGGGGTAATGAGACAGGAGTTAATTACCTATGCAGCAATGACAGCCTTTGTGATATTTGTTTTGATGTTGGGTATTGATTCTCAAAATAAGACAAAGGTATTTTTCGTCAGTGTAGGTACTTATTTGGTAGTGTTCTGTCTGGACCATTTTTTACTGGGTATTTTGAACATGATAAGAGTATATATGTTTCCAGACCTTTTTAGTTCCCTGACAGCCACAGTGGTAAGTCAGGTATTGTCCTTTGTTTTTTGGATTACCTTATTTTTTTTGGTGCATCGGAATCAGAACCAGTATGTAGAGTTCTTTCGTCAAAGATACTATTATATGTTTACCGGCATTGTATTATTGAATGATATTCTGATTTGGATTTCTTCTATGGTAATGGCAGATATGGAAGACCCTGCCGGAGTACAGCTGGTAAGTGAAGTAGTCATTATTATGTCCATTGGTATGCTGATTGAGATTGTGATTATCATTGTCAGTCTTTTGGTTAGAGAAGAATATAAAGATATTAACCGGGTAAATGAACAATATTTATCCATGCAGAGAAATCATTATGAAAAATTACGACAATTGGATGAGGATACCAGAAAGTATCGTCATGATATGAAAAGCCACCTTCAATGTTTAAAAACATTGTCAGAATTAAAGGATTATGATGAAATTGACCGTTATCTTGATAATATGGTAGATAAGCTGGCAGCAGTATCCCAAACCATAACGGTGGGAGACCCTATTATTGATGCGGTTATCAATGAAAAACTTGCAGAGGCAGAAAAGTATCGAATCGATTTTGCAGTAAGTGGAAAGATAATAGGCAGTTGTAAGATAGAGCCTTTGGATTTATGTACGATTTTCGCCAATAGCATTAACAATGCCCTGGAAGCTTGTATGGGATTGGAGGAAAACAAGCGAAAGATACGTTTATCCATTAAAACATTGGAAGATTATTTATTAATCAGCATTAAGAACCCTGTAAAGGAAAAGGTGCTGGTGGATGAAACGGGAAAAATTAAAACCAAAAAGCGGGATACCAAAAATCACGGATTTGGAATACAAAACATTACTGCCAGTGTGGAGAAATATCACGGGCAGGTAAAAATTCAGTGCGATGAAACAGAATTTTCACTGGAAGTTATTATAAAAATGAGGTAAGCTTAAGTTCTAAAATCACTCACTTTCACATATACTGATATGGAAAATGTCAACAAGCCTTTAAGGTAGTACCTTATTTTTCATTAAGGGGACGAAAGTTAGTTACTGTCCACTCGTACCACGTAAACAGTAACAAAAGTTTCCCTTATGGAAAGTCTGGTGTTAGTGATATGCCCATACCATAGTAGAAAGTGAGTTTTTTTATGTCCAATTTTAGATTTATTTCATATTTATACGAGTACAAAAAGGAACAAAAAGGGAGAAATACTGGTTTTGTCAGAGTGCGGGGATTGAATGATTTCATAGAACTGAACCTTCAGGTAAAACCGGCAAAGGGTACATATCAGATTTATGTGCATTATGAAACTTTACCGGAAGTAAAATCTATCTTAGTTGGGACAATCAGGGCAGTAAATGGAGAATGCCATGGAGTTTTCCATAATATTTTACCAATTTTAAGAAAAGAGGGACTTTCTTTTTCTGCCATTGAGGCTTTGACTATCTGGCAGGATGACGTGATTTGCCATGGTACGGATTGGTCTGAGTCCAAGTGCCTGGAGAGATTTTTGAATGAATATTATAAAAAACAGGGAAGTCAGGAATGGATTCGGGCAAGTGAATTGGAAACAGATGAAGGAACTGTGGAAGAGATAGAAATAGAAGAAGTGGAAATAAACGAAACGGAAATAAAAGAAGTTGAAGAAATAAAAGAAATAAAAGAAGCAGAAGCGGAAGAAATAAAGATAGAGGAACAGGAAGAAGAACAAGAAGGGGAATTGGAAAATACATATTCTATTGAAAGAGAAGAAAGACTGAATGAAAAGGAAAGTTCTACTAAGGCAGAAGATGTGGAGCAATTGATTCAGGAAATTATAGATAGTGGGGAAGAAAGAGGGTCAGAGGAAAAGGAAAAACCTGCTACATTGGGCTGGCCGAAGCCGAAAACCATCGAAGAATTAATGTTGCAATTAAAAACCATCCCCTCTTTTGGGAACGATTCCTTTTTAAAATGTGTTAAGATTATGCCAAAAGACATTGGATTATTAAATGCAGATGACTGGTATTTAGGGAAAAACAGCTTTTTATTACATGGGTACTTTGCCTATCAATATTTGATGTTAGGATATATCCGGTTCCAGGATGGAGGAAAACAGGCTGTTTTGGGAGTACCGGGGGTGTATAATAATAAAGACAAATACTTAGCGGAGTTATTTGGCTTTACAAATTTTATACAGGCAAAACAACAGGAAATAAAGACAGGAACCTTTGGATATTGGATTACTTCTGTGCATGAAAATATATAAAATGGAATAAAATGTTCATAAATTGTTAAAAAAATGAACACACTTAGGACACAGTTAATTAGTATTATATTTCTTGTAGACAAGCAAAATATTTTTTTGATTCTCTCTCCCCCTCATTTTATGAAAGAGTCATCATGTTTAAGATTGAAAAATTTTAAACATGATGGCTCTTTTTTTGTTTGTCAAGGAATGGGAATCTGTAAGGGAGAAAAGGATAACAGCATCAGTCATATTTAGATGATTTTAATGAACAAAACGGAACTCATTTGCTATCGGTTGCAGACATTATAGAGAATCATTTGAATCATGGAATCAAGGAATTAGAGGAAGCCCAGACTTATGTAAATATTATTGTAGTAAAAGAAGGGAAGGAAGATTCTGAAAAAACAAAAGCATTGGTTGAGGCAGTATTATCAGAAGAAGTAGAGGATTATATTAATAGTCAGTATGAGGGGGGTGTTGTACCGGTGTTTGAATAAAAAAAGAAATAATTCATAAATTGTTAACAAAATTAATATATTTTAGACATAGATAAATAGTATGATATCTCATGTAGACAAGCAAAATATTTTTTTTGATTCTCTCTCCCCCTCATTTTATGAAAGAGTCATCATGTTTAAGATTGAAAAATTTTAAACATGATGGCTCTTTTTGCATATGGTACCTAGCCACATTAGTGACGGCTTCCTGATATATTTTGTTACTGTACAGACAGCACCAAAACACTTGCTGTTTTGGTGCGTAAGAACGTGATTCAGGAGTTCGCAGGCTCCTTTTGCGAAGCAAAACTCTAAATGAGCCTGCGAATTGTTACTGTTTACGAGGCACGAGTGAACAGT
>JAFQCI010000169.1 GCA_017416505.1 Lachnospiraceae bacterium
AATTGGATTAGCAGGAAATCTGAATTTTTTTTGATAATAGTCTCTTTCAGAAACTTCTCCAGTATCCACTCTGTCTCTAAGTCTAGCCCAATGTTCAACTGCGATTTTAAAATTATCAATGTCTTCCTGTGGGCGTGGAGTAGTATTAGGAAGCCTATCATCAAACTTTAATGCAAGCATACCGTCTTTTACAGTAGGGCGTAAACCATATGCTCTTTCTATATCAAATAATGCATTTATGGCACCAAATATATTATCTGTGCTTGGGTCTGCCAATGTGTAGTAGCTGACATTTAGGCTGTCTGCGATTTTCAATAGAGTAGCAGCATCTGGATAACGATTACCTAATTCATAGTTTCTTATAGTGGATTCATTTACACCGCATCTTCTGGCTAATTCTTTTTGTGTCATATCAGATGAAGTTCTAAAAGCTCGAATCAAAGAACCGACTCTGCTTGTTGTTTTTTCACTCATGATATCTTTCCTTCCTTTTTTAAATATCAAGTTTGCTTATTTCTTTAAATTGTTTTCTTTATCAAAGAAAGCTTTGCACAAAATGTCATACTCTTGTTTGGTACACATTTCTATACATTTTTCTTTGTACTTAGCGGAACGCATTAGCATGTCGTCAATTTTTTTGCAAGGGAACTCACTACATTGATTGCATTTGCTCACATGATGCTCTTTTGTGCACTCAATTAAGTTATATGTACAGGATTTATGTGAAGAACAGCCTGTACACGCTATTTCTTCGTTTGAAACAATAGTATTGCGCCAACCAACTTTGTACCAAAGTTCGGCAACAGCTTTTAGTTCTTCGTTAGTATTTGCATTGTATCTTGGACACATAATGCAATTGTCACCACATAATGTTATTTTTTCTTTCATTGTTACACCTCAAAATCTGGATTTCTCTATCTCTTGATTATGTATTTTTGTATATCTTCTTTAAAAGTTTCACTATAAAATTCTTCTACCAATTCACCTTTACATTTTTTGATAACATTTGAAGAAGCAACATTCAATTTGTCACAAGTTAAAATAACTTCTTTAATTCCAAGGGTGTCGTATACCTTTAATGCGCTGTTTAACATATCAGTTGCATAGTGTTTTCGTCTTTCGGTTGGTCTAATGCAATACCCGATATGTCCGCCTTCCTTTTTTAGAAAATCATTTAATGCTAATCGGATATTTATCATTCCAATAATTTTGTCATCGTCATCGCGCACATAAAAATATGTTAGTGCAGGAACTCTTGGTTGTGGTATATTGGCAATATCAATATCAGCATACACCTTTTTTATCCATTCTTCATATGTTGAATTTTCTAAATAACCATCTAAGGCACCACTGCCATTGATATCAGAATTGTATTCATTAAATTCATTTATAAACTCGATTGCTTTTTCCTTATAAGCTAAACTAGGAAATACTAACTTCATCATCGTCACTCCAAAATTTTTTGTATTTTCAATTACATAAATTGAAAGTTATCTATTGTTCTAACTAACTTTCCTTATTTTACAAGGCTTCCAGAGCCTTAAATCGTGAACTTGTATGTATTTTCCCTTGTTTTTGCCCTTATGGGCAACTTACAAGGGAAAGTTTTTTCTTATTGCCCCACAACCTTA
>JAFQCI010000170.1 GCA_017416505.1 Lachnospiraceae bacterium
AAACATTCTGATTCTGGATGAACCAATGAATGGATTAGACAAAAATGGTGTGGCTGACATGAGAAAATTATTTCTGGAGTTAAAAGAAATGGGGAAAACCATTGTGCTTGCCAGTCATAATAAAGAAGATATCGATGTATTATGTGACAATGTTTATGAGATGGAAATGGGTGTATTGAATCGGATAAGGTAGGTCAGGACGTCAGAAGTCTATATTAGTTTACAGGTGTTGTCAATAGAATTGAAGCAAAAAACAACTTGGCAGAAGTAGATTTATATGTTAGAATCATACAACTAACAGATTAAGTTTACAATTGTCAGGTTGTTTTTTTGCTATGTTTTAGGGATTTTGGACCAAAATCGGGCAAAAAATGACCATTCATGTTAAATCTATTTACGAAAAAGGGGAAATAAGGTAAACTGAAGTTATCATAGGTAGAAGGTGGTTTGGATGATAAAAATTGCGATATGTGATGATGATGAAAAAGTAACTAGTCAATTGGAGAGTATTATTGGGAATGAATCAAAACAATTAGGTCTTCATTTTGAAATTGACATTTTTTTTGATGGGAAAGAATTGATTCAGCATAGGGAGACTCAACAGATGGACTATGATTTGGTTTTTCTTGACATTGAAATGAAAGATATGGATGGAATGGAAACAGCACATCAGATACGAAAGAAAAATCAGGTTGCATTGATTATTTTCGTGACAAGCCATACCAATTATGCAATTGATGCTTATTCTGTGCATCCATTTCAGTTTATTGTAAAACCGATAGATGAAAAAATAGTTTGCAATTATTTTAGACAGGCTTACGAGGTGATTACAGCAGGGGAATTTTATTACGAGTATAAATACAATAAGGAATATTACAGGATTCTGGTAAATGATATTATGTATTTTGAAAGTGAAAAAAGAATGATGCACATTTACCTGAAAGATGGAACAAGAAAACAATATTATGACAAATTGAATCTGATTCAAGAAAAGTTTAAGGATTCGAAAGCTGATTTTTGGCGAGTCCATCAATCCATTTTAGTAAATGCCAGATATGTTGCGAAAAAGGCATTTGATTATATCGAGTTAACGGATGGGAAGAGATTAAGTATCAGTGAAGATAGAAGAAAAGAAATAAATGCCCACTATATAGAAAGAATTGGGAAAACAATGGGGGATTAAGATTTTGCGGGAAATAGGAATGAAAATAATAGAAGCATTGTTGATGTCAGGTGTATCAGCAGTGGTTGTAATAGAATATTTTAAAACGTTTTTTGAGAAAAAAGGTATAAAAAAGACTGGATGTTTCATATGGGTTTTATGTTTTTTCTGGAAAATAATAGAAGATTATGTTATGACAGATTTTCCTCTTTGGAGCAGAATGATTTTAAGTATATCGTTTGTTGCGATTGCTGGTGGTTTCTTTATAGGGAGTTGTTTGGGGAAAATTGTATTTTCTATTCTTCATGTAGCGGTAGCTGTGTTGACAGAATCTTTGGTTGCTTGTTTCTTTATTTTATTCAATGTTTCAATCGAATCCAATATATTGGCAGGTACGATTGCATCAAAAATTTTGTTGTTAATTATAGTGAAAATACTACAATGCTTTTTTTGTAATCGTGCCATTCGTGAACTTTCGTGGAAAACAAATTTGGTATTTATGTTTTTACCGGTAGGGAGTATGTTTTTGGTTCATCATATATTTATTACAGAGTATAAACTAAATCAACAAGGGTTTAGCTTAACTGTCATTCTGTGTATGTTAATCGTATTGGCAATTAATGTTGTAGTATTTCATTTATATCTTAGATTATCCGAAAACTTAGAATTGAAATATAAAAATTCCATGTATGAAAAGGAACTTGCTTTAATGGATACATATATGAAAGAAAAAGAAGATGCGATGATTGAATTCCGAAGAAAAAGGCATGATTTAAAACACCAGATGACAGAAGTGCTAAGTTTATTACAAAACAAGCAGTATGAGAAGTTAGAACAGTGTATTAAGGAACTGGCAAACTTGAAATCCTTAGAAGGGTTGAAAATTGCCAATACTGAGAACTCCATTGTGGATGCATTTATTAATTACAAGTATGAGATGGCAAAGAAGAATGGTATTGAATTTCGTGTTAAACTGGATATCCCAACCCGGCTTCCCTTTGAAAATGGAGATTTAGGTATTATACTAGGGAATGC
>JAFQCI010000171.1 GCA_017416505.1 Lachnospiraceae bacterium
CACAAATTTCAAAAAATTGGTGAACTAGACCTGTGGAATGTGGATAACAATCAAAATTTTTTTAGAAATGTGGATAATAGCTAAAAAATAATAAATGCAATTTTGAAACGGTGAAATAAAAAAGTTTATTCCTCACCGCTGTATAGCAGACAGATATCTGGGAAGAAATCGGTTTATCAGCTATTATGAAGCAGATAGCTTTATATCAGAGTTAGAAGAAATTATTGATGAAGATGTACGCCGGATGATAGACAATGATAACTATTTAAGCGCATTTGAAGTGATGAATTATATCTTTGTACTAATTGGCGATGTTGATATGGATGATTCTGATGGCGGTACCGGAATGCTGGCGGATAGGATTTATCAGCTGTGGCTGGAACTGCTTGTGAAAGTAAGTACTGAAGAAAAGAAAAAAATGTTTGACTGGTTTACATCTCATCTGGATGGTTCTGTTATAGATTATCTGGAGGAATATATAGAACAGATTCTTATGAGTGAATTTGGCGAAAAAGAATATGAGCAGGAAAAACTGGACTTTATTGAGAATATGATTGCAAGGTCAGAGTGTAAGGACTCCGATTGGAGCAGAGACTATGCTGTTGGGAAATGGGCAGTAAGATATTTGGAATTGCTGAAGGTGCAGAATGTATCGGAGAAACAAATAAAAGAAATTTGTAAAAAATATTGGAATAATTCAACTGTAAGAAGGTACTACATTGACATTTGTATGAAGAATAAGGAATATGACCATGTTCTGCAGGTTTTGGATGAATGCATCTTATTGGATAAGCAGTATAGAGGCTTGATTTCAGAATACAGTGAAAAGAAAAAGGAAATCTATCTTTTGCAGGGAAATAAGAGTGCTTACATAGAACAGCTATGGCAATTGGTGCTGGAGCATGAAGCTGGAGATTTGGATTTATATAGAGAATTAAAGAAACAGTATAGTGTTGATGAGTGGCTCATAAAAAGAGAAGAAATCTTTAAAAAGCTTCCTGCCTATGCACATGTAGAACGGCTCTATAAAGAAGAAAAATTATATGACAGATTGTTGACATATGTATTGAATTCACCAGGATTATATGCTTTGCAGGAGTATGAAAAGGTTTTGAAAAAAGAGTATCCGGAGCAGATATTGGGCAAGTATAGGGATGAAGTAAATAAAATGGCAATGCATACAAGTGACCGGAAGCACTATGCTCACCTTGTTTCGCTTCTACGAAAGATGCAGCATATGAAAGGCGGAGTAAAGCTTGTGGAACAAATAGCTACTGAGTGGAAAGCAAAATATAAAAATCGTCCGGCTATGATGGATGAATTGAGGAAATTGTGATGGAATATATGATTTATAAAAATGGGAGATGCTATTATGGCTGTATCATATAACAAATTATGGAAACTGTTAGTAGATAAAAAGATGAGTAAATCAGATTTGCGTAAAAAGGCAGAAATTGCTCCAAATACAATGACAAAGTTGCGTCGAGATGAAGAGGTGAGTCTTACGATTCTTAGCAAGATATGTAAGACTTTGAATGCAGATTTTGGGGATATTGTAGAGTATGTACCGGATGCAGAAATTTGGGATTTGTATGATGAAAATAGGGAACTTATCGGAAGGGATCATGTCAGAGGTGAGCAGTTACCGATAGATGGATACCATCTGGTGGTGCATGTGTGGATTCGAAATTCTAAGGGAGAGTATCTGATTTCGCAGCGTTCTGCAAATAGAACAGCATTTCCTTTGGTGTGGGAATGTGTGGACGGTTCAGTGTTAAAAGGGGAAGATAGTTTGCAAGGTGCACTTAGAGAAGTAAAAGAAGAAGTAGGGGTAGATTTATTACCGGAAAAAGGACAAGTTATTTTGTCTGATATAAAGAAAATAGAGTTCGGTAAAGTTGTTAATAAAATTGTAGATGTTTGGTTGTTTGAGTATGATGGAGAAGTTGATTTGAGTAATGCTACAACAGATGAAGTGGCACAAGTTACTTGGATGAAGCGAGAGCAAATTGAGGAATTGTTTGAACATAATATGTTTGTGGAGACGTTGGAATACTTCTTTACGGAAGTGGACAAAGAAAGTGAGGTAGTTGAATGATACCATTAAAAATAGAAACATTATTAGAAGGACGTGTTGTTGAACACGACCGTGTGGAATATAAAACAGGATGGAATCCGAATGAGATTATTCGCTCTATCTGTGCGTTTGCCAATGATTTTGATAATACTAATGGTGGATATATTGTCATTGGTGTAGAAGAGAAAAATGGAATGCCGGTATTCCCGCTGATGGGTGTTCCGAAGGAAGAATTGGATACTATCCAACAGGAAATATTTCAGTATTGTAATCAGATTGTCCCACGATATATTCCCAAAATAGAAGTGATTGATTACAAGAAACAAGGAACCTTTTTAATATATTTATGGTGTTCGGCAGGTGATAGTGGTCCTTATCAGGCACCGAAATCGGTGTATGTTGAAAAAGGGCAAAAGGCAGATAAGACAATGAAATACTGGATTAGACCAGCATCTCTTACAACTGATGCAAAACAGGATGAAATATCAGAACTGTTTGATAAATTTAATTCGGTTCCGTTTGATGACAGGGTGAATAGAAAGGCAACGATTGATAACATCAGAAGAGGTTACCTTGAGGATTTTATTCGCAAAAGCAATAGCAGCTTGGTGGAGGAACTTAATAATAGTTCATTAGAAGATTTGTTGCTTGCACAGGAAGTTGCAAATGAGACGGATACGGAATTAGATATTAGAAATATTGGCGTATTGATGTTTACAGAACATCCGGAAAAATTAATTCCCGGGGCATACATTGAATTGATTAGATTTAATACAAAAGAAGCAGAGGCATCAGATGATTTTACAGAAAAAACATTTACGGGACCGATATGGAAACAGGTTCAGGATGCGATGGATTATATAAAAGCAACAGTGATTGAACAAAAGGTTATAAAGGTGCAAGGACAGTCCGAATCGATAAGATATTTTAACTACCCATATAATGCATTAGAAGAGGCACTTGTAAATGCAGTTTTCCACAAATCATATCGGGAAGCAGAGCCGGTAGAGATTCGTATATATGTAGATAGTATTCAAATACTTAATTATCCGGGACTTGCAAAATGGATTAATATTGAACGTTTTGCAGCAGGTAAGGTAAAGGGAAGAAAGTATCGTAATAGAAGAATTGGTGAATTGTTTAAGGAAATTGATTTGTCTGAGAAGAAAGGAACGGGCATTCCGACAATATTAAGAGAATTAAGACAAAATGGTTCACCAGAGCCGGAATTTGAGATGGACGAAGACAGAACCTATTTGAATACGATTATTCATATTAGAGATGGATTTGAAAAGAAAGAGGCAATGTCCGAATCAATGTCCGAATCAATGTCCGAATCAATGTCCGAATTAGAAAGAGCAAGAATGCAAGTTGTTTTGAATTATTTGGATGCAAATAAAGAAATAAACAGTGCTTTTGCGGCAGAATTGTTGGGAGTTGAGGTGAAAACGGCAAGTCGATTGCTGTCAAAAGCGGAAAAGATAAATATTCTTAAAGGGGAAGGTAAGACGAAGAGTAAAGTGTATTTTAGATAATGATGCGATAGTATTTAAGGAAAAGATTATGCGAGAACCAATCGAAAATATGAGTCATTTGCAGACTAGGTTAAATGACTTGCAACTGGAAAATCAAATATTAAAGAATATCTTGGATAATGCTGGTATTTCTTATAGACAGGAATTAATGCGTCTGCGTTCATCAGAAGAGTCGGCTGAATATGATACGAATCAAGGTGCGAGAATTCAACCCCCTGCTGAAATAACAGAAAAAATGGCTGTTATGTTTTATTCCAGATTCTGGGGAAGGCAGGATGTGTATGCAAAAAGAAATGAAAAGAAGGATACGGGAGAGGCAAGCTATTTTACACAATGTCACAACTTTTGGAAGGAAGTCTGCCCTAAAAAACATAGGCAAAGTATAAATTGTAAGAATTGTAAATATCAGTCCTATAAGCAATTGACAAAAGATGATATATTAATGCATTTGCGCGGACGGTCATATAATGCTTCGGATGTAATAGGTGTATATCCATTGCTTACAGATGGAACATGTAGATTTTTGGTATATGATTTTGATAATCATGAGAAAGGCGCAGAGAAAAAGGATTTTGCAAATGAGGATGACACATGGATTGAAGAAGTGGAGGCGATGAGAAAAATTTGTGTGTTAAATGGCATTGATCCACTTGTAGAACGTTCCAGATCAGGGAGAGGAGCACATATATGGATTTTCTTTGATAATCCGATTTCAGCATCCTTGGTGCGAAAATTTGGCATGGCATTATTGGACAAAGGAGCAGAACAGGTAAATCTTAAATCGTTTAAATATTATGATAGAATGCTTCCGGCACAAGATGTACTCACAGAGGGCGGAGTAGGAAATTTGATTGCACTTCCGTTACAAGGGAAGGCGTTAGGGGAAGGAAATAGTGCGTTTATCGACAGTAACTGGAATGCATATCCAAACCAGTGGGAAGTGTTGTGGAGCAAACCAAGACTTTCGAAGGAATTTCTTGAAGAAAAAATACGAGAGTGGACATTTTCTATAGAAAATATGGCGGCTGCTGAAGTTGATGAGAATAGAGAAAAGCCATGGGAGAAAAATAGAAGATTTTCCAATACAGATGTAGAAGGTAAAATGCATATCATATTGTCGAATGGGATTTATGTTGATAATATAAATCTTAAAGTTGGCTTGCAAAATAAAATTCGTAGATTAGCAGCAATAAGTAATCCGATTTATTATAAAAATCAGGCCATTGGAACATCAAATTATGATACGGCACGTTGGATATATTTAGGTCAGGATCATATAAGTGGTTATATTGAAATTCCACGAGGATTATTTGATACTTTGATTGATAATATTGAGCAAGCAAAGATACCATATGAAATAGAAGATGAGCGGCAAAAGGGTAGAACTATAGATGTGATGTTTAAAGGTGAATTGCGTCAAGAACAGAAAACAGCAATGAATGAAATGTTACAGTTTGATAATGGTATATTGCATGCTGCTACAGCATTTGGCAAAACTGTGGTTTGCAGTGCAATTATAGCGGAGAAAAAGGTAAATACGTTAATTGTTTTGGAATCATCAGCATTGATGGAACAATGGAAAGAAGCGTTAGAAAAATTTTTAGATATTAATGAGGAATTGCCGGAATATAAGACTAAAACCGGAAGAATAAAAGTACGTAAGGATGTGGTAGGTAAACTTCAGGGAGCGCATGATTCAATGACGGGAATTATAGATATTGCCATGGCGGGTTCG
Organism: Lachnospiraceae bacterium; assembly: GCA_017416505.1. The sequence goes on from JAFQCI010000171.1 coordinate 5,348, forward strand.
CTTTGTAGAAAGGGTGAATTTCATAGTATGCTGAATCAGTATGGCATGGTTCTGGTTGATGAGTGCCACCACGCTGCGTCGGACACAATATCGAAGGTTTTAAAAGAAGTGAAAGCGAAGTATGTATATGGTGTCACTGCAACTCCTAAAAGGGGCGATGGTCTTGAAAAAATTAACTATATGCTTATGGGACCGATACGACATAGTTATACAGCAAAAGAAAAAGCAAAGGCTCAGGGAATAGAACATTTGGTATATCCTCGTTTCACGCCGATAGTTGCACCTAGAGGTGTCATAGAAGAGAGAATGCATCCAAATGAGGCTTATGATATCATTCGAGATAACGATATGCGAGATGACCTGATTGTTGAGGATATAAAAGAATGTATATCAGCAGGTCGTACGCCGGTTGTGTTATCAAGATATAAAGAACACTCCGAAAAATTGTACGAACGCTTGAAAAATTACGCAAATCATGTGTTTTTGATGACAGGAAATAATTCTAAAAAAGAGCATAAAAAGATTTTAGAACAATTGCATGAGGTCGATGAAAGGGAAACTTTGATTTTAGTTGCAACGGGTTCGTTGATTGGAGAGGGATTTGATTATCCAAGGTTAGATACCTTGTTTATGGCAATGCCGGTTTCTTTTGAGAGTATAGTTACACAGTATGCAGGACGTTTGAATCGTGATTATGCAGGTAAAGAAAATGTAATTGTATATGACTATGTAGACAGTCATATTCCGATGTTTGATAATATGTACGCAAAGAGGTTAAAGGCGTATAAGCAAATAGGATATAATGTATGCGGAGGGTTAAAAAGCATAAAGCAGACTGCCAATGCAATCTTTGATAGTGAGAACTATTATGAAGTATATAGGAAGGATTTGTTGCAAGCTGATAAAAATATTATTATATCTAGTCCGGTGATTAGTGGTGCAAAAGTGTATGAACTGATTAGTTTATTACGTGATAAGCAGGTGGCAGGAGTTGAAATTACAATTGTGACCTGGGAACCGGATTCATATGGTTTTGGTGATGCTACTTATTGGATGCAATTACATGAAGAACTTCGTCAGACAGGTTTTTATATAAAAACAGTAGAAGAATCATGCGAACATTTTGCAATTATGGATCTGGAAATTGTGTGGTACGGGAGTATGAACCTTTTGGCTAAAAGTAATGCAGATGATAGTATGATGAGAGTTCAAAGTAAAAAAATAGCAATGGAACTTATGGGATTGACCTTTGGAAAGGAGTCATAGAGAAATGCAAATATCAGAACGAGACTGGAAAATATTTCGAAAAAAGATACCAAACTGGCAGGAGTGTTATATGGAACGATTGGAGGCGGAATACATAGCACTTTTGCAAACTGATAAATGCGCTTCCACCAAATTCTGGGAGCTAGAGAAACGTATCAAGCAAGATAAGAAATCGCCGGGTGTTATAATTGATATGAGGAGATCAACTGCGATAAATAATATTGTTAATCTAATTTTAGATGAGGTTATATCTCTTGCTGATTTGGAAGATTTTAGTGATGATTTAAAAGAAGCTGTGAAATACATAACAGAGAAATGGTAAATCTTAGTCTCATCAGTCTCAAATGACTATGAGACTGGTGAGACTAAAATGAGACTGACTAAGGTAAATGCTTCCTCAACTTGAGGAACAATTAATTCAATTCATTCATCGCATCCACATAATCTTGCAAGCCGTTTTCCTTCAGTGCAAGCTTGGCATAAGTAAGTGGCGAATCTTCTGCCAACCGATACAAATATACAATATCATTTGGCTCATCGAGGTTGACTGAAGAATTCTAGTAATTGCAGATACAGTTCATTCACGGTTTGTACCAAAGGATATATAGTTTCCTTCTTGCCAACCACACAGATACGGTTGTAGATGCAGGAACGGACAAAGTAATCTTGTTTCTTCATTCCGCTGGCAAGAATGCGTGCTTCAATTTGTTTGCGTTCAGCATCAGAAATTCTGAAACTTATTGTTGGATTTTTATGTTGATTGCTCATAATAATGCTCCTTTCATAGTGGGCGTGGCAGCAGGTGTAATTGACCACCTGATAGCCACAGGAATTTATTCATTGTGAGTAATAAAAAAATAGATTATATCAAGCCGATGGAAAAATATCCGGTGCAGATATTGCAACTATTTTGCTACTGAAAACTTTGAAAACGATGCGAAAAGAGCAACATTTGGCGAAATAGATGTGTCCCAAATGTAGGAAATATCAACGTTTGAGAGTTGCCGATAAAAACTTCGGGAAGAGTTCGAATAGTAACGCAAAATTACTTATCTTTGATATCAATTCTATGAAGATTTTATTCACGAGTTATTTGTGGGAAATACACATATTACTAATTTTTAATTCCTATTTATTCAAAACTTATTGAAATAAGGCTGCCGCAATCCCACTGGCTTTAGACGGTGGGTTAAGGTAGCCAAAAGTAGAAAATTGTTATATACTTGTGGTATGGGAACATGGAAATCAAAAAACAGACATAAGTATTTACTGCAATATCATATTATA
>JAFQCI010000172.1 GCA_017416505.1 Lachnospiraceae bacterium
CCTAACGGGGTGTGGCTCAGCTTGGCTAGAGCGCTTGATTTGGGATCAAGAGGTCGCAGGTTCGAATCCTGTCACCCCGACTACGTGCTCATAGCTCAGTTGGATAGAGCAATGGCCTTCTAAGCCATGTGTCCGGGGTTCGAATCCCTGTGGGCACGTTACGCGGGAATGCTGGAATTGGCAGACAGGCAAGACTAAGGATCTTGTGATGTTCGCATCGTGTGGGTTCAAGTCCCATTTCCCGCAGTAAAGCCTTGAAATTATCAAGGCTTTTTCTTTTGCTTAAAGAGATATCTTGTAATAAAAAGGTATGCTTTAGAACGTAAAATAAAATAATTAGTAAGTGAAACATAAGAATCATATATACTTTTTTTCTTTCTTATGATAGAATGAGAGTGCGATTATGTAGAAAATGGAAGGAGGATGAGGATTTGTATTGGAAGCAGCTTGTGGAGTTATGTGAAAATCGAAAAGTATTTATCCAAACGCATAATTTTCCTGACCCGGATGCAGTGTCCAGCGCATTTGGTTTACAGTATTTTTTAAAGCAGTATGGAATTCATGCAGTTCTTTGTTATGCTGGAAAGATTGAAAAATTAAATACAAAGAGAATGTTAAGTGTATTTGATATTGATATGGTTTATATTGATGATATTACAGACATGACACCGGAAGATTATATTATTACTGTTGATGCTCAAAAGTATAATGCAAATATTTCTTGTTTTTCCGGTCGTGAGATAGCTTGCATAGACCATCATCCAACTTTTATTGAATATGAATATGAATATAAAGATGTCAGAATTTGTGGTGCTTGTGCTTCCATCGTTGCAAAGTATTATGAGGATGCTGAAATTCCGGTACCTGAAAATGTAGCATCTGCATTGTTATATGGAATAAAGGTTGACACTGCAGAATTGAGCAGAGGAGTATCGGACTTAGATATAGATATGTTTTATATGTTATATAAAATGGCAAATCTGCAGAAGATAGCAAGTCTTTATTCCAATTCCATGGAATTAAGTGATTTAAAGGCATATGGTGCAGCTTTTGAAAGCATTACTATAGTAGATGAAATTGGATTTGCCAGCATTCCATTTAACTGTCATGATGCTTTAATTGCTACAATTTCAGATTTTATTTTATCTTTGGATGTAGTAGAATGTGCAGTGGTATACGCCATTCGTGAAGATGGAATTAAATTTTCGGTAAGAAGTGATATGACCGATGTAGATGCAGGACGATTGACAGAATGGGCATTAGGCGGTGTTGGAACCGGTGGGGGACATTTCAGCATGGCCGGGGGGTTTGTTCAGACTTCTAACATTGAGAAATTTGGTAAAAATCTGCATAAGGAAATAGAAAACCGTTTTGTTAAGGCGGTGAAGATATTAAGATAAAAAAATCCGGGATTCCCGGATTTTTTTGTCCTACAGGAAAAGTTTTTTAACTTTTCTGTAGGACGAAAAACCGTTGTTTGCGTTTAAAAAGGTCATACTTTTTCATGCAAGCGTGAAAAGTATGACCTTTTGACTCTGGTATCATTACATTAACTATTTAATTTTTCTTTTATTTCTTGAATCAATTCTATAGCATCGTCTGTTTCAAGGTTTATTACCATCTGTGAGAGTTCTTGTATGCTTTGCGAGATATCTTCTTTAAAATTAAACTTATGTAAGAATTCCATAGCTTCATCTGCAAGGTCGATATCTATTTCTTCCAGTGCATTGGATAATTTATCAAAATTTGCAATTATTAAGGTCATATCTTCGATATCACACTTATCCTGTGCATCTTCAAACATTGAAAGTTTTTCTTTAAAGCTTCTCCATTCTTCAAGGAAAGTCGGTGTCATATATTTTATCACGTCTATTTTATTATCTCGGGCTGCAAATTCAAGAGTTTTTGCCATTCCACTTAACATAACTGCTCCTATATATGCTGATGAGCTTTTCATTGTATGGACTTTTATTCTGTATTCGTTTAGGAACTCTTCGTTATCTTTTGCCTGCAACCATAATTTCTCAAGAGATGCTGCCTCCGAATCAATCGTTATATAAAAATTTTTAACGGTGTTTTCCAGCACTTCAAGACTTTGAATATTATTGAGTGCATATTGCCAATCAATTCCATCAACAATAGGAAGTTTTTCTAAATCTGCATTTTGCTTTGCATTTAGATTCTTTGTTGAAACCCTTTCATTTGTTTCTAACGGCAGTAATTTTTCTTTTGGAAGATAATGAACAATCATTTTTTCCAATTTATCTGTCTGTATTGGTTTGGATAAAAAGTCATCAAATCCTTCTGCCAGATACATTTCTCTTGCTCCTGAAATTGCATTTGCTGTGAGGGCGATGACAGGAGTATTTTTACATGGATAGTCATTAAATTTCTTCATGTGATGAAGTGTCTGTATTCCGTCCATTAGTGGCATCATATGGTCAAGGAATATAATGTCAAAATGTTCATTACGAACCAGGTCAAGACACTCTTGTCCGCCTTCTGCCTCTTCTATTTTAACCTTGCTTTCTTTTAAAAGATTAATAAATACCTTACGGTTCATCATGTTGTCATCTACAACCAGCAATCTTGCATCCGGTGCAATAAATGAGGTATTGTATGAATAATCGGCAGAAAGATGTTTTATTCTTTCTTCGAAGTCGCCTATTGGTTCATTGCTCACTATTTTTTGAATCAAAACGAATGAAAATGTAGAACCTTCTCCATATACACTTTCTACTTTAAGCTCACTTCCCATAAGTTTAAGTAGTTGAAGTGTGATATTCATTCCAAGGCCGGTTCCTTCTATATTTTTGTTTCTTTCTTCTTCTATTCTTTCGAATCTTTCAAAAAGCTTAGAAATATCTTCTTTTTTAATTCCTATTCCGGTATCCTTTACTTCAAAATAAAGTTTAACCTCTTCATTTTCTACCGTACCATCTACAGTTAGAGTCAGCCCACCTTCTTTTGTGTACTTGACCGCATTTGTAAGGAGATTTATTAAAATCTGTCTTATTCTGATTTCATCACCGATAACCTTATATGGAATATCAGAATTTACGCATACTTTCATATCAAGGCCTTTTTCTTTTGCCTTAACCATAATCATGGTCGCAACATCATGTATCAGACTGCTTAGTTCATATTCTACAGAAATAATCTCCATTTTTCCTGATTCTATCTTCGAAAAATCCAGGATATCATTGATAAGATAAAGTAGTGTGTGACTGGCGTTTTGAATATTTGTTGCATATTCCTTAATCGACTCATCTTCACATTCACGTAGAATCATTGAATCCATACCAAGTATAGCGTTAATAGGTGTTCTTATCTCATGGGACATATTTGCAAGAAACTTTCCTTTGGCTTGATTTGAAAGAACTGCTTCCTGTTTTTCATTTTCAATCCCAATAATATCTTTCATCGTGTTAATAAATGATATAATTAACACGAATACCATAGCAACTGCTATGGCTGAACCATTAAACTGTGTTGTCCATTTGAAGTACATGATAACCTGGACAATTGCCGAAAGACTCACGCCTAATATTCCAAGTGCAACCAGCAAATATTCCTTTATTCTACCTGTTATAAAATCAATTATCATTGTAATACCAAGTGTTGCAATTGACATACCGGCCACTGTTACCATGACTTTTATAGTATCTGAGAAATCTACGATATTAAATACGTGTAGTAGTGTGCATACTACAAAATCAATGATATTTACCATGCTCACGCAAAAATAAAGTTTAGAATATCTTTCGGATTGTACTTGATTAAGATATAAAATAAATGCTGTGGGCAGTAACATAATCATAAAAAATGCGATATCACTAATTGCAGATATGTTAGGAAAAATCATTTGTCGAAATACGGAGTTTGCTATTATCCATATAGCAGCAATGAATATTCCCCAACCCAGATATTCCATCTCTATTTTCTTTTTATAACAAAGTTTTAATGCAATACTTATAATAATACTTGCAAATCCAAATACTAATACAAATATTGCTACAAGAAGTTCAACACCACCTGTTTCAAATAGATGTTCCCATATCTCTATCATCTCTCCATAGATAATCTCGTGAAGTACACCTGTATAGGATGAATCAGTACTCATTTCTATTCTTATGGTTTTTCCAGAATCATTCGCGGAAAGTTCTGTAAATACAAATGCTACTGCACTTACTTTACCAAAGGGACGCGTGTCTTTGGTTGAATATTCCTGACGCAATACGTTATCTATATAAATACGTATTTCTTGTTTCGAACTTCTAAGACACATATATGTATTATCCTCAAGGTCGTCAGGAAGAGTATTCTCGATAACCATCGTAGTTCCTCTCTCGACCGGATTCTTTCCGGGGATAATCACGTCAGTTTTGCTACCATCCTCCTTAAGCCACTTCCAACCATCTGAAAGCTTTTGACAACCTTCATAGTCAACTCTGTTTTCCGCAGGCATATAGATTTCTCCTAAAATAAGATACATACACACACCTAACGTTAACAATAAGAAAATAATTTTTACAACTTTAATTCCTTTGTTTTCTGTCATAAAAAACCTCTTTTCTGAAGTGCTTTACTTAATCTAAAATCTCGTAAGCAATGGCGTTTTGTTTTAAGAAACTAAGTAAGTACTCGGACCATGCGTGTTCTAATCTTTTATCTATGACAAAAGATTGGAAGGATACCCCATCCCTGATAAAAATAGCATTTCTGTCATACTGGATATGAAAGAACATACCACCTATGGTTTCTTCGCTAAAAGGAAGATTTGATTTTAATAAAAAGTTAGTTAATTCTTTTTGGGGCAATAACAAAGAGATTTTAAAGAATAAGGGCGTTCGTTTTCCTTTCATCCATTGAAAGATATGAGGTTTTTGGCTTTCCCAATAAGTATATTCTTCTTCGGGCTGCAATTCTTTTTCTAAGGAATCAAAAAATTCTTTATGAATTCTTCCTTTTATTTCGTATGTCACGTTGGTTTTTACAATTGCTTCATATAAAAGAAAAGAATCAAAAACAGTCGAACGCAATAATAAATTCATGAATTCTTTGGTATCAAGAATTTTAAGTGCTAACATAATAATCCTCCCAGATGGTAAAAATATAGAGTGTTTGTTGCTGGTTATATAATAGGTCCTTATAGCTATATATCATAATATTAATAATAGCATATTTTAAGGAAAAGGAAAAGAAATGAATAATAATGATATTGAAACATAAATTATATTATGCTATGATTAGTAGAATTATAGGAAATTGCGAAACTAAAATATTTGTATCACTTAATATAAGTTTTGAATAGTTTTGCAATTATCTTATAGAAGAATTAAAAGAAAGGTGAATAAACCATTAAGTTTAAGAAAAAGAAGTGTTGCTTTGCTGACACTGGTATAAATGAAACTAAGAGAATGGTTTTGTTGGGAGTACTATGATAATGAGGATGATACAAGGTTTCTTAATGGCTTTGGCAGATAGTGTGCCTGGAGTTTCAGGGGGAACCGTAGCTTTTATTTTAGGATTTTATGAAAAATTTATTGGTTCTTTAAATGATTTGCTTGGAACTTCTAAGGAGAAGAGAAAAGAAGCAATCATTTTCCTGATTCAGTTAGGTATTGGCTGGGTTGTGGGCATGATTTTAGCAATGCTTTTTATTACTTCTGTTTTTGAGCGGAATATTTATGAAATTTCTTCTTTGTTTATTGGATTTATCATTTTTGCCATTCCTGTTATTATAAAACAGGAAAAGGACTGCATGAAGAAGAGGTATGTAAATTTGATTTTTACCTTGCTAGGAGGAATTGTAGTAGTATTAATCACTTATTTTTCCGGTTCATCATTGTTTCCAAATGGTGTTGATTTAAGTTTTGGTAAATTTTCACCATTGACCGGTGCCTTGATTTTTGTTGCAGGATTGATTGCCATTTCTGCTATGGTATTGCCGGGAATTTCGGGTTCAACCATGTTAATGATTTTTGGCTTATATGTTCCTATTACTATGGCCATTAAAGATGTATTGCATTTTAAGTTTGAGTATGTACCTGCGTTGATTTTATTTGGTCTTGGGATTATTTGTGGTGCATTAAGTATTGTAAAGCTGGTTAAAAAGGTCATGGAACGTTTTAGAAGCCAGACTGTATACTGTGTGTTAGGGTTAATGATTGGCTCTATTTATTCTATTTGTATGGGACCAACAACCTTGGATGTGCCTGAGCCGGCATTGGGAATGAAGGAGTTTAAGGTGCTGTTTTTCTTGCTGGGAGGAGTGGTTATTTTTGCTTTAGAAGCCATGAAGAACCAGACTGAGAAGAAGGCAGCCAAAAGTGAGTAAAACTGTATAACTATATTTTTGTGATTAAGATTGTGAATAATTTTAAAAACAACTTGGAAAAAAGAACTTGCAATAATTGTTTTTTGTGCTATCATACATAGTAATAAAAACTATATCATCAAGGATTAAGAATGATTCGAAAAGCCTGTAAAGTAATAGAATGTATATGTATGGAGGGATATAAGTATGGCATATAAAATTATTGGAGACAGTTGTTGTGATTTCACAAGGGAAGAAAAAGAAAAATACGGAATTATCACAATTCCATTGTCGTTGTTTGTAGACGGAGAGGAAGTTATTGATGACGATGATTTTCAACAGTTGGATTTCATACAGAAGGTAGCGAAGAGCCAGCAGTCAGTAAAATCTGCCTGTCCTGCACCGGAGGCATATATGAATGCCTATCAGGCGGAGGGAGATATCTATGTTGTAACCTTATCTGCCAAGTTGAGCGGTTCTTATAATAGTGCTATGGTTGCAGTAGATATGTATGAAGAGGAGTTTGGAAAAAAGAACATTCATGTGTTTGATTCTAAATCTGCGGCAGCGGGACAGTATTTGATTTGTAAGAAAATTATGGAATTGGCTGAAAAAGGCTTGCCTTTTGAGGAAGTAGTAGAAACAGTAGAAACATTTATCGCAGGAATGAAGACATATTTTGTGTTAGAGTCTTTAGAAACCTTAAGAAAGAATGGAAGACTTTCTAATGTAAAGGCTATGGTTGCAAATGTATTGAATATTAAGCCAGTGATGAGTGCGAAAGACGGAGAAATTATTCAATTGGGTCAAGCCAGGGGGATTCAGAAGGCACTTACTAAAATGGTGGAAGCCATGAAGACGGAAGGTGTAAATTTAGAGGAAAAAACCTTAATTCTTTCTCATTGCAACAATTTAGAACGTGCCAACAAAGTAAAGGAAGAAATTTTGCAGCTGGCTAAGGTAAAAGAAGTCATTATTATTGATACCAGAGGCGTTAGTACCTTGTATGCTAACGATGGTGGTATTATTATTGCGGTTTAGAAAAAGAAAAGTATATTTTGGAAAATACGAGGGGAGGATTTATTTCTTAGGTCAAAAGAAATAAATCTTATAAATAAATCTTGTAAATTAAGTTAAGAAATAATTGACAAGGCAAGCTGGTTAAGATATAATATTTTGAATAGTGCGACCGCTCATTTTTTATTATAAATGAGCGGATTTTGGTCGTAATAAAGAATAAGGAAGGGCGTTTATTATGTCAGAAAAGAAAAATCTTTTAACATATAAAGGATTAAAAGAATTAGAAGATGAATTACAGGATTTAAAGGTAGTAAAGAGAAAAGAAGTTGCTCAGAAAATTAAGGAAGCAAGAGAGCAGGGTGACTTGTCAGAAAATGCAGAATATGATGCTGCAAAGGATGAGCAAAGAGACATTGAAGCAAGAATCGAAGAATTAGAAAAGATTCTTAAAAACGCAGAAGTAATTGACGAAGATGAAGTTGACTTAGAAAAGATTAATGTAGGCTGTACGGTTCTTTTATATGATGTAGAATTTGAAGAAGAAGTGACTTATCGCATCGTTGGTTCCACAGAAGCTGACATTTTAAATAATAAGATTTCTAATGAATCACCAATCGGAAGAGCTTTAATCGGAGCTAAGATTGGTCAGACTGTAGATGTAGAAGGTCCGGATGGAACCTGCCAGTTTAAGATTCTAGAAATTAATCGTTCAAATTAAGGAGTGTACTACTTTGGATAATCAACAAAACAATCAAAAAAACAATCAGCAACCAAAAGAACAGGATTTAAACCAGTTATTAAAGGTTCGTAGAGAAAAATTAGCTAATTTACAGGAAGCAGGAAAAGACCCTTTTGTTATTACAAAGTATGATGTAACAAATCATAGCCAGGAAATTAAGGATGGCTTTGATTCTTTGGAAGGAAAGAATGTTTCTATTGCCGGACGTATCATGTCAAAGCGTGTTATGGGTAAGGCTTCATTTTGTAACATTCAGGATTTAAAGGGAAATATTCAGTCATATGTTGCCAGAGATTCTATTGGAGAAGAAGCATATGCTGATTTTAAGAAATTTGACGTAGGTGATATCGTAGGTTTAAAGGGTGAAGTATTTAAGACCAAGACTGGAGAAATTTCTATTCATGCCTCAGAAGTAACTTTACTTTCTAAGAGCTTACAGATTTTACCTGAGAAATTCCATGGTTTGACAAACACAGACATTCGTTATCGTCAAAGATATGTGGATTTAATTATGAATGCAGATGTAAAGGATACTTTTATTAAGCGTTCTAAGATTATCAGTAGTATCCGTAAATATCTTGATACTCAGGGATTTATTGAGGTTGAAACACCAATGTTGGTATCAAATGCAGGTGGAGCAGCAGCAAGACCATTTGAAACCCATTTTAATGCTTTGGATGAGGATTTAAAACTTCGTATTTCTTTAGAGTTATATTTAAAGAGATTAATCGTTGGTGGTTTAGAGAGAGTATATGAAATCGGTCGTGTATTCAGAAATGAAGGACTTGATACCAGACATAATCCTGAATTTACTTTAATGGAATTATATCAGGCATATACAGATTATAACGGAATGATGGATTTAACAGAGAACTTATATCGTTATGTTGCCCAGGACGTTCTTGGAACCACAAAGATTGTATATAAGGGTATTGAAATTGACCTTAGCAAGCCATTTGAAAGAATTACTATGGTAGATGCTGTTAAGAAGTATGCAGGTGTTGATTTCAATGAAATTAAGACTTTGGAAGAAGCAAGAGCGATTGCAAAGGAAAAAGGTGTGGAATTTGAAACAAGACATAAGAAGGGTGATATTTTGAACCTATTCTTTGAAACTTTCGTAGAAGAACACTTAATTCAGCCAACTTTCTTAATGGATCACCCAGTGGAAATTTCACCACTTACTAAGAAGAAACCTGAAAATCCAGAATATACAGAACGTTTTGAATTCTTTATGAATGGATGGGAAATGGCAAATGCTTATTCTGAGTTAAATGACCCAATCGACCAGAGAGAACGCTTTAAAGCACAGGAAGAATTATTTGCTCAAGGAGATGAAGAAGCAAGTCATACTGATGAAGACTTCTTAAATGCACTTGAAATCGGTATGCCACCAACAGGAGGTATCGGTTTCGGTATTGACAGAATGGTAATGCTGCTGACAGATTCACCAGCGATAAGGGATGTGTTGTTGTTCCCGACGATGAAGAGTCTTGATAAATAAGCCCAGTGTTTATGCGGGTTTGTGGACTTTTGAAATTAAAATGACGACAAAATGACGACATTCTTTCAATGAAGTCCGATTAAAAATGAATTAGTCTGAAGAAGTTATTTTTGAATTTTATATTAACATAAGTACTATTTAGAGGATACTTTCTAAAGAAATTTAGAAGGTATCCTCTTTTTGCGTTACGTGACAAGGAAGGAGATGAAATAATGACTGAAAAGAGAGAATTCAATTTTAAAGAAATCAGAGAAAGAAACAAGAAGTTTGTTCGTTATAAAGAGGGAGCAGTTTTATACTCAATGGGAATGTCAAAATTTCAAGAATTAGCAAAAGAAGCAAAAGCAATCTATAAAGTGAATCAAATGGTTCTTGTGAATATAGAAATTCTTGATAAATATTTGGAAAAATTTCATGTTTCAGAAGATGACTTTTATAAGTAGGTGACAAACTATAAATAGTCAAGAGTTTTTTTGAAAAAAATTGTGAAGTAAAAAAGGGTAACTTTAATAGACCATCTGAATACATCGTATTTCAGATGGGACAGATAAATGTATGCAGAGTAGATATTAGCGAAGCTTC
>JAFQCI010000017.1 GCA_017416505.1 Lachnospiraceae bacterium
CGACAGCTATATATCCTGCGTCTGTTGTTACATCGCCGAAAACGGTATTTTTTTCGCTTTTTGCAAGCTCATCATATCCGAGTGCCTTTACAAGCATTACTGCCATTTCTCTGCGAGTTATATTGTCATTTGGACGGAACGTACTTTCTGAATATACATTCCTTTCTGCCAATGTGTTGACATCTGCATAGAACCAATCGTTTGTATTTGCATCGGTAAAAGCTGATACTTGAGCTGTGCTTTTATCCCATTTCATCATTCTTACAAGCATTGCAGCAAATTCGCATCTTTTTATGGTATCGCCGAGGCCGAACTCACCATTATCTCTTCCTTGCATTATGCCTGCATCTGCTGCCTGATTGATAACCGAAACTGCCCAATGGTCTGAGGGAACATCGCTGTATGATGCTGCCATCACTGCAGGACACATAACATTTATTGCAAATGATGCAAGTATAGTTCCTTTAATTACTTTATCTATGTATGTTTTAATTTTCATTTCTATCTTCCTTTGTTTTTTAATGCTGAAATTATCATCTGGACAACACCTGCAGCTATCAGTCCTACTCCGAAAAATGTTGCAAGCGGAAATGATACCTTATATAGCATAGGTGAATAGCTTCCTGCGGCAGCAGCCTGATATGCCACTCTTCCAAGCTCAGGAAGAACAATTTTAATTATCGAACATTGACTGAGTATAATTGCTCCGATAATTATTTCAATACTGCTCATTATATAAACTGATTTTTTCATTTTTGTTGGTCCTCCTTAAATCTCCTTGCCATATAAGACTTTCCCATTTTTATCGGTGATAACTTCTTCAATGGAGTGTGCCGGTTCAGGAATAGCTCCGTTAATATCCGGATGATGCCAGGTGAAAGCGAGCTTTTTATGTAAATATCCGAGAGAATCCTCTGCAACAAGGTATATGATCAAAATATCTTCACCAGGTATTTTATATGTTTCTTTGAAATCTATTGCATCAATGGCTCCTTCAGAATTATCATCTGACTCCTTGTGTTCATTAACCATATCTGTAATGTCTTTTCGTGCTATCTCTTTTCCGGCATATTCGGTAACAAATGTGTATTTTACAAATTCTACACTTTGATCTACATCGCCCGGATTACTGTTAATAAAGAAATCTCCATCAACCGTTAACTCCCCGTTGGCTAATGTCGCTTGATGTGATTTTATTTTTCCACCGCTTATAGTAGGTAAATAGTTAGAGAATATACCGTGTACACTTTGGTCTTCAAGGTATTCTGTTTTTGTTTCTCCATTTGCAGATATTGTTACAAGTGGAAAGTAATCTTCTATCTCAAAAATGCCGACAGGAACGATAGCAGAATATTCGCCGTTTGCACCCTTTGTCATTTCTGCAGTAGTTCCGCAAAGTGAAACATTGACCTTCATATTGTCAGCAATGGTTTTTGGCATGACGGAGATATGTATATCTGCTTTTCCTGTTTCTTTGTTAAACTCTCCAAAATCTCTTTTAACATTTGTAAAAAGACTTGCTTCTTTTTTCATTTGTTCATCAACATTGTTGTATATAGAAGATATTTGATCTCTCATACTTGAAACATCTCTTGAATGAATGTTATCAAGCTGATTTACTCTTGATTTTAAATCTTCGATTTTCACAAAGCATACAACAAGGGCAATTACAAGACCGATTGCAAGCAGTTGATAAAACAATTTTTCTTTATTCTTCATAAGGCTATACCTCCGTATCATCCATAAAATTTATTTCAGTTCCGTAATGCTCGCTTGAAAATCCGTTATTAAAGAATATACTGAAAAACGGTGTCCGTTTATAGTATATTTCTGTGTCTGTAGGACGAGGAAGGGATATAAGCATTTCTATAAATTCATCCGTGATTTTTCCGCTTATCACTTTACCAAGCTCCCAGCTATGTTCTTTCAGTTCTCCATATTTTAACGCCAGTTCAATCCATTCTGTTTCTTCATTCCAGCAGTGGATTTCAAAAGAGCTTGCGGTTCTTGACAATCGTTTTACAATATCCTGCCATCCTATATCAAGACGGTCAACACGTTCTGTAATAAACTGAGGATTTGCAATACCGCATTTCTTATAATTTTCTCTTGCCTGATTTAATGACATTCCTCTGTTTTCATCACTCGGCTCATCATCAGACTTCGTGAAAACATCATTTTCCCACCAACACACCGGACATATAAACGCGACAGCATTTTCCGGCTCCGTAGGAAGTGTTTCAAGTCCACAGCATAAGCATTTATACATCCTGTATCCCTCCATTGATTATTCCTTGTTTTTCTCCAATTCGACTACAGCCATAGCATAACCCAAAAATCTATTGGTACGGTTATCTATATCTTCCTTGGTAACACCCTTAAATACATCAATCTCATTATGAATGTTTGATATTATTTTTTGTTCTTCTTCCGAAACGCTGCGGTTTACGCTTGATGATAACCCTAAATGATCATTTGTTTTATCTGCGTTAATCTTAAATATTACTTCACTGCCATCTGAAAGGCCATAGGTAAATGTGTAACATTCAAGCTCAATGCCCAGCTTTTCCATAGGATAATCAAGTGCTTCGCTAAACCTTTTATTACTATTTTCGTGAAATGCCTGCATCTGTTTTCTGGAAGGAGATTTATTTCCGTCCGGCAATTTGTATTCCGGTGTTTTTAGAACCTCCGGACAAACATTCATTATGTAGTTGACCTTGTAATTTGCAACTGCAGACCTTGAGGGAGTAATCTGTGTCAGATTATACTTTTCACGGATGTATGCAAGAACTTCATCATTTGTTTTATAACACGGAGATGTTCTCGCTGCTATTTCCTCAATCCTTGCATTAAAGTCATCTTTATCTTTCTTGTTGCCGATTATAACTCCAACAGCACCGGCATTGCTTTTAAGATTGCTGTATTTAATTTTATAATACAGATTTCTAAGTTTTGTAAACATTATTTCACCCCAACCTCTGCTACACAGCAAATAATATAAACCCTATTGTGTTTGTTGCAAAGTTAGCAAACATATGTATTAACCAGGACAAATATATATTTTCGCTCTTTTCGTCAAATCTGTTAAATATCATTCCGCCTATAAAAAGGCCGACTAAAGAAATAAGAATAACCGGCAAGCCAAACCAACCTATCATCATAGCAATATGATATAGTGCAAAAACCATACTGCTGAAAACGTATGCAAATCTTCTTGAGGTTAATTTCTTGAGGGTGATAAACGAAAAACCTCGGAAGAAAAACTCTTCAAGAAGTGAATTTACGAAAGATATATAGATTGCAACCCATATAAAGTTCGATTTATTTACTCCGGTTGTTTCATTAAGGCTTCCAGTCAGCGCTGAAAAATCAAATACATCTTTGAAAATCCAATATGCTCCGAGAACAACTCCGTAAATCACGAATCCCAGACAAATAGCAATACATAACCCTTTTTTATCTGGTTTCATCAGATTTTTTATATTAAATTCCTTTAAAAAAAGCCCGTACACAATTGGAATCAGCAAAAACATAATGATTTTGATTGCTGACTTAATTGCATAACCGGGCTGAATAACTGCATCTACGATACCCATCACAATGCATGCGATAATAACAAGTATCGGAATATGTAATTTTTTCATTGTCTCTCTCCGTTAAAAAATTAGATGACCTGTTTCTATTTCTTCCTGATATATGGAGAACAGTTCTTCAGGATCTCGATCTGCAATTTTAGATTCCTCATCTGTCAGTGCCTTATAAAACTTGGTTGTTTTAATAAGTCTGATTGCTTCGTTTCTTTCAAGGTGATAGACTTCCTTTATCCTTGCCGCAATCTTCTCGATTTTTTCATCTATCATCAACTGAAAATCCTTACTCATTTCTTACTTCCTTTTCGATAATATTTCTATTTTTTCTTGACAAAATAATATGTAATGGTTATAATAACAAAAGTGTCATGAAACGGGATGGTAGTGCCATTTACAGCTAATGACAATACACCGTTTATATTATATCATAGTAAGTGTAAAAAATCAATCAAAAGCCAAATTTTAATTATTAATTTTTCTTAATAATTTGATACGTCTGTATATATAAAAAACACAGAACCCACATTGCAAAATCAAAGCAATGTGGGTTTCATATTTTCTCTTTAATTCTGCTCTATTTTATTAAATCGTTTAAACACATCATAGAGATATGCTATTACAAATGAATGCATAAACACTGCTACTATCTCCTGTGCCAGTCTTGGCAGGAAGAATGTCATAAATGGCAGATTTGCAAGTGCCGGAATAAACCATATCAATATAAATGTATTGAGTGTGGTAACCGTAACATCTGCTATTAGAAATGTTACAAACAAGCGCATATATTCATTCATAAACGATGCCTTGAATTTCTTTTGCAAAACCATATTTATAATAAAAAATACCGTTCCCAGAATTGCTACCACATAGAGTCCGTATGTAAAATACACTGTTTTAGATTTTAAACCTATCAAAATCTGCGCCCACATACATTCAGGAAATTTGACAATACAAATATGGTTTACTGCTCCAAATGCTGCAACCGCAATAACAACTCCTGCATA
>JAFQCI010000173.1 GCA_017416505.1 Lachnospiraceae bacterium
ATAAAAAAACATACCTTGTATTATTGTTTATACAAGGTATGCTTGATTGAAATAAGTTATGCAATTAAAAAATTCAGAATTACCCATACTTGTCATATTCGCAGTAAGGAACTGTGTTTCAATACCAAGTGCCTTCCATTTACGGACACTCTGTAATAAATCAACAGTATTTCTCACAAAACGAGATATATACTTTACCACAACCATATCAAATAAGCCCTTTTCAGCATCTGCAAGCATACGTTGGAATTTTTTACGATTCTTGATTTTGGTTCCGGAAATACCTTCATCTGCATATAGTTTAATAAGGTTGTCCTCTGTACGCTTTGGATATTATAAGAAGAACTCTTTTTGAGTTTCCAAACTGTTGAGCTGGTCTTCTTTATCTGCGGAAACTCAGCAATATGCTGCTATGTTCATATATCAACCTTTCTGTTAGAGTTGTGGCGTTCTGTTACAACTATATTATAAAATAAAAAGCTTCTGGAAGCAACCAGAAGCTTTTACCACCTCTCACAAGATCAGTGCAATGTTCCTTTTTCACAATATGTATTATACATTTGATGAATATACGTATCGCCCTTTACCCTCTCATCCTCGTGCCCTTGAATTAATTTACTAAAAAGATACATCATAAAATCTTGGTATATCGCACCATGAAAAATTCTTCCCATATCATCTATAATTCCCTGTATCACTTCCACTTTGTCCAAATCATAATTTTTTAATGCTTCATCCACATAATGTCTATAATCCCATTCGTCTTTATTATGTACATCCACCTTTTTTTGACGGTAAAAAACATGTAACAAATTAAAAATCTGCATATCTAACTGTTCAAGCTGTATTTTGCATAATTCTTCTTCTGTTGCATAATATTTGTATGTTTTCCACTTATCAATAACGTAATCAATTTTTTGAGGGTGTGACAAATTAAAAATCCAATATCCTGAAACTGTAATATCAATCCATTTAATGTCCGATTTATCCTTCTCTGTCCTAATGAGATTCGTTGCAATTCCGCCAAACAGTTTCATCATGAATTCTATGCTCGCACCTGTTCTAAAAGAATCTAAACAAGCTATCTTTTTATTATAAAAAGCCACATGCGCAACCATTATACTATTGAACAATGAGTTAAGAAATTCAGATGATAAATCTTGCTTATCAAACATCTCTGCAATATGAACAAACGCCTCCAAAAGTCCACTAAACAAGCGCAAATTATCAAAATTGGAATCTAGCTTATTCTTACCAATACAATCTTTTAAGCTAACTAAATACTTACCAATCAGGTTTTGCTTTTCCTTGTCCTCCAGTGCCATGCTATTTATACATTTATCAATCATCGAATATTTTGCTTGTAAAGGTAATGTTTTTTTATACTCAAGGCAATTTAATTTGCTTCTCAAAATGTCATGAATAAATTTATCTCCCAACACTTCCGAGTTACATATAATAATTACCTTCATACCATATATATCAATAATATCATTTATCAAGCCGACAGCAATATTATACTTATCAATATCTTTGCTTTCTAAATTTTGAATAATCGATTTTTCAATTCGTAAAAATCCCTTTTCTACAGACTCGAACTCCTTTTTTATTTCTTCAAATTCAGATATTTTATTCTGTCCTCTAGTTACATCTGAAAGCAAAAAATGATTCTTTTCATAAAGATGTGATGGTCGCTCCTCCACTATTGCTCTAGAAGTAATTCTTTCAAAATCATCAAAAACAAATATTGAGCCTTCTTTAGTAGAATTATAGCCATATGTTTTCTTAAAAAATTCAGCGATTACATCTCCAACAACAGGGAGAAAACGTAATCCCCTAATTATAAATGCACGAAAAGAAGTATCGTTTTGCTCAATCGTTTTACTTATTTCCTTTTCTAATGCTTCTCTAGAATCCAGTCCGAAACAAGATATTCTATATACATTGGTTTTAGAATGACGATAATATTTATGAAAAAAGTTCTGGGCATCATAGGTCTTTCCAGTTCCCCATTCACCTGTTAACAAAAAGCAATGAGACACATTTGAAGCGTGTAAATATCTGAAAAGACTTTCCTCAAACCTTCCTTCTCCCGACTGTTTTTTTAACCATCTTTCCCAAATCGTCACCACTATCCAATCTAATAATTTTAGACTCAAAAATACTACAATAATTACTCTGAACACCGTTTCCAATCCCAAGTACAATTGTTTTATAGCATCCAAATCCACATCTATAGACCAAGTTGTAAAATATACGCAGATTTCTTTGCATATCTTACGTAATGCCTCTATTTGGTACAACAAAATTCCAATAACACCAATTATCGCCAAAGCTTCTACTTTTTCTTTTGCTTTTCCAAATATTTTTTCAAATACATTATCTTCAGAAATGCTATTCATTTTTCCTCCTCATCCATCTCTTTATGCGAATTGCATTTTGACTTTCTCCGGCAAACACTTCGCCAGTTTCTCCACCAACTCATACACCCTTGTTCCCGGTGCAATCTCTGTCAGCGTCTTACCTTCTCCATTTTTTATTATTCACTTTCTTTATTAGAAAATTAAATTGCTTTTATCCCTTAGATTTACACTATAAAATTATATCTAATTCCAACCCAAAAAATATAATACTCCACCAATAATTATACCTGTTGTAATTGTAACAATTATAGTAATTAAATGATTATCTTTTTTATCCGGGACATTATTATTGTTTCCGATAATAGAATTCTTAATTTTGTTATTGTTCCCTATTTTATTCATTATTCTTATTTCCTATTATACTGTCATCAAGTTTATTTTTGTCTCCAATTTTAATTGAATTATCAAAAATTATATTTGTAATATTTTTAGTAGTTTCATGTTCTTTTATATCATTTTGAAACTCTATATAGTATTCATCCAAATTTCCATAATTTTTTTCGAGTTCTTTAAAAATAGATAGAATTTTAGATTTTAAACTTCCTAAAATATTATTGTATGTATACATACTCAATTGTCTATGCGCATGTGTTACTTCACCATTTATGCAGGCAATAGAATTTATATACGCAATATTTAATGGTATGGATAATGCGTGAGAATCAATTTCTTTTTCAGCAATCGCCATTTGAACAATTTCGTTAAGTCCGTCTCTTATATCTATAACACACAATTCTTTTGCATCTTCCAAAGGAATTGGTATATTATAACGACTTATTACAGCAGTATATGTTTTTACAGTTCCTATAATTTCTGCATTAGCTTTTCTATATTTAGGAACAGATTCTTCTGCACTATATCCATTAATCTCATTTTTGACCCATTTTTTGATATTTTCATCGTTTAAATCTTCTAATAATAGATCTAAAATCTCTAGTGCTTGCGCAACATCAATATTACCTTGAATCATATCTATAATTATTTTACTTCTTTTTCTTTTTATGATATCCATCTTAATCCTTTCGTACTAATTAATTAATCGTTCTTGCACTTCCTCCGGTAAATACTTCGCCAGTTCCTCTACCAGCTCATACACCTTTGTTCCCGGCGCAATCTCCGTTGGTGTCTTACCTGCTCCATCCTTTATAATTCTCTTTGCATAGCGAATCGCCAATTTCGGATTACCATATTTTAAGAGAATATCAAAAATATCTTGCATATTCTTCTCATACTTTCCAATACCATGTTCTTTGAATTTATCAGACAAGAACGTCTTATACTCGTTCCTGTGATTGTTGGCAGTGTAATATGCGAAATGAAGTAAAAACCAAAACTCTATGCACTCATTACTCCATGCAGTATGATATTGCAAATCCGGATTTTCTTTATTCA
Source organism: Lachnospiraceae bacterium (assembly GCA_017416505.1). The sequence goes on from JAFQCI010000173.1 coordinate 3,816, forward strand.
GCTTCTCTGCTCGTTCCACAACACCATTGAAGTGTTCAGCAGGGAAACTGTCCTTATCATAGACGCACCAAATTTGTCCTTTTTTGAGTTTATTCTTCTTCACATAATCTTCTGCCATACCAATCACACGCATAGTCTCTGCCTGGCATGGTTCTATCTCAATGAGCACCATGTCCTTGTAAACAGGATTTTCTTCAATCAGCTTCTTAAATCCAGCAAAGTATGACGGCTCAGTCTGCTGACCTTCACAGAAGATATAATATCTATATAACTTCTGCTCCATATGCTCTTGGCGACGCTTTTTCTTCCACTTCTCCATTCCAGCTTTTTTAGGCATTGACTTTCCCCCAATCTATAATTGTTTGGAGGTATGGATCAGCACCATATCTACCTTCAAGATATCTCTTGTCATATTTTTCATCGTTTCTGACAGAACCACCTTTGGTATCCTTAAACTCTACCAATGAATATAACTTAGAATTTTGCGCCTTTCCTTTTGCAACAAACCAGATTTCATCCCTACGGAATACGTCGTTATTCATTGTAGACAAATCATGTGATGTAAATATCAACTGAGCTTTGTGGATATTGATTTCCATATTATTAAACATCATTATGATATGACGTAACAACACCGGATGAATCTTCGCATCCAACTCATCTATCACAAGAGTTGTTCCTGTAATCAAACTTGCTGCAATAAACGGAAGCAGACCAAACAATTTCTTTGTTCCACTAGATTCATCTGCCAACTCAAGTTCTGTCTCCACATCATCCACACGGTGCTTTGTGAATACTTCAATCATATCATTTTCTTTTTCTTCTACCCTGAAATCAACGATATCCAAATCCATTTCCTGAATCATGTCAAGCATCAAATGCTTAACATCTTCAGACGTAGAAACAGCCATTCTAAGTTCTTGCATCGGATTACCGTAGTTCAAGAAATCAATACCGAATTCAAACCAATTCAATACATCTTTAACTACTACATTTTCTTTATAAGCGATACCCAAGTAAGAAAGCACTGCAAGTGTTTTTGATAAGTCGTCACTTACTTTTAACCTAGCAAATGCTCCCTTCAAATCAACACCATTCTCATCTCTTGTAAACAAGGCAGAACGTCTTCCTGTTTCAAGTTTAACCCTATCTAAACTTTCATAAACAACAACGTCACGTTTCACCTGCAGAATATATCTGTATTCTGCAGAATCCGTACGGAAGAATAATTCAAATTCTGTTGGACGCTCTCTATACTCTTCTAAAAAAGCAAATGGTTCAACAATTATCTTTTTCTGCAAAAAAGCATGACCTTCTGTATCCGCTGTCGCATAAATTGGGCGTAAAATTTTAGCCACTAATGTGTTAATTGCCTCTAATACATTAGACTTTCCGCCACCGTTAGGACCATAAATAGCAGATACCGGCAAATACAATTCACCATCCACATCTTTGATTATTCTATCTTTATGTTCTGAAATTGCAGCTGCCTGCATATCAAAAGTCACTTCATCTCTTATACTTTTGTAATTTTTAACAGTAAATTGACATAACATATCTTTTACCTCCATTCTATCTTTATTATATCTCTCTTTTTATATTTTGCAACATATATTTGAGATTTTTTCTCATATTTCATCTTGTAATCATCTTTTTATAAAATTCCGGTACTCTAAAAAAGAAGAAATGCGTCAAAAAACTTCATGAACTCAAATAGGAACTCAAATTTCACACACAATAATTTAAGTTCCTTACCAACAACTCAAATTCATCTAAAATTTTTTAGTTCTTATTTAACATTTTCTCCCCCGCGAAAAAAGCAAGGCATCTCTACCTTGCTCTTCTCCGTCTTATATTCACCGGTTCTTCCACCACTTCTTTATCCTCCGGCACTGCTATGTACTCACTTTCCTCTGCACACCTTGATGCAGCCTCTTCAATCGCACGTTCAACCTTACCTGTATTTACTTCAATTAAAAGCTTACACAAGAAGTCAGCGGTATCTTCCGCCGAATTCGGATTATGAAAGCGATAATTCAATTTTCTCTGCTTCAAGCGGAATCTCCACCTCCTTCTTTTGCTTGTCCTTCTTTTCAATACTATGAGATTGATTCTTAAGTTAGACCTGACTTTTTCACTGATGTAATCGACAGTTTATTCTTGAAAAATCCTATTAAATTCTCTTCTCTTTCTGTTTTCTATCTTCTTCCCATTTTCTTTCAAGCTCGGTGTATCGTTTTTGTCGTTCTTTCGCTTCTTTCTTGATACGTTTCTCCTTCAAACGAGCCTCTCTATGATCTTCCCAGCAAACCTTAAGATACGAGTATATTCCTTTCTTCATATGCGCAATCTTTTCCTCTGCCGCTTCAAGCTTTCGAGATGCTTCAATATAGAAATTCCAATCGATTCTGTGGCTACGCTCGTATGCCTCTTTCTTCTTCTCTGCATCATTTTTTAACTTTTCAATAACACCATTTTTCTTTTCATTATCTAATTTCAATGCATTAAATTCATCCGTGTTTCCCTTCTCCAACTTTTCAATTTTGCGTTCCAGTGCCGCAACCTGTGTTTTGTATTCCTCTTCAAAATGATTTGGAGTTTTTATCTCGCTTTGTATTTGTAAAAACATTTGTGATAGTAATTTTTGATTGAGCTTGAGGCTACCATATTCTTCAATTACCATGCATCCCGCTTCTGTATCCAAATCTGCAATTTTTCTACGAGCTGAAGTCTCTGATACACCTTCTGACATCAGCAGATTCTTTAATCGTGACATTGAACTCGGATGCCTTTTACTCACCATTACTAATGTTCCAAAATTATCCGCAAGTTTTTTCATTGTTTCTTCTGACTGCATACTACTTTCCTCCTTTTTGCTGTCTCAGTGTTTTTTGCATTCTTACATTTATATTGTGGTATTACTCATTGCCTTTGCCTAAATATAAAAATGTTTTTTACAATACGTACTTAGGGTTCGAAATTGTTGATTGCAAAAATTTTAGTAATCTTTTTATTTTTCTTTTCAATATTTACTTGGAGTCAAAAAAAAGCTGATGACAAAAAACTCATAAAGTTTTTCTCATAAGTTGACTGCAGAGACTGGCAGTTGTGCATCGAAGGCATAGCAAAAGGCACCGACTTCCAAACATTCATCTGGTAATCGGTGCCTTTCGGCAACATAGCCTAGCACATCTGCTATCTACAGTAAACTTATTTAATTTTTTCCAAAACTAAGGCTTTTATACTTCACAAGGTTCACACCTGAACCTTTCACCAACTCACAAAATACCCTCCGCCAATATTTGACGAAAGTGACAGGATACGCAACGGGTTGCATGAACAGAGCAGTCTGTTCTGCCAAACTCCTATGTCGTTTGCGTTAGGGTGCCCCTACAACCCATAATTAGTTATTTCACCTCGTACTCCATCCATCTTCGCGTCTGTCTAAACCCAACTGCTTGGTAAAACTCGATGGCTGAATCATTGAACTCCCACACATCAAGCTCTATCTTAGATAGCTTTCTCTTTTTGCATCAGCAATCATAAATTCAAGCAACTCTTTCGCTACGCCTTGTCGTCTGTGATTCACATCTACTGCTATTTCTTGTACATGGTAGAAATTTCTTGCTTTAGAGTATGGTGTTTCAGGTTTATTTACATAATCCACACATACCATACCGCATATTACTCCGTTACGTTCCGCAACAATAATATCACTATTTTCTCCATTTATTATTACCTTAGCAAAATCTCTTATTTCTGATCCGAAGCCAGCTTTAAATACGTCTGGACGTCCTTCTACATGAATATCATTTACCTGTTTTCTCAATTCATTAATTATATCCAAATCTTTTTCTTCTGCAAAACGTACCATATTAATCTACACCTTTCTTTACATTAAATTTCTCTAATCTGTAATGGCCTTCATCATCTAATTCGTTAATACCATTTTTGTAATCATATCCTTGTTTTTTATAAAACTCTACCGCAGTGATAGAAGCAGGAATTTCTATTCTATCTGCGCGCAAAAACAATTCATCCTGCTCTAATGTCTGTATAATATATCGTCCAATTCCATTGCCATGCAACTCTGGCAATACAAAAATAGTAAGAAGAATGCTCTCTGTCAAACTTCCCCAGAAACTTGATATTGAACCTACACCTATAATCTCATCTTCGACACAGAAAACATACACATTCGCATAAGCTGCCACACCCTTAAACCAATTAACATCTTGATGTTCCGCTAGTACTTTCATTGCCTTTTCACCATAATCTTTTACATTGACTTCTAAAAAATTTCTTCGTATCAGATTTACAATTGTCTCTGCATCTTGCTCCTGATATCGTCTTGCAATTACCTCTCTACCATTTGATAATTTCATATAGAGCTCCTTTCCGCCACTCATCGCAAAAAAATACACCAAACATTGATATGTCTGGTGCACGAGTTCTCATACGGTTATTCTGTAAGACTATATAAAAATCAAAACCTACATCATCCGAACTTTCTGCACAGACATATCAGACCTACCTGCTGTAACCGTGCATCCTTCTCGGATTCTTTACAGTTACAAACGAGTACGTCCGTAATACATGTACATATAGTTCATTGTAAAATGTAAGTTCTGCATTGTATGACTCTCCTTAATTTTTTATGTATTATAGTTCCGATAAACTCATTTGTCAACATCTTAATTAACCGAGAAAATTTCCGTAAAAAATGCCCGAACCCCATCATCTACAGATGTACTTACATCTTTCACATCCAAATCATAATAATATTTACTAGTTGCAATATCAACAGACAAAGAATCCAACGGAAATCCCTCTACTCTCTTTGGATGCGCCTCCGTTACTAAAATAAAAGGTTCCGTAGCAATTGACATGTCCATGCTAGAATAATGATGTTCTTCATCCAAGATAAAATAAATTGCATTTCTGTATCGACCGGTTATTCTTCCACCGTGCTTTGCAGCTAATGCAGCATAATATTCTCTCATTTCATCATCTGTTAATTCTTTTCCATTGATACGTCTCACATGAAGTCCCGGCTGCTCATCCTCTTGCAATTCATCAAAATACAATCCACTATCACAAGAAAATACTGGGATCTGAAATGCCTCAAAATATGCTTTTGCCTTTATTTCTGCATTTTCTAAAGGAGTCTTTCCATTTTCATTTATGCTCGGAAGTTCACTATCTATGTCGGCTAATCCTATAAGTTCTATATCAAATGATTGCAATGCAGTTCGCATCGCTTGTAATTTTGCCTTATTTGTTGTGCCATATAAAATCTTCATTACTTTTGTCCTTCTTCTATATGAATCCTCTTTTATGTGCTTCTTCGATTAACTTTGGCTGAATCAAAGGATATGTCCAATTGTCAACCAACTTATCTGTAATCAATATAGTTTCTATTTCACTATGTAATTCTTCAAAAGAATCAATGTCTGCATAATAAAGCATTCCAAAAGATTCATCATCAAGATTCTCATTTACTCGCGTTTTTCCTTTTACCGAATACACGCATATCGGCTTAATATAAAACTCAACTGCCCCTGTCTCTTCTTTTAATTCACGTTTCGCAGTTTCTAAAATTGTTTCACCATCTTCTCGATGTCCGCCCGGTACTTCGTAGGTATCACGTTCTCTATGTTTGCAAAACACCCACTTATTATCTGTTTTTGCAATAATAACCGCAAACTTGAGCAGACTATCATCTATGCTTTCATAAAATCGAACTTCTACCAACGCAAAGTACCTCCATCTTTTTTCTAACATATTAATACTCAGGCAACTCCGTAAACACTACCTGCTTTCCATTCGCAACACCACAATACACTTGACTATTATTTATTCCAACAGCACAGTAATGCTGCAGAACATATTTAGCCGTATATGGCATTTCCAAAGAATCAATCTCTGATAAATCAAACCACTGTAGTTTCCCCTCATTCGAGTTCAAACTAATCTGTGCCTCATCATCAACCTTTGCGAAAAAGTAATAGTTCTGTCTTATTTCACCATTAACACTTCTTAAGGCTATATATCGCATCTCTAAATCACGTATTTCATTTTCTGTAATACCAATTTCCTCTTCCAGTTCTCGTAATACACAGTGTCTTGCATCGTTCAGCTCATTTTCCTCAAAATGTCCTCCTGCTGAAGCAACCCATACATTGTTTACTACTTTTCCTCCCTGTCTATAAAGTAATAATATTTTACTTCCGCATAATATGTATATTGCGGTCATATTTCTAAGTTTTCCATCCATCAAATCACCACCTGTTATCATTCAAATACTATTTGAGCTATTTTGACGTCACACTCATCAACATATCCAATGTCTTCTTGCATATCCCATAGCCGTATTTCACTCATTTCATCATTCTCTTTATGTTCAAACGGATTTAATTCCGGCTGTTCTCCAATAAATATTGCTTGATATTTTATAATTCCTTTAGCATCCTCTACCTTAAACAAACCTTTGAACTTCAACATTTCGTTTCTTTGATGCGTTTCCTCGTACAGTTCCCTAACCGCCGCTTCTCGCGCCGTTTCTCCTACATCAATTCCACCTGCTGGAAATTCCCACTGCTGTCTCCAACTGTTATAGCCAATGACATACTTGTCAGCCACCTTCAGAATAGCATACGCTCCTGTAACATTTTCATAGCGGTCAATATCCTCTTCTTGAATATCAATATATTCGATTAATTTCCAACCGCTTTTATTTTTTGCCAACATACCTTTTTGTTCAACTCCTTTCTCATAGAGTTTTCATCATAGAGAGTTTCTATCACTTAAATTCAACATTTTCATATTCATGATATGTAATTGAAACTCCTGTCATTTCCTGTAAACTATATTTTCCCTTTTCAAGAATAATTGTCTCGCCATCAATTTCACAATCTATCACCACAAATTTTTCATTATAAATTGCTACAACGGCTTTATTTTGCTCTATCACTTCATATGTTTTTTTATCATCTATTTGATAATCCAATTTTACCACAATACCTGCTGTTACATTAAGAGCATAAATTCCTAATGCAAACAAAAAGATTATCCTTTCAAATAAATTTAAACGTTTTTTACTTACAAATGCTCGTCTGATAATCACAAAATATGCTATCACAATATCAACGACCAACAATCCTATAACTACAAAATAATTGTCAAAAATCTGTCTTAACCAATCATAGAAAATTATATCTATTAAATTTACCGTATACACTAAACTTTGCATAAACAAAATCATTGCTGTTGCAATTCCGGTTATTATAACATAAACTTTGCTTTTTTCATTTTTAGTTAAATATGAGAAAATAAACGGATAAATAAATAAAATTAATGCACACGCAAGCACAAGCATCTGTTCCTCAAATATTCCATTTTCACTAAAATATTCTCTATTAATACCGTAATATTCTGCACATGAATTCGCAAAGCTTTTTGAAACTATTAAATTGAATACTGAAATTAATGAAATTAAAGCCGGCAAACCGCCACCTATTATATTCCATACATTTTCTTTCAGAAATATAATCGTCTTGTTCTCCTTCTTCTTGTTTAACACATTCCCTGTTGAATCTATAATTTCTTTCGTTTCTCCCATCATATTGTCCTCCATACGTACTATCATTGCCTCTAGCATTTAAGCAATTTCATTTTTAAATTCTCATAATAGTTCATTCCCCAATCGTAGGCATTCTTTCCTTCTTTATAACCACTTATTGGCTTATCTGTTTCCAAATCAATTACCTCAAACTCTGAATCAACAAACTTCTCTAAGCCTCTGCTTATAATAAAATTCCTAAAACTATTGAATGCACACAACCAACCATATGTTTTATCCTTGATAAAGGCAGTACCTAATTTACAGTTCTTTTCTATCTGTTCCTTAATTCTTTTTTCATCTCCACCATATTCTTCTATAATTTCATAAAATTTTTTAATATCATATAAGGTGTAATCAACTCTATCAGCAAACGTATTTGCTTTACAAGAATTAATCCCACCTCGATGTTTGGGCCAATATAGGCATACATACTTTTCGCTTCGAATAATATTATATTCTTTAATCCAATGAGCTCCGTTTTTCCCATCAAATAAACTATATAGTTTTTTAACACTCACAATTCCATCCGCAGATAGAATCATATCTTTCTCGTCAACTTGAATGGTAATCTCCATCTTCGTATCTGGATCTACATACAAAGCTTCCGTTACCACCTTCTTAATCAAATCTAGTTTGCCATCTTTTAAATATTTATAATACTCTGTTTGATAAAACTTTGATATTCTTTCAATATTTCCTTCCAATACTTCTTTATATGTTATCTTACGTCTTCCCATTTTTCTCTCCAAGCTCTGTAATCACTAAGTACTCTTGCTACAAACTGTTATTTATTATACCAAAAACACCCCCAGATTTCCACCTGAGAGTGCTCCTACTTTTCCTCTATTCAACCACCCAAACAACCTTACCATTCCACCGTTCCATATTGTTACAACCACATGTACTGTAGATTTACTGACTCCGAACTGCTTCGCTGCCTGCCTTACTGTAGCATTATTCTCAATGATGTAATTTGCTATCTCAATGGTTCTCTCTTCAATATATTGTTTCATAAAAAAACATACCTTGTATTATTGTTTATACAAGGTATGCTTGATTGAAATA
>JAFQCI010000174.1 GCA_017416505.1 Lachnospiraceae bacterium
ATACATGGAATCATAAATTTGTTCCTGATTCTGCTCAGAAAATAGGTTCAAGTTTTCTTTTGTCATAGATTCTCCTTTTCCCGGAGTCCGAAAACATTACATAAAGAATCCTCTTTCTTTTCTATCCGAATTTGTATTTGGAACTCCGATTCATTTGTTTTTTAAGCATGGATTTCAAAATACTTTCGACTACTACGAATGAGTAGAGATGGGAGTGATTCCCATAATAGAATTGAAATAAAATGATTTAGAAATTAATGCTTTTCTTTATGCTAACATACAGGGAAGATAATTGCAAGAAAAAGAAAAAATCCAAATATGTCAATCAATTTCCCAATCAGTAGATTTTAATTCTAATTTTTGATTGGCTCAATATACATACTTGGATTTTTTACTTATGATTTTGCTTTTTGGTTTAACTAGTCTTTGTAATCTTTGGCTTATGATTTTATTTCATTCGATTAGCTTTTACAAGACTCTTCTTCAACTTTATTTTTTTACTTTGGTATAATTCTTTGGATTCTCATAATCCTTATGAACTCCATCATCATCATATAGCAGATATTCGCTGCCTTCATAGCCATACATCATGAGTTTTGCAGTATCTAATTCTGCTACGGATTCTGCCACCGGACAGACAGGAATACATTTACCTTTACGGATAAACAGTGGAACTTCGTTTAAGGCAACCGAGATATAGTGAGTACCTTTTTCCATCCTTTTTTCTTCAATGGAACCATCCGGCTTAAAGTTTACAAAAATCATTTCTTCTGGAAGATATACAAAACGTCCCGTGGCATTTTGAGTGTACACCGGAGTCAACATAACTTCATTTCCTAACATTAATTGGTCTTCTATCTGAAGGGCAATCTTATCCTCTGGATATTCAAATGCCATAGGTTTTAAATATAAATCATTGTTTAAAGATGCCTTCATAAATTCGCTGTATAAATAAGGAATCAAACGATATCTTACTCCAATAATGTGCCGGAAATCTTCTGCTCCCTCAAACTGATAAAATTCCTGCTCCCTTGTGCCTGCTGCAGAATGATTTCTCATCAAGGGGGTAAATACACCAAAAGCTAACCAGCGAAGTAATAAATCTCTGGTAACATTGTCCCCAAATCCTCCGATATCTGCACCGGAATATAAAAATCCGCACATATTTAAAGATGGCATCATTTTAATATTAAGAAGTAAATGCGACCACCAAGATTTATTATCTCCGGTCCAAATACCACCATAACGATGCATTCCAATATAAGAAGAACGGGAAAACATCAAAAATCTCTTATCCGGATCAATACGTTCAAAAGCTTCTCCCGCGGCTCTTGTCATGTTATATCCATACAGATTATGAACTTTGTCATGACGAACCAATTGCCCGTTTATATTATGATAAAAATTTTTATAATCCTCCGGACTATTGGCAAGTCCCCCTAGAACACTTCCTAGACCCCATGCAGAGCTTTTTTCATCCTCTTCCTGGATAAATTCCTTTGCAGCTTCTTTTGCTCGTTTTAAGCCTTCTGGAGTGTGGAAAAGGGCAGGTTCGTTCATATCGTTCCAAAATCCCTCTATACCCTGCTCTGTCAAAAAACGATAGTTATCTCCAAACCATGTTCTAGCTTCTTTGTTTAAGAAATCCGGCAGATGCGTATAGCCAGGCCATACAGCCGCGGTAAATTCACTTCCATCTTCTTTTTTACAGAAAAATCCGTTTTTTACACCCTCTTCGTAAATATCATAATCCTTTTCTATTTTTACGCCTGCATCAATAATCGGAATCATACGAATGTTTTGTTGTTTCATTTCATTGATAAAGGAAGTAAAATCAGGGAACTGCTCTTGATTTACAGTAAAATCCTTATAAGAATCCATGTAATCAATGTCCATATAAATCATATCCAATGGAATATGTTGTTCACGATGTTCTCTTGCCACCTTTTCAAAATCTTCTTTCGTAGTATAACCCCAGCGACTTTGTCCAAATCCAAAAGCAAACTTTGGAGGAATATAACTTCTTCCAATCATGCTTCGAAATTGCTTTACAATATCATAAGCAGAATCTCCGGTAATCACATAAAGACTAAGATTCGCCTCTTCGCAGGATACTGTTAGTTTGGAATGCTCCGTAAACCCTATATCAAAAGTAATGGAAGATGGATAGTCAAAAAATATTCCAAAGGTTTCTTTACCAGAAAGGATAATAAAATTATGAGCAGCATAAAGAGATTTCTTATCCTCGGTATGATTTGGGTCATCCGTATTGTTGCTGACATAAATATATCCTCTTTTATTGATTCCTCGGTTCGCTTCTCCAAGTCCATAAACAATATCTGTTTCTTCCATGGAATATTTAAAACAAAATCCTTCGGAAAGGTCAATGGTTCCAAATTCTGGAGAACCTGAAGTAATTTCAAATTCTTTTACAATGGCTTCTGTTTCAAAAGGGGTTCCGTAATTGTATTTTCGAATCATGCTATTTCCTCCATTTCTACTACAATATATTTATGGTTAATATCCCTTACAACCAATAAGGAATTATCCATCTATGCTATGTTAGTAATATTATATACTTTTTTCCATGGAATTGTCCATGAAACATTTTGGTTTGATTTTGATGATTGTAACTATTCGAATGTAATAGTAACTGATGATTTGGTGCTGTCTGTACAGTAACTGATGATTTTCTTATCTTGGTTTTAGGTTGATTTTATCTTGCACTTTCGTTTCTTATATGCTAGCATAAAGAAAAGCATTAATTTCTAAATCATTTTATTTCAATTCTATTATGGGAATCACTCTCATCTCTACTCATTCGTAGTAGTCGAAAGTATTTTGAAATCCATGCTTAAAAAACAAATGAATCGGAGTTCGAAATACAAATTCGGGTAGAAAAGAAAGGTGATTCTTTGAGGAAGAATTCCTGAATTAGATACTATTTCGCGTAGGAATGTTTTCGGACTCTGGGAAAAGGAGAGTCTATGACAAAAGAAAACTTGAAACTATTTTCTGAGCAGAATCAGGAACAAACTTATGATTCCGTGTATGGAAGAAAACCGAACCGTAACTACAAAGATACCCTGTTTCGCTTTATCTTCAGTGACAGGGAGAAACTGCTGGGATTGTATAATGCACTGAACCATTCCAATTATACGGACACAACGAACCTTGAGATAAATACTTTGGAAAATGCAGTATATATGAATATAAAAAATGACATTTCCTTTGTATTTCACTTTGATCTGTATCTTTTTGAACACCAGAGTACCTTTTGTCCCAATATGCCACTTAGGGATTTACAGTATGTTTCTGCCGTGCTGGAGAATCTGATAAAGGACTTTGACCTTTATTCCGGTACCATGGTGAAGATTCCGTCCCCACATTTTGTAGTGTTTTATAACGGAAAAGAGAAAAAAGAGGACAGAATGGTTTTAAAACTGTCAGATGCTTTTCAAAACAAAGAAACAGAGCCACAGCTGGAACTGCTGGTTACCATGATAAACATTAATTATGGGAAGAATAAAGAACTGATGGCTGCCTGTAAAGATTTAAGTGACTATTCCATATATGTTGCCAAAATCCGGAGTTATATGGAAGGAAATGGTGGAAAGATAGAAAATACTCCCGGAAATAAAAACCACAGTAATAAGAAAT
>JAFQCI010000175.1 GCA_017416505.1 Lachnospiraceae bacterium
CATATTACCTCTTAGTGAAAAGAAACTCACCATAAGTAACAGGCATTCAAAACCTTTTCCCATACACACCGCAATCACGATACTGGTTACAACACATAGTAATAACTCTATCCCTGTCTGGAACCCATATTTATATATAGCCAAATCCTCTTCCTTCACTACGCCCTGTTTTAAAATGTACTTCGTCAACCCTTCTGCCAACTTGTCCATCAGAATTTCCTCAATTTACTTAAATCTGGCTTTTCCGGTTCATGAAATATATAGTAACAATATGTATGAGCCCCGATATAAGCAAATAATAAGGCGAACCACGAAACAATACATGCAACAACCTTTCCCTCTGATAATCTCTTTTTAATGTCAACCATTTTCACATACCTCCCTTTTTCTACAATTGTAGCACAAAAAATCCCTCTTTTTCTTACCATGTAATAATTCCGTAATTTGATGTAATTTTTCCTTGTCTTTCCTTTTTCGTAAATAGTTTTAGCACAAATGGTCAATTTTTGCCCGATTTTAACTAATATTTTCCTCAATTCGCTCTATCCATTTTGACATTTTCCGTTGTCTTTGATTGATACCAAATTTATACGAACCTTCTACATTATCCGAAGGTTGCCATTCGATACATATTTCCCCTCCTTCATTTTCAAACGTGTATTTTTCCAACGTATATTTTCCTACTCCATACGTTTTTTCAAATACTACTTTATCATTAATTTTATAAACCACTGTCACTTTTCCAGATAAAATCTCCAAATTTCCAGTTATTTGATACTCATTCTCTGCATCAATATAAAATGTCCCATCTCCACTATTACTACTGAGTTTTTCATCTAGTTGCATAATATCGAATGGACCAAACATACTACATACTTCATGCCATTTTGTTTTATTCATACTCCATAAAACAATTCCTGCCAATATTAAAATAATAACACTCCCCACACTAACACCTATAACAAGTTTCTTTTTCAAATTTTTCCTCATAACACACCACGCTCCTTATTAAACCTTAATTATTCATGGTTAAATGATTTTTTCTATCTAAAGTATAATTTTTATTTTATTTAGAAACAATGACATAACAGGTTAAGATTTTATTAAGATAAAAAAAAGACAACCACCAACCTTTTACTTACATAAAAACATTGGTCGTTGTCCTTTATCTCTGATTTTCGCTCAAAGAAGATTACTCCTCTTTTCCATTCACCCTATCAACACATTCTTTCCTTCAAAAGCAAATCCGTACTTTCGTATCTGCTCCTTTTTTATTCCTTTTGCAATCAGGTTTGCTTCATATTCTTTTTCCTCTATCTGGGTAAGGGCTGCCTTTACGGTGTCTTCCATGCTTTTCTCATCTTCCGGGTCATGTACTTTAAATTCCAGAATAAAAGCATCCTTATTTTTATCTTTCGGCTCCAGCATGACATCATACCTTCCAAAGCCACTCTCCCGGTTGGAAGTAACTACATAATGTTCACTCAAATCTACCAGCAGACCTAAGACAAAACCATGATAAAACCGTTCCGGCTCGTCTCCGATGACTCCCTTTCCTGTGTCAAAATAACTAAAGGTCTGCAAAGTAATATTTCTCATGTATTTATTCATGGCTTTTAAATCATTTGCCAGCATGGATTTTATAAAACCATTATAGTAAGGTTTGGCAGGTGCAAACCAGCCACTTACCATTCCCCGGAACATAAGCCGGACTTCTTTATTGGTTATAGCTAATTCGTAATTTGGCTGTGTTTCTATTTTTTCCATATCTTCATAGGACAGAATTTTCAGATAACCACTCGCCACCAGCAGGCTCCAGATAGCTTCTTCATTATAATCCAACTGATTGTAAACAATCTGCTCATCAATAGGACAGATCAAATGCTCTCCCTTCAACAGCTGTTCCATGGACTGCTTGATTTCTTCACTTCCTTCCCGGATTAACTTTCCCACCAGACTATTGGAACTGGTATTCGCCCAGTAAGTCTGATATTTACTCGTATCCAGAAAATTAAGAATGGACCATGGATTATAGATATCCCTATGCTCACCAAATACAAATCCATCATACCATTCCCTGACTTTTTCTTTTTCCTCTCCTAATCCGCAGGCATCCAATGCCGCAAATACTTCTTCTTCCGTAAATCCAAAGGATGTGGCATATTCATCCGATGTAGTAGTTACCACTTTTAAATTATTCAAATCAGAAAAAACCGATTCTTTCGAAACTCTGGTAATTCCGGTCATAATCCCACGTGCCATATTAGGATTAGTTTTAAAGGTGGAATTAAACAGACTTCTCGTAAATGCTACCATCTCATCCCAGTAGCCATGAACATATGCCTCCTGCATTGGAGTGTCATACTCATCTAACAGGATAATCACTTTTTTATGATAATAGCGCTCCAGATAATCCGACAACCGATGCAACGTTAAACTTGCATCACTATCATCAAAATTTTCTGAAAGAATTCTGTCAAAAAATCTTTTTTCTGTATCAAGCAACACTTCACTATCCCTCAAATAGGAATGCTTTACATATAAATCCGACAGCCCCTGACAAATTTTCTTTCTGGTCAGGGTATAATCCACTTCTTTAATGTTAGCAAAGGACAGACTAATCACAGGATAAGTTCCCTGAAGTCCTCTATACTTCTCTTCCTCCCAAATGAAAAGGCCCTCAAACAAATCTCCCCTGTCTGCATAGTTGATAGAAAAAAACTTTTCTACCATGCTCATATTTAAAGTCTTTCCAAAACGTCGTGGACGGGTAATCAAGGTTACATCATCTTGGCTCTCCCACCATTCCTTAATAAATAAAGTTTTATCTACATAAAAACCTTTCTTTTCCCTTAATTTTGCAAAATCCTGTATCCCAATCCCTACTTTGCTACCCATATTCGCTGTATTGATTCTACTTTTTGTATGTTTTGCATTTATTGTCTTTTTTGTATCCCTCATATATCGTTCACACCCTTTCCAAATCCATCTTCTCTATTACCGTTAGTATAACGGTTTTCATTTTAAAATGCAACGGTTTCCTCATACACCGAATGGTCGATTTTTGCCCGATTTTAACTGATATTTTCCTCGATTCTCTCTATCCATTATAAAAAAAGACAACCACCAACCTTTTACTCACTAATTACACCACCTTCATTTAACACCTGTTGTTCCTTAAAACTTTTACAGGCATGTTCCACCAAGTTATATTTCAATATGAGTACTTCGAAATTAATTGTTCTTTAAATGCTTCCATTTTTTCAATTCCTTTTTCTGATGTAATAAAAAATTCATTTTCTTTTACAGTTTCATACTTTGCGTAATTTCCAATCTCATCAATACTGATGCATGGCATATTAGGTATGTCTTCGTAACAAAAAATAGGTGCAACTATTAAATCATCCACTTGAATATAAATTTTTTCTTCATTAAATGTATTTAATTTTCTATCTAAAAATATTAGATATATTTTTCCGGGAACCATTTCATTTACAAAACCCAAATCATTAGATGGCATTCCTGCAATAAACCCATCCTTTTCCATGTATATGTGTGTCCCGTTTCTGGCAATTTCTATTTTATCTCCTTCATTCAAACCATCCCCTTTAAATACATATTCTATACTAACCTCCTGCGTATTGCTGGAAAATCTATACTTAAAAGTATCTTCACATTTTGCGGCAATAATTATATTAGATGAATCCAATTCTTCCTTCATAATTGAAAGCTGTATATCTAAAAGTTCCTCATCTACTAAGGCTACAACAAAATTATTTAAAGGCTCTTCCTCTAGATTAAAATCTTTATAAAATTTCTTATTATATATGCCATAACATAATGCTACAAAAAAAATAATACCTGTTATCACTAATACATATCTGCCCTTCAATACTATCCCTCCCGCTCTGTTACAATTCCTTGATTTACAATAAATACTTTGTCTGCAAGCAATTCAATATCTTCTTTATTATGACTAGCAATACACACTAATGCTCCTCTTTCTTTCTCCTCTAATATAATTCTACGAATATCATTCACACCATTTTCATCTAATGCATTGGTTGGTTCATCTAACAATAAAATGTCTGGTTTTTCCATAATTGCCTGTGCTAAAACAATTCTTTGCTTCATTCCCAATGAATATTTCTGAAAAGTACGTTTATCTTCCGGATTAAGACCTACTCGTTTTATCGCCTCTTCAATTTCAATTTTTCCTATTTTCCCGTTTAATTTAGCCAAAAATTTCAAATTATCAAGCCCTGTAAGTTCAGGATATAACCCTGCATTCTCTAGCATAAGACCCAAGGCAGGCAATACCTTCATATCTTTATGCAATATTTTCCCATCTGCTATGATTTCTCCTGATGATGGTTTCATTAGTCCGGAAATTGCCCGAAAAAACATGGTTTTTCCAGAACCGTTTTCACCTACAAATCCATATATCTTTCCACTTTGCAATTCCATATTAATATTGGACAAAATCGCTTTACCTTTTATTTTTTTATTCACATTTTTTATAAGTAGTTCCATACTATATACCACCTTTCTCTTTATTTGTATTTATAAAATCATGATAATGAACAATGATACATCCTGCTATTATCGTCACCACAGATAACATAATAAATAATAACAATGATTCATCTAAATCAAACAAAATTTCTTTTTGATGAATCAATTGGTTTAGCTCTTCTACCTTACTACTATGAATTCCAAACACCAAATGGGAAAATAGATTCGATTTTACCAACCATTGATAATCTCTAACCTGTGCATTTTCTGGTATAAAATATTCCCCGCTCATAGTATAGATAGCAATACATAAAAAGAGAAAGCTTTCTACCACTGCAAACCCCACATTACTAGTAAATAAAATTCCGAATAGATTCACAGCCACTGTAGTAAACAATAAAAAAAAGGAATAGATTAAAACATAATAAACAAAAATATAAATTGAAACTGCATCCACAGTTACTTTTACAAATATATCCGTTGCAATTACTCCTGAAACCACGAACACTACAAGATATCCCACGCAAAAAATGTACATTCTCAAACATTCCTTCAAAAACCATCCAACCCTATTACAACATCTAGAAAAATAGTAAATGCTAGCACAACAAAAACGTCTGTAAATATAGGTACCATAAAACACCTGAAACAATAACAATGGAACATATCCAAATGTAATATTGGGTATATATTGCATATAATAATCTATGTCAAGAAAAGTAGGTATTAATAGTATTTCTGATAATAAAATCTCTGAGAAATTTCTGGTACACCCTAATATACAAAAAAAACCACAAAAAGCTGCAATCCAAAGATATTTCATATAATGTTTCATAATATATCATCCTTTTTGATTTTTATATGAATAATGCCAACAGAAAATAATACCAGAATGATTAAAAATATACCATATACCATACAGTTCTTCTCTTTTATATCAAACAATCTCAGAATAAAAAAATAATTTGTAGTATAATTAAGTTTTAGAAACAGACTGATCCCACTTATAAAATAAAATAGTATGTAAATTGGGAAAAATGTAAGTATTTTATATTTAAAAAACGGTAATGTTGTTAAGGAAAAATTGAAAATAGCTAAAATTCCATTTATTATCCCCCATATTATTGTCATAACTACGGCATATAACACCCTGCTACTTAACCACAATGTCGAAAACATATACTGATTTTCATTTTCAACCGTTTGTATATAACTAAAATTAGATGGGTCTCCGACTGCAGAAATATCAAAGCAAACACAACTCAACACAATTTCCATTATAAATGGTATTACAAATATTAAAAATGTAGTTAAAAATACAGAAATCAATTTGCCATACCAATAATTTCTTCCTCCGACTCTAGATTCTATATATATCTTCACCCTTGTATCTCTATCTGTTATGTAAGAACAAGCTGTAGGAAATACAATAAGAATCGGTAAATACACCATCAAAAAATAACCTCTGGAAGACCAGGTTGACAAGGTAAGTAATTTTATCGGGTCCTGCATTTGTGTAACATATTGAATATCCGCATACCTGTTTAAGTTTGAATAATAATTTACCATAACAAAAGTCAATAAAATGAAAAAAGTACATACAACCGTTTTTTTCCTCAGCATTTCATACATTTGCATCTTGATTGATTTCACCATGATTTTCTCCTCCTAACAACCCCAAATAAAGGTTTTGTAAAACGAAGTCCGAAAATGTCATTTTTCGGACTTCTCCATTTTCTTTTTTCAATAAATTGTTTATGTAATTAACAATTATTGTTCACTAATAATCTTAAATCATCCTATACTTATAATTTACACTCTGTTTTATTTTCCATTATAGGTATATGTTACATATGCATCATAATTAGGGTTATTTCCAGCAAAACATAAATCAAAATATGTCACATTTAAATATCCGTCTTTAATTTTCACCCTTTCAGCCGCATCACCTTCTGTAAGTGTATATATATCAGATATCTGAACATTATCCAAAGAATAATGATATAAACATGTTTGACATTTTGTATAATTGTCCTCTGTATATGTTCCTGTAGGATAAACACTGTTTACTGCAATTTCTGCATAACCATATCTTTTTGTTCTGGATATTCCAGTTTCAGCCTGTGTCATAACTTGATTTTTTGCCACTTTTACTGTTCCTGAATCCGAACTCGCAAAAGCAGCAAAATTTTGCAAAGAAAATACCATTGTTAATAAAAACATCGTAGCAACTATCTTTTTCATTTTAATCTTCATACTTATTTTCTCATTTTCCATTATGTTATTGAATTTTTGTTTAATGATGCTTTTTTTCATCATTATAACTAAACACTCCATGTTTCCTCACTTATTCTATGCTTTATATAGTTTTTTCTTCCATCCCTCCTCTCAAAAATCCCATTTGCTAATCACTATTATTACAAATTCAAATTAAGCCTCCCACCCTCCTTTAACATTTGTATTATTATTAACACTACCGTAAATACCACCTTAGATAGAATCAAACATAATACTATCCATCATTCGTTGTACACAAGCAATGAAATAACCAAGTAAACACAAAATAACAAACTACATTTTCTTTCCAATTATCTTAATTAATGTTGACGCAACGGTTATTACCTCAGAATAGAAAATAATATTTAATCCTGTACTATGATACTTTCCTTAAGAATTGTAGCACAAAAAATCCCTATTTTTCTTACCATGTAATAATTCCGTAATTTGATGTAATTTTTCCCTTATTGTTTATAAGAAAACAATGTCCAAATCTCGTGGAAAGTATTCATCTGCGTAATTTTATATGATATAATTCTACAAAAAGAGTTCTGTATCTTATGAAACCCAATATAGAGGAACTGCGCAAAAAATATATCAATAATCCTCCAGTAGGCATGACGTCTAAGGACATCCGCCATATGAGCGAGGACAAACTTCTGGATATGGATTATTTTCTCACTCACTTATCAACATAATAACTGATTTTATTCTTTTTACAATATATGTGGCACACTTTGCACTCTAGGAGGCACACTTTGCAAAATCCAATAACATTTTTCACTTGCTTTAGGCAAATAGCTACTGTAAATTTTATAGACAAAGAAAAAAACAGTAATCACCGGAATTTAAAATCAACCCTGCCAAGCCAGATTTTACTTCTAACTTATAGGGTGTCTTATCCAACAATTACTGCCTTTTTATTTAAGATCGTAAAAAGATTTAAAATATGTTATTTTCAGGTTGCATTATGAATCATTTCATTTTTATCTTCCTCTGTCATTATCAACTGTACTGCCAAAACTTCTTCTAATGGTATACCGCTAAAATCACTGATTTGTTCCGGAGTATGACCTTTGCTCAATGCGTTACGAATGATTTGCTCAATTCCTAACTCAATGCCCTGTTGCAAACCGATGCTTTTACTTTCCTCTAATTCCTCTTTCATTAGTTCCATCAACGCATCACACATATTCTTCGCCTCCCTGAATGCTTCCATGTGACCTCCTTATGTAATTGTCAGGAGTTCACCTTTCATCAGAAAACTCCTGCTAAAAATGTAATGAAAAGCATGAATTTTCTGCAAAGAACAGATAGAAAGAACTGTTTTTATCTGTATTAGAATGTAGAATA
>JAFQCI010000176.1 GCA_017416505.1 Lachnospiraceae bacterium
CGGGTCTTTGACACTTGTATTTTAGTAACATTATAAAGAATCCTTTATTTAAGCCATTTATGGCTTATTTTTTTGTCAAATTTTTACGTTTTAGTATGTACTTGTTTGTGCTTGTGTGTTATAATGGATACAAGGAGTGATTTGTTATGTATATAAACATTACTGGTAGTCAAAACAACAAGGACGTATATATTTACCAATCTTACAGAAAAGAAAACGGAAAATCGTCTTCTCGCATTTACAAAAAACTTGGAAAATACAATGACCTTTTAGAACAGTTTTCAGGCAACAAAGAAAAAATGATGGATTGGGCCAAGGCAGAAGCGGCGAAAGAAACTGCCCTTTATAATCAGCAAAGAGAACAAATCTCTGTCAGATTTTCTCAAACAGCACGTATTCCTTTGGAGGAAGAACGTTTATTCAACATAGGATATCTCTTTTTGCAGCAGCTATGTTCCGAATTAAGACTAACTAACATTTGCAGGAACATTCGTAACCGTCATAAATTCACTTACGACTTTCACGCGATTCTCTCAGATTTGATCTATGCGAGAATCCTATCTCCTTCCAGCAAGATGAGCAGCTATTCTTTCTGTCATTCTCTTTTGGAACCGCCTAAATATTCTTTGCAGAATGTTTATCGTGCTCTTTCTGTTATGGCGGAGGAATCGGATTACATCCAGGAAGAACTTTATCGGAATTCAAACTTTGTTCATCACCGCAATTCAAAAATTTTGTATTACGATTGCACGAATTACTATTTTGAAATCGAAGAAGAAAATGGTGACAAAAAATACGGTAAAAATAAAGAACATAGGCCGAATCCAATCGTTACTATGGGACTTTTTATGGATGCTGATGGCATACCGCTTGCTTTTGATATTTTCCCCGGAAATCAAAACGAACAGCTCACACTAAAACCATTAGAGACAAAAGTAATTCAAGATTTTGATTGCAGCGAATTTATCTTTTGTTCGGATGCCGGCTTAGGAAGCGTAAAAAACAGATTTCTAAACAGCTTCGGGAATCGTTCTTATGTGATTACTTACTCATTAAAAAAAATGAAACAGGCAGATCGTGAAATAGCCTTGAATCCAACTCAATTTAAAGTTCCTGGTTCGAATAAAATGATTGATCTAAGAACCCTTGATGAAACGGACCCAGATGTATTTCATACGGTTTATTACAAAGAAGTACCTCTTGTGACCGGAGATATGGATGAAACGATTATTGTTACTTACTCTCCTAAATATAAAGCTTACCAACAAAAAATTCGTAGCCGTCAGATTGACCGTGCACTGAAAATGATTCAGTCTCCAGGAAAATGCAGACGAGGAAAGAATCAAAACGACCCTGCACGATTCATTCAAAAGACTTCCATTACACCAGATGGTGAAATCGCAGATAAGTCTGTTTATGAATTGGATGAAGAACGCATAAATGAAGAATCCATGTATGATGGTTTTTATGCTGTTGTAACAAACCTTGAAGATAACCCAGCGGAAATCATTAAGATTAACAAGCAACGTTGGGAAATCGAAGAAAACTTTCGAATCATGAAATCCGATTTCGAAGCCAGACCCGTCTATGTACAGAGAGACGATCGTATCAAAGCACATTTTCTTACGTGTTATATCAGTCTCTTAGTATATAGATTATTAGAAAAGAAACTGGGGGAAGGGTTTACATGTACTCAGATTTTGGAAACACTACGTGGTATGAATATGACACTATTAAGCAAGGACAGTGGTTACATTCCTTCTTACAAACGGACAAAACTAACAGATGCTCTTCACAGTTCATTTGGATTAAGAACAGACTTTGAATTCATATCAAAAGCCTCCATGCGAGGAATTATTTCAAAGACAAAAAAGATAACTAGCACAAAAGCAAAAATATAGCACATATCGATGCAAACGAACAAACAGCCACATAGCCCATAAATACAGGCTTTGTGGCTGTTTTGTCTTTTATTAACTGTCAAAGATGGGA
>JAFQCI010000177.1 GCA_017416505.1 Lachnospiraceae bacterium
ACTGATCCAACTGTAAAAAGTACCAACAGGAATATCATGCTCACGACACCACATACTGATAGAAAGCCCACTTTTAAGGCAGTCAGTAATCATGGAAAATCGCTCTTCAATAGAATAAGGTAAATAACTCGTAGTAAAATGCTTGTGTTCTCAAAACATCTCATAGTGAAATGTTTGAGTTATTTACTATCATTATGACAGAAACATTGTAATGAAAAAATCCACCTTAATACTTTGCGCTTACGTTCAATTTTAATTGTAAATCAACACAAACTATACATGATTCTGTTTTATTTATATTTTTTAATTTATTTTGCTTTTAAATAATCAGTTATTGGGTTATCCTTGTATTTTGACGCCGATGCTGCAAGTTCTCCATAAATATTTTTTATACGAGAACCATTTTTTAATATAATATTGAAAGTATACCTTTTTGATGTCATACTATATTCAAAATCAATTTTATCTATCTCACTCTTAGGAATGAGCTGTCCTTCAAACCAAAAATAATTTGCTGATTCTAAAAATCTATGTTTCTTTTCTCTCTCATCTAAAATCGGTATAGGATTTCTAAATTCTTCTGTTTTTAATATTTCTTTTGCCATTTCTTTGGTCGTAGTTTTATATGTTCCAGGTAGCAAGTATTTTTTCCATTTCGTTAGTCCTAATATCGTTGGAAGTATGAATATTGTTATTAAAAAATACCATGTGCTAAAAGAAAACATTTCATAAGCATCTTCTGGGGTTGCAAAACTGACTGTTCCATTGAAATATCCTAAGCTTAGTAGGAACATCGCTATTGCAAGCACCATATATATGCGATATATAAATCCATATATATTTTCATGCGTTCGTCTAAAATTTGTGTGAAATAGTTTTATTTTTGTAAATATGTTTAGTGTCATTTTTGTGTTACCTTTCCTATTTAACAGTTCCCTCTCCTACCAAATCAATATGAACAAGGCATTTATTTTTACCACCAAACAAATAATTCATCCCTAATGCAATATGAAATGTTCCTATTGCATTTTCATCTAAATGTGAATCTCCTAGCACTTTTTCTACATTAGGATTCATACCAATACCTAATTCTGCTACTAATCTCCATCTGGTAATATTTTTATAAATGCATCAAATTCATCACAGTTTGTGTTTATTATACGGCCATTTTGAATTTCAACTATAATATCATTAAACGCACCCAAGCTAAATTGTTCAAACCTTTCTTTTCTGATCTACATTGTTTGCCAAAATTCTACATCTTGTTATAGTATAATACCCTCTTAGATAACTGCTTACTTGGTTCCCATTCTGTTATAATAATTTCTCCACTATCCTTTTAAACCCTCTTTGCTTCTGTAATCATTTTGCCACGAGTTCCTCGTCCAGTTCAAGTAATACAAGAGCAATAAGGATTTTATCAAAACAATTGGATTTGAATTTAAGATGTGTCGCATCCATTTCAAGCAATCTGATATTTTTTAGTCCATTTTTCCTTATTTTATCTTGAGCCACTTTCAGCATATCTTTAGACAAATCAATTCCTACAATTTTAGCATTTGTTTTTTTGCGATATGATAACTATATCAGATATGGGGTGTGACAAATAGTGACTTTGGGTGACGAGAATTGAATTTACCTTATACTCCAAAGTATGCTATCAATTTTCTTTATACTTGACATCCATTGGTAATCAGGTAATACACTATCAAATACTTCAATACATTCCTTAGCCTTCGCCGTCTGCAAGAAATTTGCATACCATTCTTCCATTTCTGAATAAAGTGTTATTGCACTCTCCAATTTTTCTTGCTTTGTTGAACCAGTTAATTGTATATTCAAATTCTGAACCACGTAACGATCCCAAATTGGTTTATCTGGATATATAGATGCAAGCATTTTACTTGAAAATGATGGCTCAATATTATTGGTATTTTCATACAGATGCGTAATAATACTTTCAAAAGTCGGTGTAGCATTTTTTACACTTTCAAAATGTTCATAATAAGTCTTTCTCCATTCCTCATTACGCCTTACTATATAAAATCCATTAAATATTCTTTGAAAATCCATATCAACGGAAATGTCTATTTGCTTTACTTGTTCCATTATGTATTTGTATTTATCAAGACCCATACTAGATGCCAAACGCTCTTGAAAAACTTTGTTAACGTCAAAATCCATGTTCATTAGCCTAACTCCTCTTTGGTACATTCAGTATCTCTAAATAATCACAAGGCGCAGGAACTGGAGTAACGAGTATTGTTATGTCCTTGAGTTTCCGTGGTTTTATCCACAAACCCTGACTCTCCCAGTTTCCGTTATAACCTACTTTGAAAAAATGCCAAAAATATAAGGAATCTTCTTCCTTTTTGATGTAAAATTAAGCGTCCAAACAAAAATCTTACTAAACAAAAATAGAAAGGATTCCTTATGCTTAATTCTACATCAATTACTTACCAAATGAAACGGGAAATTTTAACTTTTTCTAATAAAATTTCCAGAAAACTGACTAGACCGGAAAAGAAATTTATGGCCGATATGACTTACGGCATGCTTGCTTCCGGTAGCTGTCTTCTTACAGACGTTGTAGACCAGCTCCATGAAAATACCAAAAAAGTAAATTCCGTAGAACGTCTTACCAGACATCTCAATAAGGGAATTCTTAATAATGCCCAACAGTCTTATTTATCTCTCATTCGAAAATGGGCTCCCAAAAATCCGATCATCCATATCGATGACAGTGATGTTACAAAGCCCGATGGGGATAAACTTGAAGCTCTTGGCATCGTTAGGGATGGCTCTGAAAGCACCTCTGCAAAGAGTGTTTACAAAAAAGGCTATCACGTTACAGAAGCTACCGTACTTACTGCCAACAACCATCCCGTAAGCCTCTTTTCCAAGATTCATTCTTCGAAAGAAAAAAGCTTTACCTCTATCAATGATATTACATCATCTGCCATACAACGTGGTGTTGCTTTGTTTGGTAATACAACCTTTGTCATGGACAGAGGCTATGACGACAACAAGATGTTTCTTTCGCTTGATGAACTTAAACAGGATTATGTCATTAGAATTAAAACAAATCGTAAACTTCTGCTTCACAACAGATGGATGACGGCATCAGAACTCTGCAATCGTAGAAAAGGAAAGGTTAAGATGTCTCTTTTCTATAAAGGTAAAAATCATGATGCTTATCTTTCACATGTAAAAGTACAGATTACCGCTTCCCGAAAGGATGTTTATCTGGTTCTTGTTTACGGTATCACAAAGCATCCTATGATGCTCGTAACCAATAAAGAAATCCGCTCCAAAGAGTATGTTATATCGGTTGCAATGACTTACTTTTCCAAATGGCGCATTGAAGAATATTTCCGCTGCAAAAAACAGATGTTTCATTTTGAAAACTTTCGTGTACGGAAACTCGCAGCTATCAACGCATTAAATTTTTGCATCACCGTATGCATGGCATTTCTGGCTCATATGTCTATGAAATCGGAAACAAATGCGCTTAAGGTTTCCATTATACAGAAAGCAGACCCTATAAAGGAAAAAGTACAATTCTGCTATTACCGACTGGCTAAAGGCATCCGTGGCATACTATCGTATGCAAAAGAAGGCATCAGGCTCTGGTTTCGGACAAAACGCCCGACATACCGTCAACTTCGCCTTAAGCTAGTCGCTTAAATAGATAAAAGAATAATTCTTCCAAAGCCCGATTTCGGTGGGGCTTATAAAAGTGCCTCTATTCATAAAACTGTCAATCTTATTTACTTCGAAAAAATGGCAGATTGGTGCTTTGGAAAATTATATTCATTTTGAAATTACATTTTACGGAAACTCAAGTGTTATGTCTACTTGAATATTTCACATTTTGGGATATAATATAATTACTAGAAGTACTACAGAAAGGCAATCTATGAAGACATACGAAGAACAGAAAAGCTTTGTCGCCAAACTCAATGTCATTGATGATGTTTTCTTCCACAAAATGGCTGAGGACAAAGAAGTTTGCGAAGAAATATTAAGAATTTTACTGAGCAAGCCGAATTTAAAAGTAATAGAATCGCAAGTACAGCGTTATCTGCGAAATATCGGCGCACATTCCGTAATTTTAGATGTATTATGCCAAGATGAAAATGGCGATTATATTAACGTAGAAGTTCAAAAAACAGATGATGATGACCATCAAAGACGACTTCGTTTTAATCAGTCCAATATTGACACCACTTTTGTTGAGAAAGGTATCCCTTACAACAAGTTACCTGACATCTATTTGGTATTCATTTCCAAGTTTGATGTCTTCAATGAAGGGCATACTGTTTATCATATCAATCGTGTCATTGAAGAGACTGGAACCATCGTCGAGAATGGAACTCATGAGATATACGCCAATACCGCTATTGATTATAAATCAGATATAGCTGAACTTATGCAATACTTTAAAAACAGTACTGGAGAACATGAAAATTTCATGAATCTATGTAACCGAGTAAAATATTTCAAAGAATCAAAGGAAGGGGTAAGTGAAATGTGCCAGTTAGTTGAAGATTATGCTAAAGAATATAACAAAAATAGCGACATTCAAAAAATTATCATTCTATTTAAGAATGGTGGAACTATGGACTTAGCTCTGAAAATGTTTTCCAATTTTTCCGTAGAAGAAATCGAAAAAATACAAAAAGAATCATTGAGCAAATAATCACAGAACCCGATGTTCACATCGGGTTCTAATCATTCATACGATCTAACGCATCCATATAGCCGGCCAATATGAGACGTTGGTTTTTATCAAATCTCTTGTATCTTTCCAAAAGCAACTTCTAATCCTCTGATAGCTCTACAGCCTCATCTTCCTGACGGAAAAATTCCGACAATGTAATATCAAAACCATTGCAGATTTTTTTTAATGTCTCAAACTTTGGAATGGTATTTCTATTGATTACCGGCATGGAACAAAAGTAGGCATACATCCATATTTCAAAACATGGATTGGACCAGCCCACTTGTATTCCTTTATCCTCTGCCTCTTTTATAATCTCATCAAAACCCTGCACTTGGTCTCTGTCAAACACAATCCAAGGAGTACGATATTGTGCATCATAAGCAGTGAGTTCCAGGCATTTATCAATCATGGTACGAGTCTTTGTCTCTACCACCTTTATTACAAGCTTGTTTCTCACATCCTCCGGCAATGCCTGATGGAGTCCTGTAAAGAAGCAACGCTCTGTAGCTTCTGTATCTGTAACAATCAAATAGTAACCTAATTCAGGTACTTTGAATTACTTTCTCTGTTCGCGAGTTTTTCTGTTACCTGTTCTGTCTTTTCTCGCCATTCTAATCCTCCTTAAAAATATCAATACTCTTCAAGGTAGGAATCGCACCATACATAACACAGGAAAAGGAGTTCGCGTATGTCTGCAGATGCTAAGGATATCCAGCTTATGGAATTAAAAGATACCATCTTACAACTGAATGAAACAATTAGAATCCAGAATGCAGCCATGGATGACCTTAGAAAAATGATAGCCGGATTACAACAGACTCTTAATAATAAA
>JAFQCI010000178.1 GCA_017416505.1 Lachnospiraceae bacterium
TAAAAACAGTAGCAATGATTGGTGAAAAAGCTGCAAAAAGTGCCGTATGTGCATCATCGCCATGGTGCTGTTATCAGCCAAAAGAACCGGAAGCTGCGAGAAGAAAGTTTTTAGGTAACAAAGAACAAGATGATGCAAAGAAATAGGAATTTTTTGGAATGAGGAAGAAATTCCTGAGAGGGGGGGAAAGAAAAGACAGAAAAACAAGATAAAATGTGTTATGGAAGCATTGTATTCAGAAAAAATATTATTATGAAAAATAATGAAAGGATTGATTCTTATGAAGAAAAGAAGATTATTACGTAGTTTATTGTGTGGAATTGTACTTTTGGGAAGTATTGGAGGTTTTATTTCAACTGCTTATGCAGGTAGTGCTAGCTTTGAATTTACTTTGTCAAATGTGGCAGGAGTAGAGTCAGGAAACCAGTATACTGCAATAGCAAAAAAAACAAATACGAATCAATATTTTCAAGTTACACTGTCTATGATGACTAATGCTACTGCATCATATTATATAGCATATAATAGTGAAGGTGAATCGGTATCTCCTGCACTGATGTTTCGAAGCACTCAATTAACTTACACACAAAATCAAGACTGTAAGTAGTAGTGATGAAGGGTGGTGTCGGATATGAAACGAAATATAATAGTAGTTTTGATGATTTTATGTTTCTTATTAACAGGATGTCAAAGTGGGAAGGAAAAGGAACAAAAAACTGCAAATGTAGAAACGGCACAAAGAACTTCCTTTCCGGAATCTTATCAATATACTGGAGAACGTGTGGTAATGAACATCGAAACCATAGAGCCGGGGGAGGCTTATTTTATCAATGGCACCGCAATGTCTTTCAAACTGGATGGTAAAAGTATAGGAAGGATGTTTATGCCGGAGGATGGCACGAATGTTCTGGATGAAGAACGAAGATGGATTTTAAGCGAAGAGATGGTGGATGATGCTCATAATGAAATATTTATGTGGGGAGATATTTCATTTTCATACACTACATATCAAACGAATAAATTAGCGGACAGCATTCGTGAAACGAAAGATGGATGGGATTATAATCTCCCGGTATATAAAGAAAAAAAGGAATTTTCTTTTGGAACTGCGGAGGAAGCCTTAGAAGAAATTATAATTTTTTTGGAAAAGGCAGGTATTCAGTTAGGAGAAAATTATAAAGCAGATATTTTTTATTTGGATTATGAAACTCTTAGGGAACAGGAAAGGTACTATGATGCATTTGGAAATGTGGTGGAAGCAGAACAACCTCATGAATGGTCGGAAGCAGATAACGCATATCTCTTTTATATTCACCAAACTTATTGCGAACTTGAGGATTATCATCATAATCGTACCGCAGGCAGTGGAGTAGCAGAAGATTTTAATTCACAAATTACAGTGATTTATAATGCAGAGGGAATCGTAAACATACATGTTGGTCATTTGAGTACTTATACCATGGGTTCCACGCAGGAAGAACTTCTTGATTTTGAAACCATTGCGGATAAGGTTTCGGAATATTTTGATTATATGCTGGGAGATTCAACCTATGAAATCGACTCAGCCCAATTGGTTTGTAAATTTGAAGAACAAGATTCTAACGAGATACAAAAAATTATTCCGGTCTGGTCTTTTCATGTTACAGAAACAATGGAAGATGGCAGCGAGTGGCATTATGAAAAATGGTTTCACGCAGTTACCGGTGAATGTATCAATTAACAGGGAGGAATTATGAAGGCGAAATTAAAGGATTATATATGTATAGACCTCCAAAGGGCATTTAGAAACTGGAAAATGCCGGTTGGGATTTTTGGGGTATGTGTCGCATTTTTATACAATAGTTATGAACCGTCAGATGTAGTGTCTTGGATTAGTCTTATGATAATAGGAACAACATTAATTATGGCAGCGTTTATTTTTTCAATTTATCCTTACGCTACCGCTTTTTGTGAGGATATGGAGCATCGGAGTAATATGCAGTTTATTTTAAGGGGCAGTTCTTTTTCCTATGCCTGTTCAAAACTGCTGGTGGTATTTTTTAGTTCTGTTTTTACTATGTTAAGTGGTTTTCTTTTGACAGTATTCATTATATATCTAAGATATGGACTGCCCGCTAAGAATGCAATCAATAATATAGTTGACGCACAAGGACATTATTATCAGTTGCTTGAACAGGGGAATTATATGTTGTATTTTCTTTTTGCCGGACTACAGATTGCTAGTTTGGCTGGAACTTTGGCAGTGCTGGGACTTGTGTGTTCCTTGTTTGTCAGAAACCGAATGCTGGTGTATATTCTTCCTGTGGCTTTTTTTTATGTACAGGATATTATGGCAGCCCGTTTTTTAGGGGTAATAAAGGGAAGTGTATTTTCTTTAAATGGAATTGGAATTCAGAGTCTTAGTCTGACAGTGGAGGGACAGAGCTGGCAGATGTTTTATTTACAAATCTTTGCAATACTATTATGTTCCGGTGCCATTATGTGTTGGAAAATGGGAAGGCGGTGATGAAAATGAAAGAAATGCATGGAAAAAGAGTGGTTCGGGGTTGTTTTCAGGAATATATAAGTAAAATAAAGTCTGTCCGTTTTTTATGTGCTGTACTGCTGATGGTTGCACTGATATGTTCCGTAGCTAAGGGTATGGACAAGCTGATGATAGATACCAAGGAGTGGGTTACACCATGGATGGCACCACATTTTTTTGATAATCTGTATTTTGTTACGTTTTACGGGTTCATTATATGTTATATGTATTCTGATGTTCCCTTTATGAATCACTCTGAACTTTATAAGATTTTAAGAGAGGGGCGGATGACATGGTGCGTGGAGAAAATGGTATCCATTGTACTGCAGGCATTTACCATGGTGGGGCTTACCATTCTTGCATCCATATTGGTTTTTATACCAAGGCTGAAATTTGAATGGGAATGGGGAAGAATCATATATACCATGACATATTCCGAAAGCCTTTATGAATACAACGTATTTGGATGCTTATCGTCTATAATTTATACGAAATATACCCCGGTTCAGGCAATGTTGCTCTGCTTTTTTATGGTGGGACTGATTTCCTCTTTTATGGGACTTCTTATGTTTGCAGTCAGCCTGTATGCAAACCGGATGCCAGCGGTTTCCATTGCTGCGATATTGACAGGACTAAATCTGTCCGGACCTAAATTTATATCTGTATCATGGTTGCCCTATGTAATTCCATTTTACTGGTGTCGCATTTCCATATATGGACAGCCGGTATCGCATTTAAGGAATTATCCATCTCTTACGTTTTACATCATGCTAAGTTGTATAGTGACAGGTGTGTCTGTGGGAGTTATTTTATTACGGGCAAGGCGGATAGAGTATGTATGGAATAAAGAAGAGTAAGATGTGAGCGTAAATGATAATAGTGAACAGGAAACAGTCACGAAGGAATCAGAATGGAGGATGATTATGGAAAAGATAGAGAAAGATGAAAAAGAAAAAAAGGCTTCCGAGACCGTAATCCGAGTGGAACATGCCTGTAAAAGTTTTAAGAAGCAGCAGGTGCTAAAGGATGTTTCCATATCCTGCAGGCAGGGGGAAATCTGTGGAATCGTAGGGCATAACGGTTCCGGGAAGACAGTATTGTTTAAATGCATCTGCGGGCTTTTATATCTGGATAGTGGCAGTATTTATATCCGGGATAAAAAAATGCATAAGGAGATAGATATGCTGAATGAAGCCGGTGTAATTATTGAGGAACCGGCATTTTTGGGAAACACCAGCGGGTATAAAAATCTGGATTACCTGTACCAGCTTCGGAATAAGAAAAATAAGGAACATTTATATATCATACTAGAAAAAGTGGGACTGGACCCGAAATCAAAGAAAAAGGTGAAAAACTATTCCATGGGAATGAGGCAGAGACTCGCCATCGCCCAGGCAATTATGGAAGATCAGAACATTCTGATTCTTGATGAGCCAATGAATGGGCTGGATAAAAGTGGTGTGGTAGATATGCGGAAACTGTTTCTTGAGTTAAAGGAAATGGGAAAAACTATAGTGCTTGCCAGTCATAATAAAGAAGATATTGATGTGCTTTGTGACAGTGTGTATGAGATGGAAATGGGGGTATTGAATCAGATAAGATAAAGAAGATTTTGTTTTTCAGTTTGCCTTTTTCCGGCATCTGTGATATCTTTAAATCGAAGCATATTTCTACACATCAGATATGAATTCCAGAAAATTCATATTCTACATTCTAATACAGATGCTATTCTTTTTATCTGTTCTTTGCAGAAAATTCATGCTTTTCATTACATTTTTAGCAGGAGTTTTCTGAAGGGTGAGCTCCTGACAATTACATAAGGAGGTCACATGGAAGAACAAGCGACGAAAGAAAAGGAAACAGCAAAGAAGCTGTTACAATGGCACCCGGCATTTTATGCCAGTATCCAAATTGAACTTTCGGAGGAGGCAGATAAGCTGATCTTCGAAAGGGAGCATAATCTGGGAACGAAACCAATGCTCATCGATGTACTGGTGATTAAGAAGAATTCTGAAGACAGGATTTTAAAGAACATCGGACGAATTTTCCGGAAATTCAATATCGTAGAGTATAAAAGTCCGGAGGATTATTTAAGTATTGATGATTTTTACAAGGTGTATGGGTATTGCTGCTTCTATAAATCCCGGGCGAAAAAACAGAATGGGATAAAGTTAGAGGAACTTACCATAACTTTTATTTGCAGTCATTATCCAAGGAAATTTTTAAAACATTTAAAATCGAAACGACAAATACGGATAGAAAAGTGCGATCATGGGATATATTATCTGATAGGAGATAGCATTCCCATGCAACTTATCGTTACACCAAAACTGTCAAAGGAAGAAAATCTTTGGTTAAAACATTTAACCAATAAGTTAAAAAGTAATGAGGTAGAACACCTAATAAAAGAATTCAAAAAACATGAAAATGAAAGATTGCATAAGTCTGTGATGGATCTTATTATTCATGCAAATAATGAAGCATTTAAGGAGGCGAAGAATATGTGTGATGCGTTGATGGAACTA
>JAFQCI010000179.1 GCA_017416505.1 Lachnospiraceae bacterium
TACTGTACACTCGTACCTCGTGAACAGTAACGATTCGCAGGCTCATTTAAAGTTTTGCTTCGCAAAAGGAGCCTGCGAACACCTGAATCACGTTCTTACGCACCAAAACAGCAAGTGTTTTGGTGCTGTCTGTACAGTAACCAAAAATCCCTTGACCATTGGAATTCCTTCCACTATAGTCAAGGGATTTACATCCGTTTATCCTTGATAATTTAAGACTTCTTCTTAATGATAACACCAAGGTAACAACTTATTGTTCGTCTATTGCCTTACCGATGTCATTTCGCATATATTTATTTTCAAATTCAATCCATTTCGTAGCTTCATATGCATTGGCACGAGCTTTTCTTAAATCTTCACCCTTGGCAGTCACACCTAAAACACGGCCACCATTGGTAACAATTCCTTCTTCTGTCTGCTTGGTACCTGCATGGAATACATAGTAACCATCCTTGTTTTCGAAATTTTCAAGTCCATTAATAACAAAACCTTTTTCGTAATGTTCAGGATATCCATCGGAAGCTAACACCACGCAGACTGCTGCATTGTCTTCAAACTGTAAATCGATTTCATCCAGTTTCCCGTCAATACAAGCTTCAAATACATCTACAATGTCATTCTTCATTCTTGGTAAAACTACCTGAGTTTCAGGGTCACCAAATCTGGCATTGTATTCCAATACTTTTACACCCTTAGGAGTAATCATAAGTCCACAGAACAATACACCTACGAAAGGTCTTCCTTCTGATGCCATGGCATCCATAGTTTTTTGGTAGATTTCCTTCTTACAGAAGGCATCAATTTCTTCTGTGTAGAATGGACTTGGTGAAAAAGTACCCATTCCGCCTGTATTTAGTCCCTGGTCTCCATCCTTTGCTCTCTTATGGTCCTGAGCAGAAGTCATGGTCTTAATGTTCTTTCCATCACAGAAACATAACACAGAAACTTCTCTTCCTGTCATAAATTCTTCAATTACAATTCTATCTCCTGCGGAACCAAATTGTTTGTCCAGCATAAGGGTTTTTACACCCTCTTTTGCTTCTTCTAAAGTATTACAAATAAGTACACCCTTACCTAGTGCAAGACCATCTGCTTTTAAAACTATCGGCATATCCGCGGTTTCTAAATAAGCAATGGCTGCTTCCGGATTATCAAAAGTTTCATATGCAGCGGTAGGAATGTTATATTTCTTCATTAAATCCTTTGAAAATGCCTTAGAGCCTTCGATTTCAGCAGCATTTTTTCTTGGTCCGAATACTCTTAGTCCTTCTGCTTCAAAAGCATCCACAACGCCCATTACCAATGGGTCATCCATTCCAATAACTGTTAAATCTATGGCTTTTTCTTTTGCAAATGCTACTAAATTCTCTATATCTGTAGCAGCAATTGAAACACATTCTGCCACCTGTGCAATTCCGGCATTTCCCGGTGCACAATATATTTTATCTACTTTTTTACTTTGGGCAACTTTAAAGGCTATGGCATGTTCCCGTCCGCCACCGCCAACGATTAGTACTTTCATGCTCTTTTCTCCTTGTTATTCCTCTATGATTACTTTATTTTGTTCTACTTTTACCTTACCATTCGCTATGTAGTCAATGGCTTTTGGCAGTAAAACCCACTCTGCCTCTTCCATAACTCTTTGCTGCAATACTTCTTTCGTATCATCCTGCTTTATCATAACCGACTTTTGGAAAATAATTGGTCCTGTATCCGTTCCTTTATCAACAAAATGAACCGTAGCTCCTGTTACTTTCACGCCTCTTTCCAATACTTTCTCATGTACGGTAAGCCCGTAATAACCAGTACCGCAAAAGGATGGAATTAAAGATGGATGAATGTTAATAATACGATTTTCGTATGCATCAATCATTTTTTCCGGAATGATAACCAGGCAACCTGCCAATACAACCAAATCCGGTTTTAAATCATCCACAGCTTTTAATAGAGCATCGTTGAACTTTTCTCTGTTTTCATAGTCTTTCGGAGAGACACAAATAGCAGGGATATCATGATTCTTTGCACGTTCCAGGGCATAAGCGGATTTATTGTTTGAAATCACGCCTACAATCTTAGTATTGGTAATCGTACCATTTTGAACGCCATCTATTATCGCCTGTAAATTAGTACCTCCACCGGATACCAATACTGCTACTCTTAACATAATGTTACACCCTTTTCTCCAACTTCTGTATGACCAACAACAAAAGCAGTTTCTCCTGCTGCTTCTAATGCTTTAATAGCTTTATCAACGTCTTCTTTTGCAACAGCAATCATCATACCAACACCCATATTATAGGTATTATACATCATTTCTTCCTGGATATTTCCTTTCTTCGCCATCAACTTAAAGATAGCAGGTACTTCATAGCTGTTCTTGTCAATCACTGCACGAATTCCATCTGGAAGCATTCTTGGAATGTTTTCATAGAAACCACCACCAGTAATATGACTGCAGGCCATAATCTTAACACCAGATTCTTTTACACTTCTTAATGCTTTTACATAAATCTTAGTTGGTGCAAGTAAAGCTTCTCCTAAGGTCTTTCCTAATTCGTCATAATAAGTATCTAAAGATTCTTTGGTCATATCAAATACTTTACGAACCAGTGAAAATCCATTACTATGTACTCCACTGGAAGCAATACCGATAATTACTTCATCACCATCTAATTCTTTTCCTGTAATTAAATCCTTTTCATCTACAACACCAACTGCAAAACCAGCTAAATCGTACTCATCTTCCGGATAAAAACCTGGCATTTCTGCAGTTTCACCACCAACTAAGGCTGCATCGGATTGTAAACATCCTTCTGCTACACCACTTACGATAGTAGCAATCTTTTCCGGTACGTTTTTTCCACATGCAATGTAATCTAAGAAGAATAAAGGTTCTCCACCTGCACATGCAATATCATTTACACACATCGCAACACAATCAATTCCAATCGTGTCATGTTTATCCATAAGGAAAGCTAATTTCAACTTTGTTCCAACACCATCTGTTCCTGATACTAAAGTTGGATTTTCCATATCCTTAAATTTCTTCATTGAAAATGCACCAGAAAAACCTCCAATGTTTGTTAATACTTCTGGACGCATGGTAGCCTGAACATGCTTTTTCATAAGTTCTACTGACTTATATCCTGCTTCAATATCAACTCCGGCATTTTTGTAATCCATTTGAATATCCTCCTTAAATTAACACGTTTCTTCGTAATCTTGTCTTACGCTTTCAATTTTCATTTCTACATACATGATAAATCATGTATCTGCAAAACTAATATACCATACCTTTTTTGTTTTTTCTATAAGAAAATACATTTTCAGTGGATAAATTATTGTTACTGTTCATATATAAACAGTAACAAATTATTACATCTGCTCTAAATATGCTTGATACTTGATGTCTTCTAATTTTTTCGCCTTTTCATCCACCATATCTTTTAAACTCTTTGCATAATCAGAAACTTTCTTGCTTAATTCCTCATCATTGGTAGCTAAGATTTTAGCTGCTAATAATCCCGCATTCAATGCCCCATTAATTGCAACAGTAGCAACCGGAATTCCTGGTGGCATCTGAACAATAGAATATAAGGAATCTACTCCTCCTAAGGCTTTCGTCTGAACCGGCACACCGATTACCGGTAATGTAGTCATTGAAGCCACCATACCAGGCAAATGTGCGGCACCACCTGCTCCAGCAATAATCACCTTTAATCCACGTTCTTTTGCTGTTTTGGCATACTCTACCAGTTTGTCTGGTGTTCTATGAGCAGATACAATCGTAAGCTCATAAGCAACTCCTAAATCATCTAGCATCTTTGCAGCATTTGACATAACAGGAAGGTCTGAGTCACTTCCCATAATAATTCCTACTTTTACCATACGTTTTTCTCCTTTATTCTTCCTCTGAAAAATATAATTTTTCATGTGCATAACGAACCTGTCTTAAGGCTTCTTCCAAGGTATCCGCTGAGGCTGTAATGTGTCCCATTTTTCTACCCACAGACACCGTTTCTTTCCCGTAAATATGTATTTTTACATCCGGTACCTGATAAGCCTCATTAAGACCATGTAAATTAGCCTTGCAATTCTTCGTACCAATGATGTT
Organism: Lachnospiraceae bacterium; assembly: GCA_017416505.1. The sequence continues at coordinate 4,115 of JAFQCI010000179.1, forward strand.
CTTCATTACGGTAGGACGAATCAAGCCAGGATTTCCTAAAGGCAACCCTAAAATTGCACGAATATGCTGTTCATATTGAGAAGTATAACAGCCTTCAATGGTGTAATGTCCTGAATTATGTGGTCTTGGTGCCAATTCATTTACCAAAACCTCTCCATCCTTAGTAACAAATAGTTCAATACATAACATTCCATAGGCTTTAAATGCCTTGGTGGCTCTTTTGGCAATATCCATCGCCCTTTCCTCTGCCTGCTTAGAAATCACTGCTGGAACTGTGGTTTCATCCAGTATACTGTTTACATGAACATTTTCTGCAATTGGGAATACTTCCACTTCTCCCTTGGTATTTTGGCATACAAGGATGGAAACTTCCTTTTCAAAAGGCACAAATTTCTCTACCATTAAAGGAAGCGTTCCTGCGCCTAAGGATTCATATGCAGTGATGATTTCTTCTTCGAAATGAATCACTGCATTTCCTTTTCCATCGTAACCTCCGGTACAAGTTTTTAATACCAAAGGGTATCCAAAGCGTTCCGGAGCTTTTTTCAATTCATCCAAACTTTTAATTTCTTCAAATTCCGGCACTGGTAAATCGTGTTTTTTCAACCATAATTTCTGGTCATATTTGTTTTGAATATGAAGTAGCGTTTCACTGGATGGATATACTTTATATCCTTTTTCCTCCATCTTCTGCAATGCTTTTACATTAATGTGTTCAAATTCATAAGTTACCACGTCTACTTTTGAAGCAAGTTCCAGCATAGCATCCATATCGTCAAATCCTGCTACAATATGCTCATCTGCAATACTGTCTGCCGGACATTTTGGTGTAGGGTCTAAGATTACAAAATAATAATCCAGCCTTTTGGCATCCAAAATCATCATTTTTCCAAGCTGGCCACCGCCAACAATTCCTATCTTTTTCATGTTTCCTCCTATTTCGCCATAAATGGTTCATTTAGCATTTGTGTTCCTTCCAGCACAAAACGACCATCTTTCATAATGCTCACACTGGTTCCATCCTCATGCAGGGAGGTAATCTCACCGATTTCATCATATGGAATGGTAATATCAGTATGAATATTAAAATATGCCTTTTTCAAATCCGTATGTCGTAATTTCGAATAAGTATTTTCCTTTGCAGTTACTTCTTTTCCATCCGGATTAAAAATTCTGTTTTCTTCAGACATACTGTAACAAGTATCCCCGACTGCAAAATGAGGTCCCATCTTTTCTACAATCAAAATCGGAAGTTTATATACAATATCATAACGATTCGCCATAACATAAGCTGTGGTGTTGGTTCCAATGGCAAATTCTCCAATTGGAAGGGTTTCGCGGTTTATTAAAAGATTTTCTTTGATAAACTTTTGATTTTCTTCTTTCGTATCAAAATTATCACAGTCATATTCTTTAATAATACCATCCTCAAATACTAATTTCAGATTTATAAATTTCAGTTCATTCAGATATACTTCACTAACATTTAAAATTCCATGAGTTCCTTCCAGTTTTGGTGAAGTAAATACCTCTCCTACCGGAATATTGACATCTGCCAGACAGTTTTCAAAATTGGTGTGTTTCGCCTTATCTTCGATTTCCTGCATGGATACCATAATATCTGTCTGGTTTTTATCCTTTCCTTTTACCTTAATATACTTTGCTTCATTTAATTCCCGAATTAAGGTTTCCTGAATGTTTAAATATAATTCCTGGTCCAGAGTATTTACTTTTATGGTTTCTTCGAAAATCTCTTCAAATTTATCCGAAATTTCTGGAAGAGGAAATGCAATAATCGTAAAACTATACTCACTTCTTGGCATATATTCATTTACAATTCTTCCAGCCGTAGAAGCAAGTTCCACAGAAAGTTCCTGTTGCTTCGGAGTCAAAGCAGCATTTTCTTTTTTGTTCTTCGGTTCAAAAGGTGCCTCACCAAAAGTTTCTAGCACCGCAGGACCTGCATATCCCTTCGCCAGTTCTTTGTGATTCTCATAGGTATTTTTCATCACATTTATCTTACGGTCAAGAAATGCCGAATCCAAAAAGAAGGTTTCATCCATTCTATGGTCATATTCATATTGCTTATTTACACTGGTGGTAGTATATCCATTTTTCCGAATGCCAGATTTATTGATTCTACTTACCGCTGTGCGATAAATTACCGGCTCTAGATTAATTTCAGCAAACATTTCAATGGCTCGCTTTATCATTCGCTCAAATCCCAAGTGATACCGTATATTTACCGTTTTCTTCTTGGAAAGGTCAATTCCTGCTGCCACAAATCCTTTTTTATATCCTTCTACATAAGTCATTGCCATTTTCTCAATGACTTCAGAAGATACTGAATTTAAATATCTGGCAATACCGATTTCATTTTCCGAAATATATTCACCATAACGGAACAAATATCTTAAATCGGACAAATCAGAGTTCATGATAATATCTTTCGCAAAATCAAAGTCCGGACTGATTTGTTCCTGAATACGTTTTGCTACTAAAATATCTGCATAATCACTATAAAAATAATAAATAGAATCTTTGATGCCTTCTAAAGTAACCTCATCTTCAAAGCGGTTATAAATCTCAATCAACAACTCACAATGTATGGTAATTTCATACAGACGTTCCTCATAAGCATAGGGAATCAAAGCATAATTTTCAGCATAAAGAAAGCTAAGGATGGTTCCAAACTCTTCCCCTAACTGTTGTACGCAATAAGCTGGATTCCCATAGCTACTTTCATAAGCATCCGGCATTAATTCTTTGTATTCGGTATGATTCTGACTTTCCAGTTCTTTCACATCAACCTGGAACCATTCCGGATTTTTCACTTTTTCCAAAATGCTCTCCAGCATAACAAATAACTTAGCATTTGCCTTAAAATAAGAGCAAAATGGTTCTTTTATTTCATTTTCCTCTAACATGGAATGAATTCTTTCCATGGAAAGTTCATATCTTTCTAAAATTCCTTCATTTTCTTCTTGAATGAATGTATCCTGCTTTCTACTCATTGATTAAATTACCCTTTTCTACATTAAAATTAATTATCTGGTCTATCAATTCACCAAACTCCCTAGAAGCCTCTCCTACGTTTTTATTACGTCCTTGCACCTGTGATTTTTTCACGCCATGTTCTCTCCATGCCCTTCCACCCGTCAAATGATTTAAGATAATAGGTTGAAGACGGTCTAATGCATTGGCAAATTTCGCTTCCGGAGTTTGTTTTTCCTCAAACTCATCCCATAATGCCCGTACTTTCTTCGCCTGTTCCTCTGGCAATATGTTAAAGATTCTTTCTGCAGCTTTTACTTCTCTTTCTCTTTTTGACAAATTACCCGTTTCGTCATAAGCATAAGTATCTCCTGCATCAACTTCCACAGCGTCATGAATTAGTACCATGGACATGGTTTTTAATACATCAATTTCCTGATTAGAATGTTCACTTAAAAGCATGCACATCAAAGCCAGATGCCAGGAATGCTCTGCATCATTTTCATGTTTGCTTCCATCTGCAATATAGGTTTGCCTGTTTATACTTTTTAATTTATCCAATTCATATACAAATTCTAATTGTTTTTTTAATCTTTCATCCATTTTCGATTCCTCTTTTCCTGGATTTTCCTCTTATATTCCTGATGCAAACAAAAAAACATCAAACAATATCATGATTGTATTTATGATTAATGAAATATATTTTAATTTCGGCAAGGTATCTTCATCTTTTAATGTTTCTACGGTTAATATAAATCCACACAAAGACAATACAAAAGATAAAAATCCTAATGCCCCTAAGAAACGTCCATTAAAATTCTTATCCCTTACTCCGGCAACCACGGCTCCTACGATTGTCAAAAAACTTAAAACTCCTAAAAAAATCGACACCTTTGCCTCTTTCGATTGTACTTTTGCAGTAAAATTATAAGCATTTTTATTTCTCATGACTCTTTTTCCTTCTTCCTACATTTGATACACATTGCCAGAGAAGATAAATTACATATCCTATGAAACCTCCCAATGTATTCAAAAACAAATCATCCACATCAAATACACCTATTCGAAACACTAATTGAATCGTTTCCATCGTCAAGCTAAACAAAAAAACAAAAATAACACAAACAAAAGAGAATGTCTTTTTCCTCCGTATGATTGGCAACATGAACCCCAATGGTACAAATCCAATCACATTACCTAGTAGATTTAACATAATTTCTTTCGTACTAAAGTATTTTGAGCCATTTAAAAATCGTTTGATTTCCTGAAACAATATAAGATTATACCTATAATATGTATACTCTTTCCGCTCACTCAAAAGCAAAAAATAAATTAATACTATAAAGTAAATCCAAAAGAAACAGTGAAGTAAATGAAATTTTGCCTTATTTGTGTCCTTAGTCAAAATTTTCACCTCATATTAAATCATTATAGAATGAACTCGAAAAGGGAGACTCTTTTGAGTTTCCCTTTCCAATCCTAAAACAATACATCTTTTTTGGCTTTTATTAATTTTCCACCATTGATAATAGAGATAATTCCAAATCCAACTCCTATTACAATCAGTCCAACACCAATTACAATGTTCCATGCTCCGCTGGATTTCATCACTTTATGCACTCTTTCCATATAACTACCTCCTATTTTACTCCATATTGTTCATAATATGCATCTATTGCTGCTTTTATCGTATCATCGATAATTATTTTCCCTTTATATTCTTTATTATATAAATGTTCAATTACTTCTGCCATAGTAACAATCGCAGTAGTTTGAAGTCCGTATTTTTCCTGAATTTCTGCTAAGGCACTCTTTTCACCCTTACCGCGTTCCATACGGTCTACTGAAACAACCAGACCTAATACAGACACATCTCCTTGTGCCTTTACGATAGGAAGAGTTTCTTCAATTGAAGTTCCTGCCGTAGTTACATCTTCAATAATTACTACCTTATCCCCATCTGCAATAGGACTTCCTAATAAGATACCAGTATCTCCATGGTCTTTCACTTCTTTACGATTAGAGCAGTATTTAATATCAGCTCCAAATTTATCTGCAATTTCCATAGTTGTAGCAACGGACAATGGAATTCCCTTATATGCAGGACCAAATAATACATCAAAATCTAATCCAAACTTATCCTTAATTGCCTGTGCATAGTATCCGCCTAAACGCTTTAACTGTGCACCGGTACGGTAGAATCCGGTGTTTACGAAAAATGGGGTCTTTCTTCCACTTTTGGTAACGAAATCTCCAAATTTAAGTACATTACAATCAATCATAAATTCAATAAATTCTTGTTTATATTGTTCCATGAGTTTTTCTCCTTATTTCTTCCAATTTTGATGTTATTCTTTAGTTTATCACATTCCGATAATATTTTCAATTATTGAACTGCACCAATTAATTCATTGATATCCTCAATTCCATATTGTTTCATATATGCTTCAATTCCATCTACAATTTCAATGGTTGCAGTAGGATTGTAGAAATTCGCTGTTCCTACGGAAACTGCAGTTGCTCCTGCTAAAATAAATTCCATGGCATCCTCCCAGGTTGCAATTCCTCCCATTCCGATGATAGGAACCTTTACTGCATTTGCCACCTGATAAACCATACGTACTGCTATCGGTTTAATGGCTGGTCCGGAAACTCCTCCTGTCTTATTGGCAAGAGCGAATTTTCGTTTCTGAACATCAATCTTCATTCCGGTTAACGTATTAATCAAGGAAAGTGCATCGCATCCTCCGTCTACGGCTGCCCTTGCCATTTCTGTAATATCCGTTACATTTGGAGATAGTTTCATAATAATCGGCTGCTTTGCCACCTTTTTTACTGCTCTGGTAATCTGGTTTAAGGCTTTTGGGTCCTGCCCGAAAGCGATTCCACCTTCTTTTACATTAGGACAAGAAACATTGATTTCCAATAAATCTACCGGTTCTTCACCCAAACGTTCTACAACTTCTACATAATCTTTTTCCGATTTTCCACAAACATTGACTACAATTTTCGTGTCATATTCTTTTAAGAATGGGATATCTCTTTTCGCAAATACATCAATTCCAGGATTTTGCAATCCAATGGCATTCATCATACCACCATAAGTTTCTGCAATACGTGGAGTTGGATTTCCAGGCCATGGTATATTGGCAACACCTTTTGTTACAACAGCACCTAAACGATTCAAATCTACAAACTCGCTGTACTCTGCACCAGAACCAAATGTTCCGGAAGCTGTCATGACAGGATTTTTTAAAGTAACTCCTGCAATATTTACCGAAGTATTCATATTCCTTTGCCCTCCTTATAGTTTAATTTCCCTTGCTTCAAAAACAGGGCCGTCTTTACAGATACGCTTATTATCTACATTGGTATGATGGTCTATTTCATTGGACTTACATACACAGGCAAGGCATGCTCCAATCCCGCAAGCCATTTTTTCTTCTAAGGAAAGATACGCCTTAATTCCCTTTTCGATAGCATATGCCTGAATGGCACGAAGCATTGGAGTAGGTCCACAAGCATAAATAACCTCTCCTTCGATTTCTTTTTCCTTGATGGCATCCAGTACATTACCCTTTACTCCGGTTTTTCCATCTTCCGAAGCAATGCTTACATTTCCGTATGCTTCAAATTCTTTTTCCAAAAAGATTTCATCTCTGTATCCTAAAACTATGTCTTTCTCACATTTTAATGTTTTCGCTAATTCAAGCATTGGAGGAATCCCGATACCACCTCCGATTAAAATTGCTTTTCCATCTTCTAATGGGAAACCATTTCCTAATGGTCCCATAATTTCTATGGTATCATTTTCCACCAATTTACAAAACTCATTGGTTCCTTTTCCCACTACACGATAAACAATACGAAGAGTTGTTTCTCCAATTTCACAAATACTGATTGGTCTTGGAAGCAATGCACTTCCATCTTTACAATATAAAGAAATAAACTGCCCCGGTTTCGCCTGTTTTGCTGCTTCTTCGCATTCTAAAACCATACTATAAACATCTGTAGCTATCTTTTCTTGAGATTTTACTACTGCAATTCCTTTGTATTTGCTCATAACATCCTCCATTTATTCTGCCTTTTACTCGGAAAGGGCTCCCTTTATATCCTCAATCATATCAATGACTGCCTGTCTGGATGCTTCTTCAAAGTGTTCTGGTGTAAACTTTGCATAAGCTTCCTGTTTATATGCTGCAATGATTCCTCTAGAAGAATTTACAATGGCACCTAAACCATCTTTGTTAAAATAATGTACCAAATCTTTGGCTTTTCCGCCTTGTGCACCATAGCCAGGAACTAAAATATAAGTATTTGGCATAATCTTTCTTAATACCTTACCCATTTCCGGATAAGTAGCACCTACTACAGCACCAACATAGCTATATCCATTGCCCATGTGTTGCTCGCCCCATTCAGCAACTTTCTTTCCAACCAATTCATATAATGGAGTACCATCTACTAACTGGTCCTGGAATTCTCCGCTGGATGGATTTGAGGTCTTTACCAATACAAAAATACCTTTCTTTTCTTCTTTACAAACATCAATAAAAGGTTTCACACCATCCGTTCCTAAATAAGGATTTACCGTTACAAAGTCTTCATCAAAACCATAATACTGATTTTCTCCTACCTGTACTTTTCCAACATGACCTACAGCATAAGCAGTAGAGGTAGAACCAATATCACCACGTTTGATATCTCCAATAATCACCAAATCTTTTTCTTTACAGTAATCTACTGTCTTCTTAAAAGCAACCAATCCTGGAATTCCAAATTGTTCGTACATAGCAATCTGTGGTTTTACTGCCGGAATTAGGTCATAGGTAGCATCCACTATCTTTTTATTAAACTGCCAGATTGCCTCTGCAGCTCCTTCTAAAGTTTCCCCATATTCTTCAAAAGCTGCCTTCTTAATATGGTCCGGCACATATGAAAGCATAGGGTCTAAACCAACCACGATGGGAGCCTGTAAATTTGTAATTTTATCTATTAGTTTGTTAATCATAACTTATCCTCCTATATGAACTTACATGAATCAAATACAATAGTTCCACTTAATATCGTACAATTTACTCTTCCTTTTACCAGCTTTCCGTCAAACGGCGTATTAGAAGCCTTTGAACGGAATTTTCCTGCATCAATTACCACTTCTTCGGAAGGGTCAAAGATTACAATATCAGCAATCATTCCCTCTTCTATCCGTCCCCGTTTATCATCTATTTTTAAAATCTTAGCAGGGTTATAACTCATCTTTTCTGCCATTTGTAGTGGGGTTAAAATTCCTCGTTCTACCAAAGCAGTATAAGTTAAGGCTGCACTGGTTTCCAGACCTACAATGCCAAAAGGTGCTTCTTTGATTCCCTTGCTCTTTTCGTCTTTATGGTGTGGGGCATGGTCTGTAGAAATCGCATCCAAAACTCCAGTTTTCAAACCTTCTATAATTGCCTTCACATCCTTCTCACTACGCAAAGGCGGATTCATCTTAAAGTTAGCATCATCTTTGTCAATAACAGAATCGGATAGAATAAAGTGATGAGGACACGCCTCTCCTGTCACATTGATTCCCATTTCCTTCGCCATCTTAATCAAACGAACTGCTCCTTCTGTAGATACGTGACAGATATGAAGACGAACCCCTGTTTCATTGGCAAGAAAAATATCTCTGGCAGTAATGATATCTTCTACCGCATTTAAAATTCCTGGAATTCCTAAACTCTGTGAAACAGGACCTTCATTCATGGCACCATCTTTCACCAGATTTTTTTCCTCACAATGTGCCATAACCAAGGCATCCATATCCTTTATCTGCTTTAGTGCCTCATAGTAAAGATTAATGTCCATAACACTTTTCCCATCTTCACTAAATGCGATGGCACCTGCTTCCTTCATGGCTTTAAAATCAACCAAAGTTTCTCCTGCCATATCTTTCGTAATGGCACTAAGCTGACAAACATTGGTGGTGGCATTCTTCGCCTTATCCAAAATATAATTTAATGTTTCCACATTGTCTACTGCCGGTTTGGTATTTGGCATGGCACACACGGTAGTAACTCCGCCGGCGGCGGCTGCCTTTGCTCCGGTTATAATATCTTCTTTATGAGTGAATCCAGGGTCCCGAAAATGCACATGTAAATCAATGAATCCAGGCATAACAAACTTTCCTCTGGCATCGATGACTTCATCTGCATTTTCATCAATGTATCTGGCTATGCGGACAATTTTATCTTCTTCAATCAAAACATCTGCTACCTGGTCAAAATTTGTCGCAGGATTCAGTACCCTGCCATTTTTAATTAGTATCTTCATGTTTCGGTTTCCTTTCCCTATCATTGTTTTCTTTCATTCTATCACAAGCTATGTGTATTTTCAAAAACAATCGATGATTTTTTCATATTGATAGCTATTTTTTATTTTTCCAATTCGTCTTACCGCACCAACATGAGTTAAAATATTTAATACAATCTGAGAAAGATTTTTCCCTATCCCTGCTGCTTTGGCAAAATCACTGCTGGTAAATCCTGTTTCTAGTATTTCCGGAAGAAAAGCTGCATAATCATAAACCTCATTAAGATAAATCTCATCCAAAATTTTAGTTGGAATACGGTCATTACATTTTGCCCCGTTTTTAGGATTTTTACGTCTTGGATTTAACACACGATATTCCTCTACCCCAATCAAAACAAGGCAAAGATGAAACCTTGGATTGGTAAGATATTGTTTCACTTTATATAGCTCAGGAAATGCCAGATATTTTCCGGATTTCATCTTACAAAGCCTCCCCGGAGATATTTCTCCAGTGGAAGGTTCAATATAAAAAGACTGTCGTTCCACAACTACAGGATGTACCACTGTAACATGATAATTCAGCAAAAATTCATCCAATTTCGGTCTTAGACGATTCAACTGTTTGGTCTGAATTTCAATAATATCTTCCCCATTATAAATATCTGCTATCTTTTTTCCAATGGGTATTTCGTGCTTTTTATCATCCGGTTCAAAATAATACTTTAGCACAGAATGAACGGTCTTTTCACTTAAAGTCCCGATTCCATCTATGATTTTTATCTGGTCTTTTCCTTTTTCTAAAGCATATAAAAATCGTTCTTCACTGATATAATCTGTCATACTTCTTATTCTACAACAACACGTTTAAAGTTCTTCTTTCCACGTTTTACAACCAGACCTTCTCCTTCAAAAGCATCTTTGCCATAAGTGGTTTTAATGTCTGTTACCTTTTCTCCTTCCACTGTGACACCACCTTGTTCCACTGCACGTCTTCCTTCGGAGCGGGATGGTACTAAACCTGACTTTTGAAGTACTGCTAAAATGTCAATGGTTCCATCCGCAAAGTCTTCTGCTGTTAATACTGCTTTTGGCATATTTTGAGCATTTTGTCCTGAGAATAATGCTTTGGCTGCTTCATCTGCCTTCTTTGCCTCTTCTTCTCCATGTACTAACTTGGTAAGTTCAAATGCAAGAATTTCTTTTGCAGTATTTAACTGGCTGCCTTCCCATTTATCCATTTCATCGATTTGTTCTAATGGAAGGAAAGTCAACATTCTTAGACATTTTAATACATCAGAATCTGCAACGTTTCTCCAGTATTGGTAGAAGTCAAATGGACTGGTTTTCTTAGGGTCTAGCCATACTGCACCAGACTGTGTCTTACCCATTTTCTTTCCTTCGGAGTTTAGTAATAAATTAATGGTCATGGCATAAGCATCTTTTCCTAATTTTCTACGGATTAATTCTGTTCCACCTAACATATTAGACCATTGGTCATCTCCACCAAACTGCATATTACAGCCATATTTTTGGAACAATGCGTAGAAATCGTAGCTTTGCATAATCATGTAGTTAAATTCCAAAAAGCTTAAACCTTTTTCCATTCTTTGCTTGTAACATTCTGCTGTCAACATACGATTTACGCTGAAATGAGGACCAATATCACGAAGCACCTCTACATAATTTAAATCCAATAACCAGTCTGCATTGTTTACCATAATTGCTTTTCCTTCTGAAAAGTCGATAAACTTACTCATCTGCTCTTTGAAACATTCACAATTATGCTGAATGGTTTCTTTTGTCATCATCTGACGCATATCGGTTCTTCCTGAAGGGTCACCAATCATGGCAGTACCACCGCCAATTAATGCGATTGGCTTATTTCCAGCCATCTGCAGACGTTTCATCAAGCATAATGCCATAAAATGTCCTACGTGCAGACTATCTGCAGTAGGGTCAAAACCGATGTAAAATACAGCTTTCCCGTTGTTTACTAATTCTTTAATTTCTTCCTCATCTGTCACCTGTGCGATTAATCCTCTCGCTACCAATTCATCATATACTTTCATATTCCTCTTCCTTTCTTGCTTTTACATAAAGCAGAGCGTTTTTTACTTTGTAGGACAATTTCAACGAAATTTCCTATTAAAAAAGCCCTCGTCCCTTTCATTTGAAAAGGACGAAGGCTTATAGCTTCGTGTTACCACCTAATCTTTATAAATTTCTCGCGAAATCTACCTTAGTAAGTGCTTTTCTTCACGGACATAATCCGTATCAAAGTTCTGAAAAAGCAAATTCTACACCAGAATCTTTGCAATCCAGCAAAACACTGTTCCATTATAACGTATGGATTACGTCACCGCCTACTTTTACTTTATTTAGATAATAAAATAAGTTCAGGGTGCAGCTCAAAGATGTATTCAAAGAAATCCTACCTGCGCCTCTCATCCAACGGCTACTTTCTGTAAGCGGTGTTCCTTCTACTTTTTCCTGTCACAGCCTTTTTCATATTACTAGCATTATAAAAAAGATTCTAATGCTTGTCAATTATTTTTACCACTTTCTTTTTCTAAATTTAAATACAAAGACGCTTGCGCCTCCGGCTGCTGCCGTCGTTCCAGCTGCCGCTGCTGCATAAAGTGGCAATTTATTTGTTTTTTCATTTTTCTTTTCATCAATCTTCTCAGTTTTTTCTGAGCTATTTGCATTTCGAGAATCATCTACATTCTGCTCTTGACTTTCAGCTATGCTACTATTCTCAACAGTATTGCTATTTTCAGAAGCGATTACTTCTGGACTTAACCAATCCATATCCACTTCGATTTCTTCCTTATCCTGTGGATCTGAAACAATATCAGATTCATCTAACACAGGAATTTCTGAAACAGAAGAATTTGTTTTAGATGAATCTTCTGTTACTGTAGTTTGGGAAGTGGTTGGTTTTGTGGTAGTCGGTTTGTTTGTAGTTGACTCACTCGTTGTTGGTTTATTACTTGTACTACTATTATTATCACTTGGTTGTTGCACAATATCCGACTCGTCAAATACAGGTTTATCTGTTCCTGTATCTGGTTTATCTACCTCTTCTTCCACATCTGGTTCTTTTTCATCCTCTTTCGGCTCCTCTGGGGCAGGAATGGTAATCGTATAAGTTGCTTTCTTTACAGAACTTTGTTCTTTTCCTTCCTGCACAGTAATTGCCCTCACAACATAGGTCACAGTTTGTCCTTCTGTTCCCTCCAATTTAATTGGAGTCGAGTACTTCTCGCTTGCAGTAGTAGGGTCACTTCCATTTATTGTATAGTAAATCGTAGCTCCACTTGGAATATTAACAATAGAAAGGGTCTGACTTGTCGTATATTCTCCTTCCAGTAAACTAAATTCCGGTGCTGCGCACTGGTTATCACCCTGTACTGTTACATTAATTTTCACTTCCAATGAAACATTATTAGAATCAATGTTTTCAGGCAACATTACAATACCAGTGATTGCAAAGGTTTGTTGTGTTTTCAAAGTTTTATCATAAGTAGTACCATCTGCCAATGTCTGCAAATTCCAAACAATGGATGCAGAAGTGACTTCCGTATCCTCTGTTGTAATCTTTACTGTAGTTGGAAGTTTCATAGCTTCAACATCTAAAGTGGTTCCATTTGGAACCCCTGTAACATCAGAAGGTTGTTCTACTGACAAAAGTTTTGCAAGAGGTTTTGCTGCTGTGGATGCCTTAATTTCATCACTGGCTACTCCCTCGTAAGTCTTTTGTGCATCTCCGATGTAGGCATATATTTTATAAATATATTCTTTACCATCCGATGCTTCGATATCTTCATATAACAAATCAGAAGTTTCGGTAAGCATATCCCATACTTTTGTTGCTTCATTGTATCTATAAATACGATAACCGGTAGCACCCTTTACTTTATCCCAAGTTAATGTAATCTTTCCTTCTCCAGACTGTGCTGTGAAATTCGTCACCTTTGCAGGTAATACCACTACTTTTGGTGAAATATAATATCCATTTGCATCATCTGCAAGGATATAAACTCTGGTGATTCCTGTAGAAACACCGGAAATATCAGCAGTATAAGTACCCTTTGGCTCTACCGTAACAATACTTTCATCCTTGGACTGCCAGATAAATCCTCGAGTAGTGGCACCATCTGTAGAAACAATGTTAATTGCTTTCGTTTCTCCAATGTTTACAACATATTCTTCATCTGCAGCAATGGAATCTACCGGGACATATTCTTCAATGGTAATCCAGTTATCTAAACCACTTCCTGTACATAAATACAAATAACCTTCATGCATGATGTACGGTGTCACCTTATAACCGTATTTTTGACCAAAGGTTAATCCCGTATCAGTATAAATATAATATTCTGTTCCATCATCACCGGTTGTTTTCTTTAAATCCTCCAACGGTATGTATTGTATTGCTTTGTATTGTATACTGGTTGTTCTGGAAATCATGTAGCCATCAATTTCAGATTCTTCTGCAATAGCTTTCCATTTTATATCAACATCCTGATACTCTGTAGATAAAGAAATATCCGTTACTTTATAGTTTGGCATAACACCAACCGGAATTATAACACTAACGCCTTTATAATCTTTTGAAGTTACTGTAAGTGTAGTAAATCCAACGCTTACACCCTTTAATTGCGCATTTGTCTGGCTATTTTTTTTATTCATTTGAGCAATACTGGTATCTGCAATGGTCCATTCAATTTCAACTTTTTCAGCGTTTCTAGGTGAATAAGTTAAATTTAAATCAGCCATATAACCAGGAGTGATGGATAAATGCGTTTCACTAGGCACTATCGTTTGAATTACCTCTGCCGACTCTGTCTTTACCGTACAAATATCACTTGGAGTTCCCTCAATAATCACACGCTGCCCGGTTTCCCAACTGGTAACAAAACCTACCACATAATACTTATACTCTGTATTCGCAGTTAGATTACTGTCTGTATAAGATGTGGTTTCCGGATTTGCTAAAAATGCAATTGCATTCCAGGTAGAGCCGGAGGCATCATAACGATACACCTGATAGCCATAGATATGGTCTAAGGCATCCCATGTAATTGTGGCAGTATTCTTTGTTGCAGTCGCTTTCGCATTCTGCACCTTATTTGCCCGTGAATAAATCCGGTATGGTGTTTTATATTTATAATCTGTAGTATACGCATAAATATCACAAACCCCCGGTCCTACTACTGTAACCAAACCATTAGAATCTACCGTAGCCACGGAAGTATCAGAACTTTCCCACTTTCCTACCCCCTTATTTACCGCAGTTTCCGGTACATACTTTGTTACAGATAATTGTATGGTATCACCAGCTTTATGGAAACCGTAATCTTCATTTAAAACAATTAATTTTACATTAATCGGGCTAACATTTATTTTTATTGACTTCGTAATATTAGAACCATCTGTGGTGGAGCAGGTAACAGTGGCCGTTCCAACTGCATGGGCATAAATCATTCCATCCTCCGTCACGGTAACAACGGCTTCATTCGAAGATTTCCAAGATAAATTCTGACTTACAGAATCATAAGGAAGAACCTGATACATTACCTTATGTCTATGGTCTGGCTGCATTTCAAATTCTTCTGCCTCTAATACAATATCCGTAGCTTTCGTATCTGCAAAATGAATCTTAACTTTTCCATAAACTCCACTTCCATCTTTAGATGCAGCATAGATACAAACATCACCGTTTTGTTTTTTCGTAACAACTCCATCCTTTACAGTAGCTATACTTTCGATGGCAGAAATCCAGTCAATTTCTCTGTCTGTTACCTTGGTTCCATCTGCAAGTTTTACAATTTTGTCCAACTTAACCGAATTACCCTGCACTGAAATTTCCGTAACCGGTGTTCCATCCTTAGTAATTTCTACAGAGGAAATTCGTTCTATACTATTGTCTAAAGTAAATTCCCGAAATGTATTTAAAGAATCATCTATTTCATAGTCATAAATGCCTTTTGCACCCTGTAAATTATTTCCCTTACATATAAAATTGTTGATGGTAACATCCCGATACCATGTAATAAACATAGTGTCAGTTGCAGTTTTATATGAAAAATTCGGACAATTATATACATTGTTCGTAATGGTAAATGTATCTGCTGTACTAATCCCAAATAAAGATTCATACACTCTGTCTGCTTTATGTTCATATACATAAGTATAATCATCTATGACATTTCCTGATATGGTAACATTGGAATTCTCATCCGTCTTCGGTAAATTACAGAAAATTCCCATTCTGTTACCACCGTAGGTAAAATATCTCTCACCATATATTTTAAGCGTATTATTAGTAATGGTAGAGGCTGCGCCTAAAGAAGCAATGCCGCCAAAATAAATGATTTCATTATTATCATATGTTCCATACGCTTCTGAAAACTTTCCAACATTTACGTCCGAAACTACCCTGTTTCCACTAAAGGTAAGATGGCCTGCACCCATGGAAATATCCTGTTCCTGACTACCAAAATAAGTAATAAAAAATTCATTATTTCGTATCAGAATGTTGTCATCATCACCATTGCTGGAGTCAAAAATATAAACTGACGGACCTTCTCTTAGTACAATTTCAAAAATATTATTTTCAATGACACAATTCGTAACATCACCAAAGGTCATAAACTTGGAATCTACTTCTGCAATAAAGTGATTTCCTGACATGTTCACATCGTCCAAATTATTGGGAGTATATCCCACAGTAAAACACATGGTTCTCCATTGATGAACATTTTTGTGTGGTGTCGTATAAGAATACACTGTGTTATTAATAAAGTCTACATTTTTAATATAAGAATTTGTAGTATCTCCAGTTAAACTAAAGAAGCCAATCTGTTCATCTCTGGCATTATCATGCAGCTCACAGTTCATAATAGTAATATTCTCTGTTCCACCGCGCCAGAAATCCATGATACCTAGGTTCGCACCACGATAAGTTCCACTCATCTGGTACATCATACAACCATCAACTGTAACATTTTTATTACCGGTAAATATGGTAAGATTCGTATACTGCTTATCCTCATAATATTCTCCTGACCATGCCTCCTGAGGTACATTATAAGTGACGTTGTAAATATACATATTCTTACAGTCATATAAACACATCTGTCTCATGTATTTATAAATATCTACTTCTCTCGCATCGATTTTAAAATTCCCCATAAACACATTCTGAAGATTACTACATCCAAAGAAAGGCTCGGAATAATTTTCATTCTTCTTATAATCGTTGTCGGTGAAAATAACAGATTTATCTCCTTCACCTACCAGGTTGTAATTCGATGCATTTCCATGTACCTCATCTACCGCTTTATATTCTCCTTCCGGAATATATATCAAAGCTCTGTCAAAATTATAATTTGAATTATCTACACACTGACCACCAAAAGATATTGCATCATTAATACAATACTGATCCTCGTGTACTCCATCTCCTTTCGCACCTAACTGCTTTACAGATATAACAACCCATTTCGTACCCCTGTTATCTGTATAAGAATCCGGCTGAATGTTGGCATATAAACCATTGTATAAAAGAATAGAACCATAGCCTTCTTTTTGTTCCGATATCTTATAAGTCGCACCACCTAAATCCCCGGCTTCATAATATCCTTTGGTAGTTACATACTTTCCTGACTTCATCAAGGAATTTGTACTCTCCATCATATCCACTGCACTGTCAAAGGTAAGAATAGACTGGCTGGAATAAGCTCCTCCGTAATTGAAACTCTTCAAAAACGAATAGTCCATATCCTTATATTTGGACATGGTAGATATTACCACTCCATTACCTGTCTGTGCCTTGGAATTTTGGAATAATTTCGGCCATGCTACCGCAAATGCAGTAGAAAATATAATCAACGCCAATACTATTCCTATTTTTCGTCGCTTTTTCTTCATAGATTTCTCCTCCGTTCCACTGTGTCCTTACAAATTATACTCTGTTTTAATTTATCATTGTTTTTCGTATATTTGCAAGCTATTTTATGTATCTATCCGAAAATCTATATGAAAAATAAATTCTTCTTTTTTGTTGATTTTCTACAACATATAATGTTTTTTTCACTGTATTCTATCCCTCCAAATAGTATAAATAAATTTCCATCAAATTTTTCAATAAAAAACCCCTTTTGGATTCTTTTTTCATAATTCCAAAAGGGGGTTTTCTATATTTCTTCTTAGTTTATTTTATACCTTCTCCACCAATACATTATTTTTGTAAATTTTCTACAGACAGAAAAGTATTTGGCTTTTAACACTTATATCATATTATTTTTTCTTACGAGTGCTTACATCAAAAGCTACGGCAATAATAAAAATAATACCTTTTACTATGTACTGATAAGAAATATCAATTCCCATCAAATTCATACCATTGGTAAGCGACATAATAACCAATGTACCAATGATTGTATTGGTTACTCGTCCAACACCTCCGCTTACTGCCACACCTCCAATATAGGAAGATGCAATGGCATCCATTTCAAAAGCAGCACCTGCAGTAGGAGTGGCAGATTGAAGTCTGGATGTATATAAAATTCCAGCTAAAGCTGCCATTAAACTTACAGAACAAAATGCAAATAAGGTAACTCTTTTTACATTAATACCTGACAATTCTGCGGCCTGGGCATTACCACCAATTCCGTAGATTGCACGGCCAAGTTTGGTTTTATTTAGCATATAATTATATACCATTAATACAACACCAACAATCACTGCTGTCCATGGCAGACCTCTAAATTTCGCAAGTGTCCACATAATCACCATAATAATTGCAGAGAATGCTACAATTTTGATAGCAAAAATCGGCGTAGAGCAAACCTCGAAATGATACTTTTGTTTATTTCTTCTATCTTTTATTTGTGAATAAATCATAGCCACAACTAAAATGACACCAATAATCATAGTCACAACATGAAAAGATGCTTCAATCGGTAAATCCGGAATAAAACCGTTGGATAATGCATTAAAATTTTCATTTGGTATAATAATGGTACCCGTTTCCTGAAGCGATAAATTCAGTAATCCACGGAAAATAAACATACCTGCCAGTGTTGTTACAAAGGCGGGAACACCTAATTTCGTCACGAGCAATCCTTGATATAGACCAATTAAAATACCAAGCATTAATACAATCAATATAGCAACCCATTCATTTACATTGTATTTTGTCATTAAAATGGCAGCTATTGCTCCGCAAAATCCTGCCACATAACCAACGGACAAATCAATGTGTACAATAATCAAAATGACGGTCATACCAATGGCTAATACTGCTACATAACCAGCCTGATTGATTAAATTTGCAATGTTTCTCGGCTGAAGAAATCCTCCATTGGTTTTGATTGCAAAAAAAGCCATAATACAAATCAAGGCAATATACATCATGTAATCACGTATATTGGTTTTTACCATAGAAACCATTTCACGGCCCAATCCCATTTTTTGTTCCTTCTCGCTCATATTTACTACCTCCTATGATTTAATAGCCATTTCCATGACTTTTTCTTCCGTAGCATCCTCCACCAATAATTCTCCTGTAATCCTTCCTTCGGACATTACATATAATCGGTCACTCATTCCTAGTACTTCCGGAAGTTCTGATGAAATCATAATAATACTCATTCCCTGAGCTACCAACTGATTCATCAAGGAATATATTTCATATTTTGCACCAACATCAATTCCTCGTGTAGGCTCATCTAAAATCAGAACCTTTGGTTTTGCAAACATCCACTTCGCTAATTGCACTTTTTGTTGGTTTCCACCACTTAGCTTTCCTACCTTTTGATTAATGGAAGGAGCCTTAATATTGATAGAATCCTTATAACTATTCGCCACATTAATTTCTTCGTTTTCATTAATCGCAATACCATTTACCAATTCTTCTAAATTCGCAATGGTAATGTTATAGCGAATGTCCTGCATTAAAATCAATCCATTCCCTTTTCTATCTTCAGTAACATATGCAAGACCGCCACGAATCGCATCTCTAGGTTGTTTAAACCGTACTTTTTTACCCTCTAAAAACAACTCGCCACCAGACACTTTATATTTTGTCGGATTTCCAAAAATACTAAGGGCAAGTTCCGTTCTACCTGCACCCATTAATCCTTGAATTCCAACAATCTCGCCTTTTCTCACATTAATGTTGATTTTATGTAGTAATTCACTGTTTTTTACTGGGTCAAACACAGTCCAGTCTTTTAATTCTAATGCCACATCACCAAACTCACGCTTTTCTCGTTTTGGATAAATATTATTCATTTCACGACCTACCATGTGTTTGATAATCTCAGCTTCCTCTATCTTTCGCTCCCTTGCATCCAGTGAACAAATGGTGGCACCATCACGTAAAACTGTAATCGTATCTGCAATGGCTGTAATTTCCCGTAATTTATGAGAAATCATAATACAGGTAACCCCTTGTTCTTTTAATTCTCGGATTAATTTTAATAGATTTTGACTATCATCTTCATTCAATGAAGCCGTTGGTTCATCTAAAATTAATAATTTTACATCCTTACTTAATGCTTTAGCAATTTCTACCAACTGTTGATTTCCTACTCCTAACTTTTTTACTTGAGTAGACGGATCTTCGTGTAATCCAACTTTTTCTAGCATTTTCTTTGCCTGGACAATGGTTTCATTCCAATCAATTTGACCCTTTTTTATAATCTCATGACCAAAAAATACATTTTCATAAATACTAAGTTCCGGAATCAAAGCCAATTCCTGATAAATAATAACGATACCTTTCTTTTCACTGTCAGCGATTGCTTTGAATTTTTGAACTTCCCCGTTATATACAATATCTCCTGTATATGTTCCGTGTTGATAAACCCCAGATAAAACTTTCATCAATGTGGACTTTCCCGCACCATTTTCCCCCACAAGACAATGGATTTCTCCACGTTTCACTTTAAAATTAACATTGTTCAATGCTTTTACACCTGGAAATTCTTTGGTAATTTGTTTCATTTCTAAAATATAATCACTCATCCAAACCCTCCTTCCTAACAAGAAACACCGGCTCCCATAAAGCCGGTGTTTCAAAAAGGTCATCCCTTCATTACTCTAAGCCTGTAAAATCAGATGCTTCATAATATCCAGAATCAACCAATGCACTCTTAACATTATCTTTTGTTACTACAACAATTGGTGTTTGTTTTGCAGGAACATCGATTTTCTCATTATTATATGTAGTGTCAGTTGCCGGCGTTTTACCATCCAAAATATCCATTGCCATAGAAACTGAATCAGATGCTAAAGTTCTTGTATCTTTGAATACAGTCATGGATTGTTTTCCATCGATGATGTATTGAACGGATGCTTTTTCTGAATCCTGTCCAGTAATAATATAGCTTGAGATATCAGTATCAGTTGCAAAAACATCTGAAATAGCACGACTTGTTCCATCATTAGGAGCTAAAACCACTACATCACCTTTTGCCTCTGAGCCAACTGCTGTTAAATGTGATTCTGCTTTTGATTTTGCAGCATTGAAATCCCAATCAGTTGTAACCTGTCCGATAATCTTTGCAATTTCATCTCTGCTTAATTCAGCCTTATCCTGTAGTGCTACTGCTTCTGATGAGTTTACGATCTTAAATGTTCCATCTGCAACCTTAGGTTGAAGAACACTCCAAGCACCTTCAAAGAAGATAAATGCATTATTATCACTGGCTGCACCAGCAAATAAATAAAGTGGAATTCCTGTTCCTTCTGGTGCATTGTCAATCAAATATTGACCTTGAGCAACACCAACTGCAAAACTGTCAAATGTTACATAATAATCTACTGCATCTGTTCCAGTAATCAAACGGTCATATGCAATAACAGTAACACCTGCTGCTTTTGCTTCCTCTACTGCTGCCGCTGCTGCCGCACCATCTTGAGCACAGATAATTAAAACTTTCATATCTTTTGAAATCAAAGTTTCTACATTTGTCTTTTCTGTAGCTGAAGAAGCCTGGCTAAATAATACCTGATGTGTAAATCCTGCATTATCCAAAATCGTTTCAAATTGCTTTTGGTCTTGTAGCCATCTTGGTTCATCCTTAGTTGGTAATACAATGCCTACTTCAATGGTTTCTGTAGCAGCACCTTTGTTATCACTGCCACCAGTTCCACCTTTGTCAGATCCGGAACCCGAACCTGAATCACCGGAACCTCCACATCCTGTTACTAAACCTAGTACCATAGTTGCTGTAAGTAACAAACTTAATAATTTTTTCTTCATAAGCCTTACCTCCGTTATTTTATTTTAGTAACTTCGATAGGTCTATTATACCATCAAACGGTCTTCATTAACTTGTCTTTTGCTTTTATTTTTTGTTCTTTTTTATCGTATTTTTGCCCTTTTAGCATTTTTTTGCCCTAAACTATTTTAGAGCAATATTTTACTATGTAAAATCAAAGTAAAATATTCTTCTCATTCTATGCCCCACACCTTTCTTCCTTATATTCCGTAGGTGATAAACCAACATTCTTCTTAAACGCTCTGCTAAAATAATTCGCATCGGAATATCCTACTTCCATACAAATTTCTTTCATACTCATAGAAGTATCACTTAGTAATTTCTTAGCTTGTTCCATTCTAATCTGGGTCAGATATTCTATAAAATTTTTCCCTGTTTTTTTCTTAAACAATTTACTAAAATAATATGGACTAATCTGTAAATGCTTCGATACGTCCTCCAAATCGATATCCTTGGCATAATTTAATTGTATATACTTCTTTGCTCTTTTTACTACATCAACAGTACTCTCTTCTTTCTTCATATGAATGTTTCTGCACACATCCACTACTTTTTCTTCCAACCATTTTTGTAACTGTTGATATCCCTGCATTTCCATCAGACTTTCTAAATAATGACTTCGGCCAGTAAACCGATATGGCATTCCGCCATTTTCAAACCCTATTGCCTCAGCACGAAGTACCAATTCCAAAACTTTCAATTTAATATCCATCGTATTTTCCCTGTAGGTATCCACCATCCACTGAAAAAAACACTTTGCACAATAAACAGCCTCATTGATATTTCCAACTTCTACACTTTTTAAGAACCGCATTTCAGTATCAACAGGATAATTATCTTCATATTCGCATGATATTGGCAAATCATTGATATGCACCACGGAATCCGAACTATTATATTCTAAGGAATACATTGCCTCATTGTAAGACTCCAGTGAATTATAAATATTATGAACAGCACCAACTCCTACCTTAAATT
Source organism: Lachnospiraceae bacterium (assembly GCA_017416505.1). The sequence goes on from JAFQCI010000179.1 coordinate 26,677, forward strand.
TTGCATCAAATTGATTCCGTAAATCCCGTACCATTTTTCTGGCATCTTCTATCATCTGAATTCGTAAGTCATATTCTTGTTCTGAATCTGATAAATTCTGTGGCACAAAAATCAATATCTTATTTCCCATCATGGAACCAACACAACAATGAAAATACTGCTTAATGATATCCTTAATGTGTGTATATTCTTTCTGCAAACGTACACTAGTTCCAATCACATTTTGCATTTGCTCATTCTTAGACAATTCTCCAAATTGAAGTGTCATAAAATACCCTTCTTTCTCAGCAATTCCAAGAAGACTGCAAAAATGCTCAATTTCTGACCTTTCGCTTTTTTGATATAACAACGCATTTACAAATCCATTTTCAATAATCGGAGTGATAATCTCTAGTTTTTCTTTTATCTCTAAATCTAAACTGCGTTTCTTCTTTTCTTCTTCTACCTTCCATACCGCAGCCTTCAAAGCCTTAACGATGGATTCTTGCTCAAAGGGCTTACTGACATAATCTAAAATTCCTATTCCTATCGCTTCCTTAGCATAATCAAATTTCGCACAGGCACTCACTATCACAAAAACAACATTGGGATGATGATTTCTTATTTCTCTCATAGCATCAATGCCACTAATACCAGGTAATTCTAAATCCATAAATACAATATCCGGTCGGAATTCATCTGCGGCTTCAATGGCTTTTCTTCCGGTTCTTGCAACCATTGTCTGGAATGAATCGGGAAAATTCTGCTCCAATCCTTCCTTTATACAATCATTTATCTCATTTTTATCGTCTGCAATTAATATTTTGTACACTCTTTTTTCCTCATCATTTCTATTTTAATTTCGTAAAGAAGAACCGGAACAGTATTCACACCGTACCGGTTCTTTTCTATCATTCTATTATTTTAAAACTTGGGCTTGTTATTCTGAAACTTTAACAAACCATCCTGCACTGCTTTAAGATTCAATTACGAACTTGTCTACTATCTGCCGTAAATCATCCGCACTGGATTTTGTCTGGTCGGAAAGTTCATATACATTCACTACCATTTCCAAAATCTTCTTAGCCTGATTTTCTACATCAGAAATTCCATCTGTACTTTCATTAATACTTTCAGAAATTTCATTGACACCATCTTTAATTTCTGAAGTCATAGAATGAAGAACATCTACTGCTTCGTTAATTTTTCTCATGTTCTCTTCAATCTCTTCTGAATTATCTAAATATACACCACAAACCTGCATAAAATTTTGATAATCACTTAAGATTGTACCCTCTAAAAATTCTACGGTTCTTTCCAGACACTCCATCGCATCTTCTGTTACTTTTCGAATATTTACAGTCGTTTCCATAATATTAGAAGCCAAACCATTGGACTGTTGTGCCAGGCTACTAATCTCTCCGGCAACTACTGCAAATCCTCTTCCCTGTTCTCCAGCACGTGCCGCTTCAATCGAAGCATTCAATGCTAAAAGTTCTGTCTGTTCTGCAATTTCAACAATTCCACCTGTTAATTGATTGATTCGTTCAATCTCTTTCGAACGTTCCATAATATCCTGTGATTCTTTTCTTAATACTTCATACATTTCCGTGGTTTTCAAACATGCTATTTCCGTACTATTCTTCATGGATATAGCATCTTCTATTACTTTTCCTACTGCTTCCACACCTTTTTGAGTCTGAGAATTAATATCCTGCACACTGTCATTGATTCCACCTACATTGGCATCAATCTGTAATGTACTTTCCTGATTAGCTTTCATTAATTCCCACAAAGCAGTAGAAGTCTTACTGGTATCTTTGGAATGATTTTCAAGAACACTAATCATATCACTTAGATTGTCAGCATCTGTAACTAAACTTCCTGATACACCAGAAAGCTTTAAAACCATATCCGTTAAAACTTTCTGTAACTTTTGCATCGCCCGGCTGATATCACCAATTTCATCTTTTCGTTTTACTTCTTTCGTCATGGCATACTGGTCTTTAAAATTCAAATCTGAACACTGTCCAATCACTTTATTGACACGACGTATCGGTCTTACAAGCAATGTCGCAAAGAATAATGAAACCACTAATGCCACTACAATCGCAATAATAGCTGCCGTTAAATTCGTTTTTATCAAAGTTGATGCCATACTGACTGCATCCTCTTTTTCAGCAATAATCATGACGATACTTCCGATACTATCCAGGACATAATAACCTGCAATCATTTCTTTTCCGTCTTCTACATATTCTACTACCCTTGGTTCAATATCCGGATTTAATCCACTATTTACCTCTATTCCAATTTCTAAGGCAACCTCATTCTCATTGTCCGTTCCTATCAAAGATTCATCGGGATGATATAATACCTTATTACTGGAGCTGATAAAATAAGAATAACAAGAATCAACACCATCAATCTTTACATCCTTAAACAATTCCTGTAAATCCTCTGTTAAAAGCATAGAGTTACCATTCTGCTGAATCCGCATTTCTACCATTTCTCCATAAGCCTTTGCCAAATTCAACAAATTATCTGAAACACTGTCTGCAATCAACACCTGGGCCCTCGGTATCGAAATAACCAAATTAATAATAACCGCTACTGCTGCACATAACATTCCCATAAATGCCACTTTTGACTTCAACTTCATAGGCATATACCTCCTAATCTTTTCTTTCAAAGATTGCGATTTTATTTATGATATTATACAATATTTTGTAGAAAATTAAAAGTATTTTTTTATTTGAGTTGAATTATATGTGAAATTTCCACAATTTTCACACTATATTGATGCCTAAAAAAGCGCTTTTTTGAGCAGAAAACGACAATATTCCCCTTGAAATCAAGCATTTTTCCAATTCTTTTCCTTATTTTACTTCCAAAATATTTTACAATAAATTTTCATTTTTTTAATAAAATATAGACATTTTGACGAAAAGCATATATAATTATAATGAGATTATATTTGTCGAGAAGAATTAACTTCATTTATGTTAAGAAATCTTTTGACACTTAAAACATAAGCAATAACAAGGAGGTAGCGTATGTTTAAAAATGACTCTGTTGACCCACAGAATACCGGATTAGCATATTACAAGACAGTACTATCTCTTCTTAGTGAAAGTACCGATGATTATATTTACATTTGGGTTCTAGAAACCGGTTCTATTTTCTTTGATACAGCTATTCAGAAAAATTACAATTTACCGGATAAAAGTGTTTATACATTTGAAGATTATATCAGTATTGTATACCCTCAGGATATTCCATCTTTGGTAGAAGATTTAACAGAAGTTGCAAATGGAAAGAAAACTTATCACGAGAAGGAATACCGTTTACTTAATAAATCCGTTGAAAAAGTCTGGATTAGCTGTCGTGGAAAAGTAATTTACGATGAAACCAGTAATCAACATCTGATGATAGGACGAATTTCAGAAAATGCCCTGACTCAAAAAGCCGACCAACTAACAGGACTCTTAAAAGCATCCCAAATGGAACAGAATTTTTCAAAGTTTGTTACAGAAAATCCACAATTCTATTTGGTTATTGTAGGCTTAGATAATTTTAAAAATATCAACGATAAATATGGACACATTTTTGGAAATAAAATTATCAAATCTTTGGCAGAACTAATTGAAAAAAATGCCCCAAATAAATTTCACATTTACCGTTTGGATGGTGACAAATTTGGGATTTATCTCCCAGCCCAAGGCAAAAGTGAAATAGAACATTTCTATGAAACATTAAAATGGGATTTTTCAGACTATTGTCACTCCATTGCAGAAAATATCTACTGTACCATATCAGTAGGTGTTTCTGAGTATTCTTCCCATTCTACAGAATACAATGAACTCTACAAATATGCAGAAAGTGCCTTAAACCATGCCAAGTCTTCCGGAAAAAACACCCTGGTCTTCTTTGATTGGGAGATTTATGAAAACCAACTTTTTCAAATCAGCATTCAGGAAGAATTACAACTTTGTATCCGAGATAATTACCAAGGTTTTAGTGTCTATTATCAACCACAAGTTGACATAAAGAGTCATAAAATCGTAGGTGCCGAAGCATTGATGCGTTGGACTTCTCCAAAACACGGAAGAATTCCTCCTAATATATTTATTCCTATTTTAGAGCAAAGTGATTTGATTTCCAAAGCAGGTCTTTGGATTATAAAGAAAGCTTTGAAACAGTGTAAGGAGTGGCGTAAGTATATCCCTGATTTTAGAATCAGCATTAACCTCTCCTATCTTCAACTTAGAGACCATTCTGTTTCCCAATTTGTATTTGAATGTCTTGATGAATATGGATTACCAGGAGAAGCCCTTCTCTTAGAACTTACAGAAAGTGTCCAGCTTGAAAATTATCGTTTTTTCAATCAGCTTTTCTATTCCTTAAGACAAAAAGGGGTACATATTGCCATTGATGATTTTGGAACCGGTTATTCCAGTCTTAAATATTTGAAAGATTTAAACATTGACCAGATTAAAATTGACCGTTGTTTTGTCACGGAACTTCAATGTGATTCCTTCAATTATAAACTGGTTCGGAATATGATAGACCTTGCTCACAGCATTGAAATCAATGTATGTGTGGAGGGTATAGAAACTTTAGAAGAATTAACTACCTTGGTAACTTTAAATCCAAACCTGATTCAGGGATATTATTTTGGACATCCTGAGCCGGAACATATTTTCCAGAAGGAATACATCGAAAAATCAGATATGTTTTCGGAAACAGATTCTTGCAGTACCAGTACTGCATTACCGGAACATATCATTGCAAACCAGCCTTTTGATGTGGATAATTTCAAAAACATTGTAGAAGAATTCGACCAAATTGTGTATGTAAGCGACGTTGAAACCCATGAATTATATTACATTAACAAAACCGGCCGAAGGCTGATAGAATCCCATGACCCTATTGGTCAGAAATGTTATAAGGTTTTACAGGGAAAACAGGAGCCATGTAGCTTTTGTACCAATCATTTATTATTTAAACATCAATTTTACCGATGGGAAAAAACGAATCCTGTTTTTGACCGAAAATATATTTTAAAAGATAAACTGATTTCCTGGAATGGCAGACCTTCCAGATTAGAAATTGCTACTGACATCACCCATCAGGAAAATGTCAGCAACGAAACCAGAGAAAAGCTTAAAATTGAAAAAACTATCGTTAAATGTATTCATGAATTAACCCGTGCTGACAATCTGACTAGTGCCATAAATTCTGTGCTTCAATCCATTGCTGAATTTTATCAGGCCGACAGGGCTTATATTTTCGAGATTGATTATGCAAATAAAGTTTGTCATAACACTTATGAATGGTGTAATCGTGGTATTACACCACAAATTGATAACCTGCAAAATGTAACGATTGATGTCATCGAACGTTGGTTAGCTATTTTTGAATCAGAGCCGATGGTAGTCATTCCAGATATTGATACAATAAAGGAAACCAGCCCGGATGAATACCTCATTTTAAAAGAGCAAAACATTTCCAGTCTGTTGGTAACTCCATTCCGTTCCGAAACAGATAAAAAAGTTTCCGGTTTTATCGGTGTGGACAATCCATCCTGGTTTACCAAAGATTATGCTCTTCTTGAATCTTTGTCTTATTTCATTATTGATGAAATGAAAAAGCGGGCCTTATCGGAACAATTATTTTTCATGAGTTATCATGACGCATTAACAGGAGTTTATAACCGTAACTGCTATAAAAAAGATTTGGAAATTTTCTCATCTGCTTTTAAGAATTCTATCGGTATTGTATATGCGGATATTAATGGATTAAAAAAGGTCAATGATGAACTAGGGCATAATGCCGGAGATGAACTGATTAAGAATGTTGCTTCCATTCTTCGGTCTTGTTTTGAAAGCCACAAAATTTACCGTGTCGGCGGCGATGAATTCGTTATTGTGTGCCAGGATATTTCAAAGGTGGATTTCTTATCCTGTATTGAAAAAGTTCAAAATCAGGTAGCGGAACATAAGAATTGTTCTGTTTCCTTTGGTCATTCCTGGTCAACCCAAGCTGATGATATTGAAAAATTGGTGAAAGAAGCAGATTTTCTGATGTACCAGAATAAAAATAATTATTATCAAAGATATTGTTAATATGAATTGAGAAAAGATGGTTTACAAACTTGTAAACAGTGCTATATTTTCATGTTGCAGTCTAAAAATATCAGAATTTAAAATACACCTCAAAATGCCGGATATGTACCGCCCCCCCCAAAAGTTAGACCAAAAATTTAACGATTGGGAGGTGGTTCAGCATTTGAGGTGTATTTATTTTATTTGATTTCATTTCTAGCTCGCAACCATTCAAGAAATGCTTCGCATCCTTCTTCTACATCTTCATAAGTTTTAGAAAATTTCCCAGTATACCATGGGTCACTAATGGAATCTGACCTTCCTGCAAATTCAAGCAATAAGAAAATCTTTTCTCCTTTATGACCAGTGATTCTTTCTATATTTCGAATGTTCATAGTATCCATTCCAATAAGATAGTCATAATAGTCGTAGTCTTCCTTTCGAAGCTGAATCGCCCGCTTACCATCACAACGAATGCCATGCTTGGCAAGTTCCGCCTTTGCCGGCGGGTATACAGGATTACCAATGCCATTCCAGATTTCTTCCGAACTGGTAGCAGCGGAGGAGATTTGGAATTGGTCAGTGAGGTTTTGTTTTTTTACTAGGTCTTTTAGGATGAATTCTGCCATTGGGGAACGGCAGATGTTGCCGTGGCA
>JAFQCI010000180.1 GCA_017416505.1 Lachnospiraceae bacterium
TATAATATGATATTGCAGTAAATACTTATGTCTGTTTTTTGATTTCCATGTTCCCATACCACAAGTATATAACAATTTTCTACTTTTGGCTACCTTAACCCACCGTCTAAAGCCAGTGGGATTGCGGCAGCCTTATTTCAACCCATTCACGAATAGAAATCGTATCTTTATTACCTACATTAAAAATATGTTGTGAAGGTTTATTCTTTAAAAGAACATCTATAAATCTGCACAAATCATGAATATGGAAAAATTGTAATTTCATACCGCCATCTTTGGGCAAATAAAATTTTCTATCAGCCAAGGCACAATCAAAAATAAATGCTTCTCTATAAACATTATTCATTTGACCATACAAATAGGGCGGTCTTAAAATATATGCATTGGGATTTCTTTTTAATAAAGTGGCTTCTGCTTCTATTTTATCAGTTCCATATTTCCCCCAATACTTATTAACAGCCAATGAAGTATCTTCTTTGAACGGTTGTGAAGCATACTCTGGATATACGGCACTTGAACTGATTAAAACATAATTTTTATAGTTTCCTAAAGCATCAAGTAACATTTCTACATCATTGGAACAATATGCAGTATCAACCACAACATCAAAGCAAAAATCACGAAGTAATTCTCCAAGATTATGCCGGTCTGCCTGAATAAGTGTTACTCCCTTAGATTGTTCCTTCGTATTCCTATTAAGTACATATACGTCATAACCCTTCTCAACATAATACTCAGCAATATACTTACTAACAAAAACAGTTCCACCAGTTACAAGTACTTTTTTCATAATGACCCCCTTTATAAATTATCTTTCTACAACAAAACGAATAATTTCTAGTCGTGCAAATTAGAATTTTCTATTTCTACCCAAAATACATTTCCTGTCCAATCATAATTCCTTTTGCATCTGTTCCATGCCCAATATCTTTGGTAACTGCAATTGGCATATCTTTTCCAACCATTCTTTGCACAAGAGTTTCCATATTTGGAGTACATTTTTCCTCTTCCATTTTTGTAAAAGTACCTAACAAAATGCCTGCCACTTTTTCAAATGCCCCTAAATGCTGCAACTGACATAAATACGTTTCCATTTGTGGAACAGTACCTCCATAAGCTTCCAATAACAGTATTTTATCTTTTAAATCTGGCATATATTCTGTTCCTGCCAACTTCAGAAAACACCTGATATTCCCGCCAACCACAACACCTTTCATCTTCGTTTTCTGAATAAAGTGATAGTCTAGTTGAAACAGGTCATTTCCTTTCTCAATAAAGGTATTACGGAAATTTACGATTTGCTGGTCTTTGTAATCGTAAATAAGATTTCGAATCTGATACAAAACAGATGGCTTTCCTTTTTTTGTATAAATCGCATTAATAATAGTAGTTAAATCACTATATCCCCAGAACATCTTTGGACTCCCGGCAATCACTTCATAATTCAGATATGGCAATACACCATTTGCAATCTCTCCTCCAGAAATATCAAATATTCCTTTTATTTCCTTATCCAGATAGAACTTCATGAGTGCCTGCGCACGCTCTTGGGCAGTCCCGCTAAAAACACTTTCTTTTTCGTAGATATATTCACTAAACACTGGCTGCAATCCCAAGGATAACAATGTATTTTCTAAAAGCTTGATTTTGTCAGCATACTCTTTTTTCTGCCCATTGGAACAACAAACAATTCCAATCTTTTCTTTATTTCTATGTGAAAGGATAAATGGTTCTTTGTTTCCTTTTTCTTGATGATGTATGGTTATGTCCATTATACTACCTCTGTCTTCTATGATGCTATTCTTCTCCTGCCCGTACCAATATTCCATTTCCCTAAATTTTTTTTACACAAAGCCCTGGTTTGCGCAACTGCTCCTCAAATATAAGAATCCCCATATTTTCCGCCACTGTCATATTCCAGAATATCAGCCTCCGGAATTGTACATTCCTGTTAGTCTACACACAACCCATTACACCATACTCTGTAAAATATTCTTTGAAATTAAAGTATCCAATAACTCTTTCTCAGTAGTATCTGGTTCAACATCCTCTAACAGCTCATAAATCTGTTCGATTACAAAAAGATCCATTTCTAATTCATCCGCAATTTCTTTGCAGGATTTTCCCTTATAATATTTCTTTTGAACCATTTGAAACAAAGTTCTTATTTCTCCTAATTCCATGCCACGTTCCATTCCTCGTTCCATTCCACGTTCCATTCCTCGCTCATATACACCATATCCTAAATTACACATATCCATCAGCTCCCTGTCTATATTTTCATTCATCTGAATATCATAATCATTTTGTAATGATTCCTTCTTTTCTTCCTTAGACAATTCATCTGAAAACAAAGTTTTTAGTAATCCAATCAATTTTCGTTCATCATCTGGAAGCCTGTTACCATTCATCATATTACCTTCATACGTTTTATTTGAAACACAAATCAGAATCCCTGTCATCAAATCATAGTTACTCTTTTTCGTAAAATAATTTCCAACAATATTTTCACAAGAAAATGAAAATTTCGTTATAGAATCCCTATTATTTGCCTCGTCCACATTCATGCAAATCCATATCGAATAAACTTTCTTTATGTTTTGGTAATCATCACCTGTAAATTCTCTGTTTTTCTGAGAAGAAACCATTCGTGCAAGGTAATAAACCACCCTTTTTTCAATGGGATATTTTAGTTTAATACTCTTTTGTGCCTCTACATCAATAATGATTTTAATACGTTCCTTTGAAATCGCACTGGTTTTAATATCAAAGGTAATAAAACCTTCCCCTGGGGTATTATCCTCTGTATTTTCTCCGGTTATCTTCGGTGCATTGGTAAAGCCGGGCGAAAATGGAACCCTTCCTACTTCCGGAGTTCCTTCAATGCAAGTAATGATATCCTTAACAGGCATATCCCTAAACTCATCGGTAGCATATTTTAATATATACGCCAAAATTTCCTTATCTGCTAAAAGATTTTTCGCATGTTCATCATACTGACAGCAGGCATCTGCTGCACTTAAATCATCAAAAATGACTGTTGCTCTTTTCTCCATAAGTACCTCCATTTTGAAATGCTAAAATGAGCATTCTATTTTATGTTACACGGACATAAACACAGGAAATACTTTTTATAAAAAACGTTCAGAACACAAAAACATAATTTTTTATATATCGTAACGAATTAAGATTTCTATCTAAAGTTTTAATATTTTCTTTGCATGTAGGAAATTAATCGCCCCTCTTTAAGAGCAGAAACAGAATTTATATTTCTAACTATAGTATATGTAATTCCATAAATTTTTGCAAGAAGTTTACCTGGTTTGTTCCATGTAATATCAGAAATGTTTATATTTTTATGTTACAACAATAATGAACAAAACGCAAGTTGAAATTGACAAATTTTATATATTTTATTTTTTGATTTTTATACCTACTAATGGAAATAAAAACGCAATACCTAAAAATAAAATTAAATTTTTATATTGTTTTATTAACATAAACCCTCTTCTGTAAATTAAAGTTATCTCTCTTGATATTTTTGCAAATATACAAATTGCAATTCCTGAGATACTGCTTCCTCTTTAAAAATTTTATATCCTAATCTTTCATATAATCTTATATTGCTAATACTTTTTGTACTGGTAAACAACTCATATCTTTGATTTGGATATTCATTTTCTATTTCCAAAAGAAGTTTTGTTCCGATTCCCTTCTTTTGCATTTCAGGATGCACCATCAATTTTCCGATATAAACAGTTCTGCCATCTTGATATGCTCTAACAGAACCTATAATAACTCCCTTTTCATCAATTGCTTTTAAAATTGTTCCTTTCTCAAATTCGTCATACACTTCTTCTATGGTTTGCTTTAAAGGTGGAATTTCCATATCACCAAAGAGTTTAGCTTCACTTTGGTAAGCCAAATATTGCAAATCGAGTATTTCCTTTAAATCTTCTTTCTGTGCCTTCTCTATCAAAATCACTTTCCTTCTATGCGAAATCATAACATCAAATTCGATTTTGTCACACCAATGGTAACTCCATTTCTATACACTCCCATTCACCAATGGCCATTTTATAGGTTTCAGTTTTTCCAATAGAACAGAACCCAACTGACTCATAACAGTATCTAGCACTATCGTTATTAGCAAATACTCCTAACGTAATCTTAGACGCATTTAACACATTTCTTGTATAATCAATTGCCAATTTCAACATTTCTTTGCCCTTCCCACAACCTCTCATTGCAGGATTAACAATTACATATCCAAAACGCACTATACTAATATCTATTTCATTCGGATATCTTATAAATAAATGTCCAATAATATTATCCATTTCATCAACAGCCGTAAGCGGTATAAATCTATCACTTGTAATTACAGGCTCATAATCTTTGTTTAAATCATCATCAGAAAGCGGGAACTTTCCTATCCTATCTGCAGACCATTGATATAAACTCTTTTCATCTTTAATCCAACTACCTATTGTTGCTGAATCTTCTTTTTTATATTTTCTAAGTATCATGTGCCCTCCACCAAATTCAAAATCTTCTGTTGTTTTCAATCTCTTTGCAAGACTTAAATTTGTTAAATTCCTTTAATTAAAAACATTTCCATTGGTTGTTTATATCCTTGAACATCTATAACAAAACCACCACAATCCTTGTACCCTAATTTCCTATAAAAATGTTGTGCTTCTTCATCGACCTGCGTAGATGTTAAGAGCATACCGTATCCTTGGGATTTCATGTCAGTTTCCCAATACTCCATAAGTTTTTTTCCATAACCTTTTCCATGATTATTCCAATCAATAACTAACATCGTACAAAATGGCGTATTATCCCAAAAAAGATTATATCTTAACAATCCAATTGGCTTATTATCATCCAATAAAATATATCCTCTTTTGTTTCTGACCTTATTCTCAAATTCTTGCTCTGGCAAATGTTTATCAAGACTATACCAAAATTCCTTATCTTCCGCTTGAACATATCTAATTTCTATCATCTCTTTTATCCCCTTAGATTCAACTTAATATTACTCATTATATAATACCCTATATAATTCATATGTAAAATCAAAACTCTCATAACATACTACTCAAAGTCCATTTTCATAAACAAAAGATTATTTACTTTCTCTGTAATCCAAATTTCATTCTCTATACTTTCGACACTATAGCCTCTTATTACAGCCTCGTCGTGTCTGCTAATGATATCATCAAATTCAACAGACTCCGTTTTTTTCCTTGGAAAACGTATACTTGTTTCAAAGTCATCAACATACTTCAATCCTACTAAGTTTCCTACTTCTTTCCACTCATCCTTTGTGTAGAATTTAATATGCCCATCTTTTTTCATCTGCATATATTCATCTACAAAACGTTTGGTGTCATTATCATTCGGTGCTGGATCAGACAAAAAGAAAATTCCATTTTTCTTTAGCACCCTATTGATTTCTCTGAATGTAGCTTTTATTTCAGGAAAATGATGCAACGCATATCTTGTAATAACTACATCAAACGAATTATCCTCAAATGGAAATTCCATTCCTTCATAACTCACAAAATGTATATTACTAATTCCTTCTGATTCAGCTCTTTTCCTATTTTCATCTAACGTTTTTTCTACAATATCTAATCCAACCACTTCCGCTTGCTTATATTTCTTTGCAAACGGAAATGCTAAATATCCTGAGCCGGTTCCTAAATCAAGAATTCTCATTCCTGATTTCACTTGTATACATTTTAAAATTAATTCCAAATGATTTTCATCTCTTGTTTGCTTATTATAGTACGAACCTAAGCGGAAACTTTCTTCAAAACTCTTTTTTGTTTTTTCAATACTTTCTTTATTATTCATTTCGTTTCATCTCCAAATTTCAATTGTCAAGCACATAACACATTATAACACAATATAAATAGACTATGTGAACTAATTAAAATGCTTTTTAGATTTTTTCAGAAAAAGATAGGTTAACAATTCACCGGTTATAAAACCTAAAAAATATAAGTGGCATTTAAAAGATGTGCATGGTACAATAGGAAGTGAATTTTGAATTTGATGGAGGACTTTAAATGAATGCATTAGTAGTTAATTGTAGCCCAGTAAGGAATGGGGCAACCGCAGAAATCGTACATATTGTTTCAGAACATTTGAAGAATAAATTTGATGTAAAAACTATTTGTATTGATGACTTTGAAATTGGACTTTGTAAAGGTTGCAGAAGTTGCCATAGTACAGCAAAATGTATTCAAAGTGATGATATTGATTTGATTATGAAAGATTATGAATGGGCAGATATTGTGGTTTCGGTATCTCCATCATATTGGGCTGACATACCTGGACAATTCAAAGTATTCATAGATAGATGTACACCTTGGTGTAATACTCATGAACCACATGCAAAACTTTCTAAAGGGAAAAAAGGATATACGATTGCATTGAGAACTGGACCGAGTATGCCAAAATGCGAACGAGTAATAGGAAGTATTGAACATTTTCATGGGCATTTAGAAATTGAGTCGTGTGGTAAATTAGGCTTGTGTTCCATCGAATATAAAGAGGATGTTGCAGGAAAAATCACTGAAATAACAGATTTTTGTAATATGATATTAGAAGTGTAAACTTTCACTTCTACGTAGCTTTTGAGTGAAGCTAATAAGCAAGACTCATCAAAGATGAAGACGGATAATTATGTCCGTCTTTTTCTATTGACAAAGAAAAGGTAATGTGTTACCTTTATATAAAGTAATATATTACCTATTGGAGGAAAACATGAATATAAAAGATGTTATTCGTAGTGATAAAGTGGATTTTACAGGAATCGAACTTTCATACTTTTTACTGGGATTATTAAGTGCCTTTGATAACAGATTTCAGGCTGTGGCAGATAGTACAATGAAAGAGGTTAGCTGGAAACAATTTTTTGCGATTATTTGTATTAATTTGTGCAAGGACAAGCCAACAGTAAAAGAACTTGCTGAAATAATGGGCAGCTCACATCAGAATGTGAAGCAGATTTTATTGAAATTAGAAAAGAAGGGGTTTGTCCATATCACTGTAGATGAAAATGATAAAAGGAAACAACGAATTGAACTTACTGATTATTGTAGAAGTTTCTGTGAACAAAATGATGAGCTTACAATGAGCATTATGAAAAGGATGTTTGCAGGTGTTTCGGATGAACAATTACAAGTTACAATACAAACGATTATACAGATTGAAGATAATTTAAAGGATTTGGCTTAATGACAAAACGAATAAAATGGAGGATATTGAGATGAGAAAAGATACTATAGTAATTTACAATTCACAGACTGGATTTACAAAAAAATATGCACAGTGGATTAGTGAAGCTTTAGAATGTGAATGTGTTGAATTTTCTGAGGCTAATAAGATGAATTTTGAGCAGTATGAAACAATAATATTTGGTGGATGGGCATGTGCAGGAGGAGTTAGTAAAATCAAGTGGTTCAAGAGTAATTTAAAAAAATGGGATAATAAAAAATTGGCTGTATACTGCGTAGGCGGAAGTCCTATAGAAAATCCTGAAATAGAAGTGGCTATGAAAAGCTGGTTTACCGAAGAGGAACATCAAAAGGTAAAATCATTTTATTGCCCGGGTGGCTTTAATTATGAGAAAATGTCGGGTTCTTCGAAATTGATGATGAAAATGTTTATAGGTGCATTGAAAGCAAAAAAAGACAAGACAGAGGCAGAGAAAATTCAGATAGAAATGATTTCCAAATCGTATGATATCAGTGATAAGAAGTATATCGAACCTATTGTGAAGTGGGCAACTCATTAATTGTGATGTTGGAAACTGAAAATTACAATTTATAAATATTTTATATTAGAATTTGTCACTTCAACAAACTGAAACTTTTAAATTGCCCTATCCATATTATTAAATGGACAGGGCAAATTTTATGGCAATTTGCAAGCATCTCGCCCTTAAATTTTTCATTAAATTTGAAATGAATTTAGAAAGGTAATTTTATTGCACATTAGAATTATACAATTCTATAAAATAGGCATCTGTTCGCATTAGTTCTTCAAAAGTCCCTTGTCCAACAATCTTCCCATCCCTAAAAAGAATAATTCTATCAAAACCGGCAATGGAATTTAATCTGTGTGCAATTGCAATGACAGTCTTCTCTTTCAGTTTTTGGATAACTGCTTTCATTACATTTTCTTCCGTTAAATTATCCATTGCAGATGTTGCTTCATCTAAAATGACAAGTTCAGAGTCTTCAAACCACAAACGTGCTAATGCAAGCCTTTGCTTTTCGCCACCTGATAAACAAGTGCCTTTCTCACCTATTTCAGTATTTAAGCCTTCGGCAAGATTCTCAATGAGATAAGATAGTTGCACTTCACTCAATGCCCAGAGCATCTGCTCTTCCGACACATTTTTCGCAAATACTAAATTTTCTTTTATTGTCCCATCAAAAATAGGCGCATCCTGTGATATGTAACTAACTCTATCATACAACTCATTAAGGCAAATATCACTTAGCTCCATATCTCCTAAGCGAACTTCTCCTTTATTGTACTTAAGTAACCCCAATAATATCTTAATCAAGGTGGATTTGCCGGAACCACTTTCTCCTACAAAGGCTATTTTTTCGCCTTTTTTAATGGATAAACTCAAATCATCAATAATGATTCGCTCCTCGTATTGGAATGATAAGTTTTTAATTGTTATTTCGCCAATATCAGTATTGATTGTATTACCTTTTATTAATTGCCCGTCATCTTTTACGCTCAAAAATTCTTCAAATCTCCCATAAGATGCCTTATCCAATTTATATTGGACATAAAGCACATTAAAAATGGCAATTGGAGTGTAAGCATTTTCAATCAGGGTAATTAGTGCAACTACAGAACCTACTGTAAGGTTTTGAGTGTTCCATGCGTAAAACAGAATGCCAATATCTAACATCGCTACAAGTAAGGCAAATATTGTAAAGAACGCCTCATGAATCATATTCATTTTTACTTTTGATGAAACGATATCTTCTTTGGCATTATGAGTTTTCTTTATTTCATCCGGAAACTGTTTATTCATACGAAATACTAACATTTCCATAAAGCCTCTGACTAAATAATGATTTAATATTTCTTCACTATTCAAAATTCTTTCTTTTATTTGATAAAGAAACTTTAGTAGAATGTTGGTTATTATAAAAATAACCGTATAGCCTACCAGTAATACATAAGTAACTTTTTTATCTATTTTCCAAATAAAGTATATACTAAAAGCAATGGTAGGAAGTAGGTCCCGAATCAAACACAACCAGAAATTGAACAATACATTTCTTCCTGCTGATGAACCATTCTCAATCCTTTGAACAAGCTTACCAGTACCTATTTTCTGATATTCCGTATAATCTATCATACTTATTTTTCGAAGTGACAAAAGCTTAAAATCCAAATAAATACCATGTTCCAATTTCTTTTTTGGATATTGCTCCAAATAATTCATACAATAGTTTACCACCAGAACAAGACCATAAATTGCAATTCCTGCAAATGCAAGTGTCCTATCTGCTAATCCATCAATAACCTTTTGGAAATAATCAGCCTTATAATTAGCTATAAATGCATTAAATACACCTAATCCAATGTAGACTAATATCCATACTTTATTTTTCTTTAATACTTCTTTCATATAACGCATAACTGTACTCCTTAATATTTTATATTTCTAATCATTAGGACAGTACAGTCAACGACTGCCAGCAAGTTTCTTTTAACCTCAGCACAATCTGCCAACAGTTTACATCAACTGTACTGAGTAGTTATCTCGGATAAATTTCATAACATTTCACCTCTCAAATCAGATATTTCCATTATTTTATCATATCAAGTTCAGATATTCTATCATTCCCTCATTTTCCCGCATTAATTGCTAATTCGTAACATCTTCTTATATACATTTCATGATTAGTATTCATACTTTTTCCTCCACATTCTAATCCTCTGACTCTATCATAGCATCTGTATATTTTCTTTGCATATCGTGGCGTTTTTTTCGATTTTCGACTGTTTCAAATATAATCGAGAAATCATAATCCTCCGGATAAAGTTCTGTTGCTGCCACATGTAATTTTACCCGCTTATGATTAATCCAAATTTTTTTATTTGGTAGTTGCACCCTTAATACACCTTTTTCGTTGACAGGTACACACACTATCCCTATCTTTTTCTCGGGATAGACTATTACACTATCACCAATTTTATACTTGGTAGTAAGTTCAGTATTCGTTTTTCTGGTTTTCGCTTTCGTAATTTTAGTTGTACTTTTCTTAATGATATTCCCTTCCGGATTTTGAAACGAATAAGTCTTTACTGCTTCTTCTCCATATGCAGCACGAATTGCTACTTTCAACATTTCACCAGGCATTCCCAATCTGTCTGCAATATAAAATGCACAACTTTCACCGGCTTCTCCAATTACCATTTGATAAGTAGGGCGTAATGTTTCTTTGTCAAATGCCATTCTTGCATTGACAATATCCTCTGCATTGGCTGCGTATTCTTTCACCTCCGGATAATGTGTTGTTACCAGAAAAATAGCACCACTCTTTCTGAGTTCTTCCAATATTGCAATTGCAATCCCCATACCTTCCGTAGGATCTGTACCAGAACCCAATTCATCCATAATCACAAAACTGTCCTTATTTGCTTCACTTAAAACTTCCAGCACATTCGTTATGTGTGC
The DNA here is from genome assembly GCA_017416505.1 of Lachnospiraceae bacterium. Next base: position 10,733 of record JAFQCI010000180.1, read on the forward strand.
AGAAAATGTAGATAGATTCTCTGACAAATTCTGCCCGTCACCAATATCACACAGATACGAACTGTTCATACATATATCCGCCTGCTTACATGTGACATGCAAGCCGCATTGTGCCATGATACAATTTAGCATAACCGTTTTAATTGCTACGGTTTTTCCTCCTGTGTTCGGACCGGTTATAACGATACCCCGTACGTTTTCCCCCACTTCAAACTGCAATGGTACAGCTACAGTCTTATCCATCAATGGGTGGCGCGCTTCCGTCAATTTCATTCGACGTTCTGTATTTATCATCGGCTCTACTCCATCCATATCAAGGCTTAATTTACCCTTGGAAAATATAAAATCCAGTTTCTCCATCATTGTCAAATTTTCATACAACACAGGTGCAGATGATAAAACAAAAGCGGATAAGGTATACAAAATACGATATACCTCATTTTCTTCGCTAATTTTGAGCAATTGCAGTTCCTCATAGTATTTCGCAACACCTGATGGTTCAATAAAAAGTGTACTGCCTGTAGAAGATTTATCTATAATACTACCGGATATCTTAAGCCTACAATCTTTTTTCACTGGAAGGCATATTCGCCCATTTCTAAGCGTACAATAATTATCTGCCATGCATTCCTTATTAGAACGCAGAATTTGCTCTGCCTTTTGTTTCATCTGCTCTTCACATTTTATGATTTGTTTTCGTATCTGCTCTAATTCTTTTGATGCATAATCATCAACAGCTCCATTCCTGATTTTACTGCATATTTCTTCATGTAATTCTGAAAGCAAATCCAGATTTTCGTCATAATAAGCCAGAGAATTTCCGTATACCTTTCCTCTTGCCAGATAATCCTTTAACCTTTTTACTGCAACCAAAACTTTTTCTACCCGCTCTAATTGATAGGGTATAAGACAATCTCCCTTTTCTACTATCGTTAGAACCTCTTTTATTTCTGTGATATTTTGTAACGGCGGAGTTCCTAATTTTTCAATCAGGAACCTGGCATCTGTTGTATCCCTTAATTGTTTTTTTAATTCAGTTTCAGAAAAGTACAAGGTTGCTTCTCTAATTCTTTCCTTTGCCCAATCAGTAATTGCTAAATCAGTCCATATATCTTTGACCTTATCAAATTCAATTTGTCTTTCAATATTCATTTTCTTATCCTTTCACGTTAAAATGTAGTATCGCCTTAACGCAAAAAGACCATAGATACCCTAAGTGCATTAAGATACTATGGTCTTTAAATCTCTATATGATCATCCTATATACTTCAAAGATTCTCGCGAAGCGTTTTTACTTTATAGGAGAATTTCAACGAAAATTCCTATAAAGAAAAAATAGCATGACCGTACAGCCATGCTAATATCATCTATGAAAATATATACCACAATATTAAGCAATTGTAAGGCGAAAATGCTGACAACCTATGTGCCAACAAATGGGCAGACTTCCAGTGTAAAACTAAAAATCACCCTGCAATATTTATTTTGCAATTTTCTCCATTACAATAACACTTAACATACAAAATCCTCCTAAAACTTTTTCTCGATTATACATCCCATTATATAATTAGTCAAGCCTTAATTAAATATAAATTATTTTTCTCACATTCCAAACATTTTTTAATTATAGCAATCGTTCGCATCATTTCCCCCTTTCTATTCTCACTAGTATTTTTTATTCATTATAAAGTGATTCTTACCATAGACCTAAGTACTAACACAAGGCTGGAATAAACTTTGCAAACAAATATAAGCCTTCTTCCCCGGCATTCACCTCATGTTCCATGCCCTTCGGAATTACTGCAATGGTTCCCGGCACATAAGGAATTTCCTTTCCGTCACAAATACATTGTCCAAAACCTTGTACGACTTCATGGGTTTCTAATTGTGTTTCATGAATGTGTAGCTTTATACTACAATTTTTCTCGATTCTCACAAGATGATAGCTAAATTCACCTTGAGTTTCTGCTGCAGTAATTAAATGTTTCAATGATACTCCTGCAAAGGTAGAATGTTTCGACCATTCAATTTCACTGGCTAATTTTCCACCCTCCATAGTAACAATGCTTCCTTGATTAAATGCTTCAAAAGTATTCATGATTATCACTCCTTTGTCTTTTTGATAATCATAATGTAATCCACCTTGAAACGATAGGAAAAAATTGCTCTTATTCAATCTGCGTAATAGAATTTATGTATTCTTTGGGTGTAATTCCTACAATCTTATGGAAATATTTATTAAAATGACTTTGGTCATAAAATCCCATTTCCAAAGCAACGTCCATAAGCGGAATTCCCTGTTGTAATAATTTTTGCGCCTTTCGAATCCGATTTTGTATTTGGTAAGAATGAGGTGTTAATCCCACCTCATTATGAAAAGTACGAATAAAATGATATTTACTCATTTGACTCATTTTTGATAATAAATTGATATCCAATGACTTTTCCGGCTCATTTATTACTTTCTTTCTGGCTTCTTCCAATGTCCCAAAACACATTTCTTTTCTGCTTGTGTAATTTTCCTGAAGCATTCGATAAGCAGTTTCCATAATAAAAATATATTTTTTGTCAAAAACATATAAATCAAACATTTCATTCATATTTTCCAACAAGAAAGATGGTATTCTCTTATGCTCTTTTAAAAATTCATCCCCGACACAAACATTCAATAAGTATGTTCTTTCATCAGAAATCATCACAGAGTGAACTGCATATCTAGGTATTATGAAATATTCTCCCGTCTTATATTCCATTGTTTCGTTTTCAAATTCAACCCTCACAGTTCCGGAAAGTACTATTCCAATAACATTTTTTGAAGAATGATTATGTTTTTCATAGGATATCACAGAATCATGAACTAATATCAACTCATAACCCAGGTCAGATATATAATATTTCATTTCGTCCTCCCTTATTTCTAACACGAGGTAATCCACATTCGCAAAGCCGGACTATCTGATATCGTCAAAAAAATGTATTTGCCTCTTTGTCTCACCAATTTTAATCTTTCCATTTTGTTTCATCATCTACAATGAAGCAGTTGTAATGCATGTTTATTTTATTCTTCTTCTCAGCTTTTCTATCAGCTCTTTATTGTCTCGAAAATTCTTTGGAACTTTTAATTTCTTTATGTTAGAATTACTCTTCTTTTCCACCATTCTGGCCCTATTCAGTTTTTTATCTGTGACTTTTATGTTTCCATAAATCACAAAAGATCCAAAATGCTCCTCTACCTTTGTGATGGTAAGAATTTCATAGCAGACACTTCCACGCCAGTTTTGATGGTATGTATGATCCGGATTACCATCCGGTGTCGGTCTTCGGTAACCATATCGATACTGTCCCGGTTCTGTTGAAAAGAAGCTACTCCAATTTTTAAACAATTTTCCGAAAATATAGATTGCCAGAATAACTTCTAAAATACACCATACAAAAATCACTAAAGGATATTCTCTTGTAATTCCATAATCCTTGCAAAGTAAAATAGAGTAATACAACAATACCTCTGCAATAATCTGATACATCATCACATGAATAAAATATGCCGGAAAGGAAAAGGTATAATAATTTTTCACTTTCTCTTTCTTTTTAACCATAGAAAATCCGCAGCCTAACATACCACCAACAAATACAGCACAACAAATCATTGCTGATGTTTTGCTTTCAAATCCTCTACCCACAGTTATTAAACAAATGGCTGACATAATAGTTGCAATCAAAGAAATGAAACCTATTATTTTGTATATTTTGCTTGTCCTTGCATTGTATTTTTCTCTTTTTATTCTTACTGATTCCGGCTCATCCTCGTCTAGTAGCTCAGCAACCTGTTCTTTGGAACGAATTGCTTGCTCTTCGTAAATTTCATCTGCAATAAAATCAACTATTTTTTTCGCTTCCTGCATAGATATGCCAAAGTGATTCATTCCATTTTTTATTGCAGCCGCTTTATTGTTTGACTTTATGTATTCCTCCTTTAAATACTGATATTTTTCAGAATTATAAGGATTGCTATTTTTCTTTAATATATAGTTGCAATAACGACATTTATCGTCATTTATGACTTCTTTCCCACAATTAGGGCAAATTATTGTTGTCATTTGTTCACCTCATTATTTCTCCATATTTACCTTTTCGAATGTAAAAGTCCTTAAGCAAATTCCACCATAAGCTTCATTTTGCTATTCTAAATATTCTGGATAAATTCTAATAAATTTATCATTTGCTTTAAGCATTTGTTCGTAATACTCATTATACAATGGACTAAGATTTCTCATTGCGGGAATAAAAATATCATAATATCCATTGGTTGTACAAAATTGCTTCATATATTCCATTAATCGAACTGCAGGCGAATTTTTGTAAGTATCCGTTTGTTTCAATTTTTTGTATTCGTCTAATATGTCTTTATTGTTCTTTACAAACTCATCTATATTTTGAACTGCATGCTTCTTTCCCTGAAGAATAGCATTGATTTTTTCTATCCCCTCTTTACTCGAATATTCTTCTAAATAATCATCCAAATATTGTTGTAAGTCGTTTGGTAAATTTATCTCTGGAACATTATCAAAAAAATCAATGATTTGGCAAAATGCTTTCATCTGTTTTTCTGTTTCAATTTTATCGGTAAGATATCTGGAAAAGTTAAGACTTATAAATTTCCCATAATACCCTGGAAACAACTCAAGCAGTTTTTTTATAATAATTGTATTGGAACTAATATTATTTATTTCCACTTCAAGATTTTCAACTTTTTCTCCATTCTCTAACCTTTTTAACAATTCTTGTTTTATTTTTTCTTGTTCCAGCTCCAATGTTCTTTGATGCAAAATATAGGTTACTTCATTACGATTTTCAAGTACGCGTTTTATTTCACAAATACTTAGACCTAATTTCCGATACAAGACGATTTGTTTTAATAATTCCGCATCCTGCTCCGAAAAGTCCTTATATCCATTTTCTAAAACTTTCGGAACCATTAACTCTTGCTCAACATAATACTGTACTGCTTTTTTTGTCACGTTACATCTTTTCGCTATTTCATTGATTAACATACTTATCACCTCCAGTATTATCGTAAGCCGACCTGTAAGGGGACAGTCAAGATATATTTTAAAATTTTCAATTTCTACAACTTATAACCCATCTACTTCATTTTAAATGATTTTTCCACCAACGCAAGAGTTTCTTCTATCGTTCTTTCATCATCTCTTATAATAACGTTAAAACCAGAATTCAGAAAATGATTATATATCTCTTTTGAATTAACACGCTTTAAGCATTCTCTAAAATTTTCCATTGCTTTATCAGGATTTTCTTCATTCTGTAATAGTTGATACAAAAACTGTTTTTCCCTATCTGGTCGTTCAAAAAATCTATTAACAGATATTTCTGGTTCCGCTAACATAATTAAAACATGTTCTTTATCTGATATTTCAGCTAATACTTCTACTGGAATGTTGGTATCAACAAAAATCATTTTATTTTGTTTAGATAAATCTTCAAGAATTTGTAATTCTAAAATAGTGCATTCTCTCGTAGTTTCTTTAATCCATGCTTCATATTCATCTGGATTTCTTCTGATAAACTCTCTCCAATCTTTTAAATCTCTTGTATATGTCAAACCTGGAAATTCACAACTGTCTAACTCTGAAATTCGTGCATCATGATAGTTTTCTTCACATGCTATTCCTTTATATTTTTCCGCCAACATTTTTACCATAGTTGATTTACCTGCATATGCAGTTCCATTTATAAAATATACATTGTTAAATTTCATATTTTTCTCCGTCTAATTCAAAAATTGCCGAATCAAATCCTGCGTTCTTTCTTGCACTTCTTTAATTTTCATATTGATCTTTGCAACTTCAAATTTCACTCACACTGTTCTGCTTTGCCTTGCATGACAGCTTATCAACATCTAGTCTAAATACTGCTACTGCTTCTAGCATTTCATTACTATAATGCCATTCATCTTTAGATGTATTTTGTTTCATAATTGTATTAAGTCCAATAATTTTTTCCTCATTATCCTCTACCAAAGAAAACTTTCCAGTACCTACTATACTCTGGAAAGTAGCTGAAAAATCACAAGCCACTTCACTTTCTAATAATGAGTAATTCCCATCTATCTCAAATCCCACAGTCGGTTTGTTTTTTGCCAGTTCATACTTACGCCCGGCTTTAGCACCATGAAAATAAAAGGTATATTGCTCATCCAATAAATAATCATAATTTAAGGGAACAATATATATTTCTCCCTTATCATAAAAAGCAATTCGCAATATCTGCTCCTTAGCAATAAACTTTTCAATTCTCTTTTTATCAGTAATCTCTCTATCTTTTCTTCTCATAACAATTTCATCTCCAAAAATAATATTTATTATTCATATTTCCCCGTTATTTCAAGTGTATTTCCATCTGGGTCAATAATATTAAAATACCAATAGGGCATATGCACATTGACATACATCAATTCGGAAATTTCGCCTATGTTTGCTTTTTTTAACCGCTCATATTCCTGCTTCAAATCATCAACCTCAAAATTAAAAACAACCAGATTATTTTTGAGTTCACCGGTATCTTTATAAAAATCATCAATATATGCTTGATTAAATCTTTCACTCGGCTCTTTACCGATTATTTTTGCATCATATGCTTTATTATACAAAGCGATTTTGTTGCTAAATTGTATCCACCTATCATCGTTTGCCATTAGTGGGTTTTCTTGCAACAATTTACTATAAAACTCCAAAGATTTCTTTATATCATTTACAAAAATATAGGTTGTTCCAAGTACCATAGCTACCTCCACATTTCAACTTTCTGCATATCTAGAACAATTCATCCAACAAAATATAATAGTTCAACTTATCCCAATTAGGCTCCACTCCTAATTTTTCAAACAACATATCCGGATTAAAATCTTCGTATACTTTTCCACCATATGTACCATCAAAATTATGCTTTAAACTTCTATAACAAAGGGCAATATCCTGCCATTTATCACCAATCCCAGTTTTACCCAAGTCTATAAATCCCTTTATCTGACCGTTCTCTAAAAAAATATTTGGAAGACAATAATCTCCATGAGAAAGTACAGGCTCAAAAGTTGGTCGATTGCTTTCCAGCCAATCCAACAGATGTTTTGGATTCTCAAAGCCTCCTTCTCCAAATGTTGTAGGCTCTACATTGTCCAAATCCACGAAATCATTCTCCACCCTCATGCTTGCCTCTTTCAGCACTACATCCAAATCTCGTATACATGGGCATTCCCTTACATCCACTTCCCATAACATTTTCAATCCGCAAGCCAATGCTTCCAAAAGGATATGTGGATGTTCTAAATAATAGGTATCACAAGACATTTTTCCACCTATTTTCGACATAAGCAGATAGCTTTTTCCATTTTCCACTTCATAGGCAAGTATTTTGGGTACCGGAAGTTTCCCATCTAACCATTGCATCATCTGCACCTGCCCTGCCACAGATGACGAACTATCTTCTATTTTTAAAACCATATCTTCAAAAATCAACACCTGATTGCCAGACATCCCGATATCATCCACTGTAAATGGCTTTTTGTCAATCCATTCTTTTATTTTTGAAGGCATCTGTATTTGATTCATATATTCACTCTCTTTTCCTGTATTCTTGCCAGATACTCAAACAATACAGCATTAATATCTTTTGCAAGTCCAACTTCATATATTTCCATCTTTTTCTCAAATTTCAATTTGTCCAACCTATACCAAGTAACTTTTTTACATTTTCTATAGTTTCCTTTAAATCTTTATCTTTTGTGCAGATATCAACAAATTCAATCAACGGAACGATATTTTTTACTTTATCAGGATATTCCCTCGTATATCTATTTATATAGTTTTTAAGTGTGTGCTCATCTATAATTCTCATAATACATGAATTATACATATATTGAACCGCATTTAAAAACTGTTTGTCATATGTATCGCTTACACCACAACTAAAATGTAAACAAGCACTATAAAACTTTCTCCTACAATCTTGTTCTGTGGCACTTCCACTACTAATTTCTTCCAACAACTGTAAATATTTATCTCCTCGCCAAAGAATCAACTTATCATCTGTTATATATTTCTTGAAATCGTTTATGGTTTTCTTATTATATGTTTCAATGATAGTATTTACATGACAATTTGCAAGCATAAAAAGATTTCTGGCATCATCTTCACAATTTATTAAAAAATTCCTGTGACACCTGTCATCCATTATGTTTTTTATCTCTTCGAGTTCTTTTACTATTTCCTCATTCAAAATAGATATATATTTTAAATCATATCTGTAAAAATCTATTCCTTCTTTTATATTTTCAGCAAGAATATCATACTGTTTAGGTATTTTGAAATTGTGAGTTTTTCTTTCGAATTCATAATCATTATCAACTCTGAAAACATTTCCACTATCAGTAATTACAATATAACCATAAAAATTCACCCCACACCTTGCTATACCATCCGGTAGTTCAAAAATTTGTGTCAAAAAAATCCCACTTTTCTTGTCATAAACACCGGTTATCCAATTTATATTAGTTACATCTAAGTCATGTATTGACTTGTATTGCGGCTTAAGAAAATCGAACATTTTGTCTCTTATTTCATCTGTCGTAAGCACAAATTGAAACCCTTCAACCCTATTATAAATACGCTTTTCAAGTTCTTTTCTGTATAATTCAAGACTTCCAAAGCTTTTACCATTCAAGTATTTATTCATAAAATCCAGAATCGGACGAAGGCTTTCTATTTTGTTAGGAAATACCTTAATACAATTTCTTATATACTCTTCAATAAAATGTATATATCCGAAACTGTTAACCGCACACAGATAGGCTTTTTTTATTACTTCAAATGTCATTTCGACATATATATTATCCATCCCCCAAGTGTTCAGTCGACTTGCTTTTTGAAAATCCATAGAAATCTGCTTATACTCTTCCTCATTAAGTGTACTACCATAGGTAAAAATCTTAGAGATAATATTCCTATATTTTTCTCCTCTTATAGTACGCATTTTTTCATCGGACATATATTTATTAAAATTTTCCACTGTTTTTTTATTATACATACGCCTAATATAATGATAATTGAATTCATCCTGATAAAACAATTTTTCGGCATCTTCATAACTATTAATCTCAATAGCAGGTCTGCATTTGTCCTGCATAATTTCCTTAATCTCATTAAGACATTTTTCTTCTTCATCCGAAAAACTGCTCAAAAAACGTTTTTTTAATTCTCCATCTTTATAAAGTTTTATACCGCCTTGTATAATATCACCATATTGCACAAGTTCGTCAGGAATTTCAGAAAATGTATGTTTATATCTATTAACACTAATATAGAAAACATTGTCATTTCCAAAAATTAAAACATATTTTTCATTATCACTTTTTGAACTTACATAAGTGATAAAAAATTCTCTTTTACTGTCATATACACCATAAATCCAGTTAATATAACCAACTTCAAAATCCACCGTAGCCTTATAAACAGGCTTTATAAAATCGAACATTTTCTCTCTGATTTCATCAGTTAAAAGTTTAAATTCAAATGCCATTTTCTCCTCCCCAATAATTCAGAATTCATCTCTTATTACTAAAAATTTAGAAAATCTCTTCAAGCTCTGCAAACACTTCCTTTGCATCACGCCCCGGATTCAGCTTCACCACATCCTCTTCCGTCAGATTTTTCTCGTTATAAACCTTCTGCACTATCTCCTGAGCAATCTCAGCTTCATAATAATACTTTGCCCAGTCGATCCATTCCTCCGGAGTCTTGAAAATATATCCTAATAAAAAGTCTTTGCCACCATCATTATCTTCTGTCTCATTCTGCACCCATATATCCGTATCATCCATACACCACATACAGAAAGTCGTATTATCCCTATCATCCTCATCCAAAAGCTCTGCAAATTCCTCCGGAAGCCCGGCATATGTGTGTTCAAAAAAAGCATTGTCCCATTCATCTGCTGCAAATTGATTCAACTCATTTTCATGGTCAAATCCCTTTATCAACACACCATTTTTTGTAAACATCACAATAAGGTTATCCCCACTTCCATTATCCAATACATAAGCATATGCCTTTTCTTGTTCATGGAAGCTTATCAGTCTCAGCCATTCCTCCTTTTTAGATGTCATAATAACATCCAATATCGTCATAGCCTTCAAATACTTTTCTAATTCCTTTTTTGCAAGATACTGTACCATAATTTTTCTTCTCCTTTTGTTTTATCTAAAATTCAAATTCCTCCAAATTGAAAGTTATCAAATCGCTAATATTTCTTTTGCTAGTTCATCAAAACTATTAACCGAAACACCCTCGTATGATACATTTCTACTGTTTAATAAAATAGGATTCATACCCACTTTTTTAGCAGCCTCAAGATTTCCCTCTCTATCATCTATGTAAATACAATCTTCTGCATTAAGGCCTAATTTTTCAATTGTGAGTAAAAAAATACGCTCATCAGGTTTTTGGATTTTTAAATCACCGCTTATGCTAATCACATCAAAATATCTATTTATATCAAATTTTTCTCGAAGATACTTGCTCCATCTGCTGGAATCATTTGATATAATAGCCAACTTATATTTGTTCTTAACCTTTTCAATAAAATCAATAAAACCATCCGATAATTCTATAGTATCAAGGTACTCCTCTTCAATTTTTTCCAAATCACCTTGAAACCCAATAGTTTTCCAGACTTCGAGAGAAGTCATTTCTCCAATATCCGCCTTAAACCAAGGGGTGTATATCTCTTCAGCACTTAAATTAGGAAATGTTTGTTGTACATAAGGAACAAAATCATCTCCTGTTTGCTTTACTATTACGCCATACATATCTAAAACTATAGCTTTCATATTCAAATATCCTTTCGTCAAATTGGGATTTGTTTTTTTCTCCATAACATAATTCGTTAAGGAAACACCGTTTCTTGTTACTTGTTGCTCTCTAACCACCTTATAACCTCTGTACAGAAAAAACGGTTTTGCGGTAATAGATGCGTGTGTCGTGATTTCATCAAAACCTCTTTCCAATCTGTCACATATTGCAGAAGCAATTCCTTGGCGCTGAAAATCCCTGTGTACGTACAATCTATCAAGATACCCCTTACTGTCAATATCTCCAAAACCCACTATAATATCGTGTTCAACAGCAACAAGTGTGTAGTGCTTTGAAAAAGATCTATCCCACTCTTTCAAGTTCACATTGCCGGTTGCCCATACATCTAACTGGACCTTTGTATAATCTTTGACATTTACAGTGTGAACAGTTTGATAAAACAGCTCTGCAAGTTGCCCACAATCTGATGATATATATTCTCGAATAAGCATTTCGTTTTCCTCGCAAAATTCATATTTTTCAATCTCGCCAAACTGAAATTTATATCCCCTATATCATAGTTTCAAACTCATTTCTTAATATTGAAAAATACAATCTTCCAACATATTCTCCGTTCATATAAAAATAGTCTCTCAATGTTCCTTCATATACAAAACCACATTTTTCTATTACTCGTTTTGACGGTGCATTGATAGTCTTTGTACAAATTTGAACCTTGTGCAAATTCATTCTCTCGAATCCATATGCAATAACTGCTTTTGTTGCCTCTGTTGCATAACCTTTACACTGAAAATCCGAACCAATGCAATATTCAATTTCAGCAAAATGATTCTTATTATCAACTAAAAAATATGCTATCTGCCCGATACATTCACCTGTCGTTTTTTCAATAACAGCCCAACGATAATAGTCATTTTTTTCATAAGAGCTTATATACTTATCGAGCAATTCCTTTACCGCTTCTTTCGTAGAGTACACTGGTTCAGAATACAATGATTGTATTTTCTCGTCTGCAACCCAATATTTAAGCATTGCGTCATCATCTGTATATTCAAACCTTCGGAGTATTAATCTATCCGTTTCTATTTCATTTGTGCCAACATGTGTAAGCATTTTTATTCCTCCATCAACTTCAAAGTGAACAAAATCGCTGCGCGATGGCCTGCCAAGGCTGTGGCGCAGTTTTCATTTTTTCTAAAAAGGCAGTGACAGAAGCTTCCTAAGATAGTATTGTTAAAGTGCGACCAATAACATACTTCAAACAAAGGGGAGCCCTGACCAACTGCCTATGAAAAGAATACCATTTTTATACTGTTTACACAAGCAGTTTTATTTTGCAAATGCTCCTCCATGATAGGTAGTTACTGTTGTTATTACTACTGTTATTTCATGGAGGTTATTTTATGTACGAAGATATTTTTGAATTAGTAACTATTGCAGCGAAAAAGAGAAATCTCAAGGATTCTACTATCGCTGCTTATTGTCACGCACTTTCCCCGTTTTTGAACTATATCAACAAGCCTTGGAAAGAGCTCACAATAGCAGATGCTGATGATTATTTAACTGCCAAAAGACTTGCTGGTGTCCTGCCTGAAACCTATAATCATTACTACGGGGCATTACGTTTCATGTATAAGCGTGTACTCAAGCTTAACTGGGACGAGGATGATCTCCCTAGGATGAAACGTGACCGTTCCCTTCCCACCGTCCTTTCAAGAGCTGAGGTTCATGCAATTCTTGAAGCCACACAAAACTTGAAATACAAAGCCATCTTTGCGGTTATGTATTCAGGTGGTCTTCGTGTATCTGAAGCAACCCATTTACATTATGATGATATTTCCCGTAAAAATCATTCCATCCATATCCGCAACACCAAAAACAGAATGGACCGCTATACCATTCTTGCTGACCGTACACTTGACATTCTGACAGAATACTGGTTTCAGTGTGGAAAACCCAAAAATATTCTATTTCCAAGCCAGGCAACCGGTGAATATCTTGATATCTCTGCTGTGAATCAGGTATTAAGAAGAAGTACCGAGCGGGCGGGGCTTGTTAAGCATGTCACTTCGCACGCATTCAGACACAGCTTTGCAAGTCATCTTCTCGAAGCCGGATGTGATATCAAATACATTCAGGCATTGTTAGGTCACTTGGATCCGAAATCCACTGAGATTTATCTTCATGTCAGCAATAAGACTCTGCTTGGCATTAAAAGTCCTTTTGATGTACAGGAGGATTCATAATGGAGCGCCCTACTGTACAGGATATCTTTCTACAGTTTTATCCGAGATACCTTGATAAATACACTCCTTCTCCTCAGCAATCCAAGGTTGCAAACTGCATCATCAACTGTAAAACCGGTGCTTATGGAAGCAACGTAAGTGTCTGTGAATGTAATTAACAAGGAGGTGATTCAATGACAGAAATGAAAATTGCCTTATCCATTGAGGAAGCAGCCGACTATACCGGTATCGGAAGAAATACGCCTCGAGACCTGGTAAAGTGGAAGAAACTCCCGGTACTTCAGGTAGGACGAAAAGCTTTAATCAAAACCGATATACTGGAGCAGTTCATGGAAGCCAACGAGGGCAGGGACTTGAGGGATAAGAATACTGTCAAAGCAGTTGCACGAAAAACTGCTGTAACTTAAAAGGGTGGCTTCCTACGAAACCACCCTTTGGTATGTATCAGACCGAAGCCATGATATACCTACACGCAAATAGATTATATCATGTGCTTCCTCTGGTATCAACCAAAACTTACGGGAAAGGAGTTGAAATTTTATGAATAAGTGAGTGGTTTTCTTTCATAAGGAATATATTTTTGCAAGCCCTCGGCGATTGAGAGCGAAATACACCCTTCGCACAAATCTTCGATTTGTACTCTGGGTATTTCGCGATTGCATCGAGCTCTTATTGCCGGATACGGCATAGTGTTCGTAACCGGACACCTAAGTGTCCACTCACTTATAATCCTTCCGCCTCTTTCCCTAAGTAACATTTACGAGAGGAGGAAACACTATCGAAAGAAATTCATTTATTCAGATGAGCAAGCTCTACAATGTCCGTGGCAGGATTACTTATATATCCAGTCATGCCAAGCAGGAAAATCTCTATGCGGTCTATGAAACAACAGACCGTCACTACTGGACGGATCTTGCCAAATTTAATCAGCGGGAGTTTCTAAAAAGCGGTACAGAGGGAAAATGTATCGAGGCAAGGGAACTGATTATAGCATTGCCGGAATCTTTTCCCGATTTGTATGACCCTGACAGGCTGTTACAAATGTTTACCAACCGCTTTAAAGAAAAATATGGTGTGGAGTGTGTATCAGCTCTGCACCACAACAAACGCAAGACCAACTATCATATCCATCTCATCTTTTCCGAAAGGGAACTGTTACCGGAACCCATAGAAAAGATTGCAACACGCAATA
>JAFQCI010000181.1 GCA_017416505.1 Lachnospiraceae bacterium
CCTTGAGTTTCCGTACTTTTATCCACATCCACTTGATTTTTCAAATATTCTAGTAAACAACTTTCAAAAAATGCCAAAATATAAGGAATCCTTTCCCTCTTTGTAGTAAAATTAAGGTGACTAATCAAAATCATACTAAACAAATTCAGGAGGATTCCTTATGCTTAATTCTACAACAAATACTTATACATTGAAAAGAGAAATTTTAACTTTTTCAAATAAAATTTCAAAACATTTATCCAAACCGGATAAAAAATTTTCTGCCGATATGATTTATGGTATGCTGGCATCCAAAAGTTGTATGTTAACAGATATCGTTGAGCAGCTTCATGAGAATACGAAAAAGATCAACAGTGTGGAACGATTATCCCGACATCTTGAAAAGGGCATTTCTCAAAAAGCCACTGTTTCCTATCTTCAGACAATTAAAAAATGGGTTCCCGATGAACCAGTCATTCATATTGATGACAGTGATGTTACAAAGCCTGACGGATATAAATTTGAAGCTCTGGGTATCGTTCGTGATGGTTCTGAAAGTACCTCCACAAAAAATGTTTACAAAAAAGGTTATCATGTAACCGAGGCCTGCGTTCTTACAAAAAGTAATCATCCGGTTAGCATTTTTTCAAGAATACATTCTTCCTCTGAGAAAGACTACAAATCAGCTAACGCCATTACTTTTGAGGCTATGGAACAGGGGGCTGCATTGTTTGAAAAAGCAACATTCGCAATGGACAGAGGGTATGATGATAACAAAATGTTTTTAAAAATGGAAGAACTGAAACAGGATTATGTAATTCGTCTGAAATCCAACCGGAAGCTTCTGTACCACAATAAATGGACTATGGCAACGGAACTTCGTAATCGTCGCAAAGGTAAAGTGAAAACAAGTGTATATTACAAAGGAAAAGAGCATGAGGCATATCTTTCCCATGTAAAAGTGCAGATTACTGCATCCAGAAAGGATATTTATCTGGTACTTGTTTATGGTATTACAGAACATCCCATGATGCTTGCAACCAATAAAGAAATCAAATCCAAAGAAGATGTAATCAAAGTAGCAAGAATCTATTTTTCACGCTGGAAAATAGAAGAATATTTTCGTTGCAAAAAGCAGATGTTTCAGTTTGAAAATTTTCGAGTACGGAAGCTTGTATCAATCAATGCCTTAAATTTTTATATCACCTTATGTATGGCATTTCTGGCTCATATATCCATGAAACCGGAAACAAATGCCCTTAAGGTTTTAATCATACAAAAAGCAGATCCAATAAAGGAAAAAGTTTATTTCTGCTATTATCGGTTAGCAAAAGGCATCTCCGGCATACTGTCGTATGCAAAAGAAGGCGTCAGGCTATGGTTCCGGACAAAGCGTCCGGCATACCGTCAACTCTGCCTTAAGCTGACTGTTTAAATAGATAAAAGAATATGTTTCCCAAAGTCCGGTTCCGGCGGGGCTTATTAAAGTGCCTCTATTTCTCAGAATTGCCTTTCTAAGAGTTCAAAAATTTGGCAGTTTGGTACTTTGGGAAGTTATATTCATTTTTAAATTACAATATGCGGAAACTCAAG
>JAFQCI010000182.1 GCA_017416505.1 Lachnospiraceae bacterium
GATGCATTTATGAACACACTACCAGTATTGTTGAAAACGCAGCTCCAAGCCGCTTAAGGTCTGAACATTGACAACTGAATAACTGCCAGGTATTGAATTTTCAAGGTGCATAGCTAAAATTTATGTGCGAAGTTTGAGTTAATAACATAATCTGCTTCCTCTCTTTATTTTGATGTATCTAATTCCCATGAGCAAACACAATTTCCGCAACCACTCCTCCTTCAAAATTTTCTACCGTTACTTTTGCTCCTAAAAGTTTGCTATAATAGGACACCAGATAAAGTCCCAGCCCTTTTCCTTTCTGCCTTGTATCACTGCTTACAAATGGCTCGAAAATATTTTGTAACAAAGATTCTTCGATAAAAGAACCATAATTTCTGACACACACTTCATTGTCTTTTAGCTGAATATGAATGTTTTCTCCTACTTTTGTATAAGCTACCGCATTGGAAATCATATTATCCAGTATCTTTTTTAAAATTTCCCCATCTGCTTCCACCATTCCATTTCCTTCTATTTCTAATCGAATACCTTTTTCCGATATCTGTACCCAATAAGCATCTGTCAGCTTTTTGGTTACCTCCTGTAATGAAATTTTTTCAATCTGTAAGTTATCTGCACAACGATTTAAATACAAAATATCTTCTATCATTTTTCTCATAGAAAAAAGCTGTTCTTTTACTTTTGGAAGATATTCCTTTGTATTTTTGTATTTTCCTACCTCATTCATCATACCTTCAATTAATAAAAGAGCCGCGGTGACAGGAGTTTTTAACTGGTGGGAAGATGCACGAAGAAATACTTCTTGTCTTTCATTTTCTTCTTTTAAAATATGATTTTTTTCTTCCAGTTCCAGATAATTATTTCGCAGTTTTCCATATAATTCATTTAACGTTCTTCCCAAATCTCCTATCTCATCACTGCTTTCCACTTTAAAAGGTACCACTTCAAAATCCTCTGTTTCTTTGGCATTAGCACTATAGGCAGCCAGATTGATAATAGGATTTACTATTTTTCTTGAAAATGCCTGTGAAGCAATTAACACAATAAGAAATACTACAGAAACAATCATGGGAAGACTTTGCAAAACCACTGGCAAAATCTCATTCATTTCCGGCGACATGGCAGTCAGAAAAGTAATGGTAACCGAATTCTCGCCCATTCCCATAGCAATATAAGTGCTATAAGAATTATTTCCATCAGAAACACTAGTTTCATATACAAGCATTGAATTCGATATTCTGTGTAATTTTTCCCTTTGTAGCTGATAAATCGTGGAATCCTCTTTTGTCTCAAACTGAATTTCGATGGGAGACTCTTTGGACAAGAATTCTTCTCCTAGTAGCTTATCCTTTATTTTTTCAAATTTTTGTGTTACTTCCTGCTCAGAAATCTCTATCTTAGTTTCGTCCCAATTTTTAGAATTCTTCGAAAATGCCTGAAATTCTTTCAAAAAATCTTTTAATTCCTCATCTTTGATGTTCATGGATACGTCAAAAAACTTGCTTGTAACATATAACATATCGCCTGTATTGGGAATTTCCACTGTATAAGTACCAGCTGGATTTTTCACAGTAAGATTGTCATAACTTTTTGTTTCCATATATCCTTCCTGTATCGCTATAACGGCTTCCAAATCACTATTTCTCACATAATCCACATACAAAGAAGGCAACATCCACACAAAGTATCCTACTACAAGTGAAACCATAATCACTGCAAGCAATATGCTGTATAAAAATGTTTTTTTTGACAATTTCATTTTACGCCTCTCCATTGAACTGATAGCCAACCCCTATGATGGTTTTAATAAAGTTCTTTGGCAGTTTTTTTCTTAAATTTTTCACATGAGCATCAATAATCCTGTCATTTCCAATATAATCTTCATTAAAAATCCGAAGAATTAACTGTTCCCTTGTAAATGCCCTATTAGGCTCCTTATAAATAACCTGTAGTAATAAAAATTCACTTAATGTAAGTGGAAGCAAAGCTCCATCATAAAAAGCCTGAAAAGAATCATCATGAATAAACAAGCCTTTTTCTTTTTCCTTAGTTCCTGCCTGCTTCTTTACACGTCTTAGTATTGTTTCCATTCTTTTCAAAAGAATGATGGGAGACACAGGTTTCATTACATAATCATCTGCAAACAAATTAAATGCTTTTACCTGAGTTTTTTCATCTTCTAAAGCAGTCAACATAATGGTTGCCATTTCCGGTTTATTTTCCTTTAAATAAGCTAAAACTTCCAGTCCACTGATTTTCGGAACCATAATGTCTAATACTGCCATATCAAAAGGCTCTTTTTTTTAAACTTCCAGTGCTTCCTCACCATCACTTACCGCTGTTACCTGATAGTTTTGCATTCGCATATATTCTGTTAAAACCTCTTGTATCGTAGGTTCGTCTTCTAAAAATAAAATCCGCATAATTCCTCCCAGCACTTTCCCTCATACTTTTCGACATTTTATAAACAACTTTATCATCCCAAACAATCATGGATGAATTCCCTGCTCCTCACAGAGCAATTGCTTTTGTTTTCACAGTATAACATAATGGTATGAATTTTTAATGAAGATTTGATAAAAAACAGTATAAAGTTTTTTGTTGTATTCCATAAAAATCATATCATCAAAATATCACCTAAGATTCACGCTATTTTCTAATAAAAAAATGCCCTACATCAACTCAGTAAAGTCAATGTAAAGCATTTTTTTCATTCATTAAAACATCTCGCTTTATAATCTAAAAAATCCAAAACTACGATTCAGTTCTTCTGCCTTATCAGCTAATTCTTCTGCTGTACCGGTAACTCTATTCATAAGAGCATTAAGTTCTTCCACAGAAGCATTGACCTCTTCGGTACTAGCTGCGGAATTTTCTGAAATGCCAGCTAATTCTTCTATTTCACTTGAAATAGATGTAATTTCTGAAACGGCCTTTTCTACTGCTCTTCCGATTATCTGCACTCTGGTTGAAGTTTCTTCAATCTCATTGGATAACTTTTCAAACTCACCAATTACATTTCCAATGTCTTCCTTTTGTACTCTGCCATCCGCAACTGCTTCACTTATGGTTTTAAGGCATTCCTCGAAATCTTTTACCAAAGTATTGATAATTCCTGTAATTGCTCCGACCTGTTTCGAAGTGTCTTCACTCAAATCACTGATGGACTGGGCAACTACTGCAAAACCTCTGCCTGCTTCTCCAGCTCTCGCTGCCTCTATGGATGCATTCAGACTTAACAACTGAGTTTGGGAAGAAATGTCTCCAATCACAGACACGATTCCTTTTACATTCTCTATCACTCCGCTTATAGTCTGAATCTTTTCAGAAACACTTTCAATACTATTGTTCACCTTTTGATTACTTTCTGACATCTCTGACATTTTCTGTTTCATAATATTACTGCTGTCATCCAGTCTTACAGAACAATTCGAAATATCATTCGCTGATGAACTGATACTTTCGATATTTCCATGAATCTCTCCGATACTTCCTACCATATTCTGCACGGCTTCGCTTTGACTTTGCAAACCAATGGAAATCTCTTCTATCGCCTTTGACACCTCATTCATGGCATTTAATACGGATTCTGATGTAACATTTAATTCCTCAGAAGAAGCATTCACATTTTCGCTAATTTCAGAAGTAGTCTTGATAATGGAGGATAATTCCTGTACCATATGCTTCGTGGATTTATTCATCTCATTGATTTCATCCTTCGATTTACTTACTACAATGGCATCTTCAATGGTCAAATTACCATCCGCAACCTCTTTAATATTCTTAGACGCGGCTTGAATCTGTTTCGCCATATTCCTTGCAAGTATAAATCCGGCTACGCCAAACAAAGCGGTAAATCCAACACCGAACATGGCAATAACCCCCGCCATCTTATTCATATTATCATTTACTACTTTTTGTGGTTTACCTGCAAAAAGCATTCCATCCTCTGTTGGTATGTAATATCCATAATACGGAACTCCCTGTACATCTACATTGGTATCAAAGTACTCTTCTCCACCATCAATTACTGTTTCAATTACTATGTCACTGGCCTTGGTTCCTTCTACACCCTCTATGGAACTCAATACTCTGGTATCTCCTTCAAACACGGTAATATCTACATCCTGTTCCTGAAAAGCATTTACATCATCCTGAAAACCTTCTAACGCCACTTCTAAAATGGTTTTCTGCTCCTCCTTCAAATTCTTTTCTGCCTGATACACAGAAACAACACCTATTACCAGACTACATTGAATTACCGGTACTAAAATCATACCCACAAGCTTACTCTTAATCTTCATATACGCAACTCCTTCCTGTGATAACAGCAATAAGTAATTTTGAAATTATAATGTTCTATGTGAGAGGGATACAAAATAAACAAATGCCCCCGGACACTTTTTCGCTACCTAATTTGCTTATTTCGCATCACTCAATATAAGTTTTCAACAATTTCACAATTACCTAATATTGATAAAAAATTTATATGCTTTAATTTTAATCTTTCTGTAGAATTTTGTCAAGAAGAATCCCCCCAATGCGATGATTCCCTCATTTTAAAATTCATTATTCCAACAGCTTTTGATACAGATTGTCCATGCAAATCGCCCCAAATGGTGCCGTAATAAGAATGGACAGTACCGCACCCGTCAAAACAATCTGCCCACAAAGCAATCCCATGGTAAGTGGAATTGCACCAATTGCCGCCTGTACGGTTGCTTTTGGCGTATATGCCACCATGCAGAAAAATCAATGCAATGCTTGTCAACATAAATAGCCTCCTAAAATCGTAAAAATTAAAAAAGCCGACAACTTCTGCGTAAATTTCGCAGAAGTCATCAGCATAAAATGCGGTTTTGGTTTCCCATGGGAGAACTTCATTCCCAACGTTTTGTATTGTAACATGGTTTAACTATAAATACAATCAAATTTTTATCAATTCAAATTACCTTTACATCATCATACGATTCATACGTCTAATGATACCATAGATTAGAATCATACTTGTCACAACATTAATAATCAAGCCTGATATAATAACACTTGCATTTAACATCATTCCGTTATATTCTGAAAAGGCATACAGATAATACATAAAATCAAAAAATGATACATATTGTCCAAAGAATTGACTGAACAAATTGTTAATCAGTAAAATAATCAGTGCGGCACACATCATACTAGATATATTTTTCATATGTAATGATAAAAACACCAAAAACAAGACCAAGATTACCTGAGTCACAGCTAGTAACAATATTTGCAGAAAGTATTTCGATGCGTAATCAAATACATGGTTTCCCCAAAACAAAAATCCAACACCAATACTAAATAAAATCACAAATAAAAAACAGATCAAAGCAGCAATTAAAATACTGTTAATTTTTGCTATCAACAGCTGTTTTTTTGAAACACCATTCAGAAGAGGCTGTTTGAACATTCCATTCGCCCGTTCTCCACTAATTAATACTGCACAGAAAAAGCTTAGAAATAAAGGGCCAATAATATCAATATATGATTGCATACAAAGTATCGGAAAATTTCCCCCTGCATAATATTCCATTCCTGTATTTGCGGAATTGTCTGTACATTGAAATGCATTCGAAATAATAAGTGCAGCCATTATAACAAAATACAGATATAATAATTTTTGCCTGTTTAAACGCTTTAGCTGTAGCTTCAATAATTCTGTTACCATTTTTCCTCCTAAAAATCCAGCTTTTTTATTTTGTTTCTTGTAAACCGATAAAAGAAAATACCATATATCACCATAATGGTAATTCCCCAAATAACATTTTTGAATGGAATCTCCTGGTATTCATACGAGAACATCCAAAGATGAGGGTAATATCCCATCCATATTTTTTTCAAAAATAATACGTTCGTGCTACAAATAAAGGAATCCAATATCATATAAATAATGGTTATTACAATTGTCTTCCATGTGTTCCTTGTCCCGATGCAAAGTGCAATCATTCCAAGAGTTACACATGACATATAAACACCTGACAATACATATTTTACCACTGTTCTCATGAAAGCTTCTATTTCAAAAATGCTATATCCCCACCGCATAAAAGCCGTTATGTAATTTATAATTGCTATGAATAAAACAAAAATCATTGACATACCAACAGCAACAAGAACTTTTGATTTTATCATTCCCCCGCGGCTTACTCCATGCAATAAAGGCTGATATAACATTTTCGTTCTATCCTCGTTACAAAAGTATAGAGTAAGCAGAAATACCTGAAAAAGAATACCTACCGTTCCTATATAAAATCTCATCATGAATTCAGGAAAATTCTCTTCCCCTACAATTGCAATATCTATATTCAACATTTCCTCCATTTGGGGCGATGAAATAAGAAAGGAATAGCAGAAAGATGCTGTAAGAAAACACGCAAAAAAAATATAAATCAATTTCTGCCTGAACATTTTCTTGGCATATAATTTTGTTAATGTATGCATTGCTCCAATCCTCCTGTCAATTTAAAAAACAAATCCTGTAGCGAATTCTTCCTCATAGAAAGATAGCTAATATGCAGATTACTTTCCACAATCTTTTTAATAAATTCATCTAAATTGACATTCTCAAGTTTTAGGGTAAATTGATTTCCTTTGCGTGATTTAAGGCTTACCCCGTAAAAGTAAGGCAACGCATTCTCAAAAACTTCCGTTTCTTCCAGTACACAGTCCACAATATTGGTTGTTTCAGATAAGATTTCTTCCGTCTTTCCTTGCAAAATGCTTTTTCCCTTATCCAGAATTAAAATATCCGTACAAAATTCTTCCATATCGTGCAACAAGTGTGAAGAAAGAATAAATGTTATTTTTTTATCCTGTGCCATATCACAAATCATGCGGTAAAGGCTGATTTGTCCTTGAGGGTCTAATCCATTTGCTGGTTCATCTAAAATAATAAGTTTCGGTTCTCCTAACATAGCTCTCGCTAATGCCAGTCTTTGCTTCATTCCAAGAGAAAAATTTTTTACTTTCTTTTCTGCCTGAGCAAGAAGTCCCACATAATCAAGTAATTCCATGCCCTGCCCACTGTAACTGTCTTTATGCAGACAAGCAAAATATTCTATATTTTCTTTGGCACTTAATTCCTCATAAAAACTAGGGCTATCCAGTGCTGCACCCACTTTTGACAGAGCCAGCCCCGGATTAGCATCTAATGATACGCCATTTATCACGATTTTCCCTTTGTCTTTCGAGCATAAGTTTGTAATCATTTTTAAGGTGGTGGTTTTCCCTGCCCCATTGGTTCCAAGCAACCCCATAATACTTCCGGGAGTTAAATCAAAACATACATTTTCAACAGCCACTTCCTTTTTAAACACTTTTCTTAAATTTTCCACTTCCATTATTTTCTCCATTTTTTCACCCTCCCAATAATTCCAAACAATACTGCTCCAATGACTTCCCCAAGTCCATTTCCAATAAAGTTATGCATGCTCCATAAGTCATTCAGGGCATAGTCTCCAGTCATCAATTTGGTAACATAATTCCCTATGAGTACCATGACCATAAACACTGCTACGCAGTCCCAAATATTCCATTTCAATGCACATCTGCAAAGCACCGGAACCCAGGTAATGCCCAACCATAATAGCATAATCGGAAAGCCATAACGAAAAATCCAAACTGTTCCTACATCCATAAAATAATATCTGCTTATCTGTATAGTAGACAGTAAAATGAATGTACCAACGCTTATCACTGACATAGTAATATAACCTTTATTTTTTTTACATAACAAGAGGGCGTACATAAAGGCATTTGCAAATATAATCGCTGTTCCTGCAATGAGCGACCAAGTCAGTCCCTTATTTATTGCCAAATCCACTATGGTACAAACAAGTATGGCAGCAAAGCTAAGTCCCCCTAAACCATAAAGAAAATACATTTGTTTTGTCTTTTTCAAAAATCTTTTTACCTCACCAGCCTCTTTCGGCTGTTCTTCTTTTTCCAAATCCAAAGCCATATTTTGATACATTTTGGTACAGTCTTTACAATGTTCTAAATGATTTTCTATACTTTTCTTGGAAACATCACTTACCATTTCATCCACATAAAGAGGAAGCAAATCTTTTACAATTTCACATGCTAATTCTTTGTTCATTTTCTCATTCCTTTCATCAATTCTTGTTTTCCCCTATAATAGGTTACTCTTGCCCAGTTTTCTGTTTTTCCCATAACATCTGCAATTTCAGAAAACTTTAAATCTCCTGCAAGCCGCAGATACATCACTTCCCTTGTGACATCATCTAAGTTATGCATGAGGCGGAAGATTTCCACCTTTTCTAATTTGTTCAGACAATCATATTCTATATTCTCATTAGACGGTATTGCATCATCTAATTCCGTAAACTTGTGCTTGTTTCTTTTTTCAAGTTCCTTATACCAAAGATTTTTAGCAATCTGACATAACCAAACAGAAATTTTGCAATCGCCCCTGAATTTATCTATTCCTTTTATGGCTTGAAAAAAAGTTTCCTGTGTCAGTTCTTCTGCCAGTTGTGTATCCTGGGTTAATCCACACAAATATTTATATATAATTGCCGCATTTTTTCGATATATTTCATCTATCTTCGCTTTATCCATTTTTTTGCACCTCATATTATAAGTTCTTTGAAAGGGCAATTCGTTACAAAAAATTTTAATTTTTTTGTTTTTAGTTTTTGTGTTTTCTTTGTATTCATATTTTGCCATGATTACATTTGTATTTCCACCACATTTTAAAAGGGCATAACTTTCGTCATGCCCTTCAAACTATTTTATTTTCTCGTTAATATTTTGTTCTAAATTGAAAATTCCATCATGTTCTATTCTCTAAGCATTATATAATAAAACTTTTTTCTCCTTGCGTTAGAAGCGGCCATAAAACCTCATCCATATCAACACAATTAGGAATTTTATCAAGTAATGTTGATTTTCCACAACAAGTTGTCCCTATGACACAAATTTTTTCTTCCTTGTGCATTTCAAATATTGCTTCTAAAGTATTTATAGTTTCTCGTGATGATGTATGTATTGCCATATCTCCTCCATCATATATCTATTTTTTTATTCTAATATATTTTTGTAGTAATGATTTCCTATCAACATAGCCTTAATTGACTCAAATTTGCATTCGCATAATTTTTCGCATAAAGCAAGAACCTCATCATTCTTATAATCATATACCTTATATTTCTTTATTTCATCTTCTAAATGAAATAAAAACACAACTTCCTTTTCTGTAAGATATTCATTCCAATATCCTGTCTCAAGATGATTTACTATAAATTCTTCCCATATCATGCTTTTTTTTTATGAAAAAGCAACCATATAATTATCTCCATCATTTTGAACAATAAACCCTTGTTCCTTTAATTCCATAATCGAACTGTCTATGCCCATAACATATGAATAATACATTCCTCTGCCTCCAAGAATTCAAATATCTTTCCATTGACATGAAAACATACGTTTGTTACAATATTATCAGGTGCTACCATAACGGTAGGCGGTTAGTCTTCTACGGAGGACTGTGACCTCTGATTACATAGAAATCTGTTTACAGAAATCTTACTATAGGAGGATTTGCTTATGCTCACCATCGAAAGCTTGATTGCTGTCATCAGCTTATGCTTGACTTGCTTCAGTCTTGGCTATTCGCTTGGTCGTAATAGCAAGACACAAAAATAACCGCCCTGTCCTGACAAAACTTTGGCGGTTATTTTTATAACTACTAAACAAATCAGACTAACCGTCTATCGGTAGCACTTTTTCTACCATCATATTACCACTAAGATTTCCCTGTGTCAACTCTTCAACTCAAAATTACGAATTGTTCCTAGCCCATATTTTGTTTCAATATGCTTATCAGGTGTCAGTTTCTCCTCATCCACCTGATAAATAAGATTAATTTCATTTTGTGACATTTCTTCATTACCTGTATTCAAATTGATTTTATCCAAATTCATTTTTCTATTTTCCAATCGTCCTTTGACATTCTATATTCATAGGATGGAATTTCTTTTTTGAAACTCTCTGAATAGAACTTTCCTTCCTGCATGAATTTAAATCCCATCTTCTCAATCAGATTTTTAGATGAAATATTATTCTGAAAACAGCATGCCCATACATATAAAATATCTTTAGAAAATAAATCATCCAACACTCCAGAGATTACTTCCGTCATAATTCCTTGTCGGTGATATTGATGATTTAAAGCGAAGCCCAATTCCTTTGTATCGGAACGCCCCTCTTCTGAATCCGCATGAACTGCAATGTATCCAATCACTTTATTTGTATTTTTTTCAACAATGGCAAAAATATTTTCATTTAATATCCACTGCTTCAAAACCTTTTTTGTTTCTTCAATGTTTTTGTGTGCACTCCATCCAACCATCTCTATTTCAGACTGGCTGCAAAATTCATACATATCATTTATATCTTGCCTGCAAAAATTTCTTAAATAAACTTTATCCACCTGCACTGAACACCTTCCCGTTTCACTTTTCCATTATTACACTCATAAGGAATATTCTTCTCATATTGAAAGCCAAGCTTTTTCATTACATTTCCGGAAGCCTGATTTTCTTTTGCATATCTTCCAACCACTTCTTTTAGACCAAGTTCTTTGTTTGCGAAAAGAAGCACTTGTCTCACTGCCTCTGTTGCATAACCTTGCTTCCAATATTTTTTCCAAGATTATACGCAATCTCCCAGTTTTGGACTTCTTCCTCATAATAAATAAGAACCGTTCCAATTAATTCATCCGTCTCTTTTTTGACAATCGCAAATCGAAACCAATCCTCTTTTTCAATCTGTCCCAGTTCGTACAAAATCCATTCCTTTGTTTTTTCTATATCATTATGACTTGTCCAAAACATGTACTTTGCCACATCCGGGTCACTTTCCCAACATTCATAAACAGTTCTTGCATCATCCTGCCGAAAAGGTCTTAATATCAGCCTTTTCGTTTCTAATACTGGTGTATTCATATCAATCTCCTTAAACTCAAGTTTTATCTCTCCATATAAAATTTTATCACTTCAACATTTCCATCCATTTCTCTGGCACCGATATTAAATCCACATCTTTCTGTATAAAATTTTATATTTTCTTCTTTATCAATAGGGGTTACCAATTCAACTTTTTTCCAATCATCACATATTGATTGCCAATATTGAAATGCCTCTGTCCCAATTCCTTTTCCTTGATATTTTGGAACGATACAGAGACACCCAATGTAGTATTCGCCGCTGCCTTGTTTTCGATAAGAAATCACACCAACCGGAACCTGACTATATGAAATTATAAATTTAGGATCATTCACAATAGATTTTTCCATCTCTTCTCTTGTTTTACCATAGCCTGGACACTCTCCATATTTTATAAAATCACTATAAAAAGCGGCATTGTATATTTCTATCAATAAATCTGCATCTTCTATATTTGCTTTTCTATAACTGATATTCATTTTCTATTCCTCTATCTTTTCTTCCAGTGTTTTTATTCCCTCTATCAAAACATTTAAAGACAACTCAAAGCTTTCTGCGATTGAAACAGGATTTCCAAACGCCTCATTATTGACTAGCAGCGAAAATCCTTCTAGAAATCCTCTTAATGTTCTAATAATATGATTGCAGTTTTCTTCTGAAATATTTAATGATGAAGTCACTTTAAACAAAACTGAAAATAGTCCTGATGTTGCTTCCATTGTTTCTGTATTCTGAAATTTATTATACCAGAGCATTGCATTGAAAAGTCCCGGATTTTCTGTCGCATATTCATAAAAAGCATGACAGCCGGCTTTTATGGCATCATAACCACTAATGCCAATAACGGACTGAATTATCCTTTGTTCCATTTCTTTCCATCCATAAATCATCAACTGCATTTTTAAATCTTCGAGTCCACCAATATGATTATAAAGAGAAGGCGACTTTACACCTAAATCATCTGCAAGCATTTTCAATGTGATATTTTCCAGTCCTACTTCATTTACCAGTTGTGCAGCCCTATGAATCACCATATTGGTATCAAGTCCAGTTCTTGCCATAATCTACCTCCATTCATACTACTAATTCTAATATAGTTCATATTATAACTAACATGATTAGTTTTTGTCAATAGAAATAGACAGCTACATTTGTAACTGTCTACCTCATTTTAATTACTAAACACTTCTTCTGCTCCATCATACCATACAACTGAGCCAGATTCAACCTCCATAAAATCACACAGTGCTCTTGTAAAAATAATCTTATCCGAAGAACTGCTTGAAGTTCCTATATACAAAATCTTATCATCCAATTTAACACAAGTCTGTTTACTTACCCTAAAGAAACCGTCTTTACGAGATTCATCCGTAGTTAGTATTCTTGGATATTTCTCTATAAATTCTTTTATTCTATCTGTATTTTCCTTTAAGATTTCTTCATAAGTCTTAATCTGCGCATAGGTTGGATTTTTAACTTGATATTCTACGCCTTTTATGCGTATCTTTGTAACTTTCATGGCTTTTTTTCTTTCTTTAACACTGTTATCGCTTATTTTGGCAATACTTGTGATAGAGGAAATATTCATTGCAACTTTAAACATATTATATATGTCTTCCGGCTTAATTTTAGCAATTTTTGCTATATTGTCCAAAGCTACTTTAAGAAGTCCAATTATTTCATTCGCTTTTTCGTCTTCTATTATTTCTTCATTATTTGACTTATTGTGTGCTTCATCAAAAGACTTTAACAGTATTTCTAAATCATCCGCATTCTCAGTTAAATATGCATATGCTTCGTAACTATATAATTGAACAACCAAACTTGCAAACAACAATGCTGCCTGTAACTCTTCATCCCTTTCACCATTATCGTCCGCATTTGCAACCATCCGAAGAAGAAAAAAGGAATTTGCCAATCTCTTTAACGTACGCGGATTTGCCC
Organism: Lachnospiraceae bacterium; assembly: GCA_017416505.1. Next base: position 12,948 of record JAFQCI010000182.1, read on the forward strand.
CCAAGCTACTCTTTACAAAGTGACTAAGCGGATTAATATATGCATTAATTACATCCCCTAACACATCCTTAATCATATCCTCAATATGATACGAGCCAACCGGCATACTAAACGGAAGCTGGATTATCTTATCGAAAAAGCTCCTACACTTATCCTCAGACATATCGTTTCCAAACTTTTTTCTAACACCATTAACTACAACCTCATAGTCGATAGCCAATACAAATATACAATCTTTTACATCCATAAACAGTTTCATCACCTCTAATAGCTCAACTGCTATTTCAGGATTAAGTCTATCCAAATCATCTACAAATATTACTACTCTTCCATTTTCCCCTTTTACCTTTTTTACAATATTTGCAAAATCATTTTTAAGATTGCAAATGTTTTCAGCTTTTTCAATTTCTTTTTTTGCAACCTCCTCTTCCAATTCATCGATATCAATATTTGTATTTTCTTTAATAATATTTTTGGCTACGCGAGAGGATATCTTCATTACATTGTTCGCCAAACTCTTTATTTTGTCTTTCGTATCACTATCACTATCATTGTTGCCCAAAGCCTTTACAATATTACTAATAAAGGAAGCATATAAATTCTCTGACATCTTAAACTGCGAATATTGCCAAGTGTTAAAGTACACCGTTTTTATCTTCGGATAATCTTTATTAAAATCACTTCTCATCGCCTGCAAGAAAGATGTTTTTCCTGTTCCCCAGTCTCCCTGCAAAGCAATTGACATTGGAGTTTCACAATTCAATATAAACTGTTCTAACCCCTTTACATATTTTTCTATTCCTAAAGAATCCTCAACAAGATTCTCACATGGAATATCCGCCACACCACATTTTTTAGGTGATTTTTCTTGCATAGTTTTGTACTCCTTTTCTACATTTCTTTTGTTTCGAACCACCTATCGGTAGCACTTTTTCTATGGTTATACTAACACTAAGCTTTTCCTGTGTCAAACAGTATTTCTCCTCTTTGTGCCTTAGTAAAACATTGTCCTTCTTTCATCACTTTTAATATTCTGTCATGCTCCTAACTATCAAATATTATATCATCTCCCGCAATCTCATTGCCAGGATTATTTGGAGTAACTGGAGCAATAATGTAATCCTTGACAGCAGTCAAATCTGCATTGGGATTCATAATCACGTAATAGTGAGTGGTTGTCACCGCTTCGCCTTTGTCGATAAATTTTAAAGCAACCGCCGTTTTGCTTGAAATACTGTTTATAGAATATACTTCACCACGCAGGGTTTCTGTGGAAAGCCATTCGTTTTTACTATTTTTCCATCCTGCTGTTATAGAAACATCTGCTATTTTATTACCGATTTTATCCTCTGAAATAACCTTGCCTCCGACATATGTGGAGAAAACTCCATCCGTAACATTATAGAAATAACCTTTTTCGTAAGCGTATTCATTGTCAACAGAAGTAGTGACGTTTCCGTTATCCGTAGAGGAAGTGATGTTTCCATTATCAGATAACATCGGCACAATAACTGCCGCCACTATCAATAATACTGCAAAGCTGGCTATGAAGGAGCCCCACTTGAGCCAAGGGTTATGCTTTACTTGCTTTTTTCTTTCTACCGTGGTGATGAGATCATCATCAATGTATCCCATAGCATTTGCTATTCTTGGTATTTTCATAGTTCAACACCCTCCTTAATCAGGTAATCTTTGAGTTTGTTTCGGGTATGAAACAACATATTCTTGACCTTGCTCTCAGTGAAAGAATAGCGCTTTGCAATTTCTCCGATGGAATCGAAATAGTAATACTTTCTGATAAAAACATTTCTCACATCTTCCTTTTGACTGCGAAGAAATTTGCTAATTAGCCTGCCTACATCCTCATCATTTACACCGGGAGCGTACCGTTCGTCCGGCAACACAGCCGAAAGTTCATCCAATGACAAAAGTACATCTGCCGAACGTTTCTCACGTTTCATAAACTCCAACCGCTTCAAAGACAGATTTCTTGCAATCTTGCAGACGAAAGACATAAAGTTATTCGGTCTTGTAGGCGGAATGGCGTTCCACACACCCACATAAGTATCGTTGACGCATTCCTTAGAATCCTCCTGATTGTGCAGAATGTTGTAGGCAATACTGTGGCAGAGTTTACCATACTTTGCATCCGTCTCTTTAATTGCTTGTTCGTCTCTTTCAAAATAGAGTTCTATGATTCTTAAATCATCCACGTTGTTCACCTCCGCTCTATCCTAAAAGCGCTTTCACCTATTAAGTACGTTTTTTTCGGTGTTGGTCTTAAAATTTCTTAAAATATATTATATAAAAAATTTTTCTTTGTTTTCCACAAAAACAAGCAAAAATTCTTCCTCCATTCATACTGTTAATTCTAATATAGTTCACATTATAACTAATGCAATTAGTTTTTATCAATAAAAGTAGACAGCCACATCTACGACTGTCTATTTTTATTTTTACTATAGCCATCTAAAATAGCATTAATTTGTTTATTCTTTAAGTCATTTACAAATTCTAAACGCCACTTTGGAAAATCAAATCCTGGGGATTGATACTCAAACTGTTTTAATTTAATTAATTCTTTTTGTATATCAGGTGTCATTACTTCAATTGCTGTCTGCGTAAAATCCTCACCTATTTTTGGACCTTGTAAAGACATATATTCATCCACATCATCATCTTCCATCATTTGTGGCAATAATGCATAGTTATGGTCAAATAATGGTGCTAATTTTAACAGTTCACCGGTATCATTATTGACAATAAAACCATAATTTCCGGCATGTCGGTCTATATTGTAACAGATTGCATCGATAACAAGCATTCTTCGGAAATCTTCTTCACAATTAAGTTTATGTGTTATATCTATTACACTTTGGATGGTTGCTTTATTATTTGAGTAAGCAGCCATTGGTACAAATCCATATTGCTCTGATGTAAATAACTTACATTTCGAAGCTAAGTGCTTATGGTGATAAACCAGTTCATAATTGACTGCCTGGCAGCCAATTGCCGTTGTCAGCTGACTGACAAGTGCTTCTGAATAAGGTTCCATGCCCGCATTAACACTTCCTGAAGAACCTCTTTTCACCATATAAATATTATCATTTTCTCTAATCCAGCATTTTTCAAAAGAACCCTCTGTTGTTAATTCAGGCGAAGTTGATGAAAATTGTTCCCCAAATAATCCTACACCATCAAATGCAATTCTGGCAATGGTATCATCAAATGGATTCGTGTACAAAGATACATCTTCCCATTTTAGGTCTGATTTTTCAGATTAATTCTGTAAGATTTTCATAAATCGGCTCATCAATTTCACAACCACTTTCATGGTCCCAATAGGTAAATGACAATTTTTCTTTATCCGGTTCTAATTTACATAACCAGAACGAAAAATACCCATCAAACCCAAAACAAAACCATCCCTCACTTTTAAAAGGCTCTGCCTCCGAATGTTTTACTGCCACTTCAATCCTGTCTATCTCGCCAAATGGCAACTCTATACTTTCATACGTTCGATAAAATTCTTTTATGGCATCCGGCACAAGTGCCAACATTTCCTCATCATATTCACTTGAAACTGCCTTCACTTTATCATTATATTTTTCCTTCAGCTCTACAATGTATTTTTGCAAACTACTCATTATAGATATCCTCCTCTTCTAATCAGTATTAACTATTAAATATTTAACACCTAACAGCTTTACCCCTCCCATCATAAGATTAAAACTCAAAACTTCATTATTAACATAATTTCTAAACTCCTCCGATAGAAACGTCCCAAATCTCTGCCACACACATGCTTCATCCGACAGTCTTTCTAAAATAGTTACATCCACCACATTTACCACTTCATCATCCCCACTTTTCCACATTACTTCAATAGCATTACAATATATCTGAATTTCCATTTTTCTATCCATATGATGCATGAATAAATCAATTAACGGTTCTGTAACTAAATCTCCAGCCAAAACATGTAACAAAATTTCATTAAAATCTTTCACATGTTCCTCTAATATTATCCTGCCATCAGGTGTTAAATCTGCTAACATGTTTGCACATTTCTGAATATTTAATACATCATTATCTGCAAAATTCTGCAACTGATTCATGGTCTTCATTTCCCAAAAGCACTTTACCATTTCATCATATTCATATTTATCAAATACCCTCTCAACACTTTTTATCCAGCAGACATTTCCTTCTTCCTGATAAAAAGGCTGTGTATAATTCATACGCCTTCTATATAGTTCTTCCTCAAAATCTTCATTTTCATGAAGAACATATCCAATTCTTCTCCAATAAACAAAATCTTTCGTCTTTTCTACCTCCACCACAATTACAATACAGCTAAAGTCTAAATCATCTGCACATAATAACAGTGGTAATACCGCAGAATCCATTCCAACCAATTTCCATACAAACCGAATGTCACCTTTAAAGTCAAGTTCTTTCGACCATGCAGGACATAAACCAAAAAAGGAGTCTATCAACTTTAAATATGCATCCTGAGATTCCGATGCCCACATATTTAAATATTCTGGTAATGCTTTTCCATCAATCACCCAGAATTTTTCTTTATATCCATATGGTGTTTGTATACTTTGGACTTCTATATGGTTCATATTTCCCCCTATTTTAACAACCAATCCGAAATTTCCATCCTACCTTTCTCACCAAAATCCGGTTCTGACGTTTCTAAATCATACACCAACATACTTTCTTCATTTCTTTTTAGTTCTATCAAGGAATATCCTGATTTATCATATAATGCAGTCGGTGCCGTCTGATATGGACAAATGGTGTCCACCGACAAGGTATATGTAACATTTTCAACAGCTCGTGTTCTGATATGTGCCTTTATCAATTCATATCTTTCTTTATCATCAAAATCGGCAACATCATAAAACATAATAATATTCAAGTCCGTATGCTCATTATATAATTCCCTAAAAAATTCAGGAAATCTAACTTCAAAACATATTCTGACTCCAATTTTCCAACCATCTATTTCAAATATTCCATTACTATCTCCCACAGTAAAATTATCCCTATCCCATCCCCATAAGGCTCTTTTGTGATAAAATTGCTTTTCTTTATGAGGGGAAAAAGCAATCGCACTGTTATGATATTTTTCATCTTCCCGTATAATCGCTCCAATCATTATATGTATCTCATTTTCATCAACCAAACTTTGTAATTGTTCATATGCATAGTCTAATTCATAAAAGTTTACCACTGAGGAATTTTCGATATCACGGGGTGGATACCCGGTCAATGCACATTCCGGGAAAACTAAAAGTTTGACCCCTTCTTGTGCGGCTTTTATAATAGAATTTTTTACAATTTCAAGATTATGTTTTATATCACTTGTTACAGCAAATTGGTATGCTCCTATTTTCACCATATCACCTTTTTCATTGAATATTTCTCATAATCATTCTCCCAATTCATAATACAAGTAATTTGTCCATTCCTGAATTCCTATCATGCCCATCATTCGATTTTTCAGTTCCTCTAATTTTTTGTTCCCACCCGTTTCTTTCTGCAACTGTGTCATCTTTCCATTCATATCATCATATTCTTTTTTCATTGCATCCATTTCCTGATAGAAACGTTCTATCTCATGATTGATATTTAAAATTTGTCTTAACATTCTTTTGTTACTCAGTGGGCGGCTTTTGGATTCCATTTCATATATCTCTGAACAATCCAGATAGAAATACTGGAAATTGGTATTTTTCCCAAAGAACGCTTTGGTATTTTCGATTTCTTTTTCTAACTCATTTTTCTCAAAATATCCTTTTTTAGTCAGTTCTTCCAAAAATTCATTTAATTTCTCCACGCCTTTTTCAAAATCCCCTTGTAACGCGATTTTGAATGGACTTCTAAAAATTTTCGATTTTACTCTTTTAGTATTTTGACTTAGTAAAATCTTATACGAGATAGGAATATCATAATTATATTCAGAAATTCCACTCACTTTTTTTCCTTTTATACCATATAAATAAGCTCTGTTTGCCATAATTCTCCCTTTCTATTTTTGTAAACTTTGGGTAATTGCGAAACCACAAAAAACTTATAACTTCATTACCACTGTTTTATATTTTCGTCTGCTTCCTGCAACCGTTCTTCAAACTGTTCATAAAAATCTCTATCTTCTTCATATGGCTTTAAATAAAAGTTCTGTAATACATACATACTGACTTTCTTAATAAAAGTTTCCTCTGTGCTTTCATTGATTCGTTTTTGTAAATCCTTTTGAAAATAGTGCCACTGATTAATAAATGCTTCGTATTCCTTAATATTTTGCACACCAATCCACTTTTTCACCTTTACTTTGGATAAATTTTGTTTTTTACACTCATGTATTTGTAAAAAATACCTGAATGCATCATTTTCGTAAAAACGTCCTAATGGAAACAATCTGCACATACCGGGTCTGAATTCATGAATACTGCATCTTCCTTCTTCATTTAAGAAACTGCATGCCTCTTCCTTTCCTGCCATTTTCAGATTCGGTAAAACAATTTTGTCCACTACATTTAATTCTATATAAGAATTTAATAATTCTTCCATGGATTTATGTAAGTGAATGGTTAAATGATAGATATCAAAAGGGTCTAAAATAATAGATTTTCCCATCCCCCGGCAACAGGCAGAACACCCCTGACAATTACCGGTATCTGCTTTTACCATATCGTTGTTTCCATATAAGTTTCCGTCAGAAATATCTTCCATTCGTATGTTTCGTTCCATGCTTTTCACCAAGCCTTTCAAATATACTCTCTAGTACTTCTTTTCTTATTCTCCTACTAAATTTTATTCCTTATAAAACGCTTCTACATTTCTTTTAAACAGCTTTGCCGGGCGGTGTCCGGAGCCTTCTATAATTTTTTCTGTTTCCACAACATAATCTGCGATTTTTCTTCTAAAATTAGCCTTAAGCAATTCCTGATCCAAAATAACTTCAAAAGCAGTTTGTAGCTCAGTTAAAGTAAAAAGTTCCGGCATTAAGTCAAAGGCAATTCTAAAATCATTTTCTACCTCTTTTCTAAGGGTTAATAATGCCTGTAAAATAATTTTTCCATGGTCAAAAGCAAGATTTCCATTGTCTAACACTTCATATCTTACCGTTTCATGGTAATTTTCAAATTGCTTATATTCCTTGACTTTTGCAGAAAAAGAAGTTTCATCTTCCTGATTCGAAAAACTTAATACATATTCTGTTTCGACATAAATGGAATTTTCACCTGCATCCTTTTTTAATTCCTTTGTGGCAAGTTCCACTGTAAACCATTTTGCCTCCCAGGCATCCGTTCCGGCTCTAAGTTTATAGTTTTTACTATCCATTAAAGCAAGAAATGCATTGGAAATAATCCATCCTCTTGGGTCTCTTCCGATTTCTCCAAAAATTCCGAAAGGCTTTAAATACACATCCTTTATATTCGTTTCTTCACATAATTCCCGCCTTGCAGTTTCATAAACGTCTTCATCTGGTCTGCAAAAGCCCCCCGGAAGCGCCCATGCGTTTTTATACGGATAACTTCCTCTTTTTATTAGCAAAATCTTTAATGCTCTTTTTTCCAGCTTACGAAAATTGCTGTTTTCTCCCTCTTTCATAATGGAAAAAATAGAAATATCCGTTGCAAGAGATGGTCGCTCGTACCTGGTAATATCATATTGTTCTAAAAAAGCCTTTTCTTCCTGGGTCATATCATAAGTGGCATTCACACCATTCATGAAAAAATCCTCCTTTTGCAAAATCCTGATACCATGGCAAAAAGTCATACCCTTCATGCCACATGAAAAGTATGACTTATATAGCCACATAATATTTTAAGGCTCAAAGCATGGCATATATTCTAACTTAAACAGATTTCTCTCATGCATCCGGTCAATTTTTTCTTTTAATTCCTTATCTTCGCATACACCTTCCCGAATATATTTATCTAGTGTTGCATAAGAAAATCCAAGATTTTCTTCATCCGTTTTTCCACAAAGTCCATCAATAGGAACCTTTTCTACTAAATCCTCTGGAAGTCCCAATACCCTTCCAATCGCTTTTACTTCTGTTACAGTCAGGTGGGATAATGGACTGAAATCTCCGGCATTGTCACCGTATCTTGTGGAATAACCAACCCAGTCCTCTGACAAATTACAGGTATTTGCCACACGACCATTGACACTTTGGCAGACTGCATATAACGTTGTCATACGGATTCTTGGTGGCAGATTTGTTCTTGTCTGTGTAGATATCTCTATGTCTGGTAAAGCATTTAATACACCATTTACAGTAGCTTCCACATTTATCTCATAGTTTTTAATTCCAAGGTGATTTACCAACTTTTTTGCCATATCAATATCTGCCTGAATGCCGCAAGGCATCAATACACCGATTACCCTGTCTTTTCCTAAGGCTTCTACGCATAGTGCAGCAACAACGGAACTATCTTTTCCTCCTGAAATTCCTACTACTGCATTGCATTCTGGGCCATTCTTGGCAAAAAAATCACGAATCCATTCAACACATCTGTCCTTCATTTCCTTAGCATTAAATTGATACATACTAAAATCCTCCTTCATGTAATCTTTCCCTGATTTCTTTTAAACTTTGTTCCTTTATCAAAACTCCATCTTTAAATATAGATTTTAATTCATTATTCGGATTTTCGCAAGCCTCTTTCCATGTAAATTCATCCTGGTAAGTATAGTTTCCTTGTTCATCTTTTGTTACTACACAACAGCCTTTTTGAGATTTTTTAAATCCACCATCCTTTGGATTTTTAAAAATCGGATATGGATTTTGGTTAATCTCACAGTAAGTTGCTTTTATGCAGGAACTAAAAGTATCTCTTGTAAATGGCTTTAAAATGCCCTCTTCTTCAACACATTGCATAGAGAAAGAGCCAACTCCTAATGCTACATTAGAACAAGCAAAGCCATTGTTTGTTAAAATCTCAAAAATCTCTTCACATCTTTGGATAGTAATAGAATCCCCATAAATTGCTTTTACATGCGGGTCTAATACCTTATATCCTTTGCTATTTATGGCTCCTCCAAACTCTTCCCATAATTTAAACACAGTCTTGGTTACCACTTCAACACAATCTCCAGAATCTCCACGCATTAACATACATCCTTTATGAGCCATAATTTCGTCCCGAAGCTGTGGCAATACATTGTCAATGATATTCCAATAATCATAAGAATCCAATACCACACTAAAGCTGGTATTCGGATAAATTTCTGTAAGAAGACGTTTTAAAAGAGTGATTTCATCCCCATCTACTGCATAATTGCTGCACATAACGGAGTGTTCGGTACTAGGGCTTCCAAAAGCAACCGGTTCTTTGGTACAGTCACAGGCGTACATTTCCTCTAAATATGGAATACTTGGCACCGTTGCTGTATTTAAGAAAGATAAGCACCAGCCTGCACCTGCCTTTACTGCAGAATCTGTACATTCTTCTCCACGAAAATCAAATGCTCCCAAGGCTCTTGCCCTCTCCACATTATCATCACAGGTCATGTCATAATAACGGTTTACAATCTGACGATAAGTATAACCAACCGTAGCTGCAATCATTGGGTGCCAGCTTTCTGCAGAAATCAAACTTTCTAAAGACTGTGGCAACCATGCAAAATCCGGGTGGGTATTGGTAATACCAAACATTGGTACACGCATTGGAACCCTTACGCCTTCCGGCAATGCAATAATTTCGATTGGCAGGTATCCAAGTTTGTGTAATTTCTCGATTTTTTCGATTTTATATGCCTCTGCTCCAAGGGTGGCATCCATGATTCGCTTATATCCGCCAATCACTTCTTCAAAAGGCTTTTCAAAAAACTCTTTGTTAAAATAATCTATCAGGTATGTTTTAATAAACCCTTGAAGCCCAAACATTACTACTTTATCCCAACGCTTCACACGACTCATACGAGGTGTAAAATAAGATACGGATTTTGTAATATCCTTTGGAAGCATTTCTGCATGAACCGCTTTATAAAAATCAATTAATAACATTGGATTTGTTCTATTCATAATCAAACACCTCTACTTTTTCATTATTTTTCGTAAAAATGCTATTGGTAGTATAAACTCTTTCGATGGAATCATCCTTAAGAATTTCTCCTTCCAGAATGGTATTTTCACAATGGGAAATGTATAAATATATCTTTCCTGCTCCTAATTCTTTTAATGCCTTAGCACTGTGGTAAAAGGTTCCTCCCCTGCTGCAAATATCATCTACAATTAAGATAGTACTTCCCTCTACCAGTTCCTTCTGACCGGATACCTCTAATCCACGAATCTCACCGGTTGCCCAATCCCTCTTTTTAATCCCAAAAGTATAAGGGCCGTCAAACATGGTGGAATACCTTTTCATTGCTCCTTCATCCGGATAGAACATTAAAATCTCCTCAGAATGTTTCTCTTTTAATTCCTTTAAAACTCTCTCTACATATGGTTTGGGTGATTGAATATCGATATGTTCAATCAAAGCTTCACTCACATAAGAATGAGGGTCCAATACTGTCACTTTGGAAAATCCAAGGGAATTAATCATCTGTGCAAAATATTTTAAGGTAAACACATCTTCCTCTTTTTTTACCCTGTCCTGTCTGGCATTCGGTATATATGGCAGCTTTAGGGCAATATCATCTACACCCTTTGACTGCAAATGCTTTGTAAGAAAACAAAGTGCCATAAATTCCTCGTTGTTCTCATATAACCATGTAATCGTTGCCTTCTTTGTTCCCTCCGGTACTAGCTCTTTCATTAATAACGTACCATCTGGAAAATGACTAAGATTTACCTGTTTTTCATTGTATTGAATCATTTCCGTTGCCTCCCTATTATCAGTTTTCTATTCTTCTCCGGTTACCTTTACCTGACACATCTTCATGGTAGTTAAGGCTGCCCTATGACTTTCCGGTGTAACTCCGGCACAACAGCTTGCATCTACACTAACCTGAATTTCAGGATAAGTAGCCTTGATAATCAATGCGTTAGACACCACACAAATGTCAGTACAAAGTCCAACCATTTCAACCTCTTCTAAATTATAATCCTTCCAATTCAGATAGCCAAAAGTCGGTTTATCAATATAGATAGCTCCCGGCACTTCCAATCCTTCTTGTATCCTCCAACCTTCCGTTCCCTCGATGCAGTGTTCTACAGGAAGATTCTTACCTTCATTGGTGGATAAATAATCACTTTGGTGTGTATCCCTTGTGAAAATAATTTCATCTCCATTTTCCTGATACTTTGCAATTTTCTTTTTCACATTCTCTACAATGGCTACTGCTTCTTTCGTTCCTAATGCTCCATCAATAAAATCTTTTTGCATATCTACTACAATTAAGGTCTTTTTCATATCGAATCTCTCCTTTTTACTTAGTAACATTTTGATAATATCTCTTGTTGATTCTATAATAGTATCATATCGATAATATGTCAAGATATTTTTTTACTTTTACTTTGAATTTTTTCCTGATTTATGCCCATCTTATAAAATGCCAAAAACGTGACGAAATGTCACGTTTTCTTGTTAATAATCTTTTTATTTTTCATTGCATCCTCCGTTAAACTTTCATAAAGCAAGTGAATCATCGATATACTTCATTTTCGTATACGGCATTTTCATATTTACCACTCAGATTATATTTACAATTTTATTCACTCTACGAAACAACTCTGTTTCTTCCAGATTCTTTTCCTATATAAAGATTCTTATCCGCTTCTTTTATCAAGCTTTGTGTCGTTTCTCCTTTTTCATAAAACGAAAGACCAATCGTTACTGTAATTCTCATATCACAACCATTATATGGAATTGCTGTATCTTGAATTTGTTGCCGCAGCATATCAAATTCCTTAATCACATCCTCTTTGCTCTTTTGGTGCCTTTCATAAAAAACCAAAAACTCCTCGCCACCCCATCTGCTTACATGAAAGCCTTCGTTTTCTTCATGCTTATCCCGAAGAATTTTTGCTAACATCACCAAAATCTCATCACCTGCATCATGCCATATGTATCATTAATCTTCTTAAAAAAGTCAATGTCCAACATTGCAATCACAGTTTGATACTGTTGTGTTTCATATTCCTCCAACACAGATTCTAACATCTGCTGCATCTTTCTACGGTTAGAAATTCCTGTCAAAGGGTCAACGCTTGCCATTTCCATTAAGGAGTTTTCAAGCCGATGCACCGTACTTGAATAAATACATAAATACATAATCAGAAAGGCAAATCCAATCAGAGAATTAAAGATATAAAAACATTTCATCAAAATTCCGTTATCTATTTTGTATACAAATGGATGCTCATATGTCCAAAGCCTCAACACCACATACAAAAGCACATTCAACCCTATTATCATCATAGTGCCACGGGTAATCTTTCTTTCTCGGTTCATATAAAAATTCGTAAAAATGAGGGATGCCACAAACCCTATACAATATTGTTGAAAACCGTAATCCCATCCTAAATACACGACTGCAAGTACCATAAATATGAAAATTCCTAAAAATACCGTAACAATATAAGTCCATTTCTTTTTTCTTTCTAACATTACACAAGCAAAAATGAACAATAGGGTATGAATACAGTTATAGTAAAACAACACCTTTGCATCATATACCCAAAATAATATTCCGTACCCTATATGACATAGAAACAATAGCAAATTAACTAATTTCGTTCCCATTGCAACATATCTCTTTACATTCTGTGGCATAGTGCCAGAAGTTATATTCATACAACCACCCCTTCTTTTCATTTTACTATATTCTGCTTAGCCTGCTCTATCCTAAATTCATCACTTTTATTAATAACAACCACGCCAATCCATAATATGAAATAACCGCAACCAAATCATTTATGGTAGTAATAAGTGGACCGGAAGCTACTGCCGGGTCAATCTTAATCTTATGGAAAAAGATTGGAACCATGGTTCCTACCAAGCTGGAAATCAGCATTGCTATCAACAACGAAACTCCGACACATCCGGATATTGCAAAGGAAAATGTCAATTCATACTTTTTAAATATCCAGATATAGAATCCCACAAATACAACTGCTACGATTCCCAACAACAATCCGTTGCATAAACCTACCCGCATTTCTTTGAATACAAGCTGTAGCTTTTGCGATGTTTTCAAATTATCGTCCATAAGCACACGAATCGTTACCGCAAGGGACTGCGTACCAACATTTCCTGCCATTCCTAAAATCAAAGACTGAAAGCAGGCAAGCACTGCAATTTGTGCGACTACAGCTTCAAACATTCCTACAACCGCAGATACACCGATTCCTAGCCCCAAAAGTATCACCAGCCAAGGCAGCCTTTTTTTCATACTATCCAATAATTTTTCATTTAAATCTTCTTCTGCCGTCAAACCTGCAAGCTTTGCATAATCCTCACCCATTTCATCATCCACAACTTCAATGATGTCTTGAGCAGTAATAACACCTAAAATTCTATTTTTATCGTCCAATACCGGGATAGAATCTTCTGCATATCCTTTGATTTTCTCCAAACAATCGGATACTTTTTCATAGTCATATACATAAGGATAAGCATGACTGATTAAATCTTCCAAATCCACATACTCTCTAGCAACAATCAAATCCTTTAAATCCATTGCTCCATACAAAGAATCATCTTCATTACATACATACACTGTGTATATATTGTCATTCTCCTCTGCCTGTGAAATCAGCTCCTTCATGGCATTTTTTACCGTAAGACCTTTTTTGATTGCAATAAAATTGGTGGTCATTTTGCTACCAATCTCTTCATCATCATAGGATTGAATCAGTTTAATATCACGACTACTTTCATCATCCAGCAAATCAACCAATTTATCACTAATCTCTTCCTTCATGCTCTCAAGAATGTCAACCGCATCATCAGAATCCATGTTTTCAATGATTTCCGCTGCTGTTTCCAACTCCATTTCCTCAAAAAAAGGAGTTGCATCTTCTAAATAAGCAAAGATTTCAGATGCCCTCTCTGTTCCCCAGGCACCATACAAAACAATTCGTTCTTCTTTTGATAAATATTCCAATGCTTCTGCAATGTCATTTTCATGGTATTGTTCCAACATTTCAAGAACAATCTCAATATCTTTCGTTTCATGAATCAATGTTACAATTTCATCTACATAATTATTCTGCTTTACTTTCATAAACCAAGTCCTTTCTCTATCATTACTTCCGGACTTTAAAAATTCCGCTTCAAATTCTAATAAATTTATCCTATATCTCTTATTCTTATTATAACAAAATCCTCACATATTACAATGTGAAACTTTTTATTTACAACCATTCGAAAAAATTTCAATGCAAAAAACTGCAGGTATTTTCTCCTGCAGTCCTTTCTCTTCTTTCCTTTTTGATACACTCCAATGCAATCATAACTTTGTCATGTCTTAATTCATTGCAACTATCTTGTTATATTCCAATTACCATAAAAACTATACCCATAAACAAGAATAAAACTCCTAAACCTGAAAAAACTATTCCTATAAAAGTCATTGCTCCCATTTTTCCAAGACAAGACTGTTCTGGTTTTTCCGGATTATAATAAACTACCACCGGCTTTTTCATCATACTATAAACATAACTACCATTATACGCAACATTACTTGCTCTGCGATATTCTCGCCCATTCACATAATAAGAATAAATTGGACTGCGGCTTTTTGTTCTGCCTGTTCCATTCTGTACACCAAAAGTAGCTTTTCCACTGTATCCCTTATTATAAGCAAACGCATTCATACACATATCGATGACACGCCCCTCTGTCTGCGCTGTGCATTTCCACGTCAGTTTTCTAAGAACAAAAAGTAAAATTCCTATTCCTAATAAAACTATTCCACATATTATTGATATACTTCCTCCTATGGACATTTTTTCTCTCCTTTTTCTAGTAAATTGAAATATGTTAGCTATCCGATTCCTACAAAGGAATCTACTTAAGCTGTCATTTATTTCATATCAAATTTCTATTTTTTACCAGCAATTTAACATTTTATTTAAGTTGGTATATCCACCGAATCCCAATCTGCATCCCCAAAACAAATCAACCAATTCAGTGTTTTATGCCTTGCCTGAACAACACCTGGTTCCATACCACCCGGACTCGCATAAATTTCCACTTTCTGCACATTATTTTCAAGGCATAATTGATTACTGCCATCCCTCCTCTCAATACCAAAACAATCACAAAAAGTTTTCATAATCAAATCTAAATTTTCTTCTCTACTAAATACATAAACCTCTGCTTTCATTTCATACACTCCTTTTTAAACTTGTTAGATAATAAAACAATTTATATGCTATTTATAGTTTTTACGAATTTCCTTAAACCGTTCTTTCCATTCATTGCTGACTCTAAATGAATCACATATCTTTTGAATTGCTTTTCCGGCAATATTATATTTCAATGGGCAACCTTTAAGATAAACCAATGTTTTTTCGGGTTCATAAATTCCAAGATAAGAAATCAACCACGCCTCTGCCATTTGAACATAATATTCATCATCATCCTTAAATAAAGGAAATATTTTTTCTGCTGCCCCCTTTTCTTTCACAAGGCTAGGCATAAACAATACATATCCCCATCTTCTGGCAAACGGCAACTCATTCTGTACATAAACTTTCGCCTTTTCATAGCCAAAATCAAAATTAAGTTCCTTGTCCACAAACTGGGAAAGTTGGTCAACGTGCCACCAATCCTGCAATTTTTCAAAATTTTCTTCTATAAAGGCAAACTTTGCTTCCAGACTTTTTTGTCCTGCAAGTGATACCTGAAAATACGTTCTGTGGTATTCCTGTCTTAGCAAAACAATATCTTTAAGAAAAGATACATCTTCCTGCCTTTTTATTAATTCACGATTGAATCTATCCACATCTTTCGTTTTATAATTACTTCCAAGCTTCGAAAATTCTGCTTCAAATTCTGATAAATTCATTAAAGTTCCTCCCTTTCACGAGCCCCACTTACACTACTTTAATCTTAATTACTATGGTTCTTTTTATCATTTTAATTTAGATTATTTATAATGTAATTAGTTTCTATTCCTCCTGCCATCTGCTTCCTATCAACCATCTTGTTTACTCATATATTTAATTTTTATTTATTTAAAAAAATTTATTTTGTAAAATCGATTCGCACAAATTTCTTGCCATTCGGCAATAATTTCTCACTGATTTCTTTCATCTTATAATCGATTTTCTGCATACAATCTATTAAATTATCCTTTTCCATTTGATGATGAACTTTATCCAAACAATCAAATGTATGTATATACGGAGAATCAGAAACAAAAGAATCACTTAAGTTTACTTGTATAACACAGGATATATATTGTGGTTTTACTAATTTAACCACTCTTTGAAAACATTCATAACCAATATATTCAATCAACAAATTTGCAACAAGTAATTTCGCACATGGTAATTGCAAGTTATCACTTAACAAATCGACACAAACCGGCTCAAACAAATCCACTAATTCTTTGTATCTTTTTTTGCATTCTACAAGAAAATTCCAATTAACATCAACACCATATACCCTCTTAATTTTTTCTTTATTGATATGCTCCAATCCATTACCACCAGCTATACCTAAAACCATTATGGTATCTGTGTCATAAGTGCTAAACTGCTCCTTCATCATTTCATTTAATGTTTGAAGCTGAAATACATTCTCTAAACTCATATGATTTTCATAATCACTCAAATTTATATTTTCCCACGGATTGCTCATATAAAACACCTCACCAAATTATAAATTATCATTTCAAAAACTAAATCTTAAACAATAGTAATAGGTAACTAAACATTGTATTTGAATTATCAATAATCAATATGCATCTTCTTCTAAAATCTGTTTTTGCACTTTTTTACTAAAACTATGTAATACTGTATCGTAAGCATGGTCTATCATATTTAATAGTTCCTCATCCGGAAAATCCTCTAAGTAAATAGTGTTCCAATAAGGTTGCTGCACTGGAGGACAATGATAGCCCCTAACCACTTTTTCAGGGTATACCATTCGATAAAATTGTCCGGCATCCGCAGTACACTTTAAAGTTATTTTTAAATCATCCGGTTTCGGATAAATCTGTGCAAATATTTTCTTATTCAGTTTATAACAGATTGGAATATCCCCAAATGGATAGTCTTCATATGCTTTATGTTTACTTAAACAATATTCTTTGATTTCATCCAATTTCATAAACTCCCCTCCCTCAAAAAACCTTTTATACCACTCTTACAATTTTTGCTTTATCGGTATTTCTAAACACCAAATGAACTCCTCAATTTTGTCTGCTTGACATCTTTTTTAGATAAGAATTTTTCAGTTCATTTTCTTCTTCTAATTTCTTATTTCTCTCTTTAAGATACTGCATATATTCTCTACACAACTTAACTCCACCACGAACTGCAATATCTTCATGCTGTTCCATTTCATCTAACCATTGTAATAATGATTTTTCACGAATATCATTATATGTATTATCTTCTTTCGTAAACATACTTACCATCCCTTCATTAAACTTTTATTTAAACTGTATTGTAATCAAATTTGTCTGCCAATTTTAAAATTTCTCTCCAAATCCAACAGATACTTTTTCACTTCTATCCCACAGGCAAATCCATCAATA
Organism: Lachnospiraceae bacterium; assembly: GCA_017416505.1. Next base: position 30,633 of record JAFQCI010000182.1, read on the forward strand.
TTTCCATTTTTATGAATCACCCTATGACAAGGAACAATGATGATAATAGGGTTTTTATTGTTAGCTTGTCCCACAGCACGAACCCCCTTGGGATTTCCAATATTAACAGCAATATCCTGATAACTTCTTGTTTCACCATAAGGTATTTTTTGCAATTCCTTCCATACTTGTTGTTGAAATGCTGTTCCCTTGCTACCAACAGGCAAATCAAACTTTTTTCTTTTCCCCGCAAAATATTCATTTATCTGTTTATATGCTTCATATAACAAGTCAGAATGCCACTCATAATTTTGTGATAATACAATATCTTTTGCATCCTGTAGCAAACAAAGCTCCGTAAGACTTCCGTTTTCTTCGCAGATTTTCAGATAACCAATCGGACTTTTAAAAACATAATCATTCATTCTATTCTATTCTTTTCCCTCTCCAAAAAACATTTTTTACTGTCATCATCAAGACTTCTTTTATAGTTATTATCGCACCTGATATATTAAAGAAAATAAGTATCCCTACTGCCCTAAGAGGCTCAAAATCTCTTGTTTGTTTACAATTTTATCTCTATGCTTATAAATCAAACAGCATTTGTTGAACGTATTTTTCGGGTAATTCATTTAAATATGAAAAACATTCCTCAACAGTACACATGATTCCTGCTTCTTTGCATTCATTTCTAACAAGCTGCATCAATTTCTTTTCATTTGGACTTGGTAAATTATATGCATTGCCATATGTACTGATATATTTTTGTTTCATTCCAGGAAAATGCCTGTCCAATGCATGATAGAAATATTCCCTATCTCCTTCCCGAAGTGTTACTCCCATACCAAAAAAAATAATTCCCTTAACTTCTGCCTCCCTACAATACTCCAGTATTCCCCGGATATTATCTTCCGTATCGTTAATGAATGGAAGAATCGGCGAAAGCCATACCATGGTCGGAATTCCTACTTTCTTAAACTGCATTAAAGTTTCAAATCTTTCCTTTGTTGTTGATACATTAGGTTCTATTATTTTACATAATTCTTCATCATAGGTTGTTAAAGTCATCTGAACTACCGCTTTTGCCTTTTTGTGAATCGATTCAAGTAAATCCATATCCCTTAATATTCTACTAGACTTTGTCAATATTGAAACTCCATATTCGTACTTATCAATCAACGCTAAGCATTTTCTGGTAAGACCAAGAGTTTCTTCTGCATGCAAGTATGGGTCACACATGGCACCTGTCCCAATCATGCACCGTTTTCTTTTTGATTTAAGTGCTTGTTCCAATAGTTCTGGTGCATTCTCCTTTACCTCAATATCTTCAAACTTATGAGTAAATCCATAGCATTTACTTCTACTGTCACAATAGATACATCCATGACTACACCCACGATAAATATTTATTCCATTATCCTTTGAAAGCAGCCCCTTGGCTTGTACATAATGCATGATTTTCTCCTTTATTTCTATAACCCAAACATTTCTCTAAGTTTAGAACAAATTGCCTCTGCCAACTTCCTATGGTTTTCCTCATCCATATGTATATTATCCAAAAGCGAAGCCTCTGCGTAATCGGCCGCATTCATAAAATCTACTTTATATTCATCACATACTTCTGAAATAGCGGTTGCCAGAAGTTTAGACTGCATAACACTATTTTCATCAAATTCCCCAAAAACATCCCCGTTTTCAAGAATTTCTTCTCTTATTAGCACCGGAGATATGATTAACAGCTTAGGAGTCTGAAATCTTTGCCAAAGTTCAGGATTTTGAATAACTTTTATAAATTCACTCACTCCTTTTCCAACATAACTTGCACTACATTCAAAAAACTTCTTCATTTCATTTGTTCCAAGCATTACAACAATGTAATCAATAGGTTTATGTGACATTAAAAGCATTTTCAATCCGGCAATTCCACAACGTTCTTTTATTACAGGATCCACCGATAGCAATGTTCTGCCATTTAATCCTTCTTCTATTATCTCATGTTCCGGCATCAACTGAGCCAATACCATAGTCCATCTTCCTTCATATCTCTGTCCGTTTAATGGATTATATCCCCATGTGTTACTATCACCAATACATAAAATTCGCATTTTACCCTCCATAATATAATTTCCCTCTTCCTATAATTTCCCATGAAATCAACCCAAATAGGTTGAATTTCAAATGTTTTAAGAATTATTTGAAAAGCTATTTTCTTCGCTCTTTCATGAAGCAAGCAGAAATTCTTTTACTTCATATAAATCCTTGAAAATATATTGAGCCTTTTCTTTCATCTCATCATCCGGTTCCAGCATATCTGGTACCATAATTGGAATCATCCCGCCTGTAAATGCTGTTCGAATCCCATTATATGAATCTTCAATCACATAAGCCTGTTCCGGCTGTACATCTAATAATTTCGCTGCCTTTAAGAAAATATCTGGTTCAGGTTTGCTTTTTTCAACCATGTCACCACCAACTATGACATCAAAGAATTTTCTTAAACCTGCATCTTCAATCTGTTTTTCAACAAGTTCCTTTCGAGTTGATGATGCAATAGCAATCTTACAGCCCTTTTCCTTAAGACCAATAAGCAATTCCTTTATTCCTGGTTTCATAGGCAAACGCCCATTGCTATATTTTTCATGATAATTATAGGACTGTTCCTTCTTATATTCATCATACGGAAAATCTTCTCCATAATAATCCATAAAAATCTGTCGTGTCACTGTAGAATTAACACCAATACTTTTCATATATATCATTTCTATATCTTTAAAATTATATTTCGCAGCCAGTTCCAACCAACCATTATATACAGCTCGCTCCGAATCAAAAATAACACCATCCATATCAAAAATTACTGCTTTTGTCATCATTAAATTTCTCCTAAAATTCATTTTTCCCAATCTTACAAACCATAATATATTCCTCTTCATTTTCAGCAATTGTTTCAAAACCTACATTTTGATACAACTTAACTGCATAGTTTGATTTTTGCACTGATAACGAAGTTTTTTTATATCCTCTTTCGCCAAGTTCATGAAGCATCTTTCTCATTAAAGCCGTACCTATCCCGTATCCCCTATATTCTTTGTATAAAGAAATAGCACAAGAAGGAACTCCATCTTCAATATGTCCATAATCATTCATAACTCGAACCCATACTGCTCCAACTATTTTTTCATTCACTTCAGCCAAAAAGCAAATATCATCTTTTTGTTTTCCGAAATGTTCAACATATACACGAAGTTCCGGTAAATCAAGAATTGATTTCGGTGGAGCCTGCATTCCTTCAGGAACAAAGATTGCTTCATATAGAAAATCATTTAATAATGGATATTCCCTTTCCTTTATTTCACGAATTTTGTAATCCATATTTTCTCCTATTCCAATTTATATCACCATAATACCCTAATCAACATTTTCCTAACTTAACATTGAACTATCTATAATCTATATTCCACAATATCTTCCATCTTTTTTCTTGGTCTTTGTGCTGGTTTTTCATCAGCATACCCCACCGCAATCGCACCAACCAATTGTTTTGTTGTATTAAGATATTCCGTCAACTCCTTATATGCGTAACAAGTATTGGCTATCCATAAAGTTCCCAAACCGATTTCTGTAGCCTTCAACAACATATTTTCAATGGATGCCCCAATAGAAAGAGTATCACATATCTCCGTAATCCTATTATCTACATCAAGGTCAACAAAAGGCGTACTTCCATTTGTATTTAGTATTACAATAAGCACCGGCGCCTGCTCCATGATTTTCCATGTATTTTTTGCATCAGCAATACCATTTTTTGAATTAGGCAAAAAAGCACATTCGTTTTCTTCTCTTAGAATTCCCTTCCACATACATTCCAAAAATTCCATTTTACTTTTGCCACCAAGCACAATATATTTCCAAGGTTGTCTGTTTTTTGCGGATGGTGACATTCTTCCTGCATCAATCATCTGCTCAATCATTTCTTTTGAAACATCTTTATCCAAATATTTCCGAATACTTCTACGATTATATATTGAATTACTCAACTTTACTTTCCTCCATGGTTTCTGTCGTTCTTTCGTAGTATCAAATATGTACTTGTCCCTTTTACAATCTATAGTATATTTTAAGTATTATAATAATTCAAGCAAATACAAAAGAAAACTTCCATTTTCTTTCCAATCATCTTTATAAATTAAAAAAAAGCAGCCAGTGATTGTTTTCACTGACTGCGGAAATAACTTATAAAAACTATTTTACTATTTTTCGATACGAGCTACGCCTGTCTTAATTGCAGCTTCAGAAACAGCCTTTGCAACCGCTTCTGCAACTCTCTTATCAAATGGATTTGGAATGATATAATCTGCATTTAATTCATCTTCTGAGATAAGATTTGCAATAGCATAAGCTGCTGCAACCTTCATTTCATCGTTGATATCAGATGCTCTTACATCAAGTGCACCTCTGAAGATTCCAGGGAAAGCAAGTACATTGTTAATCTGGTTAGGGAAATCACTTCTACCAGTTCCTACAACTGCTGCTCCTGCCTTCTTAGCAAGTTCTGGCATAATTTCTGGTACTGGATTCGCCATTGGGAATAAAATTGGGTTTTCTGCCATAGATTTTACCATATCTTCTGTAACAGTTCCTGGTGCTGAAACACCGATAAATACATCTGCACCCTTAATAACATCTGCCAATGTTCCTTTTTCCATGTTTCTGTTAGAAATCTTAGCCATTTCCTGCTTTTCTGTATTTAAGCCTTCACGACCTTCGTAAATTGCACCTGTACGGTCACACATAATAACATTCTTAAGACCAAGGCTGATTAATAACTTGATAATTGCAATACCAGCTGCACCTGCACCTGATGTTACAACCTTAATATCAGCTAAATTCTTTCCAGTAAGTTTTAATGCATTTAACATTGCTGCAGCTGTAACAACAGCAGTACCATGTTGGTCATCATGGAAAATTGGAATATCACATTTTTCCTTTAACTGACGTTCAATTTCGAAACATCTTGGAGCAGAAATATCTTCTAAGTTAACTCCACCAAAGCTTCCTGCTAAAAGTTCAACAGTACGAACGATATCATCAACGCTCTTGCTACGTACACATAGAGGGAATGCATCAACTCCACCGAATTCTTTGAAAAGAACACACTTTCCTTCCATAACTGGCATACCGGCTTCTGGTCCGATATCTCCAAGACCTAAAACAGCAGTACCATCAGTTACTACTGCAACCATGTTTCCACGACGTGTATATTTGTATGAAAGATCTACATCTTCAGAAATCTTAAGACATGGTTCAGCAACTCCAGGAGTGTATGCAACCGCTAAATCTTCAGGTGTTTCAAGCTTTGCACGGCTCACAACCTCTAATTTTCCATTCCATTCTTCATGTTGCTTTAAAGCAAATTCTTTCTTATCCATTTTGTTTTCCTCCATTTTTATAGTAAATTTATTAAAAATAATCTAATCCTAAATCGATTCACAACATATCTTATAAACTTCCATGATTAAGGTCGTGAATCATCTTTGCTATTTTTATAGTAAGCCTAATTCCTTCGCGAATTCTTTTAATGTATTAACAGATTCATCCATCTTAGATTTTTCATAAAAGTCCATTGGAACTCGAAGTGTCTGGTTAATTCCTTCCCAACCAATTCTACAAGGTAAAGAAATCGCAACGCCAGCCCATGGTCCAAAGCTATCATCTAATACATGCGCTACTGGAATGATTGCACTGTTATCTCTCATAATAGTTTGAACAATGTTAGACACTGCCATGGCAATACCATAGAAAGTAGCACCCTTAAGCTTGATAATTTCTGCTCCACCATTCTTTGTACGTTCTGCAAGTTCTGTTTCATAAATTTCAGCACCTACCTGTTGTGCAAAATTTTTCAATGGAAAACCTCCGATATTAGCAGAACTATAGATTGGTACCTGAGAATCACCATGTTCACCAATTACATACGCATCAATATCTTCGATATTTACCTGTAACTTCTTGCTAAGAAGATATCTAAATCTTGCAGTATCCAAAGATGTTCCGCTTCCGATTACACGCTCTGCTGAAAGACCGGATGCCTTCTGAACAGCAAGTGTTGTAATATCTGCAGGATTAGAAACCACTAAAATTAATGGATTCTTTGCATATTTCATGATGTTTTCTGTAATGCTTTGTACAATAGATACGTTAACCTTTGCAAGTTCTAAACGAGTTTGTCCCGGCTTTCTTGCAACACCAGCTGCAATAATAATCATCTGCGCATCTGCACATTCTTCATATCCGCCTGATCTTACCCATACTTGCTTAAAAAAGCTGGTACCATGAGCAATATCAAGTGCAGCTCCTCTTGCTCGGTCTTCATTTACATCGACCAATACAATATCATTTGCCAAAAAACGAACCATTAATGTGTAAGCAATGGCCTCTCCTACATTTCCAGCACCTATTACTACAATTTTATTCTTATGCGTTTTCATTTTTCTCCTCCTAATTTAGCGCATTGAAATTAAAACAGCAGAAAAGAATTGTACTAAATCGCTAACACAACAACCAGTCCAATTACAATTAATTCCACTATTCTTTAAAAAATAGCAATTTTCGTTTATATGTATATTATTAAGTTATTACTCTAACACATACCAAAACGCCAATGTCTTTGCTTATATTAGCACGAATTTTGAAACTTAACAACTACTTATTTAAAATATTTTTCTAATATTTTTTTCACATCCTCATATTTCGAAAATATTCAAAAAAACGCTACTGTCCTATTAGCCCATATATGCTTTTCATCCATGAGTGCTATTTGCTCATCCTGTATCTCTTTAATTCCCGCAATCTGCATTGGAACATTTCTGCTTCTTCTTTCATATCTCCAAAAGCGCTCATGTCCATTTCCTTTATCTGCAACAATCCAATTTTCTTTACGGCCTCAATTGCAGCTTCTCGCTGCGTTAAACGTCGCGGTAGAAGTGTCTGACAGTTAGCCCCCTCCAAATTATCATATGCTAAAAAACATTGATTAAAGTCCATTAGCGGATATAAAGAAATATACTCATTGGTTTTATTATCAACTAAAAATCCCCAATTTTCCGGATGTCTATCCGTATTACCTGTCAAATAGTCCAAAATGTTCATGCCATAAAAAGTAATCGGGTCTAATCGCTCACACTCTTCAATATAATCCAGATTATGATTACAGGCATAAATATCAAAGGACATTTTTGAAACCATAGAATAATCTTTCGATGTTATAATATCGCTTTCTGAAACTAATTGTCCCTGATAAAACCCTTCATTATATTTCACTTGTGGAATATCAAAACATTGACATATTTTACTGGCAAGTAACTCCTTCTTTACAGTATCCTCTCCTCCATCTTTCAGTAGTTTAAACCCATTTTCTCTTCTTATCCAAGCCTTCGGGAAACAACCTTTTGTGGATAAATCCTGAGCTAATTCCTGATTCGTCACTGTCATTTGTCGTCCCTTTAACGAAATTTCAACAACTGCCTCATTTAACGGATTATCATATAAATTAATATTTTTAAAAGAAATATTCTCGCCTTGCGTTCTTACCCAATATACATCGGTCAGAGAAACGCAATGGTAGGACAATGAAATACCTGCACGTTCTTTATCCGTCACCGCCTGGGCTACACCTATACTATTTAATATTTCTTTTGCATATTTCCTATCTAATGATAAAACTCGTGATGCACACCAATGATAAAAATTGTTCAAGTTATTTATCATGGTATCTATATCTGAGTCATTTTCTGCTTTTTCCAAATACAAATCATATGGCATAAATTTTTCATTCACTATCTCAGCTTTGCCAATGGAAGAAATCATTGCGACTACTTTTTCCATATGCATAACTTCATAGCAACTAGTATTGGTATTTTTTATAAAAGGTGGATTTGTATTTAATGTTACTGTATCTGTTCCTGTTAAGGTATCCGTTAAAATAATATTTTTATTTTGCATTTACTTCTCCATTTTAATTTACTTTTCCTGAAAAATGGTATACTTAACGCTTCTGGTTTTGCCTATTTCTTCTCTTCCATCCAAATAAGACCACAACATCAAAAACATCTCTTTACCATCAACTTTCGCAATGCTCATAGGTTTAGAAAAACCGGTTCCCAAATCATTAAAATTTAAACAGTTAAAAACAATAGCATTTTCTTTCACTATTTTGTCAACCTGTTGTTGTTTCGTAGCATCTGTCATAAATTTAAAAATCATTGAAAACTTAAAATCATCCTTTGCATCAACGTCTATTCTAAAATCTTCATTTTCATCAAACAAAAAAGCCTGTCCACTATCTATTATGTTATAATTGCCTGAACTCAGTGTAATCTGCATGAAACACACCCCATTTTCTAATTGATTCCAATTAATGTAATCTTATCATGGGCTATTTTCTTTTTCAAGGCTTATTTTACCTGTACATTCTTGCAAATTATAAAAAGCATTTCACTTAGTTCATAGAATCTAATCAAAACTATAATTTCCAGTACAACCGCTTCAAATCTTTTTATGTAAAATAACTTTATGACAGTACTCTTTCCTTTTTTACTTTTCGGATCGGATTTTAAACATTGCAATAAAAAATGAAAAAAAATAAATATGACACAAGATGTCAAGTTATCTATGCTATAAATGAAAATATAAAAACTTCAAAGGAGAAACATACTATGCCAAGACCACAGTCAAAGAATGATTTAATCGAAGCTGCAAATTCAAACTATGATAAACTATTGAACCTTATTGATTCTATGTCAGAAATAGAATTAAACACAGAATTTGACTTTTCATCAGATATTAAAAAGAAAGAAGCACATTGGAAAAGAGATAAAAATTTAAGAGATATTCTGGTTCATTTACACGAATGGCATAACCTAATGCTTGAATGGGTAGCCAACAATAGATCAGGGATTCAAAAACCATTTCTAATGGAAGGATACAATTGGAAAACATATGGAGATATGAATCTCTTGTTTTGGAGAAGAAACCAAACAGTTACCTTAGATATAGCCTTAGAGCAGTTTAAAGAATCACATAAGAAAATTATGTCCGTTATACAAACAATGTCTAATGATGAGTTATTCAAAAAAAATGTATATGAATGGGTTGGTGGAAGTACCATTGGTTCTTACTTCATCAGTGTAACCAGCAGTCATTATGACTGGGCAATGAAAAAGCTAAAAGCACACAAGAGGAGGATAAATACCAAATAGGCAATTTTAAATTATATATTTCTACTAAATTCTCATTTTAAACTCTCTCTGTAAAGAAAGTGACCGGAGGTTTCGCAGGATTTTTCTATCTACTTACGAACCACTGTCACTTTCCATCATTTATAACGCAACCTTTTTCTTTGAATATTCCAGTATCAACATGCCAATTCCTCTGAAATATCTATGACATTTTCCATGACATTTTCAGATTTAATCATCCTTTCTAAAATAATGAAGCATTAAAAAATATACTTTCAAATTATTCATTCAACTCTTCCGAAAACATATCTGATAATCCTGGATATTCTTGCTAGTCCTCGCACACCCTCCGGATAAAACATTCTTCAATATCCAAAACCTCTTTTGTCCAAAATTCCCTTCCTCCATGATGTGCGCCAATCACTTGATAAAATGTTGCATCCTTTTTCGCCTTTGTTAATGCCTCATATAATTGACAACTTTGTCCAAATGGTACTAATTCGTCATTTGTTCCATGAAACATTAAAATTGGTGGAAGTTCTCTATCCTCCTGCACATAATTCGATATTATGGTAGGTTGTACCAGTTCCGGATGCTCCAATACCGGTTTCCCTCCAATTTCACAGCCTTCCGGACTATCCGGTGTACGATGGTCTTGGGAAGAAGGCTCCTCATTCATAGTTGCAAAATTAGTAGGTCCATATAAGTCAATTACACCCTTTACGATTGGCTTATCGCTTCTTCTTATTGTTTCTTCCAGTTCCTTAATTCCATAAGAAAAAGCGGCAATCACTGCTGTATGTCCACCGGAAGAATCTCCCATTAAAACGATTTTTTCTGGATGAATCCCATATTCACTTGCATGTTTTTTCATAAAATCCACTCCAGCTTTTGCATCCAATGCCTGCGCCGGAAAAACTGCACATTCTGAACCACGATATTCCAATGCGGCAACTACAAATCCTTTTTGTGCCAGATAACTTAATTGTGGTACTCTTTCCTTGACATTTTGCTCGTGAAAAGCTGAGCCAGGAATAAATACAATACATGGAATATCCTTTGGTGCATCAATAGGCCCAATAATCTGCAGCCTTAACATCCTCCCATCTCTTTCCTGATAAGGTACATCCTCTTTATAGTAAATTTCATAATTATCAAGTTGGGGCTGCATTGGTATCATCCCGTCTACTGTTACAGTACTCATAGGAAAATCCTCTCTACCTACCTTTAATGGTTCCATTTTGTTTACTCCTTATATCTATTTTTTCTTAAAATTATTATCAATGTAATCCAGAAAAGCTTTTTTATTCACTTTATCCGTATTATTCACGTACCAATCTAACGCTTCTTTCAAACCATCTTTTAATGATTTCACATCTTTCATTAGTTCATATTGTTTTGAAACGTCAAGGCAATATTCATAATTATAGAAACTAAAATAATTTCTTTGTTCAACATCTTCATACACTTCTATAAATTCAACATTTTTTCCAACAATTTGATAACAAAGGTGAACTACCCATTGTCTAAAGCCAATGGGCTTCCTGCTTCATAAACCTCGTAACCTACTATCTCCACAGGCGTTAATTCGGGCAGTTCCTGCCCTATATTTGATTTCTTATGCTATTTGTCGTAATCCCTCTGCCAGTATATTCTTCGCAGCATTGATGTCTCTATCGTGCTTTGCACCGCAAACAGGACACAACCATTCTCTTATTGATAAATCTTTTGTCTCTGTATTTTGGTATCCGCAAACCGAACATATCTGACTGCTGGCATAGAATGTATCTATTTTGACATAGTCCCTGCCATTCCACTTTGCTTTATACTCTAGCCGCCTTGTCAGCTCATGCCATGATACATCACTTATGGACTTTGCCAGATGATGGTTTTTTACCATATTTTTTATCTGCAAATTTTCCGAAACTATCACTTGGTTTTCGCTGATAATCTCATGGGACATCTTGTGCAGATAATCTTTTCTGGTATTTGTTATTTTCTCATGGCATAATGCTATTTTTTTCTTGGTTCTGTAGTAATTTTGGCTCCTCTTTTCTTTATGTGCTAACTGCCTTTGCAATTTTACCAGTTTCTTCTCATATTTCTTGATGATTTTTGGATTTTCGTATTTCTTCCCCTCAGAAGTAATACATAAATCTTTAATGCCCAAATCTATTCCTGTATTTTGATTTGTATGTGGCAGTTCCACATGTTCCGTTTCCACCAGAATTGATACATAGTATTTTCCACTCGGAACCTGTGATACCGTTGCAGACTTTATCTGTCCGCTGAAATTTCTATGCAGTTTTGCTTTTACCTCTTTCAGCTTAGGCAGTTTTACTTTGTCTCTATCAAAATCTACCGTTATATTGCCATTTGTAAAATTCGTTGTGTATGATTTATGGCTGTCGTGCCTGCTCTTAAACTTCGGATAACCTGCATGTTCCTTAAAAAATTTCTGATATGCAGCATCCATGCTATAAATCGCATTTGTCAAAGCAAATTTATCTACTTCTTTCAGCCATTCATATTCCTTCTTTAATCGTCTGTTGCAGTAGTTATTACAGTCGGTTTTACTTACGGATTTTTTCTCTTTCTCATATGTTTCTTTTCGATATGCGAGTGTCTGA
>JAFQCI010000018.1 GCA_017416505.1 Lachnospiraceae bacterium
CCGTTTCTGCATGTTCCAATACTTCATATATCTGCTCGATGATATATAAGTCTGTTTCCAGTTCGTTCGCAATTTCATGGCAAGATTTACCTTTTCTGTATTTCTTTTCAACAAGGTGAAGCATATTTCTTATTTCGCCACATTCTAACCCACGTTCATATACACCATATCCTAAATTGCACATATTCATCAGCTCCTTATCTATCGTTTCATTCATCTGAATGTGTCACCTGTTTACAAGCTACGTCAATTGACCTTTTAATTATAGAAAGCTGATGATTCGCAAGTAAACTTGCACCATCATCTTTCTATGATTAAGGCCGTGAATAATTTCGGCCAAATTATGTGATTTTTCTTCTTTTACTTCATATTAAGATTCATACTCTAAGGTTTTCAATCTTTTCTTTGCATATAGGAAATTATGTTGAAAGTTTCTTTTAGGATAAAAACAGAATGTAAAGTTCTGAGTATAGTATATGTAATTTCATAAATTTTTGCAAGAAGTTTACCTGGTTCATTCCATGTAATATTAGAAATGTTTGTTACTGCTCTATGTAATAGTAACGAAATGTTTATATTCTTATGTTATAACGATAATGCATAAAAAGCAAGTGAAAATTGATAAATTGTCTTTAAACGTCTTTAAATATGAATAAAGGTCACTGTACAGTAATCAGTTTTGTATTGATATACGGATATAAAAAATATAGTGGAAAAAAGACATAAAAAGAAGTATAATAAAGTCATCTGACATTGTATGTAAATAGATGCCACATTAGTGGCATTTTATCAAGAATGTTAAGAATACAAGTGATTTTGGTCATAAGATGAATTGACATATATAATGGTATAATAAATCGTAAATAAAGAAGTGCATAATACAAACAGGAGATGAGTCAAATTGAAATATTTGGTTTTCGGCAGCAATGGTATGGCAGGCCATATGATTGCTCAATATCTAATAGAAAAAGGGCATGAAGTGACTGGATTTGCAAGAACAGACAGCAAATGTTGTAATACTATCATTGGAAATGCCTTGGACAAGGATGAAGTAAGGAAGGCAATCCATTCAGCACATTATGATTATATTATCAATGGTGTTGGTGTATTAAATAAATTTGTGGATGCGAATCCTACAGATGGAATTTATCTTAACAGTGTATTTCCACATTTTTTAGCAGATTGTATCAAGGATTCTGAAACCAAGCTGATACATATCAGTACCGATTGCGTATTTGAAGGAACGAAAGGGTGTTATACGGAGCAGGATATTCCGGATGCCACTTCTTATTATGGGCGTTCTAAAGCATTAGGGGAAGTCGTGGATGATAAAAATTTGACCATCCGAACTTCCATTATTGGCCCGGAATTAAAACAAAATGGGATTGGCTTATTTCATTGGTTTATGAATCAAACTGGAAGAGTCGAAGGATATGAGAAAGTCATATGGTCTGGGGTTACTACATTACAACTGGCGAAAGCCATAGAAGAAGTAGGAAAGAAAACGGTAACTGGGCTATATCATCTGGTAAATAATCAGACCATCAGTAAATATGAATTGCTAGGATTATTTCGGAAGTATTGTCGGAAACAAGAAATTGAGATTCGTAAAAACACAGATGTCATCAGTGATAAATCTTTAAAGAACACGAAAGAAGAGTGTTTGTTTTTTGTACCTGGATATGAAGAAATGATTCTGGATATGGGAAACTGGATAGAAGAACATCGGGAATTATATCGACAGTATGAAGGAGCTTAAGATATGAAGAAGTTAAAAGTAATGACCATCGTAGGTACCAGACCGGAATTGATTCGGTTATCGGAAATTATAAAAAAAGCAGATATTTATTTTGAACACATCTTTGTGCATACCGGACAAAATTATGATGCAAGGTTAAATGATATATTTTACGAAGATTTAGGACTTCGTAAGCCGGACTATTATTTGAATGTAGTAGGTGACAATTTAGGTGAAACCATTGGAAATATCATTGCGAAGTCTTATACCTTAATGCAGGAATTAAAACCGGATGCCTTATTGATTTTAGGGGATACGAATTCCGCATTATCTGCGATTTCAGCAAAAAGATTAAAAGTACCTATTTTCCATATGGAAGCCGGAAACCGTTGCTTTGATGAGAATTTACCGGAAGAAACCAATCGAAGAATCGTAGACCATATCGCAGACATTCATCTTCCTTATACGGAACATGCCAGAAGATATTTGATAGCAGAGGGTGTGCGTAAGGAGCATATTTATGTAACCGGTTCTCCGATGAAAGAAATTATTTTAGCACATGAAAAGGAAATTAACGAAAGTAAAGTATTAGAAACATTAAATTTAACAGAGAAGAATTATATTGTACTTTCGTCACATAGAGAAGAAAATATCGACAATGAAGAGAACTTTATGAGTTTGATGAATGCAGTAAATACAATGGCACAAACCTATCAGATGCCGGTTATTTATTCCATGCATCCGAGAAGTGCTAAATTTATTGAAGATAGAGGATTTCAGTTCCACGAACTGGTTAAGAAAATGCCGCCGTTTAATTTTACCGATTATAGTGCGTTGATGAAACATGCATTTTGCGTGGTGTCGGATAGTGGAACCATGCCGGAAGAATCAGCCATTAGTCATTTCCCGGCTGTATGTATTCGAACTTCGACAGAAAGACCGGAATCCTTGGACAAAGGATGCTATATCATCGGTGGTATCAAAGGAGATTCTTTGCTTCAGTCTGTGGATATGGCAGTGAAGATGGCCGAGATGGGCGAGTTTGGAAGCAAAGTTCCGGACTATGAGGAAGACAATGTATCTTCAATGGTAATTAGAATGATTCAAAGCTATACAAGAATTATTGATGAGCGTGTATGGAGGAAATAAAAATGGGAATGTTTAAAGACAAGACCTTAATGATTACAGGTGGAACCGGTTCTTTTGGAAATGCTGTTTTAAAACGTTTTTTGGATACCGATATCAAAGAAATCCGCATTTTTTCCAGAGATGAAAAAAAGCAGGATGACATGAGAAAATTATATAATAATTCGAAGATTAAATTTAACATCGGAGATGTAAGAGATAGCCGAAGTGTAGCAGACAGTATCCATGGTGTAGATTATATTTTTCATGCAGCCGCTTTAAAGCAGGTACCATCTTGTGAATTTTTCCCTATGGAAGCGGTGCGAACCAATATTATCGGTACGGATAATGTATTGACAGCGGCGATCAATGAAGGAGTAGAGAAGGTAGTATGTCTTTCTACGGATAAGGCTGCCTATCCAATTAATGCCATGGGAATTAGTAAGGCTATGATGGAGAGGGTATTTGTGGCAAAGTCAAGAACTACGGATATTACTACGATTTGTGGCACTAGATATGGTAATGTAATGTGTTCAAGAGGTTCGGTGATTCCTTTGTTTATCGAACAGATTAAGAGTGGGAAACCGATTACCATTACGAATCCGGAAATGACAAGGTTTATCATGAGTTTGGAAGAGGCTGTGGATTTGGTTTTATTTGCTTTTCAAAATGCGGAAGCAGGGGATATCATGGTGCAAAAGGCACCTGCTTGTACCATAGCTGTTTTGGCTCAGGCGGTAAAGGAAATTTTCGGAGCGAATAATGAAATTCATTATATCGGTACCCGCCATGGTGAGAAAAAATACGAAACTCTTTTAACCAAAGAAGAAAGTCTTCATGCTTTTGATTTAGGCAAGTTCTTCCGTGTGCCGGCAGATAACCGTGATTTAAATTATGGAAAGTATTTTGAAGAAGGAAAAGTGGAAAAGGCAAGACTGGAAGAGTTTAATTCTGATAATACACAAATTTTAAATGTAGAGGAAGTAAAGGAAGTTCTTTTAAAACTCGATTATGTACAAGAACAGTTACGGTAGATAGGAAGAGGGGATAAGATGAAGTTATTTACGGTAGGTCCGACACAGATGTATGGTTCCACTTTGGAAGTAAGGGCAAAAAGCATCCCTTATTTTCGTACGGAGGAATTTTCTAAACTGAATCATGAAAATGTTAGAATGTTAAAGGAATGTCTGGATGCAGAAGAAACGACGGAACTTATCCTATTAACGGCATCTGGTACCGGTGCCATGGAAGCAGCAGTCATGAATTGCTTGAACGAAAATGACAAAGTGTTGATTATCGTCGGTGGAACCTTTGGTGAACGCTTTGTAGATATCTGTAGGATTCACAAGATCCCTTTTGATGTGGTGAAATTAGAGGAAGGAAAAGCCTTGACGAAAAAACGGTTATATCAATATAACGGTCAGGGCTATCAGGCGCTTTTGGTGAATCTACATGAAACCCAGACGGGACAACTATATGATATCGAATTATTAAATCAGTTTTGTAAAGAAAATGAAATGTATTTGATAGTAGATGCTATTAGTACGTTTTTATGTGATCCATATTCCATGCGGAAAAATGGCATTGATGTTAGTATTGTTAGTTCGCAAAAGGGATTATGTTTAGCACCGGGACTTTCTATGGTAGCATTAAGTGAAAGAATGCAAAAGAAGATGGAGAAGAATACCGTCCGCTCTCTTTACTTTGATTTTTCTGATTATCTTAAAAATATAAAAAGAGGACAGACTCCTTTTACACCTGCAGTTGGCATTCATTACGAATTACATGATAGATTGGAAAAAATATTGGAACGAGGTGTAGAAGTACAAGTGAAAGAAGTAGAGCAACGTGCTCGTTTCTTTCGGGAAAGAATAAAGAAACTGTCCGTTGAGATTCCAACGTTTCCATTATCAAATGCGATGACCCCGGTATTATTTGAAAATGAGATTGCAGAAGGTTTGGTTGCGTTTTTAAAGAACGAAAAAGGTCAGATGGTAAACCCTACCGGAGGGAAATTAGGGAAACGAGGCATAAGGGTTTCTCATATCGGTGATTTGAAAATTGAGGATTATGAGGAATTGGTGGGAAATATAGAGGAGTTTTTAAAACAACAGAACTGATTAGGATAAGGAAAAAGATGTGAATGTATGAGAAATCTAATTCACATCTTTTTTCTAAAAATGCTAAAGATATTTAAATACAGTGGTATAATAAATCCGTATATAGGCAAAAAGGATATTTTTTAATCAATGTAGCATCGCACAAAGATAAAAGAAAGATATAGGTGAGAAAATGGCCAAATTGCGAGCAGATGTAAAAAATTATAAAAAAGCATTTACAATACATTTTAATATGAAAAGTATGACCTTTTGCCTCTTTTATTAACCTAAGTATTTTTTTAGATCTTCGACTTTATCTAGTTTTTCCCATGGTAAATCTACATCATGGCGACCGAAATGTCCATAAGCCGCAGTTTGTTTATAAATAGGTCTTCTTAAATCCAGCATCTTAATGATTCCGGCAGGTCGGAAATCGAAGGTTTCACGAAGGATATCCACGATTTTTTCATCGCTTAATTTTCCTGTTCCGAAAGTATCTACCATGATAGAGGTAGGTTGTGCAACGCCGATGGCATAGGATAATTGAATTTCGCACTTATCAGCGAGACCTGCTGCTACAATATTCTTAGCAGCATATCTAGCAGCATAAGCGGCACTTCTGTCTACTTTTGTACAATCCTTTCCAGAGAAAGCTCCACCACCGTGACGGGCATATCCACCATAAGTATCTACAATAATCTTACGTCCGGTTAAACCACTGTCACCATTTGGACCACCGATTACGAATCTTCCAGTTGGGTTAATAAAGAATTTCGTATGTTCATCAATCATTTCAGTAGGAAGAACTGGTTCAAATACATATTTTTTGATGTCTGCATGAATTTGTTCTTGCGTTACATCAGGATTATGTTGAGTAGAAAGAACGACTGCTTCTAAACGAATCGGTTTTCCGTTTTCATCATATTCTACGGATACCTGAGTTTTACCATCCGGTCTTAAATAATTTAAGGTACCGTCTTTTCTAACTTTTGTTAATTGTCTGGATAAAGCGTGAGCTAAATCGATAGGGTATGGCATATAGGTTTGGGTTTCGTTACTTGCATAACCAAACATCATACCCTGATCTCCAGCACCAATGGCTTCTAATTCTTCATCTGACATTTTATTTTCTTTGGCTTCTAATGCCTTGTCTACACCCATGGCAATATCTTCGGATTGACGGTCTAATGCAACAATGACTCCACAAGTATGAGCATCAAAACCATATTTTGCACGGTTGTATCCGATTTCATCAATGGTTTCACGAACGATTTTTTGAATGTCAAGCTGGGCTTTGGTAGTAATTTCACCCATTACTAAAACTAAACCTGTAGTAATGGAAGTTTCACAAGCAACACGGCTCATAGGGTCTTGTGCCATAATTGCATCAAGAATCGCATCTGAAACCTGATCACAGATTTTGTCAGGATGTCCTTCGGTTACAGATTCCGAAGTAAATAATCTTTTTTCCATTTTGGATCCTCCTAGTTTTTTATGTATGTAATACATATTTAATTATAAAAAAAGCCCGAATCATCGGACTTGATTTTTTGTTCAAATCCTCTCATTGCTCGAAATTATATTCGCTCAGGTCGGCACCTTCCGGTATTCACTGGGGTTGCCGTGACTTCACAGGCCCTTATGCCTCCATCACTCTGAATAAGAGATAACACATATCTTTACCTTACAACAAAGTTCTTATCTGGTCAAGTCGTTTTTTGTGATTTTATGCTCCATAGTTTACCAATGATTGGTGTTCGTAAGTATAGCATTGTTTTAGGTGGTTAGTAACTGTTTGATAAGTTACAAAAAATCATGTAATAGGCTTGTTTTTTTGCGTTGATATGCGATAATGAATTATTAGAAGAAAGAACGACAAAGAAAGTGAGAAAAGTTATGGAACATAAAATGAATGGAGAAGAAACAGGAGTAGAATTAGAAAAACAACCAAGTCTGGTATCGATTTGTATTATTACAAAGAACGAAAAGGAATTGTTAGAGAAGTGTTTGAAATCGTTTCAAAATACCGGTTATGATATCGTAGTAGTGGACACCGGTTCTACCGATGGTACGATAGAAATGGTGAAGAATTATACGTCGTATCTATATCATTTTGAGTGGATTAAGGATTTTTCAGCAGCTAGAAATTTTGCCATTAATAAAGTAAAAAGTGACTATATTATTATGGTGGATTCAGATGAAACATTAAAGGATTGGGATAAGAAAAAGTTTGAAAGACTGATAAAGGAACATCCAAAGGGAGTTGGATGTATCCGGAAAGAAAATCTTTTAAGTGAAGATGGAAAAGATTATACGATTTGTGATGAACCGAGAATGTTTTCCAAGAAGTATTATCATTATGAAGGTGCCATTCATGAACAGGTAGTTCCTATTTCAAAAGAGGATACGAAGAGGGATTACTACCATACCGGAATTACCTTTATTCATACTGGATACATTGGAACACCCGAAGAAAAGGCAAAGAAGATTAGGAGAAATATCGATTTATTGGAAATAGAATTAAAGAAAAATCCAGAGGATGTATATATCTGGTATCAAATCGGAAAAGGTTATTACATGGCAAAGGATTATGAAAATGCCTGTAAATATTTTGGAAAAGCCCTGGAATTTGATGTAGATGAAACTTTGGATTATGTTCAGGATTTAGTGGAATCTTATGGCTATTCTTTGGTAAATGCCAAGCAATATGATACAGCATATGCTTTGTTGCAGGTAACTTATGAAGCATTTGCCCGTACTGCGGATTATCATTTCCTGGCAGGATTGATTTATATGCAGAATGCCATGTTTGAGGATGCGGTGAACGAATTTTTATTGGCTACGAAGAATGAGAAGGTGTGTGTGGTGGGAGCTAATTCCTATAAAGCATATTATAATATCGGGGTAATTTATGAATGTTTAGGGGACAAGAAAAATGCCAGATTATATTATGAAAAATGTGGTTCTTATGATTTGGCAATAAAACGATTAAAAGAAGTCCTGGCATAAGGAAAGTCTTTTTGGTAAAGAAAACCGATGGTTTAGATGAAATATAGTCTTAACCATCGGTTTGTTTCATTTAAGTTTTCTTGAATAGAAAGAAATTGATATGTATATTTTTATCTTGAAATTTTAATATGTATATGCTAGCATAAACTCAAAGCATTCATTTCTTAAACTTACAATTCAATTCTATAATGAGAATTCATCTCATCTCTACTCATCAGAAGTAGTCGAAGTATTTTGAAATCCATGCTTATAAAAATAAATAATCGGAGTTCGAAATGCATTCGGATAGAAGTGGATATTTTTTTGGAAAATGCTTTTATGATGGCGTTCTAGAGGAAATATTAATGAAATTTAGAGCAGAGGTAGAAATGATAAGTATAACAGAATATGATAAACAATTACATGAACAGACGTTAAGAGAAGATGGATTTGAGGATGGACGTGAAATTGGACGTGAAGAAGGACGTGAACAAGGAGAATTGAAAAATCTATCGAAACAGGTTCAAAAGAAACTGAAGAAAGAAAAAACATATGAAGTTATCGCAGAGGAATTGGAAACGGATTTAGCGGTTGTGGAAGAAATCGGTGAAGTAATTAAAAATGCTTCTTCAGATTCTATGCAGGAAGAACTAGTGAAAATTTTAATGGAAAAGGATTTAAAATTAGATGATTCGTGGTTTTAGAATTTTATGATCGGATGTAGCAAAATAAGTTAAGTGATTTTGAATTGTAATTTATTAGAAAAACTGCTATAGTGAAACAAACAGATTGTGCGGAGGTTATTATGGCGAGAAACGTTGCGATTGGAATACAGGATTTTGGGGATGTCATACGAAAAGGATATTTTTATATTGATAAGACTTCTTTTATCAAGGAATGGTGGGAAGCGGGGGACAGTGTTACATTGATTACCCGACCTCGTCGTTTTGGAAAAACCTTAAATATGAGTATGTTGGAACAGTTTTTTTCGGTAAATTATGCAGAAAGTAAAGAGGTGTTTGAGGGGCTTAATATCTGGGAGGAAGAGGAGTATCGGAAAATTCAAGGTACGTATCCTGTGATCAGTCTTTCTTTTGCGAATGTGAAAGAGTCTGATTTTGAGACTACAAGTTATAGAATTCGTCAACTTTTAATGAAGCTATATGAGCAAAATAGTTTTTTGAGAGAGTGTAATCAATTATCCCAGGCGGAGAAAAACTATTTTGATTATATGGTGGCAGAGATGAGCGAAAAAGATGCTCCCATGGCAATATATCAGCTTTCGGATTTTTTACATCGTTATTATGGCAAAAAGGTGATTATTTTATTAGACGAATATGATACCCCGATGCAGGAGGCTTATGTGCATGGCTTTTGGAAAGAATTGGTGGCATTTACCAGAAGCCTGTTTAATTCCACCTTTAAGACGAATCCTAGTATGGAAAGAGGAATTATGACAGGAATCACCAGAGTCAGTAAGGAATCTATTTTTTCAGACCTGAACAATCTTGAGGTGGTAACGACCACTTCTGATAAGTATGAAACTGCTTTTGGATTTACGGAGGAAGAGGTATTTACGGGACTTAGAGAGTGTGGAAGATCGGGGGAAGAAGAAAAGGTAAAGTATTGGTATGATGGTTTTACCTTTGGAAATCATACTGATATTTATAATCCATGGTCAGTGTTAAATTTCTTTGATAAAGGAATTTATAGTACCTACTGGGCGAATACCAGCGGAAACAGTCTGGCAGGGAACTTAATTCGTCAAGGTGGAAAACGGGTAAAAGAGAATTTTGAAAAGTTGTTAAAAGGAGAAAGCATTCGATGTCCGATTGATGAGCAGATCGTGTATGATCAGCTGGATGACAGTGAGGCGTCGATTTGGAGTTTATTGCTTGCTAGTGGATATCTTAAGGTACTTGGGTTTGACCGACTGGATCTTTTAGAGGCAAATGAAGACCAGATGTATGAACTTACCTTGACGAATTATGAAGTGAAAAGGATGTTTCATAATATGGTGAAAGGCTGGTTTACGAAAGCCGGCTCTGATTATAGTGATTTTGTAAAGGCGTTATTAAATGGAAATTTAAAAGAGATGAATGCATACATGAATCGTGTGGCATTAAGAACTTTTAGTTATTTTGATACAGGAAGGAAACCTTCAGAGGAGGAGCCGGAACGCTTTTATCATGGATTTGTGCTGGGATTACTAGTGGAGCTTGCAAACAGGTATATGATAACCTCGAACCGGGAAAGTGGCTTCGGAAGATATGATGTGGTGCTGGAACCGAAGAAACCGAACGAGGATGATGCTATCATACTGGAGTTCAAAGTACTGGATCCGACGGAAGAACATTCTTTGGAAGATACAGTAAAGCAGGCTTTGAAACAGATTGAAGAAAAGAAATATGAGGTTTCTTTATTGGAAAGAGGAATTCCAAGGGAGCGTATCCGGAAATATGGATTTGCCTTTGAGGGTAAGAAGGTATTGATTGGCAGACAATGATAATTGGGTGCAACTTCCGGATTTTACCAAAAGTTTTTTATGTAGAATAAATCATATTATAATATCGGGGTGATTTATGAATGTTTAGGGGACAAGAAAAATGCTAGATTATATTATGAAAAATGTGGTTCTTATGAGTTGGCAATAAAACGATTAAAGGAAGTGTTGGCATAATGAAGATTAATATACCGGAAAATGCAAAAAAAATAATAAATGTCCTGGAGCAGTCCGGGTTTGAAGCTTATGTAGTAGGAGGTTGTGTAAGAGATAGTCTGCTTCATAAAGAACCAAAGGACTGGGATATTACCACTTCCGCAAAGCCAGAGCAGGTAAAGGCTCTATTTCTAAGAACCATTGATACGGGGATTGAACATGGAACGGTTACGGTTATGATGGACAAGGTAGGTTATGAAGTTACGACTTACCGGGAAGATGGAGAGTATAAGGACCATAGAAGACCTATGGGAGTGACCTTTACCTCTTCTTTAGAGGATGATTTAAAAAGAAGAGATTTTACCATTAATGCTATGGCATATAACCCTCACGAAGGTTTGGTAGACTTATTTGGTGGAAAGGAAGATTTAGAAAAGGGAATTTTGCGTTGCGTAGGCGAGGCAAAAGACCGTTTCGATGAAGATGCCCTTCGGATTTTAAGAGCCCTTCGTTTTAGTGCTCAGTTAAATTTTGAATTGGATGAAAAAACAAAAGAAGCCATGAAGGAAAAATGTGTGTTTTTAAGGGATATCAGTGCAGAAAGAATACAGGTGGAACTTACCAAGCTTTTAGTGTCCGGACATCCGGAAAAATTAATAACTGGATATGAACTAGGAATTACAAAAGTGGTATTGCCTGAATTTGATGTCATGATGGAAACACCACAAAATCATCCTTATCATTGCTATAATGTAGGAGTGCATACCATAGAAGTAGTGAAAAGCATAGAGGCAGAACCTATTTTAAGGTGGGCAGCATTATTGCACGATGTAGCAAAGCCAAAGTGCAGAACCCAGGATGAAATGGGACAGGATCATTTTTATGGTCATGGTGTGCAGGGAGAGAAGATGGCAGCAGAAGTCATAAAGAGAATGAAACTGGACAATCATACCTTACATGATGTCTGTGTTTTGGTAAAACATCATGATGATAGGTTCCAACTACCGATTCGAAAATCTTCCGTGAAGCGAAAATTAAATAAAATTGGCTCAGAGTTGTTTTTAGATTTGCTAAAATTAAATAAAGCGGATTCTTTGGGTCAGGCACCGGAAATTTGGGAAGAAAAAGAAGCATACCTAAAACAGGTACAAAGTGTATTTGATGAAATCATGGAAGAAAAAGAATGCTTTTCTCTAAAAGATTTGGCAGTTTCCGGAGCAGACCTGATTGCAGCAGGAATAAAGCCCGGAAAAGAGATGGGCAGATTACTGAATGAATTATTAGAAGAAGTAATCAATTGTCCAGAAAAAAATAAAAAGGAAATCTTGTTAGACATGGCATTAAGCCAAATGGAAGAAAAAAAGTAAGAGAATATCATTTGTATGAACATCGATTGAGGGAAATAGAAAAGAATGTGATTGGGAAAGAATAATTGCAGATATTAAAATATTAAACGTCAAAAATGAAATTTTTTGTTGCTTTTTTGGAATATATGTGCTAGTATTAACGTATAATAAAACTGTGATAGTTATTTCCAGTTTGGGCTGGTCGAAAGACCCAGGTCCACCGAACCGGCGGGGATTTACCCCGCCATTTTTATTTAAGTAATTGTGAAATTATTTAAAACTTATATAGAATATTATAGTTTCGCAATTACCTAACGAATGTTAAAAGAAAAAAGGGAGGAAGATGTGCATGGATAAAAAAATGAAACTACTATTTTTTGATATAGATGGAACTTTGATTACAGATGACACTAGAAGAATTCTTCCGGAGAGTACTAAGGAAGCCATTCGGATGACCAGAGAAAAGGGAAATATGGTGTTTATAAATACAGGAAGGGTCATTGGAAATATCGATGATTTTATTCAGGATGCCGGATTTGACGGATATGTGTGTGGTTGTGGTACTTACATTCGTTTTAGGGATGAAGTATTGTTGCATAAAACCTTGTCAAAAGAAACCTGTGATGAGATTGCTATGGTAGCAAGAAAATGCAGGGTATATAATTTATATGAAGGAGCAGCTACTACGGGCATAGACAGGAGTTTGCCTATTACCGGAACTTTGCTGGAACTTAAGAATTATTTTGAGCAGGTACGAAAAGTGCCACTTACCAGTGTAGGGGAGGAGGAGTTTATCTTTGACAAACTTGCCGGTTGGTATGATGAAGAAAGTGATTTAGAAGCTTTTAAGGAATACATAACAAAAGACTTTGAGTACATTCACCGTAGTGAAGGTTTTTATGAAATCGTACCAAAGGGATATTCTAAGGCTACAGGTATTCAGTTTTTATGCGAACATTTTCAGGTAAGTTTAGAGGATTGCTATGCTTTTGGGGACAGTAATAACGATTTACCGATGCTTTCCTATGTACCCCATTCCATTGCCATGGGAGAAAGCAGTGAGGAGTTAAAAAAACAGGTAGAATATGTGACTACTGGAGTTCTTGAAAATGGAATTTTGAATGCTATGAAACATTATGATTTATGTTAGTTAAATAGAGAATGCTTGTACGGATATATCTCAAATAAATTGTTAGTATTGTGAATCATTTCTATTAACTTAATCCTTAAAAGTGCCGATATATTTAATGATAATCCAGAATGATTCAGGAGTTGGTTTTTGCTTCGCGTAGCGAATTTGCATGCAAAAACCAATTAGTAACTGTTCACGTGTGAACAGTTACTAATAATTGTCTGTTTCCTAAAGAAAAATAAGAGGAGGTATGTGTTATGGATATTAATTCAGTTACTTATGTAAGCCAGACGACTTATACGTCTACAAGCAAGCAGGAAGAAAAGAAAGAAGCTGTAAAAGAAGAAAGTATCAAACAGGATGCTGCGGTGGTTTATGAAAAATCAACCCAGGAAACCGATTCTGCAAAGAAGACTTATACCAAGGAAACCGATGCAGAGTTGATTCAAAGACTAAAAGCTGATGCAGATGCAAGAGTGTCCCAATTAAAATCATTAGTTGAGAAATTAATTACGAAACAGTCTTCTACATTCTCTATTGCAGATATGTCAGAAGAAGTATTCTGGAATAAGATTCGTGAAGGTAACTTTGAAGTAGATGAAGCTACAAGAAAGCAGGCTCAGGAAGATATTTCAGAAGATGGATACTGGGGAGTGAAACAAACCAGTGAACGTTTACTTTCTTTTGCAAAGGCATTAACCGGAGGAGATGCATCTAAGGCAGAAGAAATGAGAGCAGCCATTCAAAAAGGATTTGAAGAAGCTGAAAAGTTATGGGGAGGAGAACTTCCTGAAATTTCAAGCCAGACCTATGATGCTGTTATGAAAGGCATTGATGAATGGATTGCAGGCAGCCAAGAAACACAAACAGAAGAATAGACCGGGATGATTTGCACTTTTCACTATAATTAAAAGATTACGGGATATGATGTGAATCATTGAGAATGGAAACTTAATAGATGAATTGATATAAGGGTCGTATGAATCGGAGGCCTAAGCGGCAGAACTCCATTTGTACGGCTCTTTCTTCTTGTACTTTACATCAGTTTTTTCTTATAGTATAATACTTGTATACAATATACCATATACAAGATGAGGCTTGTATGATGATAGTTTTAACATGAAAGATGTTTTGTTGTTACTGTTTACGAGGTACGAGTGAACAGTAACGTTTTATTTGATGTAATATCGTGTAGTTAAGAATAAGAAAGGCGAGGATTCATATGAAAACGATAGAAATGACAGCCTATGGAAAAATTAATTTAGGCTTGGATGTCATAAGAAAACTGGAGAATGGATATCATGAACTGGATATGGTAATGCAGACGGTGACTTTGGCAGATACCATTGGTTTTGAGGTGTTAAAAGAGGATGAAATTATATTAACCACCAATAAAAAAGAATTGTCTACAGGGGAGGACAATTTAGTTTATCGTGCCATTGCAGGAATGAAGGAAGAATTTCAGATAAAGAATGGAATCAAGGCACATCTTATAAAGAATGTTCCTATGGCAGCAGGAATGGCAGGGGGAAGTGCAGATTGCGCTGCTACCTTAGAGGCTATGAATCTATTGTTTGATTTAGGTTTGACGAAGGAAGAGCTGATGGAGCGTGGAGTAAAATATGGAGCAGATGTTCCTTATTGTATTAAGAAAGGAACTGCAAGGGCGAAAGGAATCGGTGAAAAGCTAACAGAATTAACCCCTTTTCCAGCCTGTCATATCGTGCTTGCAAAACCAGCAGTTTCCGTATCCACGAAGTTTATCTTTGAACATCTGAATGTTGAAGAGATAGAAAGGCATCCAGATATGGAGGCACTTTCTGCGGCTGTGGAACAAGGAAATTTGCAGGAAATGTCAGAGGCTATGGGGAATGTTTTAGAGGAAGTTACCATAAAATATTATCCTAAGGTAAAAGAAATCAAAGAAACCATGCTGGAGTGTGGGGCACTCAATGCGTTAATGACAGGAAGTGGTCCGACAGTTTTCGGTATTTTTAATGATTTGAAAAAGGCACAGAAAGCACAAGAGATTCTTGAAAACGATAAAGAAACCGATTTTGTAATTATGAGTCATCCATGCTAATGAGAAAACGTGAATAGGTATTATGGAGCAAAATAATTTTGTTCCCAACATCATTGTATTGAAGAACGGAGATAGAAAACAATGTTAGAACAGTTAAAGTTTAATTCCAATGAATACCTTCCACTTCGGGATGTGGTATTTAATACGTTAAGACAAGCTATTATTTCTGGTGAATTTGCTCCGGGAGAACGTTTGATGGAAATTGCGCTTGCAGAGCGGCTTGGAGTAAGCAGAACACCGGTAAGAGAAGCCATTCGTAAGCTGGAATTAGAAGGTCTGGTAGTAATGATTCCAAGAAAGGGTGCAGAAGTGGCACAGATTACAGAGAAGGATTTAAGAGATTCTCTGGAGGTACGTTGTAATCTGGAAGAATTGGCGGTCAAACTGGCCTGTGAGCGAATTACCAGTGAAGGAGAAGAAAAGCTAAAATTGGCTCTTAAGGATTTTAAAAGTGCGATTCAGGAGCAGAATCTTCAAAAGATTGTAGATACGGATATCGCATTTCATGATGTGATTTTTGAAGTAACCCAGAATCACAGACTGATGCAGATTGCCAGCAATTTACGGGAACAGGTATATCGTTACAGGGTACAGTACATAAAAGATGCTAAGCTTCATCCGGTATTAGAAGAAGAACACAGAATGATTGTGGATTTTATATTGAAAAAAGATGTTTCCAACGCTGTGAAGGTTATGAAAAAACATATTATTAATCAAGAAGAAGGCGTAATTAAAAAGATACAACAGGTTTAGATGAAAAGTTGAGGATATGTGAATCCTCTTGGCAAAAGAAAGGACGAGAAAGAAGAATGAGAAAGAATCGGAAGCTAAAAAAATGGTTCTCTCTTGGTATTATAACTACCATGCTGCTGGTTCAGGGCAGTGCTGCTTTGGCTGCTACAGGCTGGGTAAAACGAAGTGGAAACTGGTATTATTATAATGAAAAAGGAGTAA
This sequence comes from Lachnospiraceae bacterium, assembly GCA_017416505.1. The sequence goes on from JAFQCI010000018.1 coordinate 16,125, forward strand.
AAACCACAGGTTGGCAGTTGGTAAAGGGAACCTGGTATTATATGAATTCAAAGGGAGTCATGCAGACAGGATGGTTACTTTCGAAAAATAAATGGTATTACCTGACTGAAAGCGGAGCCATGAAAACAGGTTGGCTACTTTCAAAAAACAAGTGGTACTATCTAAATCCCAATGGAGATATGAAGACAGGCTGGTTATGGAATGGTGGACATTGGTATTACTTAAATCCAAACGGAGATATGAAAACAGGCTGGTTATGGAATGGTGGACACTGGTATTACCTGAATCCGGATGGGGATATGGCTACCGGATTTTTAACTTTATCAGGAAAAACTTATTATTTGAATCCGAATGGGGACATGGTATCCGGCTTTGCAACTATTAGTGGTAAGAACTATTATTTCAATGAAGACGGAAGTATGTTGAAAAATACTACTGCTGTCATAGAAGATGTAACATATGTTTTTGATGAAAATGGTGTTATTACCAGCGCGAAGGAATTATTCCAGTCTGCAGAAGAAGAAAAAGCAGTGGAGTATTTGAAAAAGAAAAAGTCAGAGCAATCCTTTGCGGAACAATCCCTAAAAGAAACAGAAAGTTTGAAAAAAACAGCAAGGGAATTGGCAAAACAATATGCGGAAGGTAAGGTAGTAGGAAATACAGAAGAAGGTATTTTATGCTATAAGAGCAGTAGCCTAAGTTGCCAGGAAGCCATAGATGCCTGGTTAAAAGACATTGGTATAGAATATTATCATTTAATGGCTTGTACTGAAGTTGGATTTGCCTGCTATGAAAATAATGGTATTTATTATTGGGTTTGCATTACGGAAGATGGGAAATTGTCGGTGTAATGACATTTTAAGAATGGAATAGTTATTTTAATCAGATTAAGAATAGAGAAATGGGAGGATAATATGAAATTTACAAAGATGCAGGGTTGCGGAAACGATTACATATATGTGAATTGTTTTGAAGAGGAAATTTTAGACAAGCCAGAGATGGCAAGGTTTGTTAGTGATGAGCATTTTGGTATCGGTTCGGATGGTATGATTTTAATTTGTCCATCAGAAATCGCTGATTTTAAGATGGAAATGTATAATGAAGACGGTTCGGAAGGTGCCATGTGTGGAAATGGAATCCGTTGTGTAGGAAAGTATGTTTACGATTTCGGCTTAACAAAGAAGACGGAAATTACAGTAGAAACAAAAGCCGGAATTAAAACTTTGGTTTTAAATGTGAAGGATGGAAAAGTAGAAACCGTAAGAGTAGATATGGGAGCTCCAATTTTAGAGCCTTCTTTGATTCCTGTGGTTTATGATGGAGAAAAAATGATAAATCAACCTCTTGCAGTAGAAGGAAAAGATTACATGGTTACTTGTGTTTCTATGGGGAATCCTCATTGTATCACTTTTGTTGAGGATACAAAAAATCTGGAAATAGAAAAAATAGGACCTTCCTTTGAACATCATGCTGCTTTTCCGGATAGAGTAAATACGGAATTTATTCAGATTATTGATAGAAATACCATTAATATGAGAGTGTGGGAACGTGGTTCTGGAGAAACATGGGCATGTGGAACCGGTGCTTGTGCCAGTGTAGTAGCCTGTGTATTAAATGGACTGACAGAAAATAAGGTTACGGTTCATTTAGTAGGTGGAGATTTATGGATTGAATATGACCAGGAAAAGAATACTGTATTTATGACAGGTCCTGCCAAAACAGTCTGTGTTGGCGAGTTATACTGCTAAAGCATATAAAGTGGAGGCGTAGCATGGAATTAGTAAAATTATTGGAGAAAATAGAGTATAAAGTAATAAAGGGTAAGGTTGAAATTGAGATACAACATTTAATTCGAGATTCCAGAAAAGTAGGAAATGGGGATGTGTTTGTTTGTATCAAGGGTGCAAACTCTAACGGACATGATTTTGTTTTGGATGTGATTGAAAAAGGTGCAGCAGTCATAGTCATAGAAGAGGAACTAAAGCCGGAAGTTATGGAAAAAATACCGGAGGGAATCTGTCTGGTGCAGGTGGAAAGTTCCAGAAAGGCATTGGCATTTTTATCCGCTGCTTATTTTGGATATCCGGCAGAAAAACTAATTACCATTGGGGTAACAGGAACGAAGGGAAAGACTACTACCACTTATATGATTCAGTCTATTTTAGAACGCACCGGAGTGAAAACAGGATTGATTGGTACCATTGAAACCATCATAGGGGACAGCAGGATTCCAGCCTGCAATACTACCCCGGAATCTTATGTGGTGCAGGAATCTTTTGCGAAGATGGTGGAAGCAGGATGCAAGGCTGTAGTAATGGAGGTATCTTCTCAGGGCCTAATGTTAGACAGGGTGGCAGGCGTTGAATTTGATTATGGTATCTTTACAAATCTTTCCAAAGATCATATTGGACCAAATGAGCATAAGGACTTTGAGGACTATATGTATTGGAAGTCTGTATTGTTTGAGCATTGTAAGACAGGTATTTTTAATGTGGATGATGCCTATGCAAAAGAAATGATGAAACGTGCAAAGTGTAAGGTAGAAACCTTTGGGATTGAGCAGGAGGCGGATTTAAAGGCTTCTAATATTCAACTCTTTCAAAAACCAGGAATTCTTGGTATTTCCTACGATTTATCCGGTAAGGTAACTATGCCGGTGGAAATTGATATTCCGGGAAAATTTAGTGTTTATAATTCCCTTACGGCTATTTCGGTATGTCTGCATTTTACAGATGATATAAAACTTATTGAAACAGTATTGTCGGAAATCAGAGTAAAGGGAAGAGTGGAAATGATGGATGTATCACCGGATTTTACAGTGATGATTGATTATGCACACAATGCCATGAGCCTGGAAAGTTTATTAAAGAGTTTAAGGGAGTATCAGCCAAAGAGAATTGTAACGGTATTTGGCTGTGGAGGAAACCGGGATAGAAACCGAAGATTTGAAATGGGTGAAGTTTCATCGAAATTATCAGATTTTACTATCATCACTTCAGATAATCCAAGATTTGAAGAGCCGGATGCCATTATAGAAGACATTCTTACGGGAGTAAAAAAGGCAGATGGTGAATATATTTGCATTCCTGACCGAAGAGAAGCTATCAAATATGCCATAGAACAAGGACAAAAGGGCGATGTTATCGTTCTGGCAGGAAAAGGCCACGAAGACTACCAGGAAATCAAAGGAGTCAAATATAATATGGACGAAAGAGTGTTGATTTCTGAGATAAAAGCAGAGTTAAATCTGTAGAAATGCTATACTAGAAAAGAAGCTTGAGAATTAAAAAGAGGTAGATAATCTCAATAGATTAAGGTTGAATTTTTAAGATATTTTTTGTATAATGAAAGAGGTTATTTACACAAGTTTCGGTTGATAAGGTGTAGCGTGAATAACTGATTTAGAGGTGTTAATGAGTGACGATTTCACTTAAGAATGGATTCGTTACACAAATAAATTTTACGGAGGAATAGATTCATGGCAGAAGAAACGAAGAAACCATTGCCAGAAAGATTATCTGGTATTTTAGTACACCCTACTTCATTCCCAAGTCCATTTGGTATTGGTGATTTAGGAGAAGGTGCATATCGTTTTATCGACTTTTTGGAAAAAGCAGGACAAAAATTATGGCAGGTATTACCTTTAGGCCATACCGGATTTGGAGATTCTCCTTATCAGGCATTCTCTTCTTTTGCAGGACAGCCATTAGTGATTGATCCAAAGCATTTAGAAGGATTAGGCTTATTAACAGGAGAAGATTTCTTAGGTATGCCGGAATGGGATGATACGAAAGTAGATTATGGCCCAGCCATTCAGTTTAAGACAAAATTATTAAAGGCAGCCTATGAAAAATTTAAGGCGAACGTAAATCCAGAACTTACAGCAGAATACAATGCTTTCGTAGAAAAGACAGAATGGCTTTCTGACTATGCGTTGTTTATGGCAGCTAAGGATTATCATGATGGACGTTCTTGGTTGGAATGGAACGATGAGTTCTCAAATCCAAACAAGACTCAGAAAAAAGCTTTAATGAAACAGTTAGAAGATGGAGTGGGATATTATCAATTTATCCAATTCATGTTCTTTAAAGAATGGTTCAGCTTAAAAGAATATGCAAACAATAAGGGAATTAAGATTATTGGAGATATTCCAATTTTCGTTTCCATTGATAGTGCAGATGTTTGGGCAAATAAAGAGTTATTCCAGTTGACCAAAGAAGGATTCCCTGTGGTAGTAGCTGGTGTACCACCAGATTATTTCAGTGAAACAGGACAATTATGGGGTAACCCACTTTATAAATGGGAAACTCATAAGAAGAAGGGATACTCTTGGTGGATTGAAAGACTTAAGGTTCAGTTAGAAGTAACAGATTATTTAAGAATTGACCATTTCAGAGGTTTCGATACTTACTGGGCAGTACCATATGGTGAAGAAACTGCGATTAACGGTGAATGGAAGAAAGGTCCGGGTCCTGACTTATTTGTTGCCATCGAAGCAGCTCTTGGTAAATTACCAATTATCGCAGAAGATTTAGGTGATATTACTCAGGATGTAATCGATTTACGTGACCAGTTCGAATTCCCAGGTATGAAGATTTTACAGTTTGCTTTTGATGGAGAAGAAAATGACTTCTTACCACATTATCATGGATATAACAGTGTATGTTATCCTGGAACTCATGATAATGACACAGTACTTGGCTGGTACAAGTCAGCTCCTGAAAAGACAAAAGATAAAGTACGCCGTTATCTGAACACAGATGGTAATAATATCAGTTGGGATTTAATTCGTGCTTGTTTTGCATCTCCTGCAAAATATGCGATTGTGCCAATTCAGGATGTATTCTCATTAGATGAAAATTCCAGAATGAACATTCCTGGTACATCTGGTGGAATTTGCTGGGCATTCAGATATAGAAAAGAGTATTTATCAGATTACCTTGCTGATAGACTTAAGAGTGTAACTGAATTATATGGTAGATAAATAAGAGGTGTTTTTATGCACACGTTTTTGGTTATGACCAATTTATTCCTATTTGTATTTATAGGATTTTTTACAAACATTTTAATATGGCCGATGAAAAAATTAAAACCGGCATTACAGATTCGTATCTCAAATACTGCTGTAAGATGGGCTTTTTGGCGTTCTTTGTTTTTAGCGGGTGCGAAAAAGACGGTCATTGGGGAAAAGAATATCCCCGATGAACCGTGTTTGTTTGTAAGTAATCATCGAAGTAATTTCGATATTTTACTGATTCATACTTCTACCAGACATGACTTAGGATTTATTTCAAAGAAGGAAATGAACAAGATTCCATTCTTAAATATTCAGATGCGGAACATAGGATGTGTGTTTTTGGACCGAGATGATATCAAGTCTGGTTTAAAGACCATAAATGATGCAGCGGAAAATATTAAAAAGGGAATTTCCATGTGTGTATTTCCGGAGGGACACCGAAGTAAAAAGCCGGACATGGAGATGGGAGAATTCAAAGCAGGAGCCTTAAAGGTAGCAGAGAAAGCTGGTTGTCCGATTGTACCGGTAGCGGTAATTGATAGTGATACTTTGATGGAACAAACAGGTAAGTTTAAGATTGTTTCAGGAAAGGCCAAGGTTATTTTTGGAGAACCTATCTATGTGAATCAACTTGACAAACAAGAAAAGCGTAAGCTTGCAGCGAATGTTGAGGGAAAAATTAAACAAATGATAGAAGAATATCGATAGATACGATACACAAGAATAAGCATCGGAAATAAATCTATTTCCGGTGCTATTTTTCCATATAGAAAGATTACTAGAGGATAAAACCAAAAGGAAATTGCAAGGGATAGGTATGATTTGACAGGTTTCGAAGGAGGGGTAGAAATGTTTTTTAAAGGTATTGTTATTTTTGGGTTATTGGCAGTAGGATGTCTTAGGCAAAATCAAATCCCTGACACTGAGATTCCAACACAAAAGATAGAAGAAGAGAAGGTGGAGGGTTGGACTCAAAGGGAGGATTTGTGGTATTTTTATGAAGACGGAGAGATGGTAACAGGCTGGAAGAAGGTAGATGGAGTCTGGTACTATTTAAATGTCAATGGAGAGATGGTGACAGGCTGGAATAAGATAGATGGAGCCTGGTACTTTTTAAATGCCAGTGGAGAAATGGCGACAGGCTGGAATAAGATAGATGGAGCCTGGTACTTTTTAAATGCCAGTGGAGAAATGGCGACAGGCTGGAAAAAGGTAGATGGAGTCTGGTATTATTTAAACAACAGCGGGGCAATGTTGACAGGTTGGCAGCAGGTGGGAGAAAAGTGGTATTATCTTAGTTCCAGTGGTGCCATGTTAAAGAACCAGGTAGTACAGGGATATGTATTGGATTCTAATGGAGAGTGGATGGTTGACAGTGATTATATTGCTGCTAATGGCTCACCATATTATATTCGAGTGAACAAAAAGGCTTGTGTGGTTACGGTATACACTTTGGATGAGAATGGATATTATACAGTGCCACTAAAATCCATGATTTGTTCTACTGGAGAAGGAACACCAACAGGAACCTTTCGGACGAAAAACAAGTATCGTTGGAGAGATTTGGTAGGAAATGTAAAGGGGCAGTATTCTACCAGAATTGTAAACAGGATTTTGTTTCACTCCGTTCCCTATTATTCAAACAATGAAAATGACTTAGAAGGGGACGAGTTTAATCTGTTAGGAGAAATAAAATCTGCAGGGTGTGTACGACTTCAGGTGGAGGATGCAAAATGGATTTATGATTTTTGTCCTTTAAATACCATTGTGCAGATATACGAAAATGATATGCCCGGACCTTTTGGAATACCGGATTACATAAAAATTCCAACAACAGGGATTTTTTCGCATTGGGATCCAACAGACCCTCATCAAAATAACCCTTGGAAGCAGTTATCCGATGGATGGAATTACATAGAAGGAAATTGGTACTATCGTTATGAGGATGGTAGTATTGCGGTAAATACAATGATAGACGGATATGCAGTAGGGCAGGACGGGGCTTGGATTTCGTAAAAATCCAAACTGATTTTTACTGCACAGGAATTTGAAATAAGAGAAAGGAGATGCGTTATGGCATCAACGAGTTACGAGGTGTGTGGTGAAAACTTTAGTGGTAGATGATGAATTGTTTGCCAGAAGAATTTTGGTAGAGCAATTGAAGAAATTGAACATTGGGGAGATTTATGAATTTGAAAACAGTGAAGACGCATTGGGGTTTGTAAAGAAGAATCAGGTAGAATGTGCATTTTTAGACGTTGAAATGCCGGGAGCCACAGGAATTGATTTAGCGAAAAGTCTTCATGAAATTGATGACGAGATAAAAATAGTTTTTATTACAGCATATGAAAATTATGCTTATGCTGCGTATCAGGTAAATGGACTTTCTTATGTGTTAAAGCCTTATACAAGAGGAGAAATTGAAGATACGGTTAAAAAAATACATCGAATAACGCCTGTAGAGAAAGAACCAAGAATACGCATTGAAACATTTGGAGGATTTGAGGTTTATGTAAATGGTGATGTACTTAAATTTTCCAGAAGTAAGGCGAAGGAGTTACTGGCATTGCTTGTGGATAAGAGAGGACTTTTGCTAAATAATCAACAAATGGCAGCTTATTTATGGGAAGATATACCCTATGATAAGCATTTAAAAGAGTCTTTAAAGAAGGTAAATCAAGCGCTAAAAGCAAGTTTGAAAAAAGCAGGTATTGAAGATTTGCTCATTGATGGGTATAATAAAAAGGGAATCAATGTTGCTAAAATACAATGCGATTATTATGATGCCTTAGAAGGAAAGCGGGGTGCCATAGACTCATTTAAGGGCGATTATTTGAGTTGTTATTCCTGGGCAGAAACGAGTAACGCATATTTAATAAGAAAATTAGAAAAGAAGTAAAGGGAGGGCGTTAGTATGATTACATTCCAAATAACCTATGATGAAAGTATTCCTAAGTGTACCATGGGAATTAATAATCATCCTCTACGCAGCGACAGTAAGCTGAACGATTACATAAATACACCTTTGGAACGTTGGATTGATTATTTGTTGTATCAGCTGCCGGTGGAAACCAATGATAAGGATATTCATATTTTATTCGCAGGCAGTGATGAGGGGTATGAACTGGTAAGACAGCACGTTCAGGAGAATCTGGCTACCAGAAAGGATGCACAGTTTACGGTAATGAGAAAAAGCGAATATTTCTCTCATACCAAGGAAACTGAGGGGAAAGCCCCTGAGATAAAAGCATCGGAGGGAAAAGCACCTACGGATTTATATATTGAAGAAAAGAAAGAAATGGAAGCATTGGTGCAGGGGCTTGCTGATTTAACCTTTGATGTTTTGTGGATGAGAAAAGAAAAGGTGAATGAGATTGATGTACCAAACATGGTTAAGGAACCATATTTAGATTTGATTGGTACAGCCCTTGCGAAGAAAGAGCAGGAAGATTTAGATGCCATTTGCGATGAAATTATAAATTATGACTTGGAGCAGTGTGAACGCTTAGAACATGATATTGCAGAAACTTTATACTCTAAAATCGGAATTGAGTTGGTTGTAAGTCAGATTGAAAAACGAAAGAAAAATCTTGTGGAGCTGGAACAGGCAAAGGAACTGGAACGCCTTTTCTTTGGAGTGGAAACCTTTGATAAAGATAAATTAAACGAGTTAGAGGCTTATTTACGAAGTGGAAAATATTTAAGTCATTTGATTGAACCTTATACTACCTTAGTTGACCAGCGAAAAGAAATTTTGAGCCGGGCGGAAGTGGAATTGTTATGTGAATCCTATCTTACAATGTCCTTTGGGGAATTAGAGAGTTTAAAACAAAGACTGTTAAGCGGGGAATTTGATGAAGTTTATGTACTTTCTTATGTGAAGTTGATTGAAGTTCGTATGGACGAGTTGGCAGTAATGGACATTGAAGAGATTTGTCAAAGCATTGACGAAGATAAGGTGGAAGGTACAGAGGATGCCATTCAGAGGTTGACAGAATCCAGATATAAGGAAAGACTTTGGAAACCTTACGAGGTGGCATTAAGAATTCAGAAAGTGTATTTGGAGAAATTGGCTTTGGTTAAGAAGTGCAATGATTTTAATCAATTGACTCAATCAGAAGCCATGCATTTACTGGAATGGGTAAAGCAACAGGAAATCAATGAAGGAACAAAGCAGGCGTATGCACAATGTTTAACTAAGAGAATACATAATATCCAGGGATTGGCGGTATATCGTTATTCTGTTTATTTACAATCGCTGTTAAAGAGTACCCAGGTAGGAAACCTGTTCTGTTTGACTCTGATTTCAAAGGATTATTATCCAAAGGTTCAGGAATTAAGAAAAAATTTCAAAGAATTTGATGATTATTCTATGCCGATTGGTATCATTGAAGGAAATAAGTCTGGCGGTATTTTAATTTTTAAGGATTGTCTGATGTTTCAGGAGCAAGGGCTTACGAAGATTATTCCTTTTGGTACAGTGCGTAATATTGAAGCAAGCAAAAAGATGCTGCAGGCACAGGTTGTAGTGACTACTCATAATGGTCCATCTCATTCTTTATTGACGGTTATGGGGCATAAAAAGGGAGAAGAAGTTGCCAAGGTACTTTTAACTTTGATTGATACCATTCGCACTAAGGTATCCTTGCCTAGCGCAGATGCACCGGAAACGGCGTTACCGTTGTGGAGTCGTTCCGTGGGTGAAGCGGAAAAACTGGACCATGTCATTACCATAGAGAAAGTAATCCAAAGATTTCTGCTTACTTTAAATCAGATTGACGAGGCAATGGTGAAATATATTTCTACCTACACTTCTCCGGATTGGCAGAAAAAGTTGGACAAGGCAAAGGAAAACTTTGCGAAATATTCCATGGAAGAGATTCCTTTCGTTTTATGGGATGCTTCTAAGGGAAATTTCCGCTATGGAATGTGTATTACAGACCATAGAATTTATGTAAAGACTGCTGGTGGAAAGGAATATGATGTTTCTTTGGGACAGATTTACGAAATCATTCCGTCTACCACAGAAAAGGGAGTTACCTTCCTTTTAAAATTAACGGATACCAAAACTCAGGAATTACCATTTGAAGCCATGGAACCAGAATTGGCTATGAAGTGGAAGGCAGCATTGGAAGATGTACTGGAGGGTATTTTGGAATGTCAAAGCAAAGATACTATCCAGAGTTTAATTGCACAACGTCCGCCTATGAATTTGGAAGAAAATGTTGATATGGCATCCATAGAATCTATGGTGAAGACACCTGTGGAAGTACCTGTGGCAGATGCTTTGATACCGGAAAAAGAGATTGAAATTCCAAAGGCAGACCCTCTGATAGAAGAAGAAATACCTGTTTTCGTACCAACACCTGACCCAGTAATTACAGAGGTTGAAGAACCAGAAATCATCGAACCGAAGGTAGCAGAAAGCATATCAGAACCGGAAGTAATCGAGCCAGAGGTAGTGGAAAGCGTACCGGAACCAGAAGTAATCGAGCCAGAGGTAGTGGAAAGTGTACCAGAACCGGAAGTAATCGAGCCGGAGGTAGTGGAAAGTGTACCGGAACCAGAAGTAATCGAGCCGGAGGTAGTAGAAAGTGTACCGGAACCGGAAGTAATCGAGCCGGAGGTAGTGGAAAGTGTACCGGAACCAGAAGTAATCGAGCCGGAGGTAGTGGAAAGTGTACCGGAACCGGAAGTAATCGAGCCGGAGGTAGTGGAAAGCATACCAGAACCGGAAGTAATCGAGCCGGAAGTAATAGAAGTGGAAGAAGAGGAAGATATACTGGTAGAGCCTTCAGAAGAAAGCTTTTTGGACATCGATGCTTTGATTGACCGTATTATCAGTGGACAGTAGTAGAATAGATTAAAATGGAGGAGAAGAAAGAGGATGGATACATCACCTGCGTTTCAAATTTTGGAGTGTGAACAAACCAAAGACAAGTCTGTGATTACCAATGCTTACCGTAAAAAGTTAGTAACCGTAAATCCTGAGGAAGACCCAAAAGGATTTATGGAGTTAAGAACTGCTTTTGAAGTGGCAGTAAAATACAGTGAAGAAGTTGAGGAAGAAGAAGGGGTAAAAATCCCGCAAACTCCTATGGAAATTTTTATAAAGAAGGTAGAGGATTTATATTTTTCCAAGGAAAACAGATTAAATCCGAAAGCTTGGGAAGATGTATTAGAAGAGGATGTCTGTGTTTATTTGGAAACAGCAGACGAAGCATTACGCCAGTTGTTAATTTTCTTTATGGATCACTTCCGTCTGACTCTTCCAGTATGGAAGGCCATCGACCAAAAAGTTGGTCTCGCTGGCAGAAGTGATGATTTTTACGAAGATTTTCCGGAGGATTTTGTCCGCTTTATTAAGAGTACACCATACGAAGAGAATTTCTTTCCTTTTGAGCTGATGGAAGGAGAAGATTTTAACCAGATTGATGATTATATAAGACTTTATTATGACTGCAAGCATTATTTTGACTTAAGACAGCTTGATGAAGTAAAAACAGCATTAAAGCAAATGGACCAGATGACATTAGACCATCCATTTACTCACATAGAGAAATTAGGGCTTGCTCATTTGGAAGAAGATATGGATACCATGAACCGGGAGTTAAGCTATTTGGAAGCCTATGAGCCTAAGAATGAATTTATCTTATTCCATATCGCATATTACTATTCGAAACAAGGAAAATGTGACCAGGCACAACCGATATTGGATAAGATTTTAGAAGATAATCCAAAACATTACAGTGCCCGTAAATTGCGTTATGAATACTTTTTCCAGACTGGAAAATACAAAGAGGCAAGAAAAGGTTATCTGGACTTACTGGATTATGAAAATCATGACCCTGATTTGGTGGAAAAACTGCAAAAATGTAATGAAGTTATCATTCCGATTTTAGAAAAGGAATTTGAAGAAACTCATAATTACGAAGCTTTTATAGAATCTTGTTGGGCATTGTTCCAAAATGACAGACAGGAGGAAGCATTGAAGAAATTAGAGGATTATCCGGAGAAAGAACGGAATCCTTTAAATTACGATAATATTTGCGGTAAAATGTACGCTTCTTTGCAAAGATATGAGGAAGCACTTCCATATCTGTATCGTTGGAGAGAGGCATTAAAGCAGGTAGAAGATGATGGAACGGAGAAAAACACCAAGGAAATTAAGAAAATCCCATACTCTACCCTTATGATAGTAAATTGCTATATGGAACTTGGAAAAAAGAGCAAGAATCCAGACGAATACTTTGAAAAAGCCATGGCAGAAATGCCGAAGGATTTGAAAAAAGACGATGAGCATTATATGAATTATATGACGATGCGGGCATATATTAAGCTGACATTGCATGATTATAATGCTTGTATTGAGATTTGTGATACGATTTTAAATATGGAGCCTCATAATATTTATGCCCATATCTATATGCAGGAAGCATTTTATGAAGTGCGTAATGGACAAAATGTAGTAAATGAGTACCATTATTTGAAGGAATATGCTCCAGCCTATGTAAAATCCTATGAATTTGCAGCCAGAGTATTTTTTGCTTATGGACAGAATGAGGATGTATTTAGTGTTGTAGAAGAAGCTAGAAAACGGGAAGTAGACAGCTTGTTGTTGGAGTTTTTGTATACTCGTTCCAAACGATACATTGTAGATGAAGTATCAGAAATGCAGGAACTTACGGAAAAGTATAAGGAAATCGTTCATAAGATGGAAACCGAAGAAACGGACATTGAGGACCGTTTAGAAGTATACCGGGAACAAATCTATCTTTATATGGATATGAAAGACTTTGATACTGCATTAAAACTATGCGAAAAATTGCTTCAAAATGACGAGGAAAAAGATAGGAATCTTTACTTAAAGGGTGATATTTTAAGACAGGATGGAAAATATAAAGATGCCTTAAAAATCTTTTTGGAATTGGATAGGAATTATCCGGATTATGAGATTTATGCCTTTAATGCAGCACGTTGTTACCATGAAATGAATCAGCCGGATAAGGAAAAGCAATATCTGAAAAGAACCTTGTCCATTAACCCTCAACATCAGAATGCAAACAGCCATATTGCAGATATATTGAAGAAGCAATTAAAGTCAAGCTGGGATTGGAATATGTTTCATGAAGCCCTTGAGTATGCCTCAAAACAGGTTGAGTTGCTGCCGAATTGCTATTACTTGATTGAGCGTGGATTATTATATCTAGATGCCGGAATGGTAGATTTGGCAAAACAAGATTTCCAGGCAGCTATGGAGGATGACCCGGAAGATTTGTATGCTTACAATAATATGGGATATGCCTTTGAACAAAACTGGGAATTGGAAAAGGCTTGTGAATATTATTTAAAATCTATGGAGTTAGTAAAGAATAAGGAAACAGGACTTCCATTTATCAATGCGGGGGATTCTTATAAGGCTCTTGGAAATTATGAAAAAGCCATGGAATACTATCAAAAGCGTCTGGAAATGTTTCCTAACAGTTCAGAATATGTTCTTCGTAAAATGGCAGAATGTGCGCACCGTTTAAGACATTTTGAAGATGCTCTCAAGTACTATAATAGATTGGCTCCTTTGGTTAGTGATGAGGATGATGTGGAAGACGATACTTTATGTAAAGGCGATGTATACCTGGATATGGGAAGGGAAGAGGAAGCACTTTCCTATTATCAAAAGTATGCCAGCAAATCCTTGCTGAAAAAGAAAAATACAGTAACCATAAAAGGGTTAAGACGTATGGCCAATTATTACGGTTATAATAAAAATGACTGGAATAAGGCAAAAACCTTTGCCAAGAAGGCATGGGCTATGGCAAAATTGGAAGATGGCAATGATTATATTAACGCATTACTTACTTATATGACTTGTAATTATTATCTAAATGATATTGAGGAAAATAAAAAGCTTTATGACAAAGCCGGAGATTATTTTGAATACTCCTGCAGGGGCGGTCGGCCATCTTATCTTAATACGCCGGTTTATAAACCAATCAAATATCGTAGATTGTTTGATGTGGAATTTTATTGTGGAAATATCGAAGAAGCTCAAGCTTATCTTAAGGTAATGAAAGAAAGTCCACGTTGTGCAAGCTGTGATTATAGAAAATGTGTAGATGCCATGGAAGCAGAAATTATGCTTTACATAGCACAAAATAATAAAGATGCTGCCATGGAATTGATTCGGGAATTAAAAGAAATCAATCCAATCAGCCAGGAAGCAGAATTCTTTGAAACTTTATTGTCTTAAGTATAAAATGTGTAGTAATCTTTGATGATTCACGAAGGAGTTGGTTTTTGTTTCCTATAGCGAATTTGCATGCAAAAACCAATAAGTAACTGTTCACGTGTGAACAGTTACAAAACAGGAGTTAGGGAAATGAAATATTCTCTAACTCCTGTTTTTTGATATTTATTGTAGTTTGCAAAGCATCTTTAGTTTTTAGTCGTTTTACTTTATTCTTCTGCTAGTAAAGAGGCAGAAAAAGCGAATAATACTACCGCAACTCCTGGGGCAATGACAAGCCAGGGAGCCCGGAATAAGTATGCCTGGGCTTCGGAAAGCATTCTTCCAAGACTTGCCGTTGGGGGATTAATTCCAAGTCCCAGATAGCTTAAGCTGGCTTCTGCTAAAATAGCATTGGTAAATCCTACGCTAAAAGCAGACAGCAAAGTAGCCTTCGCATTGGGAAGAATGTGTTTTAGTACAATTCTTATGGTAGAGGCTCCCATAACACGGGAGGCTGTGATAAAATCCAGATTTTTAATTCTAAGGGCCTCTGCCCTGGCAACCCTTGAAAAACTTGGGATAAATACGATGGAAAGTGCAAAAATCAGATTCCGTTCTCCGGTGCCAAATAAACTGATAAAGACCAGAGCAAGTAATATACTTGGGAAAGCAGTAATGCAATCCATAATTCGCATAAACACTTCATCAAAAATTCCACCAATGACACCGCTAAAAAGTCCAATCAGAGTTCCGGTAATACCACCGATTAAAATCGTGGAGATGGCACAAAATACAGTGTGCCGGCTACCAACGAGAATTCTGCTGAACATATCTCTTCCGAAGTTATCTGTACCAAGTAGATGAGTAAGACTAGGAGGAGAGAATTTCAAACGGGCATTCATTTCATTAGGGTCGAAAGGTGTATAAAAACAACCAATCAGAACCAAAAGCAATAAAATTCCAAGTAAAAGGAATCCGATTCGTTTTTTGTATTTCATTTTTATACCCATGCATTTTGCAAGCTGCATTTTTCCTTTCTGTGCGTCAATTTCTTTTGAAGGTGTCTTCCCTTCGCATTCTAGGGTCAACTATCATATAAAGAATATCAATGACTCCATATGCAATCATTACCATGGAGGAAATAAAAACAATAATAGAAGATACTACAGGGTAATCACGGTTTCCGATGGAGGATACTAATAATCTTCCAAGTCCCGGAATATTAAATACCTGTTCCACCACAATGCTTCCTGCAAGCAAGTCCCCCACAATCATTCCCATAATGGTAAGTACCGGTATCAGGGCATTTTTAAGCACATGAACTGTTAAAATCCGAAAACTGCTTAGTCCCTTTCCTTTTGCAGTAATGACATAGTCCTGCTTCATCTGTTCCAAAATGGAAACCCTTAAAAATTTAACCACCATGGCAATTTTAGGGATGGAAACAGAAACTGCCGGAAGTATCATATAAGTAAAAAATTCCAGTTTGTTTTCTTCATAAGAAACATAATTTCCAACCTGTATCCAATTCAAAACCAGTCCGAAAAATATGGTTAATAAAATCCCTAGAAAAAATGGGGGAATGGACATAATCAACTGGGAAAAAACAGTGATAATGCCACTGGTTTTGGAATGTTTTTTCCGCCCTGCCAGCATTCCTAAAGGAATGGAAATAGCAAGGGTGATGAGAAAGGAAAATGCCATTAATGTGAAGGTGATGGGAAGTCTTTCCTGAATCAGTTCATTGGCAGGAACCTGATAGGTGTAGGAAATGTTTCCTTCCTTTTCAAATAACCCTTTTAAAAAAGAGGAATAACGCTGAAGGAAGGGGTCATTTAAGCCCATTTGTTCTTCCAACTCTTGAAGTCGTTCCTCCGTAACATTTGTCCCCAACATCGCCAAAGCGGGATTTGAGGGTATTTGGTCAAACAAAAAGAAGGTAACAAAAGAAACGACAAACAATGTAATAATGAGAGTAATGATTTTTTTTCCGATTCGTTTCATATGTGTTACCTCCTGTTTTGAACATTTTTTTATTCCATGATACTTACGAATTGCTACGCACTTTGTGCTTCCGCAATTCTAAAAACATTCGAAATCCGCCCTATTCGGGCTACTTTCTCATGTTTTGCGGGCCCCAAAGTCATACTTTTTCATGCAAGCATGAAAAGTATGACCTTTTGACCCTGGTATCATTTTATATAATATACCTTTGCCATATCCATAACGTAGAGTGGATAGAAGGTGTAGCCTGCAAGGTCGTTATCTAAAGCAACCAGTAAAGGTGGGTCCATAATATAGGCAGAAGCTGCTTCTTCGGTAAGGGCAGCCTGCGCTTCTTTATAGTAAGTTACCTTTTCATTGTCACTTATAGCAGCTACTGCTTTTTGGAATGCTTCATCGAAAGCCGGAGAGCTAAAGTTAATAAAGTTTTTGGAATTTCCGGTTTCGAATCGATATAGGATATCCTTTGGAGCCATGTTGGCATCCAAACCAATAATCGTAGCTTCATAATTTCTTCCTACATAAACTTCCTCCAGCCAGCTTTGCCATTCAATGGGTTCGATGGTTGCATTGATGCCGACGGCTTTTAGTTGTTCCACAATAACTTGTGCAGTATCCATATGGAACTGATAGTTTGAAGGAACGGTAATAGTTAAATCAAAACCATTTTCATATCCGGCTTCTGCTAACAAAGATTTTGCTTTTTCTAAGTCATAAGAATATACAGAATCTAAATCCTTATTATAGTATTTTTCAAATCCTGAAAACATGGAAGTGGAGATTTCTGTTCCCCTGCCGCCAGCTACCATAAGATTGATTTCCTCTTTGTTCATGGCGTAGCAGATAGCTTGACGAACTTTTACTTCACTTAATGGACCGGAGGCATTGTTTAAATAAAGTGCCTGAACCAGATTCATATGTCCTGCAAGAACCTGCATATCATTTTCCACAGCCAGAGCCTGGTCATCCGTCATATATGGGTAAACCTGGATGGTTCCTGATTTTAACTGGGTAACAGCCAAATCACTGTCTGCGATTACCTTGAATTCCACACGGTCAAGGTAGGCAGCATTTTCTTCGGACCAATAATTTTGATTTTTTTCTACGATATAACTTTCCAATGGAGAATAAGATACGAATTGAAAAGGACCTGTTCCGGAAAGTTCTCCGGTTTTATCAGAGTCTTTCGGGATAATGGCGGTAGTCATGTAAGGAAGCATTTCGGAATCCGGCTGACTTAAGGTTACTTTTACCGTCTTTTCATCCATAATTTCTACAGATGCGAATGCAGCATAAGCAGAAGTAAGAGGTGCAGACTGCCCCTCTAACATTCCGGCGCATCGCTTTAAAGAATATTCGATATCCTCTACTGTAACAAGGTTTCCATTATGGAACTGGATGCCATCCCTAAGGGTGAAAACGTATTCTGTAGCATCCTCTGAAATGGTTACATCGCTTGCAACAGCAGGAACTAAATCGCCTTCCGGCGTAGGTTTTACCAAGCCTTCATAGACATTAAATAAAACTTCTCTGGTTCCTGCCGCTTCTACTAAATGTGGGTCAAGACTGTCGAGGTCCTGTTGAATTCCAACTACAACAGTGCCTCCGTAAGTTTTTTCTCCTGAAGAATTATTAAGTTCAGAAGTAGCATCGTTTGACTGTGAATTCTTATCGCCAGAGCATCCGCTGAGTGCAATAGTACCCAAGGCAAACAATGTTGAGATTGTAATGATTTTTTTAAATAGTCTCATATTGTTACTCCTTTTTTAATATTTCTCCCATTATTTAATTGTCTTATACATTGTATACAAGAAAAAATAAAATGGCAAGTATCTTTTTTGGTACAAGCATATTAAAGACAAAAAAATAAGGAATCAGGGGGAGCTGATTCCTTACATGAGGGGAGTATAAATAATTAATAAGGGGTTATATAGTGTGTGCATAGAGATTAATTTCCGAACATCTCTAACACAAGATTATTATAGTACAGTGAATTAAAAAAAGCAATAATAAAATTATTGAAAAAAGTAATAAAAATTTTAGAAAAATAGGGTAAATGTACTCAAAAATGAAAGAAAATCGTAATATTTATGGGAATGATTGGTCAATAATTACAAAATCGAAGGAATAAATTGTGAAATATATGTATACATTAAGGATAATATACCTAAAATAAGAAATATATGGTTCTAAAATCAGGGGATTACGTTGCAAGTAAGAGTAAATGTTACTGTACAGACAGCACCAAAACACTTGCTGTTTTGGTGCGTAAGAACGAGATTCAGGAGTTCGCAGGCTCCTTTTGCGAAGCAAAACTCTAAATGAGCCTGCGAATCGTTACTGTTCACGAGGCACGAGTGAACAGTAACGAGTAAATTCTTACAACTAACATAAAGTTGAAAATTATATTGACGTAGTAGTTCTTTTTGGGGTATATTAAAGTTATCATTTATGATAAGGAAGGGGATTGGAATGAGTAAATTTTGTCATAATTGTGGAACGAAACTGCCTGATGATGCGGTATTCTGTTCCGGATGTGGAACAAAAGTAAAAATAACAGAACAACCTACAGACGTTGTTAATACAAATCATATAGAAACGGTTCAGCCTATCACAGAACCTGTACAGCCAATTGTGGAAACTGCCACCACATTAGAGCAGGAAAAAACAGAAGAAAATGTGAACTACACAAATCCAGTGGAACCACCAAAAGCAGAGGAACCAATCACATATGCAAGCCCAGTGGAACCACCAAAGGCAGAAGAACCAATCACATATGCAAGCCCGGTAGAACCACCAAAGGCAGAGGAACCAATCACATATGCAAGCCCGGTAGAACCACCAAAGGCAGAAGAACCAATCACATACGCAAGCCCGGTGGAACCACCAAAGGCAGAGGAACCAATCACATATACAAGTTCAGTAATGCCAACAGAATCGGCATCTTATGTAGGTGGAACTTCTTATGAAAGACCTGTGTCTTCTGTACCACCGGTATCTCCGATACCAGCGGACCAGCCGATACCTGGATTTGGAGCACCAGGAGCCAATAAAAATAAGCAGAACAAGCCAAAGAAGAAAAAGAAAGGTCTTGTTGTATTTTTGGTAATTGTTTTACTTTTAGCAGCAGGGGCAGCAGTGGTATGGTTTTTGGATAGTAAGGGAATCATTGAAATCTTCTCAAAAGAAGAAGAGAGTACATATAAAGAAGCCATTGATTTATATGTGAAGGGTATCGAAGAACAGGAAATTGATACTTTCCTAGATGCATACGGAAGCTTCTTAGTAGAAGAATTTGCGAACGGCGATGGCGAAGTATTCATGGAAGAAATCTATGAAGAATATGAATCAGAAGTAGGCGAGGGTGTAAGTATTGCCTATAAAGTAACAAAGGAAAAAGAATACTCAGAATCTAAGCTGAATAAATTACAGGAAGAATTAGAAGAAGATTATGACTTTAAAGGAACGATAGACAAAGCCTATGATATTACCACCGAATTTACGATTGAAGGTGATGATGGAGAAACAGAGGACAGAGTGAAGTTCCTTGTAGTAGAAATCGAAGGTCAGTGGTATTTAGCGGAATTTGATAATTAAGCGAATATGCCATGAATAATCAAGGTTAAGATTATTTTAATAGGAATAATGATGCAGTAGAAAGAACGTTCAAAGTCCGAAATCGGAAATCATTTTGAGAGGATTTTGGACGTTTTTTGGCACTTTGAAGAAATTGCAGTAAAAGGAAGTTAGGTATATGAATAAGAGAATATTGATATGTACAGCTTCAACGGGGCAGGGGCATAATACCGTTGCTTTTTCTTTAAAAGAAGAATTAGAGCAGTTAGGGTACGATGCAGCCATTATGGAACCGATGAAACAAAAAAATGAGCATCTTGGCAACCTGATTGATGGTGGTTATAAGCTGTTAGCAACAAAAATGCCAAAGGTATATAGTGGACTATATAAAGTAACGAATCATGAAATGGTAGATGTAAGAGTAAATCGTTGGATTGATAATTTTATGAATGGTGGAATCGAAGAACTGATTAAAACTTACGACCCGGCATTGATTATCTCTACCCATCCTTTGCTGGTAAAACAGATTTCTGAAGTACTTTCCAAGGGAGAAATTAAGGCGAAGTTTTTAGCGGTTGTAACGGATTTTCAGGCACACCAGGCATATATTTGTGATAAAATTGATGGTTATATCGTAGGAAGTCTTCCTACGAAAAGGGATTTAGTAGAAAAAGACATTGACCCGCAGATTATTTATCCTTATGGTATTCCAATCCGAAAGGATTTTTCGAAAGTAGATGGAGTTTACCAGAAGTCAGACCTTTTTACCCTTTTGATTATGGGTGGAAGTATGGGGATGAAAGCCATAAAAAAGGCATTGGCTAATATTTTAGACATGGAGGAAATTCTAAGAATTTTCGTTGTGTGTGGCTCTAATGAAGAATTAAAAGAAGAATTAGAGGAAGTTTTAAGTAAATATTATGGTAAGAAGCAGGTAGAAATACTAGGATACACTGACAAGGTAAATGAATTAATGGCGATTTCCGATGTCATTGTGACAAAACCGGGGGGACTTACAGTAACAGAAAGTCTTACCATGCGTCTTCCAATGATTATTCCATACTATATTCCGGGACAGGAAGAAGAAAATACTAAGGTAATGTCAGATGAAGGGGTTGCCATGGAAACGGATATTGCAAAATTAGATGAAACCATTGCAAAATTGATGCAAAAGCCATCTTTATTAGAATATATGAGGGAAAATATTGACCGATTGGTGGAGCCACATTCCTTTGATGATACTTTGGCATTGATTGAAAAACTGATAAATGAATTTAACGAAAACGTGTAATATAAGCAGGCAGACCAGAGAGGCTTGGTGCAAACTATGAAAAGAGTCATTATATTTACAGCTGCATACGGAAACGGTCATAATAGTGTGGCAAAGGTGTTAAAAGAACAAATAAAAGACCTGGGAGAAAACATCCAGGTGGAGATTTTGGACTTTTTTCATGTGTTTGCAAAGGAAAAAGAAAATATGATGTATGGAGGATACGAAGAGTTAATTCGTACACTTCCGGGTCTTTTTAACTTATATTATAATGCAAAAGACCATTTTAAATTTATCCGATGGTTTGATACGGCGGATGTAAGTATTCGTCGCCATGTAGCAGCCTTTTTTGAAAAGGTAAAAGTAGATTTGGTGATTTCTACTTTTCCTGTTGCCTCCGGATATCTGGCACACTTAAAGGAACATAATAAGGCAGATTTTAAACTTGCTACAGTTATTACGGATTTTGTTGCTACCAGTGAATGGTTATATCAGGGAACAGATTATTATTTTGTGGCAACCAATGAAATTAAAAAAGAGATGATAGGAAAAGGCATTGAAAAAGATGCCATTTTTGTAACAGGAATCCCGGTTCGAGAGGAATTTTATCAATACTGGGAAGAAGAAAAAATTCCAGGACTTATTACCTTTTTAGGTGGAGGCTTGGGACTTTTGCCGGAAAACCCGGACTTTTATCTTGATATCAGCAGGATAAAAGGAGCCAAAATCGTCATTGTAACCGGTAAAAATAAGGCATTAAAAAAGCAGTTAGAAGAAGCTATAAAGAAAGATAATATTTCGATACTAGGATTTGAAAACAACATGCCAAAACTGTTAAGACAAAGCCAGGTAGTAGTGGGAAAGCCGGGAGGACTTTCTTTGTTTGAGGCAGTTATGGCAGATACACCATATATTTTATATCAGGCAAAGCTTGGACAGGAAAAACGAAACGAAAGCTACTTTTTAAAATACGGATTAGGGCAGGCTGCAAAAAATGAAAAAGAATGCAAGGCAGCGATTTTAAAGCAGTTTACAAACTCGAAAGAGAGAAAAATAGAAGAATTCCAAAGAAGGAAAATTCGTGAAAGCATAGAGCCGGAAAGTATAAAAGTGGTAATAAAGGATTTAGGAGAACATTTATGAATCGATTTGCAAAAATAGGATTGGGAATTACAGGGGCTTTAGCGGGCATTTTTCTTGGATATTGTGCATTGCCGAATCTTTATGCGAGAAATGTTTCAAAGAGAGTTCGAAAGACTTTGCCGAAAGGCAAGAATCAGGTTGCGCTTACTTTTGATGATGGTCCAAATGCTGAATATACGGGAAGAGTATTGGATATATTAAAAAAATATCAGGTAAAGGCAACTTTTTTTATTGTAATAAAAAATGCGAATCAGAACCTTGATTTGATAGAGCGGATGAAAGCAGAGGGACATGAAGTAGCCTTTCATTCGTATAAACACCAAAGTGCATGGGAACTGACTCCTTGGGAAACATTAAAAGAAATTCCTAAGGGAGAAGAGGAGTTAAAGGCTCAGAACATAAAATTTCATTATGTCAGACCACCTTGGGGGACATTTAATCTGTTTACCTTATTTGGAATGTTAAGACGAAACCTTCAGGTTATTTTATGGAGTGTTGAGGCTTATGACTGGAGAAAACACCAGACCAAGGAAAAGATTGCAGAAATTATTTTAGACCGGGTAGAAGATGGAAGCATCATTGTATTACATGACAGTGGTGGGGCCAAAGGGGCACCGGAACATACCATAGGTTCTTTGGAACTTTGGATACCGGAACTTTTAAAGAAAGGATATCACTTTGTAACCATCTCCCAGGGATTAAACACTTGCGAAAAGATAAGATAGAAAGGAAATTTGGTGCGATGATAAAGAAATTTCTTCGGTGGCTGATAGAAAAAATGGATAAAAGTTATCATAAAAAACATCATCTTATCTTGATTCCGGGATGCAAAAATGAGTGTTTTTACATTAATTCGCATCCTTATGAAGGGGAAGAAAAGGTATTAGAAGGTGGAATTCGGATTCAAAAGGGTGACTCTATTATAGAAATTCACATGAACAACCAAAAATCCGATGAATTAAATGATATCAAAATCATTATGAGAGTATTAAAAGAGGCCTTAAAGGCGTTGGCAGTGTTGTTCCAGACAGAAGAATATAAAAACTGCAAGGCAGTATATGGAAACACCTTATTATATCCCATTGCAGAAAAATTTGGCTTTGAGGTATTAGAGGTGGATGAAAAAGATGTGGACAAGGCAGGACAGCTTTGGGAAAACATGATTAAATACGCATATAGTGAAAAAGGTAAGAAATTAGAAAGCAGGATTTCAAAAGAAATCTGGTATGAAAAGGAACGTTTGATAAACAAATGGTCAAAATAGAAAATGTTCAGTTGCGGTTCCCGGGTGAATGGCAGCTGGATAGCGAGGTAAGAGTAGTCTTGGTTAAGCAGCTATGCCTAAGACATAGTTGGCTTGTTTAAGGGGTGATATTTTGAGTAAGAAAGAAAAAACATGGAATGGAATACTTTTAATTGCATTAACATTGTTGACGGTTGGTGTATTGATAAAGAATAATGAACTTAGTAATCTGGATGAGGTGCTGGCTAGTTTGAAACTGGGATATCTTGGACTGGCAGTGCTTGCTATGGTGGTAAATACTTTATTTGACAGTGCTATTTTAAAATTGAATTCAGATTATCTGGGACATAAGATAAAATTCCGTCAGGCTTGTCTGCTTACAGTAAACGGCCAGTATTACAGTATGGTAACTCCACTAGGCTCTGGGGGACAACCTATGCAGATTTATTCCATGAAGAGAAGATACGATATTCCTGTTTCAAAGGCAACGGCTGCCACCATTCATAAATGTTTTACTTATCAATATGTGATAGCAGTTATGTCAGTGGGCGCATTCCTTATATTATTTGACTTTTTAAAACAAAGCTTTCCTTCTTATTTCTGGGTTATTGTAATGGCAGTACTTATTAATGTACTGGCAACTGCCGCATTGGTCTTAATTGTTTATAATGGTAAATGGGTCATTAAAATTACGCAAAAAATATGTAATTTCCTACATCGTTTTCGTCTTACCAAGAATGTAAAAGCGAAAAAAGTACTTGAAACTGTAGAAGAATATGATACAAATTTAAAAGGAATGAAAGATGACAAGAAACTATTCTTAACCTCCTTCTTTTTGAATTTCTGTGCCATGACCTGTTATTTCAGCATTGCCTATTTCGTATTCCGTGCCATGAATGCATCAAATCTTTCCTTTATTGCAACATTCTGTATGCAGGTATTGGTTTATGCCGTTACAAGTTATATTCCAACGCCAGGTAACGCAGGAGCCTCAGAAAGTGGATTTTATATTTTATATGCGGCATTGGTACCGAATAAAAATCTGGCGGTTGCCATGTTATTATGGAGAATCATTATCTATTATCTGAACTTATTCGTATCAGCTATTATTGTATGGATAGATTTCCTGATAAGAGGAAAAGAGTCCGGAAAGTTTGATAAGGAACAACCGGAATGTGAATCCATGTAGCTTGTAAGCAGAGGCAGGGGAAATATGAAAAAAGATGATTTAAATAAAAATCAATACAACGAGAATAAGTTAAAAGAAATGTTATGCACCAACTGGCTTGGCAAGGAAATCAAATTTTTTGATATCTGCGATTCCACCAATATCAGACTACAGGAGCTGGCAAAGGATGGAGCCAAAGAAGGTACCGTTGTGATTTCTAAAGAACAGACAGCAGGACAAGGCAGAAACGGAAGGGTTTGGAATTCACCAAAAGGAGAAGGAATTTTTTTAAGTATGCTCCTTCGCCCGAACTTTCACCCAAGCTACGCTTCTATGATAACACTGGTAACAGCTCTGGCGGTATTTTCAGCCTTGGAGAAAAATGGTGTGGAACATCTTTCCATAAAATGGCCTAACGATATCGTAGCAAATGGAAAAAAACTGTGCGGCATTCTAACCAAAATGAGTACTGCTCAGGATGCCATCCACTATGTTATTGTAGGGTTAGGAATCAACGTAAATCAAACCCGGTTTGATTCCGCCTTGGAACAGGTCGCAACCTCTATCTATTTAGAAACCAAAGAAGAAAAAAGCCAGCTAAAAATCATTGCTGACTTGTTATCTGCCTTTGAAACATATTATGAAACATTCCTAACAACCCAAGACCTATCTTTATTAAAAGAAGAATACAATCAAAAACTGGTTCACCTTAACTCCATGGTTCGAATCGTGGAAAATGGACAGGAAAAAACAGTAAAAGCCTTGGGAATCAATGAAACAGGAGAACTCTTAATAGAAGAACAAGGTCAGATAAAGACTATACTGGCAGGAGAAATCTCAGTACGAGGAATTTACGGTTATACATAATAAAGCCTAATATTTTGCAAAATATGGCATTCGATATTAAATGAAAAACGAAATATGGAACGTAGAAAAGATGCTTAGATTTTCTTGTTCTGGACAACGGAGTTGACAACTAAAGAAATCATACGGTTGACTTCAATATCTAAACCTATACAGGATGCAAAAAAGTAACAACTTGAATCCTAAAAAATCAAAATGAATGGATGGTTATGATGAAGAGATTAGTAGTGGGCATCCTGGCCCATGTTGACGCAGGAAAAACTACATTATCGGAAAGTCTTCTTTACCTATCCGGTGAAATCCGCAAATTAGGAAGGGTTGACCATAAAAACACCTTCCTGGACCATAATGAGTTAGAACGCCAACGGGGAATCACCATTTTTTCCAAACAAGCATGGATGAAATATGATGATATGGAAATCCAGCTTTTAGACACTCCCGGTCATGTGGATTTTTCCGCAGAAATGGAACGAACTTTACAAATATTAGACTATGCCATTGTAGTCATCAGCGGCACAGACTTGGTGCAGGGACATACAGAAATGGTATTTCGCTTATTGGCAAGGTATCAGGTCCCTGCCTTTCTTTTTGTAAACAAAATGGACTTATCCACTTTAAAGAAAGAAGAAATCATCGAAGAACTAAGAAAACGATTAAGCGAACAAATCATTGACTTTACCAAGGATGAATTTTCACCCTCAGACTATGAAATTATGGCAATGAGCGAAGAATCTTTGTTAGAACAATACTTAGAATCTGGAACCATAAGCAAAGAGCAAATGAAAAAGGCTATTGCCGACAGGGGTATTTTCCCTTGTTACTTTGGTTCTGCCCTAAAGATGGAAGGGGTAGAGGAACTCTTAAAAGGGATGCAGGAATATGTCCTGGAAAAATCAACAGCACCTTCTTTTGGTGCCAAAGTATATAAAATCGGAAAGGATGAGCAAGGAAACCGACTCACCTATTTGAAAGTCACCGGAGGCTCCTTAAAAGCCAAGACAGTGCTTACGATAAAGTCAAAATCCGGAAAACAGACCGAAGAAAAAGCCGACCAGCTTCGTCTTTACAGTGGGGCAAAATTCAAGATGTTAGAAGAGGCACAGGCGGGAGTGGTGGTTGCCGTAACCGGTTTAAAGGAAACCTATCCAGGACAAGGCTTAGGTGTGGAAGAAGATTCGGATTTGCCGGTGCTGGAATCCGTTTTATCCTATAAGGTCATTCCTAAAGAAGGAGATGACCCTCATAAAGTACTCTTAAAACTCTATGAATTAGAGGAAGAAGAACCGGAACTTCATGTGGTCTGGAAAGAAGATTTACAGGAAATTCATGTGCGGCTTATGGGGGAAGTTCAACTGGATATTATAAAAGACATGATGGAAAAACGGTTCGGGATATCAGTTACCTTCGGTGCCGGTAGCATTTCCTATAAAGAAACCATTAAAGCCCCGGTAGAAGGGGTAGGACATTATGAACCTTTAAGGCACTATGCCCATGTTCAGTTATTATTAGAACCCTTAGAAAGAGGAAGTGGCTTGTGGTTTGATACAGACTGCAGTGAAGATGTACTGGACAGAAACTGGCAGAGATTGATACTAACCCATTTGCAGGAGAAAGAATACAAAGGAGTCTTAACAGGAGCACCTGTCACAGACTTAAAAATTACATTGTTAACAGGGAAGGCACATCAAAAACACACAGAGGGTGGAGATTTTAGACAAGCCACTTACCGGGCAGTCCGACAAGGACTAAAAAAGGCAGAAAGTATTTTACTAGAGCCTTATTATGAGTTTCGAATGGAATTACCTACGGAACATATAGGAAGAGCCATGACGGACATTAAAGCTATGAGAGGTTCTTTCGAAATCGAAAAAACGAAAGAAGATACCACAGTTCTTATCGGAAATGCCCCGGTAGATAAAATGCGGGATTATGACACGAAAATTCGTGCCTACACCAAAGGCAGAGGACGGTTGTTTCTACAGGTAAAAGGCTATGAACCATGTGAAAATCAAGAAGAAATCGTAAATTCCATCCATTATGACAGTGATGGGGATTTAGAAAACACGCCAGATTCCGTATTTTGCGCCCATGGAGCAGGGTTTATTGTAAAATGGTATGAGGTAGAAAAATATTTGTACCTTGACAGCAAAAAGAACTGGGAAGGAAAACTCCAAAACCCTGATGAAATCTCCCTTCTTAACATAGAACCTAAAGAAGAAAAGAGAAAAAAAGAATCCTGGTATGTGGAAGAAGACAAGGAATTTGAGGCAATCATGCTAAGAGAGTTTGGGGAAAAGAAATTAGAACGCCACAAACCAGCTTATAAAGTAACCTATGAAAAACAGGAAGAAAAGAAACGAAAGAAAAAAGAGTATGAAAAAGAACAATTAAGAATCGAAAGCGGCTATGGGAAAAAGCCTCAGAATAAAAGTCAGGAAAAATACCTTTTGGTAGATGGCTATAATATTATTTTCGCTTGGGAAGACTTAAGTCTTCTAGCGAAGGAAAATCTGGAGGCAGCAAGAGGGAAACTTATGGATTTACTCTGTAATTATCAGGGTTATACCGGAATTCACCTGATTCTGGTTTTCGATGCCTACCGTGTAAAAGGGAATCCTGGTACCGTAACTCAGTACCATAACATACATGTGATTTATACCAAAGAAGCGGAAACCGCAGATATGTTCATTGAAAAGACCACGAAAGAGATTGCCAAAAAACATCAGGTGGTGGTAGCCACTTCAGATGCCTTAGAACAGATGATTATTATGGGACATGGGGCAATCCGTTTGTCTGCCAATGCGTTTTGGGATGAGATACAGCGAGTAAATGCGTTGATACAAGAAGAATTGGGCTAAAAGATATATGCTATAAAGAACATTGCATTTAAAACCTCAATCCGTTATACTAACCATAACAAACAAGGGGAATTTCGAAAGGATGTGAACAGATATGGGAAAAACGGTAAATATGTCAAATACAGTAGGAATTGGAATACAAGATTTTTTGGAATTACGTGAGAAGAACAATTTTTATATTGATAAAACATCTTTTATAAAGGAATGGTGGGAAAGTAACGATAGTGTAACTTTAATTACCCGCCCAAGACGTTTTGGAAAAACCTTGAATATGAGTATGGTAGAGGAATTTTTTTCTGTGAATTATGCAGGAAGAGGAGATTTGTTTGAAGGGCTTTCCATTTGGGAGGAAGAAAGGTATCAGAAACTGCAGGGAACCTATCCTGTAATTAGTCTTTCTTTTGCGAGGATAAAAGAAACTAACTACCGGATGACAAGAAAAAAGATATTCCAGAATTTGACAGAACTATATGCGAAAAATTCTTTTTTATTGGATGGTAATTTGCTATATGAAACGGAACGGGAATATTTTAAGAGTGTGAATGTAGATATGGACGATGCAGATGCAACCATTGCCTTGAATCGCTTATCAGATTATCTAAGTCGCTATTATGGAAAAAAAGTCATTATTCTGCTGGATGAGTATGATACCCCTATGCAGGAAGCTTATGTAAATGGATTTTGGGATGAGATGGTGGCTTTTACTAGAAGTTTGTTTAATTCTACTTTCAAAACAAACCCTCATCTGGAACGGGCAATTATGACCGGAATCACCAGAGTCTCAAAAGAGTCGGTTTTTTCGGATTTGAACAACTTAAAAGTAGTAACTACCACATCAGATGAGTATGCAACTTCTTTTGGTTTTACTGAGGAAGAAGTCTTTGCAGCACTGGATGCAGGTGGATTGGGAGAAGAAAAAGTAAAAGTAAAAGAATGGTATGACGGTTTTGTATTTGGTGAACAAGAAGATATCTACAATCCCTGGTCTATTCTCAACTTTTTGGCTACCGGAAAGTACGCAACCTATTGGGCTAATACCAGTTCTAATAGTCTGGTAGGTAAGCTAATCAGAGAAGGTGGGGGAGAAATCAAACAGTCTATGGAGCAACTGTTAAAAGGCGAGCATTTGATTTGTCCGATTGATGAGCAAATCGTATATAACCAGCTGGATGATAATGAAGAGGCTATCTGGAGTCTGCTGGTGGCAAGTGGTTATTTGAAAATTTTGGATTACGAGGATATTGAAAAAGTAGAAAGAGAACCAAACTATGAATTAGCTATTACCAATAAGGAAGTACAACTTATGTTTCGATGGATGGTTAGTGGCTGGTTTGCACCTGCAAAACCATCCTACAATGGTTTTATAAAATCTTTACTCATGGGTGACGTAAAAACTATGAATAAATATATGAGAAACATTGCCTTACAGACCTTTAGTTATTTCGATACTGGAAAAGGAGTCATCGGAGATGAGCCGGAACGGTTTTATCATGGTTTTGTATTAGGGTTACTGGTAGATATGAGTGGGGATTATGTGGTAACTTCCAACCGGGAAAGCGGTTATGGAAGATATGATGTTATGTTAGAGCCACGGGATAAAAATAAAAATGCCTTTATTCTGGAATTCAAGGTCCACGATCCAGAGGATGAAAAAAACATGGAAGAAACGGTAGCTTTTGCCCTTGCTCAAATCGAGGAGAAACAATATGAAGCTAACCTTATTGCAAGGGGAATTCCAAAGGAAAAGATAAGAAAGTACGGTTTTGCTTTTAAAGGGAAAAATGTGCTGATAGGATGAGATAATCGAATAGGAGGGGGTTAGTCACCCCCTCCTATTCGGTTTCAAATTTTTACTAATTCACATGGTGTAAAAAAATGAATTTTATGGAAAAAGGAGAAAATGAGAATGGCAAAGTCATTACAAACAGAATTTGTGAAATACTACAAAGAAAAATTAGAACCACTTGGATTTAAAAAAGTAAAGGGAAGACAACCATTTTTTGTCAGGGTGGTAAATGATGAGATATTGCATATTATATCATTTTATGGGCAAAAAGATTTGAATTGTCAAGCATTTATGGTTTCGTTTGGAGTTGCTACGGTGTATAGAAAAGAGATTAAATTAGGTGAATCTACTAGATATACGGGAGAATGGCTTTCGGAATTATGGCATGTACCACATAAAGAAGAAAGTTTTGCTGAGTACGAGGGAGTAATACCTTATCGATTTAAATATGTTGCAGGGGATGAAAGTGCCATGCAGGATAAGATTGTTCAGTCATTTGAGTATACGGAAAAGATGGCAATACCGATACTTGATGATATCATAACTTTAGAAGCATGTGTAAAGCACTTTTTTAAGTATAAACAAGGGTTAATGGTTATAAATGCGGATGACAGATATATTATAAATTGGCTTGGTGGAAGTCATAATGAGGGGCTATTGTGTATTATGGTTTTTGGAAAGGAAAGATTTGGAGAATATGTTGAAGTTCAAGAAAAACTAATAGAAGAGTATAGCAAACTTGAATTAGAATGGATTCATAATGGAAAAAGTGGACTTACTCTTGAAGAACATAGATTGGGTGACATTGATAGAAGGAAAGGAATGCAAGAACTTATAAAAGCATTTGAAATTTTGGTAAGTGAGCCTGAATGGAAAGCTAAGGTAAGCAATGAATTAGAATTAAGAAAGAAGAATAATATAGAACTTTTAAAAAAATTTGGTATTGAAATTGGATAACAGGAGAGAAATAGATGAAACACAGAATGATGATAAAAAAGATAATTGCGATAATATTAACTGTGGTGATATTGGTAACGGGAATACCGATATCACCACTATTTGCTACTAGTAGATAGGGAGAAGAGACTTTTTGGTATGAAATAAGTTTTATACAAAGTAAAAACAAATGAATTTTATGAAAAAAGGAGAAAATGAGAATGGCAAAGTCATTACAAACAGAATTTGTGAAATACTACAAAGAAAAATTAGAACCCCTTGGATTTAAAAAAGTAAAGGGAAGGCAACCATATTTTGTCAGGGTGGTAAATGATGAGATACTACATATTTTTACATTTAAGGGAGTAAGGTCTACAGAATTTGGTTACAAAGCATTTCATCTTATGTGTGGGGTAGCTACTATATATAGACAGGAAATTAATTTTTCTGTACCACCAAGTCATAATAGTGATTGGTTAGTTGTTTATGGGGATTTTCATGAGATTGCAGAAACAGATTATCCGGTGGTGAAATTTCCACGAGATTCTATGATATTTTATTACAATGATGAAAATTTGAACGAGATATTGGATGAGACGTATAAGGGAGCAAAATTTATCATAAATAAGTTGGATAAAGTGTTAAATATGGATGATATTCTCAATTATCTTTTGAAATATGATGCAAAAAACATTACATTTAGATGTGGGTTAGATGATAGTTGTTTTGATGAAGAGGGAATGTATTATGCCAGAAAGGAATTTGATGATAAGAAAATAGATAGAATTTTTGAAGATAAACAATTTGATTTTAAAAATTGCAGTTGGAGTGATGAAGAAAAAAATAGACTTTATAGTGGGATGCTTGAATGGCAAGAAAGGTTAAAAGAAGATAGAACACGCTTTTTAAGCAATGAGGAAGATTATGAGAAAGGGATGAAACTTTTAAAAGAGCATTATGAAACAAATGTTGATAAGTTGATAGGATATGGGTTAGATATTAAGAAACGTAAATTAGAATTTTAACATAGCACTTATTTTGAAAAACAATGAATGATTTGAAAATAAATAGGAAAAGCTTGTAAAAATAAAAAAATGTTGAAAGGTGTAACTTATAATGATATAATCAGGATGATTATGGTAAACTTATAGAAATATAAGGACACAAAGCTAGAAGTCTACAGCAGAATGCTATGATAGTTCGGTTGCAATCAAAGAAAATCTTTGGTTGTTTTTTTGTCCAAATTTTTACTAATCGACAAAATGAAACTCAATGAATTTTATGAAAAAAGGAGAAAATGAGAATGGCAAAGTCATTACAAACAGAATTTGTGAAATACTATAAGGAAAAATTAGAACCACTTGGATTTAAAAAAGTAAAGGGAAGACAACCTTATTTTGTTAGGGTGGTGAATGATGAGATATTGCATATTTTTACATTTATGAGTGAGAGATCTACGGAATTTGGTTATAAAGCGTTTCATCTTACGTGTGGGGTAGCTACTGTGTATAGAAAGGAAATTAATTTTTCAGTACCACCAACTAATAATGGAGATTGGTTGGTGGTCTTAGCGACAATGAAAGAAAAAGGAGAAACAGAATATCCTAAGATTAGTCTACCAAGAGATTTAATGATATACTATTATAATGATGAAAATATGGATGAGATATTAGAGCAAACATATGAGGGAGCTAAAATTTTGATTCATGAATTGGATAAGGTGTTAAATATGGAAGATGTATTAGGATATTTTTTGAAATATAATCCGATTAATGTTTCATTTGTGAGTTTGTTAGAAAATGATTTTTGCGATGAAGAGGGGTTATATTATGCTAGAAAGGAATTTGATGAAAAAAAAATAGATAAAATTTTCGAAGAAAAGCAAAAGGATTTAAAAAATAGTAGTTG
This sequence comes from Lachnospiraceae bacterium, assembly GCA_017416505.1. The sequence continues at coordinate 49,124 of JAFQCI010000018.1, forward strand.
GAGTGATCGTGAAAAGGAAGAAGAGTATGATGGAATAATGGAATGGAAGGGACGGTTAAAAGAAAACAGAGTACGTTTTTTAAGCAATGAAGAAGATTTTGAGAAGGGTATGAAACTTTTAAAAGAGCATTATGAAACGAATGTTGAAAAGTTGATAGGATATGGGTTAGACATTAAGAAGAGAGAATTAGAATTTTAGAATAAAAAATAAGATAAAATGAAAATTCAAAGGAAAGAGAGAAAGTTATGAAATTTACACGTAGAATAAAAAGATTATTAGCCATTATTTTAGTAATGGTAACTTGTGTGGTTCATGTGTTTCCACAAACCGCGTATGCAAACAATGTTAAAGATATAGAGATTGATGATTTTATAATACTTACTACATTGCAACCAAATACTTCACAAGATTGGGCAATTGCGTATAAAGATGGGATAGGTTATCCTGGATTTTTTCATAATGAAGTTGAAAAACATATAAGGAAGAATAATTTGAATATTCAACCCAAAGAATTACCAATTCCAGGAGCTGGAAGATATGGGCTTGATGGAAAAGCTGATATATATCAAATTACCAGAGATTGTATTTATATATGGGAAGTAAAACCTGCATCCAATGGATATTTTCCATTAAAAATAGGGGCTGTTAAGCAGGTGGAAAGATATGTAAATGCAAATGTATTACATAAAACAGGACCTAATTATGTCATTAAAAACAATTCCTTTGAAGTTACAATTCCTTCCAGTGGAGTTACATATAAGGTTACTTATGAGAATAGCTTATTTAATGATGGTTTGATTTTTTATAGATTTGATAGGTTGGGTAAGAAACAGGGGCAAGAACAGGAACAACCGTCAACAGTAACGGCAACCTCAACGGTTCCATCTAAAGAGAAGGAAAAAGCAATAGCCGTACTGGTAAATGAGGAATATGCAACAAATCCAGTTATAAAAGTTGATTGGGCTAAGGCTGGTGCATTTGTGGCAATAGCAGCTTCAATAGTGGCTGTAGGTATTTCTTCTAATTCAAGTTCTGTTCAACAAGCATTATATGAATATTCCAAAGCTTTTTTACTTAAATTAGGAAGTGCATTAGCTGAGGCAAGTGCGACAGTTGGCACAGTGGGATTTGGAATTTTTGCTACTTCTTCTCAAGTAATGGCAGCAGAAAAAAATTCGGAAAATGTTGATGCAAAAGAGGTGAATGATATCATCTACGAATATGAAACCGCATTGGAGGTTCTGCTTGGTGTAGATTCGTATGATGAATTAATAGATTCTTATAATGGTGTTGATTATGGTGAAATGGATGAATTAATAAAGGGCATACAGGGTGAAAATGAAGAATATGAAGAAGCAGGTGAAGCACAACCACCGAGAGACCCGTTGATTATCGATTTTAAAACAACAGGAATTGATTTATGCTCTTTAACAGATGGTGTTAATTTTGACCTTGACAATAACGGTTATGCTGAAAAAACAGCATGGATTGGAACCGAGGATGGTTTCTTAGCACTGGATAGAAATGCCAATGGATGCATTGATAATGGTGGTGAATTATTTGGTGATCAGGTAGATATTGGAGAAGGGAGACTTTCAAGTTCAGGATTTGAGGCATTATCTATTTTAGATGATAATGGTGATAAGGTTATTGATGAAAAGGATGAATGTTATAGTAAGCTTTTGATTTGGGTCGATGTGAATCACAATGGTTATTCAGAAGCGAATGAGCTTAATTCTCTTACTTATTATGAAATAAAAGAAATACAATTAAATCATACAGAAGGTAGTATGGTAGATGAAAGCACAGGTACAATGCTGTCAGAATCTGCAAAGGTTGTTTATCAAAATGCCTCAGAAACTACTATTAGTGAATTTTGGTTTCCTATTAATGCTTCAGATACTACCCATGGAGACGTAGTAACTGCGGGTAATGTACCAAGTATTGAACAGGCAATGCAAAATGATGAAACTGGCGAATTAGCTTTTATGGTAAATAAATTTGTTGAATCAGATACTATAGCTGCAAGAAGATATTATGTGAGAAAAATATTATACTTCATCACAGATTCCAATGATATAGCCATAAATAGCCGTGGTGGTAATATTGATGCCCGTGAGCTGCATGTTATTGAACAATTTATGGGACGTGGTTTTAATGGTGTAGGAGGTTCTAATCCGAATTCTAATGCAGCCTATATTTTAAACAATATATACCAAGATATTGAAGACTACTATTATAACATACTTAGTTTATATGGAGAATTTGGCGGTTACAAAACATTAATGTTTGAATATGAAGATGAAAATGGAAATCTTAAGCTTGATGTTACATGTCTTGTGTATTTCTATCAGTGCTTGATAGAACAGGGAACAGATATGGAAACCCTAATGTATGATTTGGGAATATATTTAAAATCTTATGATAAGATGCATGGAACCGGATATTTTACGGATTATTGTAACTATTATAAGGGAATATCTGAGGAAATTTCAGAAAGTGTAAATGCTACGATGAATAGTAATACATATATTGGTACCAGTGGTATAGATTGTTATTATGGAAGTTCTTTGAAAGATTATCTTTATGGTGAAAATGACGATGATAGTCTATATGGTGGAGCAGGAAATGATTATATTATGGGCTTAAATGGTAATGACCTTCTTGATGGCGGTGTAGGAAATGACGTTCTGGTAGATGATGGTGGAAATGATACCTATGTATTTACCAAAGGCTATGGTAAAGATATCATAATGGACAACGGTGGAAGTAACAGGATTTTTTTTAGCAATCTTACGGTGAATGACATATTAGTGAATGGAACCGATGAGTATGATGTAACCATCAGCATTAAGGGTACCAATGATTCTCTTGTGATTAAGAATTTCCGTGAGAATGAAGCATTCACAGATTATACACTTGTGTTTAAGGATGGAACAATGCATTGTATGGATAAAGAGAGTCCTTTTAGACATATTTATGGAAGTAATTCCGATGATGTGTTAAAAGCGGTAACAGAAGATTCTATTATGAATGCGTTTGATGGAAATGATACTGTTATAGGAAGTAAAGGCAAGGATATTATTTACGGCAATGATGGAAATGATAGCATTACAGCTGGTGAGGAAAATGATGTTATCTATGGTGGCGAGGATGATGATTTATTAAACGGAGAAGCAGGGGATGATATCATTTGGGGAGAAGCCGGATGTGATATACTGGATGGCGGTAATGGAAATGATTATCTATATGGCGGAGCAGGTGATGACACATATGTCTTTGCTGAAAATTATGGTAGAGATATTGTAGAAGATGGAGAAGGTGTCACTACAGTTAAGCTGGACAAAAGTTTGACTGCGGAAGACATATCTGTTTACAAGGCTGGTGACGAAGCCATCATCAGCATTAATGGAACGAAGGATATGCTTATTATTAGTGGTTATGCGGTTGGTTCAGAAAATTATTATATTGAAATTGCCGATAGAAAGGTAAGCATTGATGAAGTTATAATGGATGGCACAAAAGCAGAATTTGATGATATTAAACTGACAGTTGGCACAGATGGTTCAGATGCTATTTTTGCAGATGATGTTAAAAATATGATTGCATCAGGTGCCCAATATGACTATATTGTTGCTGGAAGTGATGATGACATTGTTTTTGGTGGTGGTGATACAGACAGAATACTTGTGGGAACCGGAAATGAAATCATTTATGGTGGCGAAGGTAATGACCAGCTTTTTGGCGAAGATGGTGATGATTTTATAAGCGGTGGAACCGGAAATGATTATATTAGTGGCGGTGACGGTGATGATGTTATCATCGCAGCTACCGGAGATGATTTTATGGATGATTCAGCAGGAAATGATACATATTATTTCAATTCAGGTAATGAAAATGATAGTATTATGGATAATGAAGGAAATAATACGATTATTTTTGGAGATGGAATTTCATCAGATAAAATTAAGGCATATAGAGAGAATTGGAATGATTTGCTTATTACTTTCGAAGGATTGCCGGATACACTGACAATTAAGAATTATTGTGTTGATGAGAAGGCACGTAATTTTGAACTTATTTTTGCAGATGGCTCGGTATTTGCAGCAACAGATAAAGATAGTGCACTTAGGAATATTAACGATAAGTCAGGTGCAGAATATATGCCTTCTATTTATACGGATGGAATCACCCTTACTTCTACCAATGGAGACGACCAGCTTGTAGGAAGTGAAGGAGCGGATGTTCTTATTGGCGGTGACGGAAACAACAGAATTACTGGAAGTAACGGAAATGACAGCCTTGCTGGTGGAGCTGGCAGAGATTATTTGTACGGTGGTTTGGGTTCTGATACTTATATTTATAAAAAAGGTGACGCAACGGACACCTTTAGCGATTCCCAGGGAATGAATTATATCGAGATTTCAGGATATACCGTTTCTGATGTGAAAGCGTACAGAACCAATTGGAATGATATCACGCTTGTGCTTGATGGTAGTGGAGAGGCAGGATTATATGACGATTCTGTAGATAAAATTATATTAGAAGGATTTTATACATCAGAGGCAAACAGACAGTATGATATATCATTTAATGGTATACGATATAATGCTACTTCGGGTAATAGTCCACTTAGAATTGTTTACGGTACAATGAACGGTGATTATATGCAGGGATTTGATAATAATAATATTACCCTGTATGGTGGCGAAGGAGCAGATACATTAAATGGTACAAGTGCAGGAGACTGGTTGTATGGTGGTAATGGAGATGACAGAATATTAGGTTTTGCGGGAAAAGATATATTAAATGGCGAAGCAGGTAACGATTATCTAGAAGGAGGGGCTGATAATGATACTTACATTTTTAATATTGGTTCAGGCCTAGATACCATTAATGATAATCAAGGAGTGAATGTGATTCGCCTGGGTGAGGGTCTTAATAAAGAAGGAATTATCGCATACAGAACAAACTGGAACAATCTTACGCTAACATTTCCAGAAGTAGAAGACAAGCTTGTAATTCAGGGATACTTTACATCAGAAGACAACAGAAAGTTTGATATAATATTTGCAGATGGAAGTAAATTTGCATATACAAGCCTTGAAAGTCCGATAAATCAAGTTTATGCATCTGATAATGATGATTGGATGAATGCTTGGAGCGATAAAGGAATTTCGCTGAATGGTGGTGCCGGAAATGACAATCTTACAGGAGGAACTGGGAATGATGTATTATCAGGTGGACTCGGAAATGATACGATTGCAGGTGGAAATGGTGATGATAGCTACAAATTTAAAGCAGGAGATGGTTTTGATACGATAACAGATGTTGAAGGATTAAATAAAATCATCTTTGAAGATGTTGTAAGTGCTGAGGTTTCATTTTCTTATGAAATGAGTGGTAATAATACAAAACTTATCATTATTCTGAGTGATACAGGAGATAGAATTGTCATAAATAACTACTGTATAGATAATTTCATATTCCAATTTTCTGATGGAATTATGGGAAGAGTAAATATTAGTGATTCGGCAGTGTCATTTGAGAATGAACCTGAGGTTTTGGAATAGCTTTTTCAACAGCTCTGAGGAATAAAAACTTTTCGCAATAAAATAACCAGATTTCATGCAAGAAAGCTTCCAATGCGTTAAAATATAAGAAAGAAATTTTTCGCATAGGAGGCTTTTCAGATGACAAAGAGAGAAAAAAGGGAACGAA
>JAFQCI010000183.1 GCA_017416505.1 Lachnospiraceae bacterium
GTTTTCAGCGTCTGAGTACTATTCATTATAGACAAACTTCTTCCTGAGCATATTTTACTCTATTCAAGCAAAAAAAGAAACCTTGCAAATACAATGTGATATGCCCCTTGTCAAGTAGACCAAGGAAATAAATAAAAAAATATATAAAATGGCTGCTGCCTAAAAAGGTGGCGGCCATTATCATTATGCAGCATAACGAGCCTTGTATTTCTCTATACGTTTGTTAACCGGTATTGGGTACTGTACCGCAACATCTGTATGCAATGCAGTATTTCGTACTTCCAGCGGTGTTTGCAATGCAAATCGTTCCTGCGGTCTTTGTGTATTGTAAAAGATAATATAATCATCAATCGCTTTACATAAAGATATTTCATCAGAAAATTTATTCAGATAATACATCTCGCTCTTTATTGTTCCCCAGAATCCTTCCATTGGACCGTTATCAATACAATGCCCTACACGAGACATGGACTGTATCATTTCTTGTGTTTGCAGCTTTGCCTGAAACACCTTGCTTGTGTACTGAACACCGCGATCGCTATGTAAAATCGGCTTAGCTTCCGGATTCGCTACGATGGCTTGTTCAAATGTATCAAAGACCAACTTATTATCATTTCGTTTGCTAATTGCCCAAGAAATGATAGATCTATCATACAAATCTAAAATTGCACTTAAATATAACTTATGCACAATAGGGCCTTCATACCATTTAAATTCTGTCACATCCGTTACCCATTTTCGGTTTGGTGCATCGGCATAAAAGTCTCGATTTAAGATATTTTCCGCAGTATTTTCCGGTGTTTCGGATTGATATTTTCTTTTCTTTTTTCGTATTACTGAATGTATATTCAACATTTTCATAATGCGATATACGCGATTCTTGCTATAGTGTTTGTCTTCAAAACGATTAATCCAGGCTGTCATTCTGCGATAGCCCAGAATATGGTTGTATTTTTTATCGTATTCTTGTACAAACTGCGCTAAAAGGATGTTTTCCTGTTCGTTTTCCGGTATTTCACGATTCAGCCATTTATAATAGGCTGCTCTAGTGATATTCAGCTGTTTACACATCCAACGAATACTCCATGATTTCTGTTCATAAAAATACTGAATTGCCATATATTTTGCTTCAAATCTTACCCTGCCAAGCGTCACATCCTTTCGAATTCCTGCACTTTTTTTAATAGTTCGGTCAACATGTCCTTTTCTTCTAATTGCCGTTTTAGACGCGCATTTTCACGACGCAAACGTTCTAATTCATCCACTTCATCATCGGCTTTATGTCGTCCGCGTTTATCTGTTAAGCCTTCAACACCTTTCTCGTTGTACTTTTTCACCCAGGAATAAACCTGACTGTAGGAGACCTCGAAAAAGGCGGCTGTATCACGATAGTTGTAGTTATGTGCAATGCAGTATTCCACAATCTCTTTTCTTTCATCGATGGTTGTTTTTCTTCTTGACTCTGCCATATAGACCTCCCGATTAGGTGTATAATCTTTTAATTCTATATGTGCATTATACTTCTTTATCCATCTTCTGAGAACACGTGTATCTGAAATATTATATTTTATGACGATGTCATTAACTGAGCCTTTTCCATTTATTACAGCTTCCACGCACATTTGCTTAAATTCTTTGGTGTAATGAGCATTGCAATTAGATTCATTGAACGCCTTTATACCGTGTCTTTGGTACTTTTTTGTCCAGTCTCTTACGATTTGTTCTGACACTCCATATTCTCTGGCAAGACTCCTATATGACCCTTTTCCTGATAGATATTTTTCTGCGACCTCTATTTTAAATTCTAAGGTATGTGGGGATCTAGGCATAAAAAACACTCCTAAAGTAGTTTTCGTTTTTTTAACGGTCTACTTTAGGAGTATCATATCA
>JAFQCI010000019.1 GCA_017416505.1 Lachnospiraceae bacterium
TACTGTCCACTCGTGCCTCGTAAACAGTAACAATTCGCAGGCTCATTTAGAGTTTTGCTTCGCAAATGGAGCCTGCGAACTCCTGAATCACGTTCTTACGCACCAAAACAGCAAGTGTTTTGGTGCTGTCTGTACAGTAACCAACAAATTACTACCTTGTTACTGTTCACGTTAAAACAATATCACTAAGCAATGGGGGATGTCAAAAAACCATAAAATCTTTCATCATTTTCTTGATTTGTTCCTTCGTTTCCTCGATACTTCCACTGTTATCTATGGTACGGTTACACTTCTTACGAAATACTTCCTCCGGTAACTGGCTATTTATCATATTTTTAATTTTCTCTTCCGAATAGCCTCTTGACTTCTTCAGCCTTTCTGCTCTTATTTCTTCCCTAGCATAAACATACCAGATTTCATCACAGATTTCATCATAGTGGTCTTCTAATAATAAAGCTGCTTCAATAATAAAGAAGTCACAGTTTTTTTTCTCCTTTTTTTCCTGAATCAGTTTCTTAATTCTATTCTTTACTTCCGGATGCACAAAAGAATTTAAAACTTCCAATTTCTCCTTCTGTGAAAAAACAATCGCTCCGAGTATTTTACGGTTAATTGTTTTATCCTCGTTTAAAATACTTTCACCAAAAAAATCCACTATTTTTCTATAGCTGACATTCCCCGGTAACATTAACTCATGGGCCACCAAATCCGCCTGAACAACAAAACTTTGATAATCCTGTTCTAAAATATCCAAAACAGCACTTTTCCCGGAACCGACTCCCCCTGTAATTCCAATGATTATCATATCTTCTGGTTTTACATTCCTTTCTAATTACTCTTATTTCGCTTCAAACCAGTTGTTACCACTCTTTACCTCTACTTCTAGTGGTACTAACAGTTTGGCAACATTCATCATTTCTTCTTCCAGAATTTTTGCTACCTGTTCCTTTTCTTCTACCAATGTTTCAATCAGCAATTCATCGTGAATCTGTAGTATCATCTGAGACTTTAGATTTTTCTCTTTTAATTTCATGTTTACTGCAATCATGGCAAGTTTAATGATATCTGCTGCAGTTCCCTGAATTGGTGAATTCATGGCTACTCTTTCCCCAAAATTTCTTTGCATGAAATTAGAGGACTTTAATTCCGGAATAGGACGAATCCTATGGTAAATAGTTTCTACCTCACCGGTTTCCTTTGCCTTTGCTACCATAGAGTCCAGAAATTCTTTCACTTTCGGATAGGTGCTAAAATAATTATCCATATATTCCTGAGCTTCTTTTCTGGAAATCTTCAAATCCTGGCTCAATCCGAATGCACTAATTCCATATACAATACCGAAGTTTACTGCCTTCGCATTTCTACGCTGTAAATCCGTCACTTCTTCCATTGGTACGTGGAACACCTGACTGGCAGTTAATGCGTGGATGTCCTGTTTTTCTTTATATGCCTGAATTAAGTTTTCATCTCCTGATACATGAGCAAACACTCTTAATTCAATCTGGCTGTAATCTGCATCCAAAAAGATATATCCCTCTTTTGGTACAAAAACCTTACGAATTTCTCTTCCTAGCGGCATACGAATCGGTATATTCTGAAGATTTGGCTCTGTACTGCTGATACGTCCTGTCGCAGTAATAGTTTGATGAAATTTTCCGTAAATTCTTCCATCCTCTTTAATAAAATGCAGTAATCCGTCTGCATAGGTTGATTTTAACTTTGTATATTGACGATATTCTAATATCTTATCTACAATTGGATAATCCGCTGCCAGACCTTCCAATACTTCCACACTGGTAGAGTATCCTGTCTTTGTTTTTTTAGCAGCAGGCAGTTTCAAATGTTCAAATAACACTTCTCCTAACTGTTTTGGCGAATTAATATTAAATGTTTCACCGGATAACTCATAGATTTCATTTTCTAATTGCTCTATTCTGGAAACCAGACTTTCTCCGTACTGTTTTAATGCTTCTTTATTGACACCAATTCCTCTTTGCTCCATATCAAATAAAGTAAAAATCGTCTTATACTCAATTTCTTCATATAACTTAAGCATCTGCTTTTTCTCTAAATCCGCAAGCATCTGTTCTCCTGCCTCAAGAGCAACTTTTGCATTGGAAATGGCAAACTGGCATAATAATTCATATTCCCCTTCCAACATATCAGAAAACTTCTTCTTTCCAAACAATTCTTCTTTTGACTTTAATGTTTGGTTTAACCAATCCTTTGCAACCAACTCATAATCATAAGTATTTAAAATCGGATTTAACAAATAAGAAATCACGTGTAAATCATATATTTTTTCAGTATGTTCTGTAATGGTAAGACCTTTTAATACTTCTTTTAATCCAAATAAAAATGAATTCCCGCTTTTTAATACTTCGTCCATGGTTTCTAACAGGAAATCTTCAGAAATAAACCCTTCCGGTTTCACCACATACAGTTCTGTTCCAAAAGCAAGTCCTAATCCATAAATGTTATCTTCTTCCCGTAACAAATGAATTCCTTTTTTCTTTGCATTCACTGCTTTTTGCTTGATTTCACAGGCCTTTGAAAAATCAGTCACCAGTTCATAATTTAATTCCAATTTAGCACTTTCTTTTGTTTCAGCTAAAAAGCGTGAAAGATGGCTTTTAAGTTCATATTCTTTAAAGGCAACATATGCTTTCTCATTAAACATATCCTGTACCTTCATGGTGTCAAAATCAACCTCCACAGGAACCTCTGTGCAAATCGTTGCTAAGTTTTTACTTAACAGAGCGATTTCCTTTTCTTCTCTAAGATTATTCTGTGCCTTCGCAGGTTTTATCTCATCAATATGTTCTAAGGCATTTTCAATGGATTTATATTCCATAATAATTTTAGCCGCAGTCTTTTCCCCAATTCCGGATACACCCGGTATATTATCTGATGCATCTCCCATCAAGCCTTTTAAATCAATAAATTCCAAAGGTGTAACACCATACAATTCTTTTACATCTTTTGCATAATAATCTTCTACAATCGTACCTTTTGCCTTTGTTTTTGGTATTCGTATTTTAATGGTATCCGTAGCCAACTGTAACAAATCTCTGTCACCGGAAATGACACTTACTGTCATTCCATTTTTTTCTGCCATTCTGGAAAGAGTTCCAATCACATCGTCTGCTTCATATCCTTCTTTTTCCATTATTTTAATGTTCATGGAAGTTAGAATTTCTTTTAAATATGGAACCTGCTCCTTTAATTCCTCCGGCATTCCCTTTCTGGTTCCTTTATAGGCTTCAAACATCTTATGTCGGAAGGTAGGCGCTTTCACATCAAAAGCAACACATAAATGTGTCGGTTGTTCTTCCTCAATTACTTTAAACATAATATTTAAAAAACCAAGTAAAGCATTGGTATGCATTCCCTTAGAATTGGTAAGGTCCGGCAATCCATAAAATGCCCTGTTTACTATACTATAACCATCAATAAGAAGTATCTTGTCCATGATTTTCGTCCCTTTCTTCTAATGCTTCTGATTCTTCTATATATTTATCCACTGCAGAAAAATAATCCTCTTCTTCTACTTCCTCTTCCTCTAATTTAAAACTTTGCCCTGCTGGAAGAAATATAAAAGGTGCAATATTATCCTTAAAATAGTATGTACCCTGGTTATCCAATAATTCCTGTTGTTTTAAATTATAAATATGCTTGTTATATAATATTCCCGAGAGAGTTAAAATTCCTACTACCGTACATAATCCTATCAACAAAAAGGAAGTTTTTATTTTCTTCCTGCGATGAATCATAGATTCATCCTGTTCTAACTGTTCTTTTAACTGTGAACGAAAATCAGCAGGGATATTTTCATCATTATCCAGATATTTCATACCAATCAATAAGGTATAATAAATATCTAACTCTTCATAACAGTTACTACATTCATTTACATGACGGATAAATTCCTGAATCTCGTTTTCGGACAACTTATCCTCAATATATTGCGTTATTTTGGATTGACATTGTAAACAGTTCAAAGAAATCCCTCCGTTTTTATACCAAATAACAAAAGCCAAAAATCATAAGATTTTTGGCTTTTTATGCGGATAGAGGGACTCGAACCCTCACGAAGTCACCCCCGGCAGATTTTGAGTCTGCTGCGTCTGCCATTCCGCCACATCCGCAAGTTTTCATCAACATTTGCTATTATAGCAACTATAATAGCAAATGTCAATATTTTTTAAAAATATTTTTTGTTTCCCCACAGGTTACTACGTTTCAAATCGATATACTCTGCATATGCTTTCTCCAGAATCTGTTTCTCATTCGGAAATTTCAACAAATGATATGCTTCATGAAACTTATAATAACCTGAGTCTAAAAAGTACTCTTCCCTTTGTGGTTTGCTATAATAACTGTCAGCCATCATGAGATACCAATGAACATCCTTAGATACTACATCAATTGACGTACTAAAGGAATATTGACTTCTTCCAATATACTTAATGATTGAGGCACTAACTCCTGTTTCCTCTTTCACTTCACGAATCGCAGTTTCTTTATACTCTTCGCCTTCTTCCACGGTTCCCTTAGGAAGAACCCATCCTTCGTATTTATTTTTGTAGTTTTTGTACAAAAGTAACACTTTCCCTCTGAAAATTACCACACCACCACAGCTCGTTGCTTCAATCATTTGCAATTCCTCCAATGCTTGGTCTTTTAGACCTTAGTGGCGGGTGCATTCAATCATGCCACCTCTTTCTTTTAGTATACCTTTTTTAGCAAGGTATTTCAACTAAAACTTTTCATCTCATAATAAGCATCGAAAATCTTTTTTGCACAACTAACAGGGTATACCCCTGATGTTCCTACATCCTCCACCAATATACTTACCACGATATCAGGATTATCCGGATTAGAATAACCTACAAACCATCCATGCTCTTTCCCAAGTGTTCCATATTGAGCTGTTCCGGTTTTTCCCACCACATCATAAGATGCACTGCTAAGAGCCTTTCCTGTTCCATAATCACAGACTCCTTTTAGACTCTCATTTAAAATTTCTGCCTCCTGAACCGTCATAGGCTTTGCCAGAATATCCGATGAGAATTTTTTTACGATAGAACCATCTACACTCTCCACATGGTCGATAAGGTATGGTCGCATCATCACTCCTCCATTGGCAATGGTTGCATAAATCATAGCATTATGAAGTGGAGATAAGGTAGTATCCCCCTGTCCAAATACGGTTTGTGGTATCAGGCTTCGGTCGGAAGAACCGTCTAAATAATATCGGCTTTGAATATAAGGTAGTTCGAAACTCACTTCTTTATCAAAGTAAAAATCCTTTGTAAGCTGGTTTAATTTATCCTGATTTAAGGTAAGACCCACGGAAGCAAAATATCCATTACAAGAATATGCCAAAGCCTCTTCTAAAGATACTTCTCCATGTGATTTTCCGTTTGCACATTGAATGGAAACACTTTGAAAAATTCCGTTTCCCTTGCAATCATAAACATACTCATCATAATGATTATTTTCCCTGATAAATTCCAAGGCTGTAAGCACCTTAAATGTAGAGCCAGGAGGATATTTTCCACAAGAAGCACGATTTAACAATACAGAATTATTTTCTTCTTCCTCTACGATATCAGACCAAATAGTTTCAATTTCATTTGGGTCATAATCCGGTTTTGAAACCATGGCAAGAATTTTCCCTGTGTCTGGTTCTAACACCACAATAGCACCTTTCGAATTTCCCAAAGCATCATAACAAGCTTGTTGCAGCCTTGAATCAATAGTAGTAATCACCTGGTCCCCCTGATATTTCTCCGAAGATAAGGTCAAAGCAATTCGGTCAAAAATATTAGAATGGCTGCTAAGTAAATAATAATTTGCATATAGTTCAAGACCCGATTTACCATTGGAAAGATATCCTCCTACATGAGCATACAGTTTTCCATAAGGATAGCTTCGAACTTCCTCTCCATCTTCTTCTACGATAGTGGTAGCAATGATTTTACCATCCGCAGTAAGAATATCTCCTCTGATTACATCCTCCGCCAGTAAATCTGTCCGTTTATTATAAGTATTGGAAATTACAGATTTTGCATCATAACCAATAAACTTAATCACGTATATAATAAGCAAAAGAAAAATCCCAGAAAAAACATAGGTCATAAACCAGATTGGCTGATTCTGTTTCGTATTATTTTCTTTTTCTGTTTTAAATTTATCCTCGTATTCTTGGACAGTGAATTCTGTTTTCTTTTTTGAGGATTTCTTCTTGCTGCTCTTTGATTTTTTGTTGTTCATATCGTCCTTGTTCTTCTTCATACTCCTTCACCTCTTTGTGATAAATCAACGTCAAGCCTTGCAGAAAATAGTATAAAATAATGCTGCTTATCAACGAACTTCCACCATAACTAATGAAGGGTAATGTAACCCCGGTAGATGGTATAAACTTCGTAACTCCCCCAATATTAAGCATTACTTGAATCTGATAAGAAAATAATAAGGCAACTGCAAGATTTTTATAGAATTTTCGTTTCATCTTCATCGCAAGATATAATCCCACAAAGAAGAAGCTGATTTCTACTAAAATCAAGCAAATTCCGATAATTCCACCCATTTCTTCACAAATGGAGGAGAAAACAAAATCCGTTTCTGCATAAGGAACTTTATTTGGAAGTCCTTGTCCTAGACCAAAGCCGATAAACCCTCCTGTACCAATTCCGAAAAGGGATTGTGATATCTGATACCCTTCATTATCAATATATGCAAAAGGATTTTTCCATGCCAGCATACGAACTTTCACATGAGAAAAGAAACTATCCGAAAACATCTGATAAAAAACAACGATAATCAGTATAACACCAATTAAACCTCCAAAAAAATAAAAATAATTATTGGTGGCAATAAATACTGTCAGCAAAAATACAAGAAAGAACAAAAATGCTCCACCCAAATCTTTTTCTGCCACTAGAATCAAAACGTGCATACCGCTAATCACTGCAACTTTAAACACGTTCACAAATGAGGTATCCTTCCGTAACAAAGAAGCCAGGCAACAGGCAAAAATGATTTTAACAAATTCCGATGGCTGAATCGAAATTCCGGCAATTTTAATCCAGTTCGACGCACCGTTTAAATTCACACCAATGAAAAATACCAGTGATAAAAGAACCATGCCCACAATCGCATAAAGTCCGCCGAAATATTCAAGGGTCTTCCATTTTGATATGAAAGCAGGAATAAAAGAAAGCAAAACTAAGCCTACCGCACCAATAATAAATTGTTTCAGTGCCATGCTTTCTTTTAGTCTGCACAAAATCACAATCCCAATGGAATAAAAAAACAACAAATGATTTTCTAAGAATTTTTGTCTTTTTGGATATAGCACATTCATCAACAAAGGATAAAAAACTGTTAATCCCAATAAACTAATATATACATAAAATATTTTTATTTCGTTTGTTTGAAGGTATAAAGTAAAAAAACTTAAAAACTGAAATAAAAGAATCAATACTTTTTGCAGTTTTCTCTTAAATTTCATGGTTTTGTTATCATCAAATCCAATGGACGATAAAGCCAGAAAAGCATAAAAGAGTACCACCAAAATCATAATATAATGGGAACCCAAACTGATAATATGCAGCATTCCATCACCCCTATTCTACTCCTCTGTTAAAATGCCCACGAGTATATTCCCCTTTAAATTCAATCTCTTTGCCATCAAGCAATCCCAAAACAGCAAAGTTTACAATCTCTTTCACCTGCTTTGGTGATTCATTGGTAAACTCTAAACGATAATTTCTTATCTTTTTTTGTTCAAAAAAGTCTTCCTGGTCTAACAACATAATGGGTTTACTGTTAAAAATCAGATTATAACATAGTTCACACATCGGTAATACCAGCATTTTTTCATTTTTACGATCCTTTAAATACAAATACTCCGGCACCTTCCGGCAACCTTTTGTATTTTTCTTTACACATTGCACGGATTTCATCAGTGGCAGTAAACCATATACCACCATCTCATAATCTCCTCCCGGTAAGTCCCTTATTTCCTGCTTATTTAACTCATAAGGTAAGGTTGCCAGGGAATCCGGAAATAAATTTTTATGATAATCAAATGCCATTTGATTATATTGATAACAAAAAGCACCATATACTATTTTTTTCTTATAGTGTTTGTTTTGTAAATATCCAATTTCTTCTGAATTTTCAACCAATACTCCCTCAAACTTATCCGTATAGGCAAGCAGTTCCTCCAATAATGGTTCGTCTTTCTTACGTATTATCTCCGGAAGTGCAAGATACCATGCTTTATTTCCTGTATTAAAATCCAAATTCAAAAACCATTCTTTATTTCTTAATATCAATTCATAAGATAAATATATTTTTTTCACTTCTTTTATAGCAAGTATGGTTTCTAATTGTTCTTTTGTTCTTACTTTTGCAGAAAGAAGCTTTTCTGATATCTCATCTGAAGCCTGTTCTTTTTCCCTAGAAAAAGAAGGCATATTTTGTTCCGGCAACTGTCTTTTATGACTTTCGTATAGTTGCTCTTCCAACTTAATAACAGCCTGATTTCTTAGCTGCTTCATAAATTTCTTAGGTATAAAGGCATCTTTTGATAACTCAAGTTCAATTTGTGAAAAATCAAAGTTCAAATTTCCTGTTTTTTGAATCAGTTGAAGTATCTCTTCCCTCTGTGTAGGAAGCTGGTTCGCTTTTTCTACAACAAAATCTGTAAGACTTACTTTGATAGAATCATATTCCACTTCAAAAACAGCCGGCTTTCCTACGATTAAAGATACTTTCGCCTTACATTGATTTTTAGGAAACTGACCTTTTAATTCACTTATTTTTTCCACCAGCATATTATTTCTGGTTCGATAAATCTTATCTCCCACCTTAAGTTCTTTCAAATTCATCGCATTTAACCATAATAATTCCCCTGTTTCACAAGCGACGGGCGAAGTCAAGGTCACTTCTTTCTTCTTTGCTTTTATGGTAAATACATCCTGCTTTTCAACTTTAACCTGTGGATGAAAGCCAATCTGATTTTTATTCATTTTCTCGATGCTTCCAACATAAACTCCGATATGATTCGGTACTTCCATGGA
This sequence comes from Lachnospiraceae bacterium, assembly GCA_017416505.1. Next base: position 9,096 of record JAFQCI010000019.1, read on the forward strand.
CATCATTTTTTTGCCATTATAATTTTCATAATAACCTTCCGTAAAACCGCCACGATTATAGATATCCATTAATTCCTGCTTGTCTTCCGCAGAAACTTGAATGTTTCCTGTTTTTTCAAACTGGTCTACATATTTTCGATATTTGCTGGTAACTAAAGCCACATATTCCGGCTTTTTCATTCTTCCCTCGATTTTTAAGGAATCTGCTCCAGCAAGAATCAATTTATCTAAATTTTCTAAGCCATATAAATCCTTAGGACTTAACAGATAAGCTTCCTTTTCATTACTAATCATTCCCTTCTCATCAAAAGCCTGATAAGGAAGCCTGCAAGGTTGAGCACAACGTCCTCTGTTACCACTTCTTCCACCTATCATACTGCTAAGAAGACATTGACCAGAATAACAATAACATAATGCACCATGAACAAAAACCTCCACTTCCAGTCCTGTGGCATCTTTGATAGCTCGGATTTCCTCAAAAGAAAGTTCCCTTGCTGGTACGATACGACTTGCCCCTAAAGATTTCGCAAGCATTGCCGAAGAAACTCCTGTTACCGTTGCCTGGGTGCTGATATGCAAATCCATTTCCGGAAAATTTTTTCTCACATAAGAAGCCACACCAAAATCCTGGACAATCACTGCATCCAAACCGTGTTCATATGGCTTTCTTAAATATTCATATAATTCCCTGGTTTCGGATTCTTTTAACAAGGTATTCACCGTCAGATATAATTTTTTACCATGCAGGTGAACAAAATTTAATGCCCTGATTAATTCCTCCTGATTAAAATTAGAAGCATAGGCTCTGGCTCCAAATTTATCTCCCCCAAGGTATACCGCATCTGCGCCCGAAAAAATTGCTGCCTCTAATGCTTCAAAGGAACCACAGGGTGCTAATACTTCTACTTTTTTCTCCATATTCATATTCCCACCTAATCCACCTAAAATCATTCAAACATAGCCTGATATTCTAGTTCTTTTTAATCTTCTACGAATTTAAATTCTATCTGTCCCTCGTTTAATTTCTTTACTTCTTTTTGTAAGGACTTTACTTCTGACTTATACTGGTCTGCTAATTTTTTTGTGGATTCTTCCTTCATCTTAATGTCAATATTTTCATGACGTAAATCAAAGATAATTTTATCTTTTTCCTTCATTTCAGCTTCATACAAGGATATCTTATCTTTCATTTTCATATATTCATCTACAATGTTTACAGAAAGCATAATATTTTGATAATCCATAGACATCTTATCAAATCCAGGAATCTCATTCATTTCCTCAAATTTAGCATTTAAATAGGATACCACTTTTTGTATATATTCTTCGGATTCTGTAGCACACAATGTATATAATTTTTTATTGATGATAACCTGCATCTCTTTTTTCTCCATAAAGGTTCCCTCCAAATCTTATTCTTTATCATAGGCATATCCAAAATGCTCATAAGCTGCCTTCGTAGCCACTCTGCCTCTTGGGGTTCTTTGAAGCAACCCGTTTTGAATCAAATATGGTTCATACACTTCTTCTATAGTACCGGAATCTTCCCCAATAGAAGCTGCAAGAGTATCCAGTCCTACAGGTTTTCCCATAAATTTCTGCACCATGGTCTGAATAATCAAGCGGTCGATATTATCAAGTCCCAGAGAATCCACTTCCAAACGGTCCAAAGCTTCTTTTGCAATAAATAAATCAATATGCCCCTGATTCTCTAATTGGGCAAAATCCCTTACTCTTTTTAATAAACGATTCGCAAGTCTTGGGGTTCCTCTTGAACGTTTCGCAATTTCAACAGCCCCTTGCTCATCTATAGTTACATTTAATAAAGCAGAGGTTCTTACAATAATCTTAGTCAATTCCTCTAAGGTATAGAATTCCAAACGGTTTACCACACCAAATCTATCTCTTAGTGGAGCTGTCAGCATACCTGCTCTGGTAGTGGCACCCACCAGGGTAAATTTCGGCAGGTCCAAACGGATAGACTTCGCCGCCGCACCCTTTCCTATCACAATATCAATAGCATAATCCTCCATGGCAGGATAAAGAACTTCTTCCACCTGTCGATTCAAACGATGAATTTCATCAATAAATAACACATCCGAATCTGACAGATTATTCAGTATCGCAGCCAAATCTCCGGCTTTTTCAATGGCAGGACCGGAAGTAATCTTTAGATTTGCACCCATTTCATTGGCAATAATACCTGCCAAAGTGGTTTTTCCAAGTCCCGGAGGGCCATATAACAATACATGGTCTAAAGCTTCTCCACGATTTTTCGCTGCCTCAATAAAGATTTTTAAATTATTTTTCGCCTTTGATTGTCCGATATAATCAGAAAGTAACTGAGGTCTTAGTTTATTTTCAATTTTTATATCTTCTTCCATAAACTCTGTTGAAATCATTCTATCGTTTTTCATCATTTTCCCTCTTCATCCTTTATCCTACAATGCCTTTTTTAGTGCTTCTTTAATTAAAGCATCTACGGATAAATTCTCCTTATCTTTTACCGCATTTACTGCCCGGAATGCTTCTGTATTGGAATATCCTAATGAAACCATTGCCATAATTGCATCATTCACCCCGTCGGAATGAGTGCTGGAAGCCTTAACATCCAGCCCGGTTTCCTCTTCTTCATAGGAAAGTGTAATCTTATCCTTTAACTCAATTAAAATTCTTTGAGCTCCTTTTAAACCAATTCCCTGAGCCTTAGTTAATGCTTTCGCATCCTGACTCATAATAGCTATCTTAAATTCATCCACGGTCAAATAAGATAGAATGGACAATGCCGCTTTAGGTCCAATTCCGCTAATGGTAATCAGCAATTCAAATACATTCAATTCCTCCCAAGTCGTAAATCCAAAAAGACTAATTTCGTCCTCTCTGACATACTGATGGGTATATATCTTCACTTTTTCATGTAAATTGGGCAGATTTTGAATCACAGTCTGAGGAACTTTAATCAAATAACCAACACCGTAAGCCTCCACTACGATTTGTTCTTTCATAACACCTTCTAAACTTCCATTAATATATGCAATCATGAAATCCTCCAAGAATAAATCTTTATCCGTCAATTGACCTTTCATTATAGAAACAGGTTATCAGAAAGTAAATTTGGTGCTGTCTGTACAGTAACATAAATTTACATAACCATCTTTCTGTGATTTAGGTCGTGAAACATCTTCCGTTAAATTATATCATTGAAATGCTAAAAAGCCAACTACTTCTCGCCTTAAAGTACTAATACTATTTTCCTTAATGTTACTGTACACTCGTACCTCGTGAACAGTAACTTCTTAATAACTACAGTTAATTCACAGGTGAACAATGACCCTTAATACACTTTTTATATATTCATACTGTTTTTTCGAATCTTTAAAACTGTCTACCGGAAAATAAGTTTCTTTCTCCTTGTAATTTAACTGAAAAACAGGTTCAAAAATAGGTTCATATTGTTTTAAAAAGACACCTTCTTTTAATACGAAACAGTTTTTCGCAGTACATTTTTCTTTATTTGCAACATCCACAAAAGCTGCAACACTTTTATGAATTACCATATTTTCATGAGGAAGATAATAATAATCTTTATAATTTTCATAATAATATTTTAAACTTCCAGAATAAAGAGGAAGGTTTAATTCTCCCTGCCCGGCATAAAAGGAATAAAGAATTTCCAATTTTTCTCCTTGAACCAATTTCGGAAAGGAATAAGAAAATTTTATTCGAATTCTAAGATATTTATCTGTAACTTGGCTCTCAACTATTTGAAATCCGTCCTCAAGGCAATATTTCAAATCTACTATTTGGGTAAGTGCTGTCAAATGTATAATATCAAAATAATTGTGTTGCAATAACATCTCCTCTTTTTCCTTTGTAGGAGAATTTAAATAGCTTTTATATATTGGAATTAAAGATTTCCCGTTTTCCTGCTCTTTTCGCTCCATTAAAAAGAATTGCTCCACTGTAGGTAATTTCAAATCATTCAAGTTTAAAAAATTCTTATAGGGTCTGATTTCACGGTATAAATCCACCTGCTCTTTTTCTAAAAGTGAGGAAGAAAGTCCATATTTCTTCGCTTTTTCCTCTAAAAAAGGCAAATCAAAACTAAGTCCATTATAATGAATCAAAGATGTAAAGGATTCAGAAAAGGATAGAAAATCCTCTAATATCACCTCTTCTTTTCCATCATCACAAAACCATTGTAAAAGAATAAATTCTTCCTCTTTTACATACCCGGCACCGATTAAATATAACTTTTCTCTTTCACGGTGAAACCCTGTTGTTTCAATATCAAACAATAATCCATTCTTCCATTTTCCACACAAGCATTCCGGAACTTTCGTTTTATATTCTATTTTCTTCAAATTCTATCACCTAATTTATCATTAACCTAAAGGGCTTTCCCTTTATTCATCCTATTGCACTGAAAAAAGAAATCCCCTTATAGCAAATAATATATCTACTATCTGCCATAAGAGGAATTATTGATAAAACTGCTACCATTATCCAAAAGTTATAACTTTTGATAAAAGAATGGTTTTACACTCTTAAAATTTAACTCCTGCGCCTGGATAATCTGTTCTGTACTTCCCACGAACAAAATACCCTCTTTCTTTAACGCTGCATTAAATTTTTTATAAATCTCATATTTTGCTTCTTCTGTAAAATAAATCAAAACATTTCGACATACAATCAAATCACAATCTTTTAAATATGGGTCCTTTAATAAGTTATGTTGTGAAAATTCAACACACTTCTTAACGGAATCATCGATTTTAAATGCTTTATCATTAATCTTTTTGAAAAACTTATCTCTAAATTCCGAAGGTAATCCAATCAAGCTTTTATCAGAATAAATACCCATTCTGGCTTTATCTAAAATCTGTGTATCAATGTCTGTCGCATAAATCTTAATCTTATTCAAAGGAAGATACTTGCTTAGTAACATTACCAAAGAATAAGGCTCATCTCCTGTAGAACAAGCAGCACTCCATATCTTTAGCTGACCTGTCTTTTTTATTAATTCTGGTAAGAACACAGTTTCTAATACTTTCCATTGTTCAGGGTTTCGATAAAATTCAGACACATTGATTGTTAAGTATGCAACAAAACTATCATATAATGCCTTATCTTTCTCAATCGCCTTTACAAATTCTTCGTAACCTTTAAACCCGTGCTTACTAATCAATGCATCGATTCTTCGTTTCATCTGTCGTTCTTTATAAGAACTTAAATCAATTGCCGTTAAACGAAATATCTGACTTTTAAAAAACTCGTAATCATATGCCAAAGCTAATACCTCATAATCAACTTTTTTATATTGATGCCTGCCCTATCATCTATAGAGCAGGCATACACATTTCTACATGATCCGTTACTGTTTATAAAATAATCAATAACTATTATTCTTCTGTTGCTTCTTCTGCAGTTTCTTCTGATTCATCAGCTAATAAAGCTTTCATGCTTAAGCTGATTTTCTTTTCATCTGCCTTGAAATCTACAACCTTAGCAGTAATTTCTTGTCCAACTTTTAATTCATCTGATGGTTTTTCAATATGATTCTTAGAAATCTGAGATACATGTAATAATGCATCTACTCCGGATTCTAATTCAACGAATGCACCAAAGTCAGTCATTCTTGCAACTTTACCAGTTACAACATTACCTACTGCATATTTTTCAGAAGCAGTAATCCATGGATTGCTGTCTTCAAACTTTAAGCTAAGTGCAATCTTTTCACCTTGAATATCTTTAATTAAAGCCTTTACAGTATCTCCTACTTTGTAAAGTTTCTTAGGATTTTCAACTCTTCCCCAAGACATTTCTGAAATGTGTAATAATCCGTCTGCTCCACCTAAATCGATGAATACACCGAAATCAGTTACGTTCTTAACAGTACCTTCTACTGTCATACCAACAGAAATCTTAGCGAATAATTCTTTTTGCTTTTCAGCTTTTTGAGCCACTAATAATTGCTTTCTATCACCAATGACTCTCTTTCTACGAGGATTGAATTCACTGATAACAAATTCAATTTCCTGACCAGCATATTTTTCAAGATTCTTTTCATAAGTATCTGAAACAAGGCTTGCTGGGATAAATACAGATGCTTCATCAACAATTACGCTTAAACCGCCAGTTAATACCTGAGCAACCTTTGCTTTTAATACTTCTTTGTTTTCAAAAGCTTCTTCTAATCTCTTATTACCTTTATCTGCAGCTAATCTCTTATATGTTAATAAAACCTGACCTTCGCCATCGTTCACTTTAAGAACCTTAGCTTCCATGGTATCCCCAACCTTAACTTCATTTCTTAAGTCAACATTTGGTGTGTTAGTATATTCACTTCTGGTAATGATACCGTCTGCCTTAAAGCCAATATTTAAGATAATTTCATCTTCTTTTACATCGATGATAGTACCTTCCACAACCTCCCCGTTTCTAATTGTTTTTAGACTTTCATCTAACATTTGTTCAAAGCTTAATTCTTCTGACATGCTATTATGAACCTCCTTAATAATATAATTTGGGGTTGAAGCCCCTGCCGTAATACCTACGCTACTAACGGATTCAAAAGATGTCAAATCCAGGTCAACAAGTGTCTGTATATAGTAAGTATTCGCACATTCTTTTCCACTAATTTCAAATAGCTTTTGTGTGTTTGAACTATTCTTCCCACCAATCACAATCATGGCATCCACACGGGAAGCTAAACTTCTAGCCTCTTCCTGACGCTCCTTCGTAGCATTGCAAATGGTATTAAAAACACTTATATCATAACCCTTTTTAGAAATAATTTCAACAAGAAGTTTAAATTTATTGTAATTAAACGTCGTTTGTGACACAATGCACAATTTTTTATTCACATTTTTGGTAAAATTTTCTGCTTGTTTTTCATTCTCAATAACATAAACTTCGCCTACACACCAGCTACAAATTCCTTCTACTTCCGGATGCGTTGGATTACCTATAATTATTATAGTATTTCCTTTTTCACTCTCTTCTAGCACAATTTTATGAATTTTTTTTACAAAAGGACAGGTTGCATCTACCAGTTTTAAACCTTGCTCTTGGATTTTTTCGCAAACATCTTTAGTAACACCGTGGGCACGTATTACAATAGAACCTTCTTTTATATTTTCAAGTTCCTCTTTTTCTTTTATCACGTGAACTCCCTTTTTCTCTAAATCCTGAACCACCTGTTCATTATGGATAATAGGTCCATAGGTATATACCACATCATTTTTTTCTATCTCCTGATAAACCGTATCCACTGCCCTTTTTACACCAAAACAAAACCCCGCTGTTTTCGCTACTTCAACCTTCAACATACCTTTATGCCCTTTCTTTTACCATCTGAATAATGGCATTTACCACCTCTTCAATATTCATATCAGAAGTATCCAATAAAACAGCATCCTCTGCCTGCTTTAAAGGAGCAATTTCACGATTCATATCGCGATAATCTCTTTCCTGAATGGATGCTTCTAATTCTGCTAAATCGCATTCCATTCCTTTTTCCACCATTTCATCATAACGTCTTTTCGCTCTTACTCCAACTGAGGCTGTTAAATAAATTTTCAACTCGGCATTTGGTAAAACACAGGTACCAATATCCCTTCCATCCATTAAAACATTATGTTCCTTTGCCAAATCCCGTTGTAAAGATAATAATTTTTCTCTTACCTCAGGAATCGTAGAAATCGAAGAAGTCATCTGACTCACTTCTTCATTACGAATCAATGCAGAAACATCTTCTCCATTTAAATAAACGTGTTGTTCTCCATTTTCATAAGCTATGGTTACATGAATTTCCGGTAACAATGGTATGATTTTATCTGTTTCTTCTGCTTTTACCTGCTTCCGAATGAAATACAATGCCATACTTCGATACATGGCTCCTGTATCTACATAAATAAAATCTAATTCCTTTGCTACTTTCTTTGCAATGGTACTTTTTCCGGCTCCTGCCGGGCCATCGATTGCAATATTAAACATTTCTCATTCCTTCTTTCTTTTATTAACTATGTTTTCCTGCGGCATACCCGGTAGACCAGGCTATTTGAAGATTAAAACCACCAGTTACTGCATCCAAGTCCAATACTTCCCCAGCAAAAAACAAACCTTTTACTTTCTTTGATTCCATGGTAGAAGGATTGATTTCTTTCACTTCCACGCCACCCTTGGTAATAATAGCTTCATTATATCCTCTTAGTCCCTCAATGGTAGAAGAAAAGTTTTTAATGCAGTCGGCAAAATGCTCTCTTTCTTCTTTTGTTATCTCATTTACCCTTTTATCTTCCGGAATTCCGGAATACTTTACCATAACAGGAATCAGTTTGGAAGGGAATAAATCCCCCAATGCATTGATAAATTTTTTATTACTATAACGCTTAAAATCACGTATCAGACGGTTTGATAATTGCTCCTTATCTAAAGCTGGTTTTAAATCAATGGATAGCACAAGTTCTTCTTCTCCCATTGCTTTTTGAATATAGGAACTGGCACTTAATATAGTGGGACCGCTGACTCCAAAATGAGTAAAGAGCAATTCTCCAAACTCTTTATATACCACCTTTTTCCCTTTCTTAATGGAAATTTCAATATTTCTTAAAGAAAGTCCCTGCAATTCTTTCACATAGTCTTCCCTTATATTAAAAGGTACCAAAGCTGGTGTAAGTTTCGTCACCTTATGTTCTGCTGATTTTGCAAAACGATATCCATCACCTGTGGAACCGGTAGAGGGATAGGATAATCCTCCTGTAGCGATAATAACAGAATCTGCTAATACTATTTTACCATCTGCAAGCTCAATTCCTTCTACCTTATCCTCCTGAAAGCAAATTCTCTTCACTTCAGAATTCAAATGAATTTTAACATTTTGTTTTTTCATGGCACGATGAAGGCCGTCAATAATATCAGAAGAATGGTCGGAAACCGGAAAAACACGATTTCCTCGCTCCACCTTAGTTTTAACCCCATGCTTCTCTAAAAAATCTATCATATCGAAGTTTTGAAATCCATAATAGGAACTATATAAAAACCTTGGATTTGTTACTACCTTTTCAAAAAATTCCTCTTCAGAACAGGCATTGGTAATATTACATCTTCCTTTTCCTGTAATAAAGATTTTCTTTCCCAATTTTTCATTTTTCTCATACAAATCCACTTGTTTCCCTGATATTGCAGCCGAGTAAGCCGCCATCATTCCTGCAGCTCCCCCTCCAATTACTACAACTTTTCTCATACTCTTAGTACTCCTTCCGGTTGAACCTTCCTTATAGAAAATCGAACAAAAAGAGGTCTGTCGAAACAAACCTCCTTTATCATATCATTAAATTATAAAATTTTAAACCATTTTTTCTTACCACGAATCTGTTTTTACCTATCTGCGGATTCCTTTGGCAATCAATATTTCATGAAATGCATCACTACTTACTGGTTTTGAGAAATAATATCCCTGAATAACGTCACAATAAATACTCTTTAAGAATTCGTATTGATGTTCATTTTCTACACCTTCTGCAACAATCTTCATATCCAAAGACTGTCCTAAATGAACAATAGTGGTAACAATCTGATTACCTCTTTCATCTCCAATATCATCTACGAAACTCTTATCAATCTTAATAACATCTGCCGGAATACTCTTTAACATATTCAAAGAAGAATATCCGGTTCCAAAATCATCAATCAATACATTAATGCCTAATGCATGAAGATTACTAATGGTATCCAATAAAATATTAGAATCTGAAACAAAGGTAGTTTCCGTTAATTCCAATTCCACCAACGAACTTGGAATTTCTGAATTCTTAATAATATTAGCATAAATCTCAAGGAAATTATTATTATATAACTGTAACTGTGATAAATTAACAGAAACAGGTACTACATTCAAACCTTCTTTTCTCCATCTTGAAATATCCCGGCACACGGTTTCAAATACATACTGGTCTAGTGTAGTGATAAATCCGTTCTTTTCAAACAATGGGATAAATTCGTTCGGATATATCATGCCATCCTTGGCATTCCAACGAACCAAAGCTTCTGCACCTACCAACTCCTTGGTAGAGGCTGAAAATTTCGGTTGATAAAAGACAACAAACTCTCTATCCCGAATCGCCTGTTCCATTCGGTTTTCAATTTCTTTTTCCCGAAGCAATTTCTTTCTTAAGTTATCATTATAAATCGCATATAGCTTTCCATGTTGACCTTTTACGGTTCCCTTGGTAATGGCTGCATGGTCAATTTCTTTATTAATATCAAATTCTCCATCAGGTTTTACTTCACAGATACCTACGGATAATTCAATTTCATAATTACCATTCTTTTTCAGGCGTTTTACTTCTGCATCAATTCGTTCAATACGTTCAATAACCTCATGAATATCATCATATTTTAAAAACAGCATAAATTCATCTGCACGTTTATGTGTAAATACTTCTCCGGAACGAATCTGTCTACGGATAATTTCCCAAATACATTTAATGATATAATTTCCCTCTGTGTATCCAAAAATATCATTAATCAATTTAAATTTATCAATATCCATAGTAATCATGGCATATTTTCTGGATTTATTCTGGACTACCAATTCTTCTACATCAACTTTAAACTTATCATAGGTAGAACCTCCGGTAAGTGGGTCTACATATGCAATTTCTTCTATTCTTTTTCTACTCTTATAGAAAATATAAGTAATGGCTGATAACAATCCTGCAAATACCAGTACAACAATTCCTAATATCAAGGATGTTATTCGAATTGTGTGATAAAGCTTATTATTTAATACACTTTCCGGAACCACTGTAAGCAGATACCAGTCATTATATCCCACCATTCGATAATACATATATTTATTTACCTTATTGTGGAATATAACATATCCATCTACTTCATTTTCCTTCAACTTTTGCATCAAATCTTCAACACAAGCTTCATTCTCATCAGAAGCATTCAGCATAGCACCAAATATATTTTCAAAATTCTGAAAGCTGTTTGGATTATTCGAAGGAATTACGGATTCACCATTATTTTTAACCACATAGGAATAACCTTCTCCGTCAAAAGATGTAATGTTTACAATATGCCTGTAAATTTCCACATCAAAAGTCATAAACAAGGCACCTACTATCTTACCGTCTACATCAATCGGTGCTGTATACATAATAACGTCATCGCCATCATAATCTGTTATGGCATCTGAAATATAAGAACGGTTCTGCATGGCAAAACGGAAATTCTTTAAATTCCAAGCCACATAAACCTCTCCGTTGGTAGTATAAGCGGTTCCATCATTTTTAATAATACCTATATTCTTATAATTTACATCCTTGGCTACGATGCTGTCATCTTTAAAATCCAAGTCACCCAAAGCTTCCAAAATAGAATCCGTATCTTCCATGTCCATCTTAGAAATCATCTGTGCCAGACTGTCTACATACCGTACTCTAGACTCCATTTCACGAGTCAACGTGGCAACAGACTGATAAGATACTTCGCTTAATGTCAGTTCCAATTCGCTTTCATAGTTATCATAAAGCATCTTCACATAAAAAGCTGCTCCTACGCACATCAGAAGAGTAAAAAATAAGACGATTTGTATACTTCTTTTTATATATTTTTTATTTTTCATTTTACTCCTCCTTTTCACAATCTTTTAGCTAAATTGCCTATGATTAATTTTATTTTAACTTATTTTTTGTTAATTTTCAATACGCATTATATACAAAATATAGTCCTGTTCTTAATCAAAATAGCAATACCAATACCAAATATGGTGACAATACGATAACTCAGATTACAAACATCATGATATCATTTTTATCAGTAACGACCCTTTTCATTACTACAAAGTAACTATCTTAACACAGAAAAAGAACCTCTTTTAGAGGTTCCTTTCCCTTTTCTAATCTTAAACAGGATATGCTTTATTCTGTGAATCAGCCACAGAAGCATCTACCTTTGTTTGTTGAGCTTCACGGTATTTAAAGAATTCAGTTGCAACCTGTGGGAATAAGGCATAAGTTAATACATCCTCTTCCTGTTGCTTCCACTGTGACATTTCTGCTTCAATCTTATCTAATTCCGGCTCTAACAAATCAGCTGGACGACAGGTAATCGGCTCTTTATCACCAATTGCCTTCTTTTGTACTTCCTTATTAAATGGTTTTACGGTTTGACCATATTCACCTGCTAATAAGGCTTTGCTTTCCTTTGTACACATCTTATATCTTTCGCCCATAATAACGTTTAATACAGCCTGTGTACCAACAATCTGGCTGGAAGGTGTAACTAGAGGTGGCTCACCAAAGTCTTTACGCACTCTTGGCACTTCCTCTAACACTTCATAGTACTTATCCTCTGCACCCTGTTCTTTTAATTGAGAAACAAGGTTTGATAGCATACCACCTGGTACCTGATATAATAAAGTCTTAATATTAACACCCATAACCTTCGGATTTAATAATCCGGAAGCTAAAGCTTCTTCCTGCATAGGTCTAAAGTAATCAGCGATTTCAGCTAATAAGCTCTGGTCGAAACCAGGGTCAAATTCAGTTCCACGGAACGTTTCTGCCATAACTTCAGTAGCTGGCTGGCTGGTACCTAAAGCAAATGGTGACATTGCAGTATCAATGATATCGCATCCTGCTTCTACTGCCTTAAGGTAAGTCATAGCAGCAACACCACTAGTATAATGAGTGTGTAACTGAATTGGTAACTTTGTTGCAGACTTTAATGCGCTTACTAATTCTGTAGCCTGATATGGAACCAAAAGACCTGCCATATCCTTGATACAAATTGAATCTGCACCCATGTCTTCGATTTTCTTTGCCATATCCATCCAGTAATCTAAGGTATAAGCGTCACCTAAGGTATAAGAAAGAGCAACCTGAGCATGTCCTTTTTCTTTATTTGCAGCTTTTACTGCTGTCTGTAAATTTCTAATATCATTTAAACAGTCGAAAATACGGATAATATCAATACCGTTAGCAATAGATTTCTGAACGAAATATTCTACCACATCATCTGCATAATGACGGTATCCTAAGATATTTTGTCCTCTAAATAACATCTGTAACTTTGTATTCTTAAATCCATCACGGATTTTTCTAAGTCTTTCCCATGGGTCTTCTTTTAAGAAACGTAAGGATGCATCAAATGTTGCACCACCCCAGCATTCTACGGCATGATATCCAACCTTATCCATCTTATCAATGATAGGTAACATCTGTTCTGTAGTCATTCTGGTAGCAATCAAAGACTGATGTGCATCACGTAATACAGTTTCCATTATTTTAACTGGTCTTTTTACAGTTTTTTGTTCTGCCATTTTCTTATCCTCCTAAATTATTTCACTCCAAAGATAGCCATAAATGTTCCGGCTGCAACTGCAGTACCGATAACACCTGCTACATTTGGTCCCATTGCATGCATTAATAAAAAGTTTGTTGGATCAGCTTCAGAACCGACCTTTTGTGAAACTCTGGCAGCCATAGGTACTGCAGATACACCTGCAGAACCAATTAACGGATTAATCTTTCCGCCACTAAGTTTACACATTAATTTTCCAAACAGTACACCAGACGTAGTACCAACTGCAAAAGCAACCAAACCTAATACTACAATTTTCAAGGTATCCAGACGAAGGAATGCTTGTGCAGTAGTAGTGGCACCTACAGATGTTCCAAGTAAAATAACTACGATATACATCATAGCATTCTGTGCTGTATCAGATAATTGTTTTACGACTCCACATTCTCTAAATAAATTACCTAACATCAACATACCAACCAATGGTGCAGTGGTAGGTAAAATCATAACTACTACGATAGTTACTACAATAGGGAATAAGATTTTCTCTAACTTAGAAACCGGTCTTAACTGACCCATCTTAATCTTTCTTTCTTCTTCTGTTGTGAAGAATTTCATAATTGGTGGCTGAATAATAGGTACCAATGACATATAAGAATATGCCGCTACGGCAATAGCACCCATAAGACCTGTCTGTCCTAATTTACCTGCAAGGAAAATAGAGGTAGGACCATCTGCACCACCGATGATAGAAATAGCAGCCGCTGCCTTATCATTAAATCCCATAGCAATCGCTAAAATATATGCTGTATAAATACCAAACTGTGCCGCTGCACCAAGTAAGAAACTCTTAGGGTTGGCAATCAAAGGTGCAAAGTCTGTCATAGCACCAACTCCCATGAAAATAAGAGAAGGTAAAATGCTCCACTCATCCAACATGAAGAAGAAATGTAATAGTCCGCCTTCTTCGATAATAGGAGGGTACATATTAGAAAGCAACATACCGAAAGCGATTGGAACTAACAGTAATGGTTCGTATCCTTTTTTGATTGCAAGATATAAAAAGATACACGCAACAGCAATCATAACGATATTACCCCAATACAGTGAGGCAAATGCAGTCTGGTCTAATAAATTATTTAACGTATCAATAACGTAATCCATTCGTTTATTCCTCCCGATAATTTTTTGGGATTACTCAATAGCAAATCCTAGTTTAATGTAGCTAACACATCGCCACTTTCAACATTAGCACCTTCTGCTACATTAATGCTGGCTACTGTACCATCTTCCGGAGCTACTACTTCGTTTTCCATCTTCATGGCTTCTAATACGATGATAACATCGCCTCTCTTTACAGCCTGTCCTACTGATGCCTTTACACCTAAAATCTTACCAGGCATTGGAGCTGCTACTTTTATGCTTCCTTCTGTTCCGGATGCTGCTGCCTTTGGTGCTGCCGCTGGAGCTACTGGAGCTGCTACTGGTGCAGCTGCTACTGGAGCTTGCGCTACTGCTCCTTGTCCTAATTCTTCTACTGCTACATCATAAGCAGTACCATTTACAGTAATTCTATAATTCTTCATAATAATTTCCTCCAATTCTAACTATTTACGTTTCACTTTCTTAATAGAGCGTACAATCAACTGGTCTGCACTGGTAGCATTACAAGTAGATGATGCTAAAATCGCAGCAGTAATTACAGCAACTAATTCACTATCATTCATTTCATTGGTCGCTGCAGAAGTATTTGTTTTAGAAACTTCTGTTTTTGCAACAGGAACCGGAACCTTCGCCTCTTTAATTACAGGTACTTCTTCCTTCTTCTTTTTCTTATCCATAATCATCGGAATAATGGCAAATGCCTTAATAATCAATGAGATAAGAATCAATACAATAAATACGGTACCCATACCCATTAAGGTATTCATTAAAGCTTTTACAACTTTTTCCTTTGTGGTATATTTTGCGGTAGGTGTAATATTCACAACCTGTGCTTTTTTATTCAAAGAAACTTCAACCGTCGCGTTTCTTTCGTTACCTTCCAAAGAAATTACGATAGTCTGATTATCACCATAAGTAATTTCCTTTGTTTTTAAACCTGCAGTTTCATATGCTTCAATATATCCTGCTAACAACTGACTTTCTGTAATTTCACCATTGGTAGCCGCACTATATAATTCAACAACCGCACTATATGCTGATTCAGAATTAAATTTCACTCCACCTACTTCTTCCTTAAACTTATCAAAAGTTTCAATGAATGCTTTAATTTCTTCTTCCTCAATAGATTCGTCAAATACTTCGTTTTGTTCTGCAACATCCACAGTTAAATTTCCATTAATCAGGTATTGCACCACATCATAAGCACAAATCTTTGCATAATCTTCACTTTCATATCCTTCTGATGTATTTTCATCTGTCTGACCACAAGCAGAAAGAGCAAACACGCAGGTTACCATACATAATACTAATAATAACTTCTTTAATTTAGCTTTCATGTTAGTCACCTCATTCTAAACCGTACCATGTTTTTTACTTGGACGATCCTCTCTCTTTGTAAATAACATTTCCATTGCAGCAATGATTCTTTTTCTTGTTGCATCCGGTTCAATTACATCATCAACGTAACCTCTCTTTGCTGCTGCAATCGCACTAGATTGAAGTGTTTCATATTCTGCTGCCTTTTCTTTAATAAGAGCATTCTTATCAGCAGCTTTTTCAATTTCATCCGCATACATAATCTTTGCTGCCATAGTAGGACACATAGTTCCAATCTTTGCAGTTGGCCATGCAAATTCAATGTCAGCTCCAATGGATTTAGAATTCATAGCAACATAAGCAGTTCCAAAAGCATCACCAATTACAACATTTACTTTAGGTACAGTGGCATTAGCAAAAGCATAAGTCAATTTTGCAACCGCTCCGGCTACTGTCTTTTCTTCTTCTACTGTAGCTGCAAAACCTTTACAGTTTGTTAAAGTAAGTACTGGAATCTGGAATGCATCACAGAATGTAACGAACTTTGCTGCCTTTAAAGCACCATTTGTAGTTAAAGCATTTCCACCTTCATTTACCTGGTTTGCAACACATCCAACTGTAATTCCATTTAACTTCATAAATCCAATTACCATATCCTTGGCAAAGTCTTTCTTAAGTTCTACAAAAGTCTGGTTATCAGCAATAGTAATCAATACTGATTTAGCATCATCCTTTAAACCGTCCACATTAGGAACGATACGGTTAATATCATCAAAACAATCGGAACAAGTTTCATCGCCATAGCAAGATGGTAAGATGTCTACTAATTGTCTAATTTGTCCTAATACTTCCAACTCAGTATCAAAAACACCGTCTGTTAATCCGGTTTGTTCGCTATGATAACTTGCTGCAGCAGTATTTAACTTCGCTTCGTTGTTTCCATCCAAAGCGTTTGGACTATTTACGAATAATTTGCTTCCTTCTTTTGCCATAAAAGTAAAGTCAGATAAGGAAGAAACAATCGCAGAACCACCACCACAAGTACCGAATACAGCTGTGATTTGAGGAATCACTCCTGAAGCAAGAGTCTGCTTTAAATAAATTTCGCCAAAACCATTTAATGCATCTGTAGCTTCCTGCAATCTTAATCCTGCACAATCAATCAAACCTACAACCGGTGCACCAACCTTCATCGCCATATCATAAATCTTAGCGATTTTCTTTGCATGCATTTCTCCAACAGAACCATTTAGTACTGTTACATCCTGGCTATACACATACACAAGATTTTCATTAATCACACCATAACCGGTAATGACACCATCAGCTGGATTTTCTTTTTCCTGCATGTTAAAGTCTGTGCTTCTGCTTGTAACATAAGCTCCAACCTCAACAAAGCTTGAGTCGTCAAGTAAAGATGCTATTCTTTCTCTTGCTGACAACTTGTTAGAATTGCTCATTTTTAGCCCTCCATATTCTATTAATTTATAAGGTTTTACAAAAAAGTAAAACCAATTTATGCCGATTTTATTGTATCTCTTTTTCGCAATTTTTTCAAGACTAAAAACAAAAAGAACTATCGGTAAACTTTGAAATAATAAGTTCAAAACAATCCATATAATTCATTTTTTCCACTGCATCAGCACTGTATACAGGAATATCCTTATAATATTCTGAATCCAGATAAATGCTGATACTTCCTATTTTTTGATTTTTCTTTACAGGAGCATTTAATACATCCGGCAGATTTACTTTATACACTATCCTTTCATCGTCCCTAAGAAGCAACTGCTCTTCGAAACTTATCCATAGTGATAAATTTTCTGATATTACATTATTTTTTACCGGAATGTCAGGAATCATAATCTGTTCCTGATTTAACTTTGCCATCTGGTATTTTGCAAAACCATAATTCATTAATTTTTTAGTATCTTCCCACTTATAATTCTTATTTGGCGGCCAGCCGGAAGCTAATACCACACTAATTAGTTGCTTTTCCTCCTGTTTTGCCGCACCTACAAAACAATATCCTGCATTTGAAGTATATCCTGTTTTTACCCCAATGGCACCTTCGTATTGTGTTAAAAATGCATCCCGGTTATAAACCATTTTTATATTTCCTTTGGTCTTTTCATAAAATTCATAATTCGCTGTACTAATAATTTCTAAAAACTGAGGATTTTTTATTGCATAACTAGTAATCAGTGCAAGGTCATAGGCCGTAGTATAATGTTCTTCGGCATCCAGACCATTTGGAGTGATAAAATTCGTATCATAGGCACCAATATCTTTCGCTTTATTCGTCATTTCTTCACAAAATGTGGCAACATCACCGCTTACGTGTTCTGCAATGGCTACCGCACAATCATTGTAAGATTCCAACATAAGGGCATAAAGTAAATCCTTTAATATGTATTGTTCCCCCTCTTTCATACCCAGTCTTACTTTGGGTTGATTACAGGCATTGGCAGACACGGTAACAATTTGGTCTAAATCACTATTTTCCAAAACATAGATACAAGTCATTATTTTCGTGGTACTTGCCATAGGCATCACTTCATACCCATTTTTTTCAAACAACACTCTATTAGAAACTGCATCCATTAACAAAGCTGATTTTGCATATAATTGACTGGGTTCTTCTGCTGATTCTTCCGTTTCAGGCACATCCTGAGTAAAGTTTTTTAATGTTATCTTTTTTTCTAACTGTTCCACAGTAACAAATACCTGTGGCATATCTTTCATATGCCAAACTGCCGTATAAAATAAAAATAGAAGCAGTAATATACTACTTCCTATTTTCTTCCGTGCAATCAGAATCTTCGATTTCATAATAACACCATGCTAATTCACTTTTTATTATACTATGAAACGAAACAACTCCTTATGCTTTCCAAACCTGTACATATTGTTCATTCCATTCCTTTGGCATCATCATTTGATATATCTTTCGATATTCCTCTTCTAATGTTTTGTTATCCAAAAAGGCATCATCTTTTGTATTTAAATATAACACCGTATATTCCGTTCCATAGATTCTGCTTTCGAAATTCAATCTTATCAATCCATTTTTCTCATAAAAACAAATTCTTCGCTGACGTTTTTCTCTATCCCCTTCTCCTTTTGCATACTCAATATGCTCTGCTTCCACAATCAGACCATCCCATCGGTCTTTAAAAACTTCTTTTATTTCTTTTAAGGTTTTACTTCCATATCCGCTTCCTCTTTTTCCCTCATTTACTGCAAGATAATCCAAAAGTCCAATGGTTCCCTCCTTCGTTTTCGAAATCAAAGCATAAGCAATTAATTCCTCATTTTCATAATTTCCATAAGCAAAATATTCCCCTTTTAAAAACATCCGCTCTATGGCAGCAAAAGGCTTGATTTCACAAGCCGGAAAATCCCGAACCATAAGTTCGTCGTATACTTTTTTAATTTCGCTTAAATCCAATTCCTTTAACATAAAATACTCCTTTTACCTGAATATTGCATTTTTACTATTTTCTTTTAGGATATTTATCTCATTTTCAGAAAGTTGGAATTCTTTTTGGATCAATTCTAATTCCTTTTTCACGTTAGTATCTGAAACCATAAGATTATCAGAATTTATCGTAACTAAAATACCATAATCCATAAATCTCTTTAATGGATACTCCTTCCAGGAAGGGACTGCTTTTGTTTGTATATTGCTGGTTGGACATAATTCTAACGTAATTTCTTTTTCTTTTAGTAACCGCATTACCTCTAAATCTTCCATGGCACGAATACCATGTCCGATCCTTTTTGCCCCAGATTCTATGGCAGTTCTTACACTTTCTACACCATCTGCTTCTCCTGCATGGATGGTAAAAGGAATTCCATATTGCCTTGCTGTTTGAAATTCTTCTTTATAATTTTTTGTTGGAAACAAGCCTTCCGCACCGGCTAAGTCAAGAGCCACCACGCCCTTTCCAAGAAACTCCTTCGCCGTTTCTATAGTTTCGAAATTCTCATTTTTATTATCATTTCCCCGCATCATACAAAGTATGAATCGGGCATCAAAGTCAGTGTCTAAATGTTCCTTTTTATATTCATCCCTACCTGAAAGTACCGCTTTTACCACTTCCTCTTGGGATAAACCATGTTTTTGATGTAATTGCGGTGCAAAACGTATTTCACAGTATTGATATCCCAAAGAATCCAGATGTTCAAACAATAACTTCACGCAAAGAGTAATGGCATCCTTTTCCTGTAATAAAGAAAGAGGTAAATCAAAGCATTTCAGATAATCATTTAAACTCTCACAATTCTTTGGTACCGTAAGAAGATTTCGTAAGTCTTCATCATTATCTGAAGGTAAGTTCAGTCCCTGTAATTTTGCCAGCTTTATTACGATTTCCGGTGTTAAAGAACCATCTAAATGCAAATGTAAATCAATCATAGAAATCCTCCGTTCATAATTAGCTTTACAAGTTACTACATATTTGTCACTTAGTTTCATTATAATATAGATTCTTTTTCTGTCAAGAAAGGCATAAACACTTCCTCAAACAGTAAGCTCTTTGAGTTACTGTTTGAACGATAACACTACTCTTCTTTTATTTCCATCAAAATATAAGTTTTCCTTGCGAAACGGGTCATTTCTTCATATAATATTAGTATAAGCACATTTTTGTGTAATTTATTAAATGTCCGGAATCTATATTTTTCTAAAAAAACAGATATCCTGACATTTATTTTAGGAGGGATAATATGCCGTTATTTGGTATTTTTCTTATCATTGTATTGATTGCAGCATTAGGCTATCTTTATTACCATTATGATTTAATGAAAGCATATTATAAATATCAGACAAAGGAATTAGAAACCTTAGAAAAGAAATATGAAACCCAGGTAGACACTTCCACTAAGAAAATTGATGAATTACAAAATATTGCATACATTAATGCTACCACGAACATTTGGAACATTGACTACTTTCTCACGAAAAGTGCAGAAGCTTTTTCCGCTGAGTATGAAGCCAAACCAAGTTTTACTTTAATCGCATTTAATATCAGCAATATCGGTAAAATCAATCAATTGTTCGGTCCTACCGAAGGTGACAAGGTTGTATACTATACCGCACAAACCTTAAGTAAAACAGCTGGAAGACACATTTACGCACAGATTTATTCCAATCTTTTTTGTATCTTAACTGTAAACTGCGATGATACCTATGTTACCAACCTGATTCAAACCTTATCCGACCGCCTGATTCATTATGATGATAATGTTCAGATTAAGGCAGCCTTTGGTATTTATAAGATTCATGACACCGCAGAAAAAGTAATGGACATGGTAAACTGTGCTACTCTGGCTCAGAAATTCGTAAAAGAAACCGATGAGGTCTGTTATAAATTTTTCACCAATGAATTAAATGAAACATTTTTAACCAACAAAAAAATGAGTGAAGAAATGGAACAAGCCTTAGATGACCATAAATTCATGATGTACTTACAACCTATGTATGATTTACATTCCTATAAAATCATTAGTGCAGAAGCCTTGGTACGTTGGGATTATCCTGGAAAGGGAATCTTATCCCCTTATGCTTTCCTTCCATTGTTTGAAAGTACCTCATTGATTCAAAAATTGGACTATTATATGTGGGAAGAATGTTTAAAAACCATCCGTCGTTGGATTGATAATAAAATTGAACCAACACCAATTACCATGAACATCTCTCCTACCCACTTACAAAACGAAAAGTTTATTGATTATCTGATTGAATTATCTGACCGCTATCTGATTCGTCATGATATGCTGGTATTAGAAATTCCGGAACGTGGCTTATCCAATGTTACAGACCAGATTAAAAACATCATTGAACGCTTACATAATGAAGGTTTTATCTTATGTATTGATAACTTTGGTAGTTTAAATTCACCACTTAATTTATTAAAAGACTTACCGATTGACCGAATCAAATTAGACCGTTCCTTCCTTTCTAAAAATGCCAATAGTGAAGAAGGTTTGACTATTTTAAGATATCTGATTGCTATGGCTAAAGAATTAGATTTTACGGTAATTACTGAAGGTATCGAAACCGAAGAACAGGCGAATTTCCTATTAGAAATTGGATGTGATATCGGACAAGGATACCATTTTTCAAAACCGGTAGATTTAAAAGCCTTCGACCAGTTAAATAAAACTCTGGTTAGCGCCTTGTATCGTCCGGATGAATACTATCCTACTTTTGAAGACTATGAAAGGGATTTAGACTTGATTGTGCAGTTCTTTAAAACTCATGAAGACCAGATGAATATCAGTTAATTTTTATCAGGAGGATTCATCCTCACTGATTTAATAAAATGAAATAAAAAAATAAGTGCTGGTCAAAAAAAACGATCAACACTTATTTTTTTACACTCTTGTAAATCTGTAAAAAGCTCATCGGAAATATTGTATTTTCAAACAAATCATTATCATTCAACATCTTACCAATCTGCTCTTTATCAAATTTAACTTCTGTCAAATATTCCTTATACACAAAAAGAACTTCCTGCTTTTCTAATTCAATCACATCTGGAAGATACCTCTCATGCTTTTGCAATTTATTCTCTAAGGCTGACAGCTTCGCTTCCATTCTAAGCTTATCATTCTTTAATTGTGTAATATCTAAACTCTTATACTCCACAATTTCATCTTCATTTTCTGCATCTATATTAAATTCCATCAGTTTCAACTGTGCAGCTTCCTTTTCCTCCTCTAAATTCAACTTGGACACTGCTGTTACAATAGTAAACTTTAATGTTAATTCTTCTACTTCTTCCTTATATTGTTCCAGAAGCTTTTTCTGTACTTTTATTTCTTTCGCCACCTGTTTTGAAGAAATATGTTTACTGTTAATCCATGCTTTTAATCTGCTCTGTCCCTTATAATATGGCTCATCAACAAATTCTTCTCGTACATTTTCCCATTTTACATAGAAATCAATCATTTCATTACTTCTTGTATCAATAACCACTCTTGACAAAATCTTCAACTGTGGTTGGGGTTCTCCGGACATTTTCATCAAATATTTATTTTTTTCATTTTCCAAAAAGAAAGTTGCAGTATAATGATTTTTCTCTGCTTTATCATATCCTATAAACAGATTCAGGTTACGGTATTTATTCGTAATCAGTTTAAAAAACACTTTATCAGCATCTATAACTGTATTACACTCACCATTATCAAAATCTATAACCGGGTCACTCAATAAAAGTTCAAGTACATTCTTTTCGGAAAAGAATTGAAAACGATGTGCTTTAATATCACCCAAATCAGACTTACGCTCGGTATCTTGAATATGTACAATCATTTCTTCAAAATCCCCCACAATATCAGCATCTGTCGCATCCATTGAAACTTTACCATCTCTTACAAGCTTATAAAAGTCCTCTTTTTTCAGCTTATGATTCTCTACCATTTTTATAATAGTTACATCCGTAAGCTTATGAAAACCCAGCAGATGATAGAAATTCTCCATTTTAAACTGAAACTCTACTCTGATGCCACCACTGAAAACATAGCAAAACTTTTTATTAAGCAATCTACTAAATTCAACCGCTATCTGCTGCAAATCAATATTCAGCTGTGTTTTGTTTCTGCTCTTTGCATATTGCAGATACTTATTGTTCTTTGCCATTATTCTTCTCCTGTATTTTTTATAATAAATATCTTACTCACAACATATACTAAAAAAAGGTCCAAGGAAACAACCTCAGACCCTTCCGGAACTTCTTTTTTATGACTACGTTCTTTTTCGCCATCGGCTCTCAGGTACGGGTGCAGACTTCCCGACTAAATCCCCGCTTAACGCCTCTTCTTGCATACCTGATATTACAAGCGTCTTGGGAGTGATACTTCACCACGAAGTATTTCTAATATTATATTACCAAATCATAGACATTGTGTCAAGTCCGAACAAATTAATTTTGAACTGTTCACATCATCTATGATTATATACTATTATATGTGAAAATACAATAATTATTTACCCATATTGTTAATAATTATTGCAACATCTCTCACTTTAAAAAACATATTTCAAGTTTCCAAAAAATATTTCGGTTAACTTATACCGGACTTTGGGTGCCGATCAGTTGGCGGACAACAGAAAAATCAGTCACTAAAGGAAGGGGTCATCTGCTACGGCAGAAGAACCTTCCTTTTAAATTTCTCATAGTACTCTCACATAAGGATTAATAAAATGAACAAATCAGAAGCAATCAGCATTATCAACAAATATGCTGATACATATAAAAAATTCTCAGATGAAAAAAAGGTTGTTTTTGTGTATCGTTATGTAAAATGCAAAAAAATAGCCCTTACAAAAGTAAGGGCTTACCGATGAATCGCCAGATTCACCACAACTGAATCAAATTTTACCGGTTAGTCGCCAAACCAACCATATCTGTATGAGTATCATACACTATTATTGTATGAAATGTCAAATATTTTATGAATTATTCCTCATCTTTTGTCTTGGGTTTCTGCAAGTTTCAGAATCCATTTCGCACAATTATCACCGCAGATTTATCTACATCAAAAATCATCTCTTTTGCAACCGGGTCTATAATCCATACATCTTCATATGAATTTTTCAATTGTTGTTTTTAAATATTTTCCGTATTTTTTATCTTTTTACGGATTTTATTTAAAATCATTCAGATACTCCACTATACCGGCAAACACTTCATCAATCTCGGTGTCTAACCACCTCTTATCACTTTTATCTACTCTATCCTTATATATCTTATCACGAAATACAAATTTTAATCTTTTAAGGATAGCTGACATATCATTTTCACGCATTCCTGAATCATCAAAAATGAATGTATGCAGGCAATCAATCAGCTTTTGTTCATTCATTCTGCCGCACTGGTAATACATATCATAGACATCTTTGTAGCGAGTACTAAAAGTACCAAATTTCAAAAGTGAACGCAGCTTCTCCGCAAACATCTGCTCTCTGGTATTTATAAGAAGTGACGCACCTTCATCATCAAAAGCAATGTCGAAACAATACTCTTCCTGCTCAATTTCCATGTGCTTATGTACACCCAGATCAATCTTGCTTTCTATCAGATTTCCATAAGTATCTTTAATATGCACATTTACTCGTTTCCCTTTATAATCCTGTTGGCTTAATTCTTCAATTCTCGCGACTCTTGTTATTGTTATACCTTCAATGCAATTCAATTTTGCAACAAAATTATCGACAGATTCATCTGAAAGGGAATATCGGATAAAATCTATATCCATATCCTGTGTTGCCCTACGGATATTATTCGTTATGCTCCTCATAACGACTCCACCCTTAATCGTTATATTTCTGGATAAGGTACTTTTTGATATTGCCTTCAAAACAATATCCTGACACACTCTTGCTTCCGCATCATCCGCTTCATATCCTAATTCCTGCATTTTTCTTACCATATCAGATAAATTCATCTAAAACACCTCCAGCTGTAATGTATCTAAAACAAGCCTTGTTTTTGGAAGCTGACACGCATATTCCTGAACTGCCTGTATATCTAGCTCATAAATCAGTTTTCTATAATTAGCTATAATCTCCTTGTAATAATCGAACGAAAACTTACTTTTATTGCGAATCAATTCAACTATCATACGTTCCCGGTTAAAAATACGGATTTCCGTACCATTATGAACTTTTGTCTCTACACCAATTTCAAGACTGTCATTATTATCAAAGAACTGGGTAATTCTCTTATCTTTAATTTTGGTATAATTCTTATCCGTAAGTAGATAATAACTTCTTGGAATTGTATCTGTAAGTCCATGATAATAAAAAGCACTATTCAACGTAAATACAGCTTCCGGGTGCGCCTTACTTATTATCGCAAGCTCCGCTTCATGGTCATTGTCAGAATATATGCCCCTGCGAACTCTTACTAAGGAACCACTTGCAAGAAGTTTCCTTATTTCATAATTGGTTTTGTATTTTTCAATACATTCTTTGTATGTGTATATCATTCAATCACCTCTTTTAATCAAAATCCGTATTTTTATATTTTTTACGGACTTTAATTAAATTATACCACAAAACATGAATGAGTCAATCCTAATTATTAATCTGGATTTCGGTTAATTTATACCAAAATATCTTTTAGAAAATATTAAGTTGTGAAAAAAGTTTCAAAATAAAGAAGCCACTAGAACATTCTTTGCTCTAATGACTTCTTTTCGAAGAATATATCTTCTATTCGGTAAAATCAACACCTTTCATAATCGCCAAAATTTTTTCCATTTCATTATGCTGCAAATAAACTGGATTTAAACTCTTTTTTGAATACTTTAAATAACTATCCTGAGTTTTTTGAATCAACAATGATATAAAATATCGTTCCCAGCTAAAGAATTCCTTACTATCAATATAATCCTGTGGGTGTTCTAAAACTGTCGCAATACTTCCATCTTCAATCTGTTTCTTGATACAAATGATAAAATTCATTGTAAGTATGCTTAAGATTTCCATACTTACCGGAATTACGAATACCATAAATTTCATCCACACTATAAGGCAAAGACGGAATTCCCTCTCTAGTAACAATGACATAATAATTATCTGTGTCCTGAATGGCAGCAGCGAATTCATTGCTCATAACAAAGTCGTTGCCCTCATCAATAAAAACAATACTATCTTTCATTAAGGATAACTGCCCGCTCCATGTACGTCCTTCGAGAACTGTGCATTCCTTATCACAACTTAATTCCACAGCACTGGCAGCTCCATTTTCAAAATACTCACGTATCATATCCACCAAAGTAGTTTTTCCGGTTGCACTATCTCCTTTGATTATAGTGATATTTCTCTTTATTTCAAAATCGTAACGGATACGTTTATTTTGTACAATAATTCTATGTGTCCCGTACATATCCAACACCCCTTATACATACAAGCCTGCGATAGGAACAAGCTCTTTCATACTGTGTACAACCTGATTCGTATTCAAAATGTGAATATCAAATGTACCTTCTCCAAAATCCATTAAGTGTCGTAAATTAATTGTAATGTCTTGGGTTTCTGCAAGTTTCAGAATCCATTTCGCACAATTATCACCACAGGTCGAAGCATTAAACACCACAGAAGGTACATTCTTAATCAAAATCAATGTCTTTACGCCACCAGATAAAGCAGTCGGCACAATTTTACCCATAACAGGACTATCAATTACTGCACTATCTAATACCGTAGATTTATCTACATCAAAAATCATCTCTTTTGCAACCGGGTCTATGATCCATGCATCTTCATATGCATTTTTAAAATACACAGACGTGTTATAAATAGCATCCGGCATATTTCCGTAATATATATTGAGCATATCTGCACCTCCAATTGTTTTACTTTACCATAAAACAGGCAATTTTACAATGAATTTCAGTTTGTAAAAAAGAAGCCATTAGAACATTCTTTGCTCTAATGACTCCTTTTCGAGGAACGTATCTTGCCACCCGATATCACTTTTCGCCGTTTTTTTGACGAATTAGTTTATTTTGTACCTTTTTCCTTCGGCTTTGCCATTACCAACAGACTTTAGAAATCTGTCTTTAACTTGGCGATGGTAAAGATGAAGTAATCTTTTAAAGTAGATTCGCTGTCCGAAGTTGGCTGGTCAGCAGTCTTATCGTATGGCAGATAAGTAGCTTCTACTTTATAGTTTGCTAAATCTGCATCCTCAATTTTACTAGCATCCACTGTTAATTTCATCTGCCAAGTAACAACATATGGTGTACTATCCACACCAGCTTTAATTTCATCTGTTTCAAAATTCTCTATGGTTACAAAAGCATACTTTGCAGTCGTTGTTCCATCTTCATTAGTTTGGTTAAGTTGACTAACTGGAATTGGAGTTTCACCTGAACTAATATCATATAATGTGAACGGTGAATCGTTATACAAATCAACTAATACATACTCATATCCACTATCCCCTGATTTTGGTGTTTTCTTATAGATACGGTAAACAACCATATAATTCCTAGCAGCACATGTTGCTATATCTGCATCAGCACCTTTTGTACTAATCATATCTGTAAAGTCAATTTTATTGGTAAATGGTATTTCATATGTCTTTTTTGTATCACCATATAAGTTAATACCTAAATCCAATAAATTCTCCGGAGTGATAGCAGCTGCTAAATCAACATTACCTTCTGCTAAAATCGTCTCATAGTATTCTCTGATACTTCCATCAGAAACGGTAGTTCCTGCTTCTTCTAATGGGAAATCAGGATCAGAGGAACGATACAGATTTATCTTAACAGTATAGTTTTTACCAACATAGTCCTTAATGTCTGCTACAGAAAAATCAAATTCCAGATGACATTGGTTGGAAACGGAAATGTCACTTTCATCTAATATAGTAATATTTGTCAGTGTATCAACTAAATTACCATTTGTGTCATATTGACGATAATAATAACAATTGTTCCCATCACTCTTTGTAATCCATTGATAATTTGGCTCTTCACCTTCACTAATATCATAATAATACCATTCACCATTCGCAATATTATGACTTAAGGTATCAAAAGAAAATTTCTGTCCATTATCTTTATAGGTATAAATTACAGAATTTCCTTGTAATGGTGTCGGGGTTCCACCATTTATAATAACATTGGTTCCCTCCGGCCATTGTACTTCTTGATTTGTTCCATTATCAATCAACGTAACACCTATTTCCAGATATTTTCCTGCGTTGGCACTGTCAATGGTCTTATTTGCAGCTTTATATATCCAGTATGGACTTCCGTTTCTACTAGTATCAGTAGTATTTGGAGGTACCATGCTGACACGAATCCTTCCATCCACTTCCAGAGTTTTATCTTTTCCGATGGAACCAGAAATCCATGTTATGCCATCAGTTCCTTCTAAATCACCATTATTTTCTTTCACGCCTTCAAAACTGATTAATGGTCCTGGAATCTGAGTAATATTGATTCCATCGGATTCGATTTTTCTTATGGACTCTTCTTTATTTGCTTCATTTCCATCAACAGCATTGGTTGTAATAGAGATTCGATAGGATACATTAATATCAGTTCCGGAAGGCTCTACCACAATAAAGAATCTCTCAAGACCTGATGTACCACTGAATTTATCTGTTCCTGCTACACCTCCGTAATAACCAATAGACATATACTCTTCCTCAGTAATAGTAATTCCATCCTCACCTATGTTTCGTTGTTTATATGGATTACCCTCGCTATCTGTAAACTGAGAAAATGGAATCTCTGAAACAGCACTTTCGGATACCGTATAGTAATATTCTTTTCCTGTTTGAACATCAACTAAAGTATATTTTGTTCCGGCTTGCACGTAAAAGTCCTGATATTGTTTATCAGCACCTAGTGCTTCAAATTTTAAGGATTTTTCTACTTTAAGATCCGAAAAACTCTCCTCTGTTCGAACAGCATCATATACAAATTCAGAGTATATTGTATAAACACTGTCATGGGAAATGACAACATCATCTTTACGTCCATTTGTACATGCTTCAGTTAAAGAGTACTCTTCACCAGATAAAATGCTTAAATAACTGTTCATTGTTACCTTTTTCGTTACAAAAACAGGAATATATATCGTTTCTTTCTTTTCTTTACCCAAATAATCGTAAGCGCTATACGTGTATCGTAACAAGGTAATTGTATAATATTTACCATCTGTCGTTTCAATTATCTGATCAAAAGGACGTCCCTCCGCTGATAATTTATTTGTATCCACTGTTGTTATACTGCTTTCTGCATGCGTTGTGCCTTCTATTCCTGCTACTTTCCCATCGTCTCCTATGGCATATATTTTACCATCCGGATCGATATAAGCATTTACACAAGAAATATCCAACAAACTATTAAAGGTACTACTACTATATTCTGGATAAACTCCACCACCATTGGTCAAAATAGCTGCTACATAATCTCCAATATACTGTGCAGCCTGCCCATCCATTTCAATGACAGGTACTCCATTGTATGTTCCACTAGCAGTATAAGTCTTAGAAAAATAGTCAACGGAATCTGGTGAAGCACAAATTAAATTCTTATCATTTGTTCCGCCCATAGTAATATCCAAACGTTTAGAAGTAAGGAATTTATAGGTCGAAGTTGCCTTTTCATCACTTGAAGCCTCTTCACTTAAGGTAGTATTCTTTACCTCAGAATATTCCGAAACGATATTTGCAATATTTCCAAAGAAATAATCCGTCTCGTATACTGGTACGGTAGTTTCGTTTCCATCCTCATCTGTAGTTTCATTCTCACCATGTTGCATTAATACAGATTCATCTAAAACCGGCTTTTCCTCACTATCCGTAATATCAACAATAGCATCAGAAGATTTATAATCATCCAGATAGATAAAATGGCACTTATATTTATAATCATATGGGTATGAATAACCATAATCTGAAGAAGTTACTGTTACGTTATAACTAGTACTTGCTACATCTACGGCAGGAATAGAACCTACATCTTCAGAATAAGTCAAAGTTGGTCTAAGAAATACACAGTGCATTGCAGCATTGCTATAATCTCCAATATAATTACCTATTCTGCAAGCATACTCTCCAACATTGGACTCATTAATTTCATAATTTCTCCAATTGTCATATACAAAAGAGGAAGAATCTTTCCATTTAAACAGGCAAACTTCTTGTGTAGTATAATCTAGTTTTGTACCAGATGATGTAAAATATTCAATTGCATCTTCCATGGTTTTTATGTTTTTATCTGATAATACTCGATAATAACCAATACTATTATTCTCCAAAACCATATTATCAAAATATTGTACATAATAATGAGCCGTATCACTGGAAATATATTTTAACTGACCATACATTCCACCACAAGATATATTTTTATAATACTTACTCCCAATATTACCTGATGCAATAATTACATTATTTTTAATGGTATATGTTGCTACATAGGTTAAAGCTTTATGATAAATTCTTACACCTGCAACACCACCACTAACTGTATAAGGGTTACTATCACTTACAGCAATAATCTTATTATTGATTATTTCAACCTGATCTGTTTCAAATAATTCCCTAATGCCGGACTTCGCGCTACCACTTCCTTCTGCTAATTTTCCATAAAGTCCTCCTGTTACTCTTCCAATCAACGTATTACCAGAAGTTTCAGAACCAACTCTTACATAGTCTTTGTATCGAAGATATGTCATCCCCTTTACATACCCACATAATCCACCGGTATACTCATATCCGATAATTGTATTTGAAGTACTACTAACATCCTCGGTATCAGAAACTTCCTGCCCCCCTACCTGAACAGCCTCCAATGTCAGACGACTCTCATAGCTATTATTCAAATCAGAAGTAAATTCTCCAACAACTCCACCGGCATCTCCGGATGTTGCTTTGGAAGTTATGGTATTTCCCGCAATATCCAAATGTTCAATATACTTTTTAACAATAAGAGTATTATCAGAAGCACCCGAATCATTATACGGCACATATTTTGATGGCTCTACCTTTCCTATGACACCACCGGCATTTCCCGATGTACCATCCGCGGATATTTCGTTATTTGTTATTAAAAGCGTCTCCCAACCTTCATCAGAAGTATTGGTTATAGTTACATTTTCCGTCGATAAATATCCAATGAACCCTCCGGCAGCTGCTTCCTGCTGTTTCGTTACAACAAGAGAATCTGAAACTTTAGCACCACTAATTTGCAACATATTGGTATAAAACGATTTTTCTTTTTTATTTTCATACTCACCATTAGAACTGCTGATACCAATTAATCCTCCTACATGCGTAAGTGCATATTGGTCATCTGTTGTATCATCTGTACCCATGTTATTATATCCTATCTTAGAGTCTGTTACCTGAACCCTTTTTATACTCATCTTTCTACAACTTAGATAACCAATTAAACCTCCAATACCACCGGTATTTCCTTGTATATTATATTTAGTACTATCCTTACTATCTACATTACTACTTCTATTGTTAATTGTAAGTGAAGATACATAGACATTCTTCATGGTACAAGAAGCATCTTCAGTCCCGATTTCTGAATTACGCAAGTATCTTTTTTCATTATCACACGCTAAAGATTTTACCGGAAATACTTCTATCTGTCCAAATACACCTCCTGCTGAATATTTATCAACCTCATTACTGGCCTCAGTAAAAAGAATATTTACCTGGTTAATAACATTATTTTGAGAACTGTATTTAACATTTACAACTCCTGCACTGCGCCAATAATAATCCGGTCGGTATCCAACTGTTCCTGCAAACCCACCCAAAAATCCACTGTTTTTAGCAAGAATATTAGCATTTTTTACAGAACAGTCCTTAAAATTAATTTCACCAAAATAAAAACATCTGGTTTTATCTGTATTATACGCATAGGTATTTAAATTTGCACCGATAGAGCCTACCAAACCACCTACCGCAAATGCATCTGTTCCACCTTGAATATTTACTGCATTTTTTTCATCATATCCTTCAATGGAACATCCTATTATTTCAATAGAATTAGAACCTCCATGAGTTGCTTCGTCCCCATATTTAACACAATCTGCCGAAGCACTTACTGTACCCTCGATATAATCTGTAGTATTTATCCTTCCAATCAAACCACCAACATTCATATAACCGCGAACACCACAGACCATTTCTCTTTGGAACTCTTCATCACTTAACGCATATAAGAGTAACCCCTGAAAACTTGTAAAAGACGCAGAATCACTTCGTTTAAATATAATGCTTTTAAATTCCCAAGCGCCTTGAACTTCTCCTGCCACAGCACCGGTAGCTGATCCACAGGCTGCCCCCTTTAATTTTTCTGTTTCATTTACCGATGATAAATTCTCCTGATTTAATCGGTTTTGAAATACACTATCCACTAAAGTAAAATCTATAATCTCTAATTTACTGTCACTAGTCCCATTTGTATCCTTTCTAGTATCATAAATCAAAGAATTAAACATACCAGTAATGGAGATATTAGCATCCCAGTTCCGGTCCATATTGATTTTAACAGAATGGCCTTTTCCGTCAAAATTTGCACGAAAATCAGAGTATTGCTTTGAATATAAAGCTCCGAATCCCCGAAAACTGTTTTCATATACAGATAAATCATAAAGGTAACTTGTACTTGCTCGTAATTTATAAGAAGTTGTATACTGGCTTACGTTATCATCTGCTTTGTTTAATACAGATATGTATTTTTTCGATCCATCATCCCCACCTGCAGATAATATCGTTGTCTTAAAATTAGTATATCTCACTTCATCTGTATAGTCATGGCCTACCTTCTTAGAATCCGTTACGCACATATACTTATAGCATAGATACGGATATAAATATCCTAAAGTTTCTTCTACCCTGCCATCATCATAGGCTTTTGCAAACGTACAGTCAGCACTGTTACCACCTTTTGCCTCAGCAGTTCCAACATCCGCATAAGTTGCTTTTCTGCATTTCGCAGTATAATCATAGCCACTGTCATGAGCTGTTCTTAAGTCTGGAACACTGTAACTTTCATCAACATATACTGATAAACTATCACTATTTAAGGCTAATGCCAGAATTTCTAATTGTTCTGTATTGTATATGTTAAAATCAAATCCTGTTATAGTTCCGTCTGAAGATTGAGTCTCAACCGCAATCCTGTCAGAATATTTATTTCCAGAAGCCTCATCCAGACTACAGCCATTAATAATCTGAAATCCGTTTACTAGTGGTATCTGTTCTGTCCTGCCTGTAGTAACCGGCATATTATCGATAGTGATTATTTTTGTATCAGAATCAAACTCATTCAAATTATCATATAATACAAATCCATCTTCTACCTTTCCAACCAAAAGTCCGACTTTCATGTTATCATCAGAAATCAAAGTTTTAGTCGTATCTGAAGATGTATAATAGCTACTTACTCCATCATCGGTGTATAGACCAAATTCGCAGTAATTTACCACATTATTACCTTTCACATTTCGTAAAATTAAAGAACCATTTTCAATGATACCAACATATCCACCTGCAGCAGATGCTGTACGTAATGTTGCTTTTATTCCAACAGTAACATTATCGATGATATTATCACCACCTAGAATAACAGCCGCGACACCACCAACGGAACCTGTAACTGTTACCTTTGTGTTTTCAATATTGATATCCTTCACTACCGCACCCTGCATATATTCGATCAGAC
Source organism: Lachnospiraceae bacterium (assembly GCA_017416505.1). Next base: position 43,119 of record JAFQCI010000019.1, read on the forward strand.
CAAAGTGGGCATAATTGGTACTATCATTGCTTGGCAATGTTATGGTAGGAAAAGTTTCTGCACCATCTACAGTTATCTTCTTTCCCACAATAACGCCAGAAAATGGATACTTATATGAACCAAGTCCCGCAAAACGCTTTAACAACATGGTGTAATTTGCATCTCCGGTATTTGCTAAGTCAATATTGTCTGTAATCATATAATATGCTGTACGCATATCGTCTACAGTCGGAAAATCGTCCGTTTCATAAGTAACCGGAGTATGATTATCTGACGAAGTACACTGATATCCATTTCCATCTCCTCCGATTGGCACTACCTTCCAGGCTGCTTCTTCGTTTTCACCTGGTTTTAAGAAAGAACGATATACCTCATGCTCTCCAGATAAGTAGCAGAATAATGTTAATAACTGCGCCGGATTTTTAATGATATACGGATCTTCATAAGTTCCACAACCTTCTGTAATGTTACCATTTTTCGGATTAACGAAAATACCCATATTTTCATATACATATGGTACATAAGTAGGTACCTTTGCTTCGTCAATAGCTTGTTTCAGTGGATTTGCATATCCATCCACAATCTCATTCAAATACTTATCGTTATAATGAATGCCTTCGGCAATTTCCTTACCATATGTGACATTATTATCATCTCCCACATTATTTGGTCCTGAACCATCCACTGTATCAATATAGTCAAAAGTATAAATTCCATAAGACTTATTATCCTTGGAATCACTAGAATAATTGAAAGAATACATAAAAGCTGCATATTTAAATATATTTGAGCTTATTTTTGAATCCAGTTGCATATCTTCAAATGAAATCTGAATATTTTTTGCAGAACTGCTTCCAACACGAGTAATTAATGCTCCTGCCACAGGTTTATTTGTGCTATCAGCATATGTATCTGTTGTTTTAATCCCTTTTATCTCTACATTGGTAGCAATATCCGCATAATTTTTCACTCCAACCGTCCCCAACATAAGTCCACATACCGAATATTCACCGGTTAAAGCATCATAATGACTCACCCTAAGACCATCAAATACAATATCTGATATATTAATTGTCCCAACCGCGTACCCGCCTATCAAAGAACCGGTTTTAGCACCATTATTTGCTATGGTGCCACTTATTGTTAATCCTGATATATTAGCTGAAGCAGAAGATGTATTAATACAATATAACAATGAGGAATGCATTAAATAATGCTGGGTACATTCTTCCTTGGACTGCACATTAGTATATTTTCTCTTAAGCTCATTATTTCGATAGATTTTACTTTCTTCACTACTATAGAGTCCATATTCTAAATCAGAAATTTCTTCCCCATATAATTTTATTCTAGCATTCTCTCCCTTTATAATAACAGCTCCACTTATGCAAGTCGGATATAAACTGTATCCCGCCATATCGAAAGTTCCAGTTATATCAACATACATGATTTTACTACGATAATCACTAACATTATTGAAGTATGGAACAAAAAAGCGAGTCAGCTTTTCATCAGCATAACTACCAACATGCCATGTCATTAACTGTTTTGGAGTTGTAATTGTTACACTATTTTTAACAGTGTCAAAATTCCAATCAGCGCCTTGAAATAAATTATAATAATATCTGGTATACTTATTCGAGGTAGTACACACCTTATTGGTATAACTTTCATAAGTAGCAGTATCAAAACCATTAAAACTACTGTTAATAATATTTAAAATACCACCATTTTTATATTCTTCTTCGATTTCCTGTTCGAAAAATTTAGAATTATAAATTGTGTTAAAATTTCTCTTTACATTAATTCCTACGATTTCATCAAAATACTGAGAATAACCTGTTATTTTAACGGGAGCATCTGTATCATCCGTAACAGTAGCAATAGTATACTTACTTTGATCTAAAGTTACATAAGCAAATTCTCCATTACCAAATAATAAACCTGAATACGATCTACCTACACCATAATCACAATCAACACAATTCATGGATAATGATTTTAAGTCAATTGTACGGACATCAAACTTACCTGCAATAAAAGTAATTAATCCTCCAACACTGCCCAGGCTGTTAATTTCACAATCTTCTACCGTAATATTTTCCATGGTCGCTTCCACATTACACCATGCATATCCTAAAAGTCCCCCAGACATATTTACATATTCATTCTTCGCCTTTGTTAGGTCAATTAAGGCACTTTTTATAGTAATATTTGATAAATTAATGTTGGCATAGGTTTTATCCTCTATGGATGATGGGTAACTATTAGTACTATTTTTAATCCTATCTACATTATTATACGAATTACCAATAAATGAAATGAGTCCGGCTGTTCTTACATGGGCTTTATTAATAGAAGAAGTCATCCCTATCATATAATTGGTTGCATCTGCAGTAATTTCTGTACCTACTGTAGAATTTGAAACATTAATACTTCCATAATTACCTGCCGAATCTAACGAAGTTTCAACTCTTCCAATCATGCCACCCACAAAACTACTAGAACGAATACAGGTTATCACAGGACTAAAATTACATTCATCAACCGTCAACGTTCCCTCGTTAAGTTGATATTCACCTATCAAACCACCATGAGAATACATTCTATCACTAATATACGCACCATTCACATATTCTGCTGTTATATTTTCATACATATCCCCTTTTATTGAGGTATTAATCGTAATTCCTCTAAAATTACAGCTTCCCTCTGCTCTTGCCGCAATGGAGCCGGAACCACCTTTTGAATTACTTGTACTAGTATCATATACCCCTCTGTGGTACCACATTTTTCCATCAAAGGTTAAGTTTTTAAATACTGAACCATCTGCTAATGCCGGGTACAAACCACCATCCGTATGCCTACTAACAGAATTTAAAATTATTACAGGATTTGCATCCGACTTCTCCCCTTCCATACTTCCAGAAAAACTGAAAGAAGAATCGTTTCGTAAAAAACTATGGATATTGGCATCACCTAAATTAAGATCTGTAGTAACAACATAATGAGCAGATAAAATAGCTTTAATATTACTATCATCCGTCTGAAAACAATTTTTTGCAAACACCAACTCTCCTGTATCTTCATCATATGTCTGCCCTGCAATAGCTAAAATCAATGCATCTGCCAAGGATGAAATCTTATATTTACCATCACTATATGTTAGTGAGCCAGTAACTTCGTTTCCATATGTGCAAGCATCATATTCAATGACTTTACTACCATTTTCTCTTTTTACATTCTGCAACACACTTCCAGCATTTCCAATATCATCAATACAATAACGATGTAACGCTCCATTATCCGCATCAAACTCAACCCCGTCCATATTGGAAACTAATTTACCGTTCTCGTCATATTTTATACTTCTTGATATTTTAGCGTCACATTCAAAATAAATAAGGCTATTTTCCGCATAACCTGCGATAAACCCACGATAACCTCCATAGATTTCCTCGGGTGCCAGAAGAACACAATCTTTTTTACTCCAGTCTCCATCATATCCACTATACGAATGTTGAAATGGTACTTTAGATATATCTATCGTATCTGCAAGACAGATTAATGCCCCTTTCTTAACATATCCAAATAAACCACCATGATATTTTTTTGCCTTATGGATATAATTATTTTCTACTATTATATTAGAAATCTTTATTTTGGTAGGAATATTTTCTCCCCTGTCAGAACCTACCAATCCTGCAATATTACCTACATAATAACCACCTAAACTATTACTATATACGCCATTATTCTTGGTATTGCATACAAAATTAAATGTAACATCTGATATCGTTATATCAAGTCCGCTCAATGAACCTGCCACAGCTCCTGTTACACTTTCATTGCTCGTATTTGAAACCAGATTAACACTTGTTTTTGAAACCGCGTATACTAAAGAAACATTATAAGATTCGTTATCAAATTTAACATGTTGTATCGTCATGCCATTTCCATTGCATGCCCCTATGATTCCACCGCCTGTATTGTATGTGTCAAATCCTGAATGAGAATACACCATAACTTTTTGTGTTAAATCACCATATTCATTATCAGGACGCTCATCATTTTCTGTTGTAATATAAGAAATTTTTAGATATGATTCTGTATCTCCCGCCTCTGTATAATATCTTCCAACTACACCACCTGCAGCAGTGTAGGCAGTATACCGAGATGCATCCTCAGAATAATATGCTTTTACATCAGCATTTAATTTTAAATGAGCCAATTCCACCTTAGATGATTGGACCAATCCAATAAATCCACCACAAATATACTTTGCAGAAATATATGGCTCGTAAGCACCTTCTGTAATTTTTACAGAATTTTTTTGAATATAAGACACATTTACTTCACTGTTATATACGACACCTACCAAACCACCAGAAATTCCTTCACCACCTACATCATTTCCAATTACCAGATATTCTGGAGTAGTACTTTCGTCAATACCAGCTGTACTTACTAACTTAGAATCATCTGACATTTTACCAATTAAACCACCGGCACATACAGTAAGAGTTAATGGTTCTGTGCCATTATTAGAAGCTGGATCATCCGCAACCACTTTAGTTGCTACAGAAGGCATTGACTCCAGATTCATGATAATAGACCCAGATACTTCACCAAACAAACCACCTGCGACAGAACCTTTAAATTCTGTCACACCAGAAAGATCAATATCTATATTCTCTGATAAAGTTATTGTTGATGTTATAATCGTATCTGCTTTTGTTACTTTTCCAAACAAGCCACCCACAGTTCCAGTACTCTGAATACTTCCTGTAATTTTTATAGTATAAAACCTATCTGCTAAATTTACATTTTCATCCTCTATAATATAATTCTTTGCAAGACCTCCTTCATTAGACGTAGAACCGGCAATGGCATTTACTATTGTAAATGAGTTTCCAGAATTTTTATGGTTTTTATTTCCAATTACAGCCTTTGATGACAGAGAGTAAAATAATGTTCCTGTCGTCTGAATCGTCATAGGATATGCATAGGGTACTAATGTTCCTGCAAAAGGATACTCATCTGATCCGATTCCCGTACCAATCTGTTCAGAAGTTAAACTCCACGTTTCAGCACTAGAGGAATTCTCCGGCCAATAAAGATAAAACACTTTTCCTGACAAAGAACTTGACTGGCTAAATTTTTGTAATTTCACCCAATCTGCTGTCGTACGTATTGCATAGTTCGTATCAGTTAAATCATCTACTTCTTCTACTGAAGACAATGAACTGTAGTTCTCCTCCTCTGCTCCCGCACTGATAGCATATGTAGTATCTTCTAATGTAAGAACATTCTCATTTGCTTCCGTAGAGATTTCTTCCGTATTTTCTTCCTGGGTTAACGACAGTATCGTACCGTCCTCTCCTTCATTTTGGGCTACTGCTCTTTGAAAAATATCTGCGAGTTTCGGCGAAAAACTTAGAATTCCAAATGTTCCCATTAGTATGGCAAAAAATATAATTCCTATGGTTATTTTCTTCCGGTGTTTATTCATACTTCATTCCTCCGAACATCAAATGTCATACAATCAATGTAATCCTATTTTAATCTTAACTTCTTATATCAACATAAATAAAACTGCTTCACCATTGTTTTTATCTAATATCTATAGTTACTCTTTTCCTACTCATAATTTATTCTTCCGACACAATGGTTACCTGTACTAAGTTTCGAAATGTATCCGCACTATTAATACTTCCGGCATCACTCAAATTCTCAATAAATGCTTCATTTTTATAAAACGTCATATTTACATTAGTGTAAGGCAATACTTCGATATTAGTAGTTTTCCAAGTAATACCGTCATCGTCTTCCGTTGTTTTAATATTATTTTCATCAAAATATTCACTATACTGGTCAAGACTTAAATATTCGCTACGCCATTTTAACTGAACCTCTCTTTTTGCCACAGTACTGCTATCTTGTACAATATCTCCTTTAGTTTTAAAGTTATAAATATATGCAGCCGAATTATTTACCGCACTCATCCAGTCGGCATCATCTTCACCAAATTCTTTTTCTACTAAAAAACCTGCCGAATCAATTTCCAATTGCATTTCATTTGGATGTCCTTCGAAAATACCAATCAAACGATATTGCTGACTCACACTATTTACGAGGTAATCCGGCGCCGTTGGATAAGCCAAAACTAAGACTCTGGCTGGTTCATAGGCATCCGCTGTTTCAGTTAAATTTATTTTTATCCGATAGGTATCTGCTACAAGAGAACCACCAGATAATGTTCCGTTACTCGTATATTCTGAACCCTTTTTTTCTAATAAATACTCCCCATTACTATCTTTATCAATAATGGAATAAGAAGCCCCAATCGGCTCATCTAACAGTTTAAATTCAATCTGATAAGAAACATCCAATCCACTGTCATTATACAAAATATTACTATCATAATTCTGAATTTTTAGTGGTAATTCTACCGCTCCATTCGACCATGCCGCAGTATTAGTCGTAATCGCAAGTCCATTAATTTCATCTTCTGTTATCCCAGCAATTCCATTTTGTGTTGCACCCGTCTTCTTATTTAATTTATCACTATTAAAATAAAGTCCCGATGCCACTGCAACTCCCTTATTATTTTTAGCCGCGTAGTATTTTGCCATTATTTCAATAGATTGCCAGATAAAGAGAGCCACAAAAACAAACAAAACTGTTAAAATAAACTTATTGCGTTTTTTTCTTATTCGAATTCGTTTCACTCTTCATCACCACCAAATACCTATATTTTAAAATTAAAAATTTCTGTTATTTTCTGCTTAAATGTTCTAAATTCAATGATATCATTCTTATTTATATATCGGATATAATTTAATTTTTATTTATCCATATACTTTGGCTCTTTATTTATTTGATTACTGTCCATTGTTATACTTATGTTCCTTATACTATTCCGACTCTGTCTCTGATTTTTTAGTAGGTTCTGGTTGTTTTGCATTTACCACAACATACAATAAATCTGTTTCCTTTGCATTGTCGGAGAAATTTGCATTTTCTTTCCATGACATTTCTATTAAATAATAATCATATTCATATTTGCTATTTTTATAAGTCAAATGCAATTCAGCTCCTATGGCATCGGTTTGAAATAACAGATACTGCCCCTTATTTTCAACTCCACTATAATCACTCTTATCAATTGTACCATCCCCATTGGTATCAACATTAAAAACTGCCTCCCACCGTTCTTCACTTACATTTTTGTCTGAAAGATTTGTTACAGTGCTACTATCAGAAGCCAGTCTTTTCGTCCAATAAAAATCATCCACATCTTCTATCAAAATGCTTCCATCAGGTACCTTGTCCGATTCATCATATGAATTTTTGGTTAATTCATACACCTTATAATCCAAAGGCAAATTTTCTGTATAAATAAATTCTAAATCATAATTAAAATCCGACTCTTTTGCAATATCAATTATTTCACCTGTAATATCGTCAGGCTTTTTGTTACTGACACAGATAACCACCTGTTTTACTTCTCCTGGATGAATATTTCCCACTGAAAACTGTAAAGATTGCTTATCCCCAGGATTCAATAAATATAAAAAATACGGTGACATAATTTCAATATCCTTGCGGTCAGCTTCATGTCTTTGCCCTGATAATAAATACCATGCGAAAGACCCGCCTACTGCCATAAATAGTATCATTGAAATAACTATGAAAAAAGGCTTTCTTCTTATATTTAATTTTTTTAATTTTCCTTCTTTCTTCATATGCTATTCTCCATTCTAATACTATGAAAAACTATATCTTTCCATATCGTCCACTCATACTATTTTGAAGCAACCAACCAGTCAACACATTATCCTATTGGTAAGTAGAAACTTCAAAATGAAAGTTTAATGCTGATACATAATTTCCTATCTTAGTATCATCCCAGTCATAGGCTTCGATTCTTTCATCTTCGGATAGACTACTACTATATCTGCCCTCATATACAATGACATCAACATTTTCTTCCGTACTTGTACTCCACGGATTATATATTGAACTGTTATAATCCGTAATATCATATCCCGGTATATCCGTATATTCATACGGCCAGTACCAGTAAAGTGTCACATATTCTATCTCGGCATTCGAAACAGTACCCGTTAATCCTGATGTTATGGTAGTTTCAGAATCTGCTTCATTATTCGCTCCTAAATCATCACCAGATGTATCTTCTGAATCATTCTCTATAGTACTATCGAAATAATAAGGAATAACTTTCTGATAAACATTCGTTGGTTCGCTCTCCGCCACTGTTGTATCTTTTACAGCATAAAATTTAATATGATTTTGCACCAAATCTAATAATTCTTCATTGCTAATATCTTCTACCCCATCAACCACCGTAATACTTGGAGTAATGCGTATGATATAGTTCATATCCGCCTCAGAAGAAGTGCTTATCTTAAATTTAATGGTTCCATAAGAACCCGGTCCCAATTTTCCCTCTTCAATATTGGTCAACTTCGCTAAATCAATATCAATTACCTTATTACCAGTATTAATGGCATTCATGGTATAGTATGTAACATCCTCACTTGCATCTTCTGATATAATTGCCATTTCAACACTTAAATCATCGATACCACCTGCCTGCTGGAAATAGTTTTTGATTGTGACGGGTCTGTTTCCTAAAAACCAGGCGACAGTTGCCCCGATGATAAGAATCGTTGTTACAGTAATCATAATTATGGTTAATACAGTTTCCTGTTTAAACAACCGTCTCACCGCCACTCACATCCTTTCCTGATAAATTCCTACTAAAATTTTAAACTTTGATTTTGTCTATTTTAAGCTTTATTTTTCTAGCTAAAAATCTTCTTCCTCATCCTCTTCTTCCGTTGTTTCTTCCATTTCCTCAGCAGCAACAACTTCTTCTTCCCTAAGTATATCATCTTCTTCGTCCTCTTCCTCTTCATCCTCTGCACCGAAGATTAGAATTCGTATCAGTTGATACAAATACGAAAGCAAACAAAATAACAATGGAAGAATTATTACAATAAAATAAATTTTACTATCAGATAACTTATTTATGATGTTACCAAGCGCCAATCCACCTGGAAGTTTGTCTGTATATTTTCCTAAAATATCTTCATAAGATACGGGTAAATTATCCGGGGTAGAATAGGCATCACCTTTCGTAATAAACTTCGTTTCTCCTGTATCCGGGTCAACATACATATCATAAACTCTATGGGTATTAAAGTAACCATAGATTTCTGCTTCTCTGGAAACAAAAGTGATAATATCTCCTACCTGAATTTCTTCTATCGGAACTGCTTCTACTATGATACATTCATTATGTACAATCTCAGGCTCCATACTAGTACTAAGTACCCTTAATAAATGGTGTCCAAAAATGGAAACTGTCTGATACTTGTTTACGGAATATATAATATAGCACAAAGCAACCAATAGTAGAACAAATAATGTATTTCCTATCCATTTCAGTGCTTTTCTCAATCACTTCACCTAATTCTTTCTAAAACTTTTTCAAAACTATACTTTTTTTAATTTTATAGTTTTATTTTTCTATTGCTTATTTTACATATTACTTTATTTCACATATTGTTTTCTTTCACATATTTCTCTCACATATTTTTATATTATTTTATTCTTTTATTTTCTTTGTTTTTTCTTTTTATTTGCCCTTTCAAGCTCATTTTTCTCATTTTTACGCTTGTTCTGAATGTCGATTAACTCATTCATGACAATCTTTCTAAGGGTATCGTCAGGAATACCACTTTCCCGGACAATTAAATCCAAAAATTGTCGGATATATTTGGTATTAATTTCTTTTTTTCGTTCTTCATGATTGATATCTATTTTATTTGCGTCCTCTACCTGATTATGTATCATAGCATAATTCCAAATAAAGGAGTCATAGATATCCTTTTCAAATTCTTTTGAAATAATCGGCTCGTGTTTCACCAGATTTACTGTATACCCTACTTTATCGTAGGCATAAATAAAATTCCAAAGATTCAGACACTTCTTATAATGAGTGTTCTTTTTTATGGCATTGGTCTTTACGATAGGGTGCCTTACACTGGCGAATCCTCTCATCTGCATGATAAATTCTGTAGATGCAAGTCCATTTACCTGTCTATGTATTTTAATCAATCTTGAAAAGATATCTTCATTTTCTTTTTCATTTACCAAATCGGATTGTTTGTCCCTGACTTTAAGCTGGAACTTATAATCAATGGTTTCTGTATAATTATCAATTTTAGATTCCATTTCAAAAAAGGAACCCAACTCGTCCTTCGTATTTTCAAAAATAACATTATATCTTTTATTTACAAAATGCTGTAACTCAGCAATTAAAGTACAAATAAACCGGTTTTCATATATATTTAAACTTTCTTCCTTAAATACATTTAAAATTCGGTTTGGAATTACCGTTCCATCCTCTTCATATTTATCAATAAGGTCACTGTGCTGTGTTAAGTGTCGGATGGACTCTGTCGTAATATTTCTTGCCATGGCAATATTTACAATCTCACGGTCTTCTTCAATAAATTTTCTAGGGTTCATAATAACATGATGTAAGGAGGGCAACGCTTCTTCGATGGCACTAATCCAGTCTTCATCCACACTCTTTATCAAACGGACACACTTAAAGGTATAAAAATTTGTACTGGTATCCAATAGATTGTAGAAATACTTGTAAAATGCATCGTCTTTGGTTGCCTGAAGGTTCGACTCTGCCATTTTCCGATATACATTCTGTACGACATCTTTTTCATCATCAAATAAGATTTCTGCATCCTCTTCCATCATCTCATTTTCTTTAAATGGCATTTCCTGCATCGTCCCTGTCTCCTTTCATCTTATTGCTACTATTCTTTCTGCTATAGGACTTTTCATTTCCCACAGCAGATTTCTTTTTTACTCCATTACATTTTAACCCATAGAGCCACTCATCTTCTTCAGTCGAAGTAAGTACTCTTTACTGATTTGGAAGTTTTCTTCTCCAAATGCATTGTTAAGATAGATAATAAGTCCATCTAATTCATCCCTGATAAATCCAAGTCCTAAGGATTCGAATTTTCTTAAAATCTTCTTTGCGAACATGAAATCAATGCCTCCAAGTTCTGTGCCACCACAGGCAATATAACATGGAACAAATTCTTTCATCTGCCTTAAAATACGGTTACCAAAAGTTAATCGGAAATGTTCAATTAAATATTGGTCTAATTTATCTAATTCCAATAAATAGTTTTCTGAAATCGGATATTTTCGCTTTGCTTCTTCGTACATTTCAACCATATGAGTAAAGCTTAAACGAATTGGTTCTGTTTCTGGTGCCTCGAACATTTCTGCTCTTGCATCCAAATCGATTGGAATGGCACGGTCATATACCTTATCCGATACTGCAAAGGTGGAATCATCATTATTAATGGTTCCAACATACCATACATTGGATGGAATCCAGACTTTACCTTCTATCATCTTTTCAGGGTCATTGTTTGCTTCCGAAGATACTACGGTTACAAACCGTTCATCTTCTCTAGGCAATTCCAGAATAGAAAGCATTTCTGCGAAATAATATTCCACACGGGCGATATTCATTTCATCCAGAATGATGAGTTTCATATCATCGTAATACTGTGCTTCATAAATTGTTTTTAAGAAATCAGTTTCTGTGTATTTCTTTGTAAAGTCATTATAGTATCCGAATAATTCGGTACGGTCTCTCCAGGATGGCTGTACGGAACAGATTAAACTTGGATTTTGAAGATATTGTCCTAAAGCGTATGGCAAAGAAGTTTTACCTGTACCGGAAATACCTTGTAAAATCAGCATCTTCGCCGAACCAAATACTGCAAAAGTCTGTTTGATTACTTCTAAATCGTAGTACAAATGCAGTTTAGAAGCTGCAAAGTTACGGAAATTAATACAAACTTCTTCCAATGTGATAGTTTTATTATATTCCGGTGCCACATAATCCGGTGCTAAATACACCCGGTCTACACTAGAAAGACGTGGGAATCTTAGTTCTCCAACCTTGACCTTTTCTACTTTCTTTTCATCATAAACTTCATTCTTTTCTCCTGAAGTCTCTGCTGATTCAAATTGTGATGTTTCCAAACCGTCTGACTGTTCTGAAGACTCCACGGTACTTGCTACTTCCAGTTCTGTCTTGCCCTCAGGAGCAGTACTTCCTTCTATCTCACTTGGAATACCATCCAAACCTACTGATAACAGTTCTTCATGTACTTCCATTCCTAATTCTGAAATTCTCATAGCAAGAATTTTATCTTTTTCATAATTGGCTTTCATAACTTCTCTTTTTAAAGTGACGATTTCATCTTTCATCTGTTCGTATTTCACAACATCCACTTTAAAGGAGAAAAGTACTTTTATCCCTTTCCAAATCAGATAAAGGATAAGCCCTATTAAGATATAAATCAGTATATGTGTGATGATATATGCCACCCAGCCTAAGGGTGATAAATCGGCATAATAGGAATTGAATAGATTTTGGTAAAACTGGATATCTAAAATTCCGAGGATACAATCCTTTATGGCTATCACAACATTGTATAAATGGTCAAAAATAGACCTCATGAAATTGTAAAAATAATAAAAATAAGCGTTCATATCGTTACCTCGTCTATCTTATTCCTAACATCATCGTGACTTAGTGACTTGATTTTAAGGTTTTGTTTCAAATGTCATATGGCAACTATGCCCGTGCTATATAGCTCCATTGTTCTTTCCAAAGTCGCTAATAGACGGACATAGATTGTTCCATATGATTCTAAAAAAATAAACTATTTTCTACTTATATACTTTGATAATCTATTAGGTTGTTGTATCTTAAGATGCCTTTGGTGTTGCTTCAAATTGAATTTGAGCCGCTATTTCTCTTAAAGCGATGCTATTTCTACAATCCTCATCAGTTCCTTCAATCCAAACATACATTGTAACCTGTACTGGAACACCTTCGGTCATTTCATATAAGATATCATCTTCATAGTTTGTCCCATCTGTAGAAGCAAAGAAAGTTCCATCCGCTTTTTGTGCAATCGTTGTATAAGCTCCATAATTTGCATCAACATTATCCGCGCCAGTAACAGTGTCAGCATAATCAGCTTTCGTTCTATCATTTTCAGTTACACTATTAGGTTCATATATTTTTGTAACATCGCCCTCTGCATTTTTAAAAGTAAAACTGATTCTTACTGCATTTGCAGCAGTATTAGTATCACTATCTGTCTCATTATTCAAAACATACGTTCCGGTTTTATTTATTAAATCACCATCTGTCAATTTTAAATCATATTTTTTAGTTGATATACTACCCTCTTCTCCTACTAAAAGAAAGAAAACTTTCTCATATACATAGTCATCTAAATCATCATCACTAATTTCTGAAACCTTTTCTACAGATGTTCCATCTCCATTATATTCTGGAGAAACAAAAGTTAAACCATCCATAGTAGTAGTTGGCATTAAATATTCGCGGTTTCCATCCTCATCCAATCCTAAATCCAATTCCGCTTTATAGTCACCATCTACAATATAACTGGTACCACTTACTCTACTATTTGCAATTTGCAGATTTCCTAATGTATCTGCTGTAAATTCCATACCCTGAATTTTCGCCGTATTACTTAATCTGTACCAAGCAAAAGTTGATGCAGATAATACCAGTACACTTACCATAATCATGATAATTGCCAGTTTCATTTGCTGCATGGTTCTTAGAGATCTTTTTCTTTTTGTCTTTTTTGTTTCTTTTGAATTATTCATATAAATTACCTCTTTTCTTTTTCTTTTTATTTTTATTCTTGTACTGTTTATAATCAACTAATTTGAAATATAGCCTTAAACAGTTTTAATACTAATAGAAATGAAACAGCTTTCCAGTTTGATAAGTCTTACCTATCATGAATTTCTTTTAATTGGTTACTTCATTTGATATAAACTGAATCTGTCCTTTTATCATAGTTGCACCAACTGAATTTGCACAGTCATCATCGGTTCCTTCCATCCATACTCTCATAGTTACTTTCGTATCTACATTTTCTTGAATCGTAAAGAGTACTTTTGAATTTCCTGTTCCAGGGTCTAGGAATACTCCACTGGAATTTTGTTGATATACTGTGTACTTACCATAGGTACTGTCAACAGAATGTGTTGCTGTATCAGTTTCAGTATTATGTACATCACAATTTGGCTCATAAACATAAGTACTTCCATTTACTGTGAAACTGATTCGTACCGCATAAGCTGCTGTATCACCCTCTGTTCCATCACGTAAAATATAAGAACCCATATCACCACCATTTCCCGGTCCTACCAAAGCAACTTCATAGGTAGTCCCACTTCCGGTAGACCCATCACCACTGCTCGCCTTTAAATAAAAGGTCTTTTCGTAAATATAGGAATTCTTTAATTCATTAGCGTCTGTAATTTCCGTCACAGAATTTACTATATTATTCGCATCATAAACCGGTGCCCAAAAGGTAGCACCATCATTCGAGGTTACGGGACTTAATCTTACTGACTTCATGTAATCAGAATCCGTCGCCGATGAAAGGTCTAATACATCACCATATGTACCAGGTCCGGTTCCTAAATCATCCGCAATCTGTAAATTTCCAGCATGGTCTGCCACCAATGCTAAATTCTGCACCCTTGGATTATTACTTACTGAAAACCATGCAAAGGTTCCTACCGTAATAAGTACCATGATAATTAATAAAATAACGGTGAGGTTTTTTCGAATATATCGAAAAACTGCGTGCTTCTTATTCTTTTTGTTATTTTTCTTCATATGCACCCTCCATTTCTATCTTGAAACATCTCATTTTCTATAAATATAAATCACCATCTTATCAATGGGAATTTATGTTACTGTTTACGAGGCACGAGTGATCAGTAACAAATTTATCACTATGTAATCATTTTCTTTCCGAAATCCTATTATTGATAACTGAAGGTCATGTACATTTCCACCCAACCTCCTAAAATAGAATCCACACATTCCGGGTCTTCTCCCTCGTACCAGATGACTACGGTATACTTGTCCACTTCGCCATCTGCGATTTCTTCACGAATTCCGTTACAGATTACCGTTTCAGAAAGAAAAGGTTTCGTAGTTAATTTATATGCAGTGTTAATACCTGTAGCATTCTCTAATCCAGTTCCTTTTAATTCTGAAAGGTCTCCGGTTATCTTCGTATATAATTCCGGGTGTTCCGCATCTTCTTCAAACGGAAACGGGAAGATGGAATACTGTGCTTCCGCTTCTCCATCTGCACCGGTCATGGCGTATATGGTCTGCTTCCCATTATAATACACCATAATCCAAGAAGCCTTATCTGCATTTTTCTCTGCCTGTCGGATATTCAAGGTATATTGATAATCCTTCGTCTCACCCGTTTCATTGGTAAGGTAAAATGTCTGTGCTACATAATTCGGTCCATTATGCATTCCATCCACATCTTTCACATCTTTCGAAATATCGTAGATACTGATATTATCTGCACTGGCTACTGCGACACCGTTAATACAAATCATTTTCTCATCAAAATTTGTCGTGTTCGAAAGGTAGAATCCGTCTCTGGACATTTCACTATCTAAACTGATAACAAATTCTCCGGCTCCGGTATAGTATGCAGATAAGATAAATAAAACAGCAAGTATGGTACAGATAATCAATACCCCCTGCCAGGCTGCAGCCACTCTAAAAAGGCTTCTGGTTAAACTGACACCACCTAAAAACCAGTGATTGAAGCGATTTGCCAGGTCAAACCGGCTGATAAGGCTTCGCTTCGGTAACTTCCCTGCGGCATTTTTAAGCCCCTTTTTCCCTTTCGGTTTATGTCTTTTACCCAAATCTCTTCACTCCTACTTTTATCCTATAGTTCGATTGCACAGGCACGAAAAATATCCACAAGATAAGGGTCAAACTGCTTTCCTGCTTCTTTCCTTATAATACTTATGGCTTCTTCTCTCGTTGTCTGTTGTTTTTTATATGGTTTCCAGCTGGTAATACCATCATAAGTATCTGCAATCGCACAAATTCTCGCACTTAAAGGAATTTCCTTTTCCTTTTTTCCTTCCGGATATCCCGCTCCATCCCAACGTTCGTGATGATATACCGCTATATTCATCCATTCCATCATGCTTTCGTCTGAAAAAGGCTTCTTATAAATACTTTCAATAGCTGGAATCGCATTCATGGCATGGTCTTTGATAATCTGAAATTCCTCGTCTGTCAATCGTTCCACTTTATTTAGTATAGAAACAGGAATAAAAAATCTTCCGATATCATGATAACGGAATAATAATTCCACTTCATCCCTGTTTCCTATCATCATTTCATTCTCAATCATGGATGGATTTACCCGAAGTAAAAAACGAAATATCGTTTCTGAATATCTTCCTACCCGTTCCATATGTAAGCGTGTTTCTCTCGGTATCATGCTGTATATACTATTTATAGTAGGAAAGTATCCTGTTTTGGAACTTTCTATCTTCATCCTATCATTCGTAAACATCTGATACACCTCTATTCATCACAAAGTGCTTTTTATAATTTTACTACAAATTCAAGAATTTTTCAACAAAAAATATTTGAAAATTAGTTGATTTTTAAGCATATTTTTTAGCTTTTCGAAGCGTTTTCTTAAAACAAAATCATAGCATATAGCGTAAAAAAGCCTTAGCATCACTGCTAAGACTTAATTACAAGTTTTTTGGGGTTTGATAAATCGTTTAGGCTATCTTCTTTTCCAATTCATCCACTCGTTTAGCTAAAGTGTCTACCCATCTTAAAAGTAAGGTAGTATTATCATTTTCCAGCTTGGTAATTTTATAACATTGATTTAGTTCATCTACATTCACCTGAAGTTTATCAATTCTTTCATCCAGACGTTTTTGTACTCTGTCTAATTCTCCAAGAATGGCATTTTCACTCTCATGAATTTTTGCTTCCACCTTCACTTCGAATTCTTCGAATCTTTGATCCATCTTTGCTTCCAAGGATTCGAACCTTTGATCCATGGCTTCAAATCTTCGATCAATAGCTTCGAACCTTTGGTCCATAGCTTCAAATCTTCGATCAATGGCTTCGAACCTCGGGTTAACCTTTTCCTCCACTACTTCTCCTATCATATTACGAAGCAATTCTAAATCTCTTGTGTCTAACATAGTCAGATCCCCTTTCTGATAATGCAAGCCTCATCTAATCACGAAACAAATACATTTTATCATTATTATAACTTTGTGTCAATAATCATTTTACACTTGTTATTTTTGTCAATTTCTTTTTTCTACATTCCATTTTTTCTTTGCGCATAAGTAGAAAGCGTAAATGTACAGCCACCCATTAAAATTACCAGAAACAGAACACGAATTACAGTATGTATCATCACCTTTTTCTTCGGTGTATAATCAGCAGGATTCACTGTACTTTCTTCTTTTATGCTCGTCCAGATAGGAAGTTCAAAAAGTTGTTGTTCTTCGTAATAAACCCTCAAATTTCCAATATGTACTCCACCTTCTCCATTTGCCTGAAAAAATAAATCCTCCCCTTCTTCTGTTTCCATGCTTAAATCTTCCTTGCTAATAATTTCATAATTAAAATAACTTGCATCCAACCCCTTAGGAGCCAAAGCTACCGACTCACGGTCAATCACTATTTCCGCAAGTTGTTTTTGTGTCAGACTTCCAATCAAGTCTTTCGTATCTGTATAACTGGAGCTAATAAAGCTAAATTCTTTTGCTACTTCCACAAAATCATAATTATTAAAACCAAAATCAAACAATGCTCTTGTTTCTGCATATGCTGTTTTTGCTCCATCTGCTTCTAAGATAACACAAATCAGCTCTACATCACCTTTTTTCGCAAATGCAACATAAGTATTTTTTGACTCTACTACATACCCTGTCTTTCCACCTTCCAGATAAGAATAATATCCTTCATAATTCGCGCGAAGCATTTTATTGGAATTCCAAAGATTTCTTTCTTCCGGTTGTTTATTCGTCGGTGAAATCGTATAAGTGCTGGTAGAACTAATGGTACGAAACAATTCGTATTGTATAGCTTCTTTTGTGATTAACGCCATATCATATGCACAAACATAATGATTTTCATCAAACAAACCATTTGGATTCACAAAATTTGTGTTCTGGCAGCCTAGTTCCTTTGCTTTTTCATTCATCATTGCCACAAAGTTTTCGATAGAGCCTCCTACGAATTCTGCCAAAGCCAAAGAGGCTTCATTGGCAGATTCCAACATAATCGCATACATACATTGTTCTACCGTAATCTGCTCTCCAACATCAAGGGCAATATGGCTGGAATTTCGGTCGAATCCCCAAACCGCTTCCTCAGACATAGTGATGATATCCGTGATATCTACCCCGTGTTCCAAAGCTATCAACATAGTCATTACTTTCGTAATACTTGCAGGATACTTTTTATCATAAGGATTTTTTTCATATAAAATTTGTCCTGAAGCAGCATCGATTAAAATAGCTGCCCCTGCAGTAATTTCAAGGCTGTTTCTTGCCTCCTCCACCTTCTCTTCCGGTGTCAATTCTTTTTCTTCTTCTGTTGTATCGTTAGAACCTGTTGTTTGGGTTTTAAAAACATTGGAATCTGCTGCAAAAACCGTCCCCAGATTCGAAAGCATCAAACATAACATAAACAATACTGTCGTCAGTTTTCTTTTATTTTTGTTTCTCGTAACTGTATCTTTTTTCATTCGCTACTCCTTGTAATAGGGGCAAAATACCCTTTTACCCACATGTTAGAATTCTATACAAAATCCAATTCCTGCATTGCCTGTTGTTTAAATTCCTCCACCTGTGCCGGATGAATCAATGGTAGTTCATCTACACTGGATACTCCAAAACTTCGTAAAAATTCATCCGTGGTTCCAAAAAGAATTGGTCTTCCTAATGCCTCTAGTCTTCCTACTTCCTGTACCAATTTATATTCCACCAATTTATTCACGGCATGGTCACTTTTTACACCTCTGACCGCCTCGATTTCCGCCTTAGTGATTGGTTGCTTGTACGCAATAATGGCAAGGGTTTCTAATAGAACATCTGTTAAAGCATTCTTTTTCGGTGCATTCACGATTTTAATTAAAGTATCAAAATATTTTTTCTTTGTACAAAGCTGATAGGAGCCATCCAGCTCAATCAACATAATCCCTCTATGTTCCCGTTCATATTCTTCCATCATTACTTTTAAAATTCTTTTGGTTGTTTCCACATCATGTTCAATGGCAAATGCTATTTTTTCAAGTTCTACGCAGTCACCAACAGCAAATAAAATCGCCTCTATGGAAGCTTTCACTTCATTTAAATTTTGTTCCATATCTTTTTGTCACTCATCTTTCTATGATATTATGATTCCTGATTTTCTAAGGAATCAATCCAGATTTCACCAAAAATCGCATCCTGTCTTATGGCTATCTTTCCTGTTTTCATCAATTCCAATATTGCCAGAAATGTTACAATCATTCTGGTTTTCGTAGGAATTTTATCAAACAAAGAACGGAAATTAATATTATTCAACCCTTGAATGGAACAACGAATTTCTTCCATCCGGTCTTCAAGACTAATTTCCTCTTTCTCGATTTTACCAAACTTACTACGAATAGGGTCAACTTTTTCTACCTGACGTTTCATCATGGATTGAAATATTTCATTTAAACGTGCAAGGGTAATACCGTCCACCAATTCCTTAGGGTCTACCTCTTCCTTATATTCCAGCACTTCCCTAGGGATATTGGCATCTTTATAAAAATTCCTTCCACCATCCAGTTCCATGTCCTTAAGTTCCATAGCAGCAAATTTATACATCTTATATTCCATTAAACGACGCACTAATTCATCTCTTGGGTCTTCCTCTTCTTCTTCCTTTTCCTCTTTTGGTAATAACATTTTCGCCTTAATGGAAATTAGGGTAGCCGCCATTACCAAAAAATCACTCATTACATTATAATCCTGTTCCTCCATATGATAAACGTATTCCAAATATTGTTCTGTAATAGTAACAATAGGAATATCATAAATATTTACTTTATTCTTATCAATCAAATGCAGTAACAGTTCCAAAGGCCCTTCAAATGCCTGAAGCTTTATCTCTAGATTCATACTTTTCAACCTACATTCATAAAATAATTCGCTATAAATACTGAAGCATTTCCGATTAAACCTAATAAAATACTAACCAGTAAAACACCTTTTGTAAGCATATCCGCATAAATTAAACCAAAATATTTTTCCGGACGATATGCTGCGATTAATATGGATACATCAAAGGTAGACACCGGAAAAAAATTAATCAAAAGCATACTAATTGCTAATATCACAAAATAATATGTAAAATAATATAGTATTCTTGTTTCTAGGGGAGAATAAATTCCATCGTAAATAAATCCGGCAAAATAACTGCGAAAAAACAGGATTCCTCCCATTATCATAAGCAACAAAGAGCCAAACCCGGCAAAACCTACAGCTATATTTGTCTTTTTTCTGCCAATGCTATAACCGTGCGGTCTTGAAAATGCACTTAAGGCAGTAAGGGAAAAAATCATTCCCACAGGGTCGATATATCTATGAAGCTTAAAAATAGATAAAAATTTTCTTTTTTCTTTTTGGGTACAAAAAAACGCAAAAGCTTTTGCAAATTCATGTAATACCATAACGCAAATCGCTGCTGCCATCGTGCAGGCTATCAGTAGCAATTTTTCTTTCATGGCACAGTTCCTTTCTTTCTCTTTTCTCACAGAGTTCAGTATATCAAACTCATAAATAAAAAACAATCATTTCTGACATTTTTCTCATTTGTTATAATGTAACAACAACAACTTCCGGTATATTACCAATCCGTAATTTTATACTGTGATTTCCCATACCTGCACTTAAATACATGATGCTCTTTCCCTGTCGATACTCTCCTGCAACATATTTTGGAAAAAATCCAATCTGTGGGGATAAAACTCCTCCAAGAATTGGCAAACGAACCATGCATCCATGATAATGTCCGGATACCACCATATCTACCCCTAGTTCGGCATATTCCTTAAAATAAAGAGGATTATGAGCAATCAGTATATGAAATGCTTCTTTTTTCAGGCTTTCTAAGTCTTTTTTCTCCACTTTGCTTGTTTGTTCTTTTTCATCTTTTTCCCAGAGGTTCTTAAGATACTCGCTCTCCATTGGTACTTTCTTAAATCGCTGATAGTATTTTTTATCTAAGTCCAATCCAAAAATCTTTAGTACTTCTCCATCTTTCTCTAATGTAACAGATTCATTGATTAAAAATTTAATTTTCGGAGATAAGGCCTTTCGAAAGTCCTCATACATATCTCCATATTGTTCCTTATACAACCTGGTTCTAAGTTCATGATTTCCGTGTCCATAGAAAACAGGGCAATCCATTTGGGCTAATTGATTTAAAAATTGCACTGTAGTACTAAAATCAACATTCTTTTTACCAACCAGCATATCTCCTGCAATCAAAATGATATCCGGATTCTGTTTACGAATCAATTGGAGTAATTTCTCATTCTCCCTTCCGTAAACACAATTATGTAAATCCGATAATATCATAATCCTTGTTCCCTTCCAGTTTTGTAAGGGAGTATCCGGATAATAAAATTGTACTGCCTTAATTCTACGGTTTTCTCTCCATGACTCAAAAAGCACGAAAAACAGACATATGAAACAAACAATAGAAATTCCTGTTAATACTTCCACTTCTTTCTCCTCTCAATTGTACTTTTCTCCACTCTTCCCTAATGATTCCATCCATAGATTATGAATGCTCTATTTTTTCCCTAGGAAAAATTTATTTAAAATACTTGAAAAACAATCCATATAACTTAATTTTTCTACAGTTTCCTTTGCCTTTATCGGAAGTTCTCCTATGAGTTTATCTTCATAAAAATACGAAATATTTCCTACCACCTGACCTTTTTTTACTGGTGCTTTCAAATCCTCCAGCTTGATTTCTTTTTTAATATTTTCTGTATTCTGGTCTATTAAAACATAAGAGAATGGTTCTACAGGTTCTAATACTACTGTATTCTTTTTCCCTTTTTGAATTTCCATCTGTAACAAAGATTCCTCATTATTTTCATCCTGATAAACCTTACATTTCGCAAATCCATAATCAAACAATTTGGTTACATCTGAATTTCGGATTTCCTTGGTAGATGCACCCATAACTACAGCAATCAAATCTACATCATTTCTAGTGGCGGTTGCACAAATACTATAGCCGGCAACAGAGGTATATCCTGTTTTTAATCCAGTCATACCATTATATTGTTTTAGCAGTTTATTGGTATTAGCTAACCCAAACTCACTTTCTCCTCTTGCAGTCTTATGAATAATCGCATCCATCCAAATACCTGAATAGTTAAAAATATCCGGATGTTTTAAAGTCAATTCTCTAGACATAATTGCAATGTCCCTGGCACTGGTTAAATGCCCTTCTGCCTCCAAACCACAAGCATTTTCAAAATGAGTATTTACCATGCCTAATTCTGCTGCCTTCTGGTTCATCATTTCCACAAATCCTGCTTCACTTCCCGCCAGATGTTCCCCCATGGCAACTGCTGCATCATTTCCGCTGGCAATCACAATACATTTTATCATATCATCTACCGTCTGTTGCTCCCCTGCTTCAAAATAACATTGAGAGCCGCCCATAGACGCTGCATGTTCGCTGATGGTAACTATGTCTTCTTTTCCCATTTTACCGCTATCCAAAGCTTCATAAATCAATAGTAAGGTCATTACTTTTGTTACAGAAGCCGGTCTTCTCGCCTCATCTGCATTTTTTTCATATATAACAGTACCTGTTTTGGCTTCTAGTAAAATAGCACTTGGAGAATCAATATCCAGATTCGCCTGTGTTGTAAGGTCTTTTTGTGCTGCGAAAGTATAGCACGGACTCATAATAACAGTTATCATTAAAAAAATGGCAAAAAAACGTTTTCTTGTTTTCTTTTTCATACTCTATGCCTTTAGCAGATATTGTTATATTTTATTCCTTAAAAAAAACATTATACCAGTATTTTGGTTTTCAACCTCAGATTTCATGGTCTTTCATAAAATTAAAATATCAACCGTAACCATCCCTCAATTACTCACAGATGTTTTTAGTTTAACTTTTTTTACGCAAGTTTGCAACCGCTATTTTTAGGGCTTCTACGGTCTGGTCCAAATCCTTTTTCTCGGTAGTTTCTCCAATGGTAATACGAATCGTGGAAAAAGCCTCTTCTTCACTTAAACCAATAGCCATTAATACATGGGAAGGGGTTGATTCTTTTGAATTGCAAGCCGAACCCGTTGCAACACAAATATCTTCCGAATCCAGCATAATCAATAAAGCCTCTCCCTCCACACCAAAAAAGGTAAGATTAATATTATTACATAAACGGTCTTTTATACTTCCATTTAATTTTACATCTTTAATTTCCCTAAATACACGATTGATAAAATAATTTCTCAGATTTGTTTCCCTGACTTTTTCATATCCAAGACTTTGATGTGCAAGCTTTGCCGCCTTTCCCATTCCTACAATGGAGGCCACATTTTCCGTTCCTGCTCGTAATTTTCGCTCCTGTCCTCCGCCCTTTAATAAGCTGCTGATAGGCGTATTTTCTTTCACATATAAAAAACCAATTCCTTTTGGCCCATAAAATTTATGTCCACTTGCACTAAATAAATCTACCGAACATTCCGGCAAATAAATCGGAATATGTCCATATGCCTGCACCCCATCCGTATGAAATAAAACTCCCTTTTCTTTCGCAATACGACCAATCTGTTTTATTGGCTGTATGGTTCCAATTTCATTGTTGGCAGTCATAATTGTAATGAGTATGGTTTCTTTTTTTATGGCATCTTCCAATTCTTTCAAATTGATTCTGCCTTCTTTATCAACATCCAGATATGTCACCTCATATCCTATACTTTCCATATATCCCAAGGTGTGCAGTACTGCATGATGTTCAATTTTTGATGTAATAATGTGATTTCCCTTGTTTTTTAATGCTTCTGCAGTTTTTAAAATAGCCCAGTTATCACTTTCTGTTCCACCTGAGGTAAAATATATTTCTTGAGGTTTTACACCCAAAGTAATGGCAATATTTTTTCTGGCTATATCCATTGCATCTTTACTTTTTGCCGCAAACTCATAAATTGCCGATGGATTTGCGTACTGTTCTGTAAAATATGGTAACATTTCTTCCATAACTTCTTTCTTCATTGGTGTAGTCGCAGCATAATCCAAATAGATATATGGACTCATATTATTACCTACCCTTTCATATATTAAAAAAAAGCTGTGAAGAAACAATAAAATGGTATCTAATCTAAAACATAACAAAATAATCTCTGCCACCATAGTCCTTACAGCTGCCGGAGTTCTGACCCGATGTTTCGGCTTTGTTAATAGAATATTCTTATCCCAGTTAATCGGTGCGAAAGAATTGGGAATTTATCAAATGATTATGCCTATCTATATGGTTGTATATAGCCTGACAACCTATGGAATCACTACCTCCTTGACAAAACTAACTGCTAAAATTTTAGCAAAAGGCGGGAAAGAGGATGCACAAAGATTATTAAAAAATGCTACTTTTCTTACTTTTCTTCTTTCCCTTTTTGCTTTTTTTGTTGTGTTTTTCGGTGCAGATTTTATTTGTACTTACATTCTTGGTGCCAATATGCTTACGAAAAGCTTAAAAGTCCTATCCTTCTCCTTTTTTCCAGTAGCATTAAAGGGCTGCATTCTGGCTTATTTTTTAGGAATGGAGAAATCAGGAATCCACGCCAGTTCTCAATTATTTGAGCAGATTTTCCGGGTAGGATGTATTTTTATCTTTGCTTATTTTGTACCATCTATTTCTCATGATGCTTTACTGGCTGTTTACGGTCTTGTAGCAGGCGAATATATTTCTTTTCTGTTTTCTTATATTTACTTTTTGAAAGACAGAAATAAAAGCAAACTTACAAGCCCTACAAACAGTTCATACGGTATGAACTTCCATTCCAAAAAAGAGGTTGGATTTTTCAATTTAATGAAAGAATCCATCCCCATTACTGCAAATAAATTTTGTATTACTTTATTTGCAAGTTTTGAAGCAATTCTAATTCCTAAAATGTTGTTACTTTACTATGATAACCTACACCTTGCAATGGAAGAATATGGACAATTGAACGGTATGGCTATGCCGTTTTTACAATTCCCTGCTACCATTACAAATTCCCTTGCCTTAATTTTACTTCCTATCGTATCAAAAGAAGCCTCATTGGAAAAATCCAAGAGACTTCAAAAATTAACACGATATTGTACTTTTAGCTGCCTTCTCTTAGGCATCCTATGTTCTGTATTTTTTTATTTTACCGGACCTTTTTTAGGTGAATTTGTATTCCATAGTCTGAACGCTGGAAAAATGATTCGAAGATTATCCTTATTATGTCCATTTTTATATCTTTCTTCTACCATGGGAAGTATTTTAAATGGTTTAAACCGTATGACGTCTTCTTTTTTATACCATTTACTTTCCATCGGGTTACGCACCTTTATTATTCTGATTTTTGTACCAGAATACGGTTTAAATGCTTATTTTATAGGAATGTTAAGTTCCTCCTTTTTGCATAGCCTGCTGCAATATATGGATATAAAGAAAACTCTGTCAAAGAAAGGGGGGATATCATATAAACTATTAACTTGACGTAGTCTGGGCGGACTCTAAAGCTAATGGAGTGAGCATAATGATTTTCCAATCCCCTCCCGATTTTGAGTAATCAGTCATCATATTACTAATATATTTATGATCCATTAAGTAATAAATGCAAAGATAAAACTCTCGTTCTTTCAATCCTAAAGATTTGGCATATTCTAACATCTCTATGCGGATTGCCCAAAAGACTGTTTCCTTCTTTCTTCCTCTCATTTTTACAGTAGCCAAATATTCCTTTTTTATTTCTGCATGTGTTTTACATAAACTTTGTAAGACCCTGTCACTCTCTTTTACAAGATTCATTCTAAAGCAATCCCTTCTTAAAATTTATTTATCCTTGTTTTTTAAAGGTCGCTTTGGCTGATGCACAAATCCTCCACATAATGGTGGCCATATAATTGCATTTTTCTTCACTTCCACCTCTAATACTTTAGTAATCATATTCAAAATACCTTTTTCTTCTAAATTCTTTTTCATCTTATAATACCTCCTGCTTTTTCACTTTTGCTATTAACAATAAAATTGCACTTAATATTATTGCAAATGCCATAAAAACAATAATACCACTGTCAGCTTTTAAAACATCCAATATCCATAACATGATACCTTCCAAAATAACAACCAGTCTGGATGCATTTTTACTTGCTTCATACTCTTCTAAATTCCACTGCATATTTGGATGATTAACTGCTCCAATTACTAAAAATATCAGAATTGAAACCGCTAGTAAAATATATGTTAAATTAATTTTCTCTACCATAATAGGATATAAAAAAATTACAAAACACATATATATACCAACTGTTAATACAAGGCATTTTCCAAAAGTATCTGCATGAAATCCTCCGCTTCTTCTTTTTATTGCCAAAAGAAAAATTAAAAATAATATTGTTGGAATAGTTTTTTGAAATAATATACTTAAAATCAAAACAATAGATATTGATATCCATTTTTCCATAAGCATTATCATTGCATACACATAATCGTCTTTCTCATTTTTTTTAATGTGTTGATGACTTATTAAACTATCCACAATTTTCTCGGCAATTTTTTCCAATTTTCATCACCTCCATCCACATAATAACAATTCAAATTCTAAATTCAATCCAAACAGCAGAATTAGAAATAATATAGCAGAATTGGAAATAAAAAAAAGATATATGAAACAATATTTACAAAATTTCATATATCTTTTTAATTTGGAATCAATATAAAAAAAGAGAACATGTCTTCATCATAATCTATAACATATTTTCCATCATATCGTTCTATCACTTCAACCACATTTTCAATCCCGAATCCATGTTCCTCTACATCATCTTTTAAAGTAACAAATTTTCCATTATTTCTGATTGGTTGATTCGAACAACTATTTTTTACAGAAATAATAATTTGATTATTTTCCAAAACAAATTTTAATTTTATCAATTTATTTTCACATTTCATACAAGCCTCTAACGCATTATTTAAAAGATTTGCTAAAATAGCAACGATATCAGTGTCTGATAATTTCATTTCTGACAAATCGTTCACTTTTAATACAAATACCACCCCTGCATCAATGGCTTCTCTATATTTTGTATTTAAAACCGCATTGACAATAACATGATTTGTATCTACCATATCCATGCTAAGCTTTAATGATTTATCTACTTTTTCTATGTAATCATTTAACTCTTTATACTTCTGATTCTTTGCTAATGAAAGGATACATGCTATTTGATTTTTAAACTCATGTGTTATTTTTCTCTGCTTTTCTAAATTTTCTGAAACAGAATAATACATTTTTGTTTCATTTATCATTTTTTCTCTCAAAAGCTTTTCATTTCTTATAATAGTTTCTCTTTGCAAAATATCATTTACCAAATAAAATACAACAATATTCATGCCTGCCATCCCTAACGCAACATATAGCAAAAAATCATCCTGTTGCATATTTTCCAAAATATCATATTTTAACATAATTGCAGTCAGTGAAATAATTGTAATAAGAGGAACAATTAACATTCTAATCCACTCTAAATCAGTCAACATATCGCTTGACTTATGTCCAATGTTTCTTTTTATAATTAAAATCATGATCAGCAACGTCATCTTACAAATAATAGAAACTAACATTGAAACATTCTCTGACTGAGACACTTCAACAGAAAAACTAGGAAACATTTTCCCTATAATTAGTATTGTAGAAGCATCTGCCACTAATACCAAGCCCTGATATAATATTGTTAATATAAATATTTTCCTGTATTGAGCATCAAATAATAAATACATTGCAATAGACAAAATAAAAATAATAAAGAATTGCTTCAACCATAAATATTCATAAAATATATAAGTAATTAAATAATATATTATTATGAAACCTATAAAAAACAATTTCCTATTATTTTTCTTTTTATTAATAAAAGCTTCTAGTAAGAATTTACAACAAAAAATTTCCCAAACAACCAGGAAAATACTATATATATAAATGAACAATCAAAAGTCTCCTCTCATTTTTATATATTTCATTTCAGTATCCTTATAATACTTTTTCGAAATACTAACTTCTATTCCATTTAACAATACTACTTTATAGCGCTCAACAGACTTTACATATTTCATATTAACTAAAAAACTTTGATGGGTGCGGCAAAAACCAAACTGTTTGAAATTATTTTCAATACAATCCAATTTATCATACATACAATATTCTTCTATCCGATTACCTATAACAAAAAAAATAACTTTATGTAGTCTACTTTCTACATACAAGATCCTATCAACTGCCAAATTTACTTTTTCATTTGAAAAATCAATTGTATATTGCATTTCTTCATAATTCATTTTTTTAATAACTGTATCCAAACACTCTTGCATCGTACTTACAAGATTACTGTCTTCTTTTAAAATATAACGAACTGCATCTACTTTATAACCTTCTAATGAATATGTGATATAAGCTGTTATAAAAATGATATAAACATCAGTCGACAATCTCCTTATTTCTTGAGCTGTTGCTATTCCATCCATTTTCTTCATATTAATATCTAAAAACACCATATCATAATCTATTTTATTTGAACAATTCGCAAAAATTTCTTCTCCTGATTTGTAACAATCAACGACACAGTCATAATTTCGTGTAGTCATGTATTTCAAAATAATTGATTTTATTTTCATTCTAAAATATTTTTCATCATCACATACTGCAATTTTTAGCACAAAACCTCCTCCTTTTTGCTTCAAGAATGCAAACGACATTCTTGAAGCTTAAATTAAGCAATTAAACCTACTCAATCAAAATTCTGCATTACTTTTCCTAAAATCATCAATAATGCTTCCATTGCAACACTGGATATCAAGAAACCCCCTATCTGACTAAAAGATGTTATCAATATTAATATTATAATCATATTTATAATAAACAACATTATTATAGATTGTCTTCGAAAATCTCGCGTTTCTAATGAATCTAATCTCCTATTTTCATTATCAATCGGTGCAAGAATAAAGATGATGATATCTGCAACTATAAGAACTATAATATTCAGCCAACAAGTTTTCTCCAAATCATTCCACATACACATAATGAAAACGATGCAACAAGAAAATATGTAACATCCAACTCTAGTTTTTGCATGATATCCTCCTGCTTTTTTTCTCAACAATATAAGTAAACATCCACTAAACAATAATGATATCGCTTCATTTAGTAAAATCCCAATTAGTAAATAGGACAATATATGAATGAATTTTAAACATGCACATTCTAAACCAAAACGATATACTTCAATATCTTCCTTCTTTATAAAATTTCTAGATACCATTTGTGTTACAATATGCTCAATAAATCGTTCCATTTTTACACGTTATTTTGTTTTTTTAACTCACATACTTTTTTAGGCATTTGTGGCTGATAACCCAAAAACAAACATGCTGAATTAGTTTCTTTTTTTGCATTCGAAACAGCTACATTTGCAATTAACTTCAATGTTACATCACTAAGTTTTTTCATAATTAGACCCTCCTTTCACCATTATTATCATAGATTGCAATAAAATTTTCTACCTCATCTGCACGAAGTAAAGATTTTTTGCACGAGATACGATTTTTCTCTGAAAAAACAAGAAAAAAAGAGCATTTTCTGCTCTTTCAAATGTTAAGAAATAACTGTACAATAAATTTATTGTCTTCCCATTTAAATTTAATATCCCCATCATATTTTTCAATGCTACGTCGTACATTTAGTATTCCGATTCCTCTGTCTTTTCCCTTATCAGATACTGGCATTCCATTTTTCCATTTTACACAATTACTACTATTTTCAATCGTAACTGAAATCATTTGATGATAAGAACTAATTTTTATAAGTATTATTCTACTTCCATTTACTTTCTCAGCAGCCTCAATGGAGTTATCTAATAAATTTCCAAATATAGTAGTAACATCTATTGATTCAATATATTTTAAATCAACATTATCTATCTTTACAGAAAAAACAATATCTTTTTCTTTCATAATTGCATATTTATCCGTCAATAAAATATCTAAAATAGGATTTCCTGTATATCTCACTGGTATTAACGGTTTCAATGTATCATTGATTTTTTTAGTATATTCCGTAGCCATTTTCCCTTGATTGGATAAATACAATTCTTCAATTGCCTTTATATGCTTATTAACATCATGTAATATTTGAATTGTTGCATTATACTTTTCCGTTTGAGTTAAATAGTATTCATATTGCAAACTAGCTTGCTGCTCTAAAATTTTCACTTCATTTTCATAAAAACTCTTCTCATTTGCCATTTTAATAAAATATAGCAAATATAAATCTGCCAATACAATACAACCCATATTTACAGCCCATAAATAGCTTGTTTTTCCTTCCATAAAACTTTCTGCAATTAATAACATATTTATAAAACTATATACAAAAACTATTGTATAAACAGAATATTGCGTTTTTGAAGGTGGAATATTTTTCTTCCTCATCAAACGACTAAAAGCAATATAGTACAGAAAAATCAATATAATTTTTGAAAATGCAACTTCAAGACAATGAAGCATTACTTCATCAACAACATTAATATGTATTATCTGCAAAATCCATTGTATTAGAATTACTCCTAAAGATTCACAAACACTCAAGCACAATACCAATGCTTCACATTCCAAAATTCTTCTTATTGGTTTTCCTGAATCTTCAAAATATAAGAAAAATGCGCATACACCTACCATTATAATCCATGATAATAAATTTAAAATTGCATTACTCAACATATTTATTGTTGTAAAAAATATTATCAGTGCTACTTTAATTACAATATATAAATATTGACTCTTAAAGTTTCGTTGATATCTTTCATTCATAAACTGAAAAAAAATCGAAATTATAATAAAACACGAAAGAGCACTGCAAAGACTAAGCAATATTGTATCCATCTTTTATACCTCTGTAGCTTTATAATAACAACATTGTTTTTTGCTATTACTATTAATTATATAAACCTTCTGTCATATGTAAAAAATCATTAAGCATTTCTCTAAATTTAATAACCCGCTTCTGCGCTAACGGTAACACCATCCCATTATCCATATAAACGTTATATCCTTTAATTTTAACAACATGATGAAAATTTACCAAGCATCCTCTACAATTAACTGCAAATCCAAAATCTTTTAACTCATCAACCAAACTATCCATGACATATGTAAATTCATACGTATATTCCGCAAGTACAATCATAATTCTTCGAGTTGTTTTAATATATTCAAAATAAAGAATATCCTTTATCTTTAATTTAACAGCCGCATGTTCTTTTCCGTCACTATCAGTAACTCTATAAAATATTTTCTCAAAACTACCTTTTTTACGATTAATTTCATCTATAATTTCCATCAACTGAGATTCCAATTTAATTATCTCTATGGGTTTACATAAAAAAGAAAAAGCATGCACTTCATTAATGGCCTGCATACAAAACTGTTCAAAATTTGTAGTATAAATCACCTTAGAATTTGCAAATTGAGCTTTCAATTTAATTCCAAGTTCAATCCCATTCATTTCCTCCATTGATATATCTAATATTCCAATATCCAACTGTTTAATTTCCTGCAACATTTCATTAGCTGACAAATATTTCTGCAATTCATAATCTATATTATTTTTTGTAAGAATATCATTGATTATATCTGAAAGTTTATTTAAATCATCCTTATCATCATCACAAACAGCTATATACAACATTCTAAATTATCTCCATTCCTTACGCTCCATTCTTATTAAAAATAAACTCCCTTATAATATATTATCATAAACTTAATTCTATTTCTATCTCCACCTTCATAATAATTCTAAGCTTATATAAACTTAGAGAAACGTACATCTACAAAAAGCCGTTGATAATATTTCCAACAAACGTCAGACATAAAAACCAAAACAAAAGCACCTTCAAAAGAATTGAGGTGACCCCAAAAAATCTAACTTTTTGGGGTCATCTCATTCCTTCCGTTGGTGCTTCTCTTGTTTTATAGCTTTAAATAATCCTTTGGCTCGATTGCCTTTACTTCCGATGCGGTATAATCAGAAACATTTCTTGTCACAATATAATCTGCTCCATATGACTTAGCACATTCCATTTGCAAGCAATCCTCAAATTCTGAAAAATCTTCGTTTGAAAGCCCAGCCAATAATTCAGCCTTATCAATCCCCTCTACATCGAAAATTAAACATAGATTAGATAATACCTCTCTGCGTTCCTTTGCACTGTAATCCTTCCTTAATATAAAAAATATATTAGTGATTGAATGAGCTGCGATACAACCTTTTATTTTTCCATCTGCACAAGATAAAATAACTTCTTTCGCATCTGCAAAAAACGGTTCACGTTCCAAAAGGTAATCTATTAAAACATTTGTATCAATCAGAATCTTATTTACCATACTTTTCTTCCCTATAAGAAGCTAATTCTGCCTTATCATCTGTAACAGTTCCCTTTCTGCGTAACTGTTCCAATCTTGCAAATGCTTCTTTCCTTTCTGAACTAGTATCACTATATAAGCCATTAACACCTTGCATTATCTGAATAATAAAACTCAGCTTATCTTCTGGTAATTTTTCCAATTCCATTATTGCACTCTGTCTTAAAGCTGTCATAAGGCACACCTCCTATTTCTCATCATTATCCTTACTTTGCTTATTCTGTTCTCGTATACTAACAATCTCAATTCCCATATCCTTTTCATGAGGAGAAATAACCAACTGATTCACACTCAAACCTTTCTTTTTTGCATGTTTTTTGATAGGTTCAAGATATTCCTCTGAGACTCTCAATTTTATATCTTGAATTTTTTTCATGTATTCTTTCAAACTGCCTTTTTGTTTTTTAGTTGCAGTAGCCAACATTGTACCATACATTTCTGTACACTTCTCAATTTAAGTATATCTAACTTTTGATTAAAATTTAATACATTTCTATGGGCAAAAGCATAATAAAACATTAACAAAACAAATAAAAGAAACAGGCATAAAACGTAAAACACAAGCACCTCCAGAAGAATATTATTCCTTCCGTTGGTACTTGTGTTACTAAATAATAAAAGCGTAATTATTAAGGATGGGCGGTGTATCCATCATCTCAGGTACTCTTTGCAGAGTGCGTCGGGAACCATTTCCGACCTCAAAATAATTACACTTATTACTAACATATGTTGCTTTCACTTATAATATACTATTATTTATCCTCATTGTAAACTGAAAATTTCTTAATTCTTCCACTGTGCAATCTTCTTGAGATTTTTGATTCTTGTACATCGTGCATAGTTGACACATATAGATACTCTCCAGCTGTATCTAGTTTAATCCCAATCATTACATTGTCGGCATATCGTTTTATAAGTTTTATACTTATGCCCTACTCGTTTGAATTTACCCCTATATAATCTGGCTCTAAAATAATATCTGATATATAATCAATATATTTCAAGCACTTAAAATATTTCCACTTAACAATATGTGACGGCAGACCTTTTGACCCATATATTTCTAAGTCTTTTTTTTGGAGTGGTAGCTTAATTTTACATCAAAAAGGAATGCGATTCCTTATATTTGTGTCATTTTTTGAAAATTGTTTATAAAAAGAACGTAAAACTGTAAAAACTCAAGTAACAGCTCTGAGGAATAAAAACTTTTCGCAATAAAATAACCAGATTTCATGCAAGAAAGCTTCCAATGCGTTAAAATATAAGAAAGAAATTTTTCGCATAGGAGGCTTTTCAGATGACAAAGAGAGAAAAAAGGGAACGAA
>JAFQCI010000184.1 GCA_017416505.1 Lachnospiraceae bacterium
GCATTTCGTGGGTATGTGGTTACTGAGCGAAGTCGAAGTAACGTGACTGGGATTGATGGTCAGGAATGGCTCTTCGAGCATTTCGTGGGTATGTGGTTACTGAGCGAAGTCGAAGTAACGTGACTGGGATTGATGGTCAGGAATGGCTCTTCGAGTATTCCGTGGGTATGTGGTTACTGAGCGAAGTCGAAGTAACGTGACTGGGATTGGTGGTCAGGAATGGCTCTTCGAGCATTCCGTGGGTATGTGGTTACTGAGCGAAATCGAAGTAACGGGATTGGGATGATGTCAGGAATGGCTCTACGAGCATTCCGTGTTTAATATGTAAATAAAAGTTCATAATTAAATTATTATTTTTCTCATTTCTAATACATTTTTTTGAAAATGGCGTTTTTTTTCATCTTTTTCTCTAAACTTTATTTTCCAAAATCCGAAGATTTAAATGTGGGAAATTTATATTAAGCCGAAATCTTCGGTTTAGGGGGAATTAATGAACAGTTTTTCAAGATCAGTTGATTTATTACACAGAGCAATGGACGTTAGCACTTTACGTTATCAAGTTAGTGCAAACAACCTAGCAAACTCAGAAGTGCCAAATTTCAAGCGAACTGTGGTAAATTTTGAAAGCGAACTAAAACGTGCTATTGAAAGTGCAGAAAACGCAGATGATAGTTTTCAAATGCTCCGCTCAGATGAACGTCATTTATCTTCAAGTACTCCAAGAAATTACCAAGATGTAGAACCACGCAGGGTTTTAGATTATGCTACAACTGCGAAAGCCAACGGAAACAATGTTGATGCTGAAACAGAAGCAATGGAAATCTTAAAAACTCAGTTAAATTATCAACTTTTAACACAAATGCAAAATTTTCACTTTCAACAAATGAAAATTGCACTTCAATAATCTTGAAAAACTAAAAATCAAAACCAAAAACTAAATATTAAAGAGGAAAACAAACATGGGAATGTTTACAAGTATAAATATTGCAGCAACTGGAATGAGTGTTGAACGTCTAAGAACAGACGTAATTTCAAACAATATTGCCAACGCTTCTACCACAAGAACTCCAGAAGGTGGAAAATTCCAACGCTCCACAGTAATCCTAGAATCAAGAGACGGTTTACAATATCGTGGCGTATACACTCCTGAACAATATGATAACGGAGCTGGAAGTGGTGTAAGAGTTTCTGCTATTCAAGTAGACACTTCAGAAGGTCGTCTTGTTTATGACCCAACCCACCCAGACGCAATCAAATCTGGTCCTCACGCAGGATACGTTGAATATCCAAATGTAAACATTGTAGACGAAATGGTAGACCTAATTTCAGCTTCTAGAGCCTACGAAGCAAACTCATCAGTTATTCAAGGTGCAAAGGATATGTTCCAACAAGCACTTGAAATCGGTAGATAACTGATATAAACTGTAGATAGGGAAAACTTTCAGATAACACGATTTAACGTGAAAGAAGGTTAGGGGAAAAATATGAACACAAATTTAGAAATTTTATCATCACATCAAATGCTTGCTCCAAAACCAGGACACATTGGCTTTGGAAATACAAAAACAACTACAGAAACAGGCAAATCTAACTCTACTTTTGAAAACTATCTACTAGACGCCATAAATTACGTAAACGAAAAACAACAAGCCTCTACAGACATTACACAGCGGTTAGTTATCGACCCAGAATCTGTTGATGTTCACGACGTAACTACAGCCATGGCAGAAGCAAATCTTTCACTAAGCATTGCACAAAACGTAATCGACAGATTAACAAAAGCTTGGACAGAAATCACCACAACAAGATAAATTTAATTAAGAATTCGGAATTCAGAATTCAGAGCAAGTGGGTAAATCTGAATTCCGAATTCTGCATTCTGAATTTAAAAAAAATCCTCTTGTTTATTACCCCAATTTTTGATAACCTAAACATATGTATTTGTTTTTATTTTTTGCATTACCAATTTTTTACTTTATTTTCTCAGTTTTAAAAAATCAAAAAAAAGACGTTGTTGATGTCGTAAATTTAGAAGATTCTACATTTTCAAAAGGATTTTTGATATTATTTGGAATAATTATTTCAATAATATATTGCTTTGTGGATTTTTTTACAGCCTATGCCTATAGAAATCCAATTTACAGCATATTTGCAAATTTTCCATATTACTTTTTATCAACAATTTTTGTGCCAATTTTGATTTGTGCAGTGATTTTATTCTTACTCTCAAAAGATAGCTGGACTTTCAAACTAAAATCTTTCACTCCAATGCTAATCGGTTTTTACGGTGTATTTTTGCCTTATGAAACCATCTCAAAAAATGATAATTTCGACTTTTTCTTATTATTTGTAGTTCCAGTACTTTTCACCACTATGATTTTTTTACAAGAATACGCTTTGGATTTACTTGTTTCAGTGGTGGAAAAAACTACAAAAAAAATTGCGATTCTTATTTCTGCCTTGATAATAATTTTAGCAATTACTTTACCTGCAATAATTTACAGTATCTATTACACAAAAATCCTATTCCCCTTTGGAATAGTTCTTACAGTTTTATTTGTAGCAGGAACAATTAGCCTTTATGTTTTTTCCTCAAAAATAAAATCAAAACTTCAATAATAAAATTTATTTTTATCTGGGGCGTTAGTGGCTAAAGCCACTAACCGGGCTTTCCGTGGCTCCGCGTCAAAGCGCTCCGGTATTTTTAGGGTCTCTTTTTCTAAAATTCCCCCAAAATCCAAAAAAACTTTTCTCAAAATATTTTGTAATTCCACCAAAATCCCTAAAAACACTTTGGCTTTCGCCAAACCACTCCAATCCCTTTGCCGAATAGGCTGTTGAACGTAGCCAAAAAAAAAGCAACCCTTTGAAGATTGCTCTCCAAAAAGTTGCGTTTATCGTCTATGAATCTAAAGATTATAGGTGGTTAGCTGAACCTAGAACTTCAATGTTTTTGTGCATATAAAGTTTCTTTAGTTCTTCACGAGCTGGACCTAAGTATTTGCGTGGGTCAAATTCGCTTGGTGATTCACAGAATACTTTGCGAATTGCAGCTGTCATTGCTAGACGACCGTCTGAGTCGATGTTGATTTTACAAACAGCAGATTTTGCAGCTTTTCTTAGTTGTTCTTCTGGAATACCAACAGAGTCAGCTAGTTTTCCGCCGTATTTTTCGATTTCTTTTACGTATTCTACTGGAACTGAAGAAGATCCGTGTAGAACGATTGGGAAACCAGGTAGTTTCTTTTCGATTTCTTCTAGAACATCAAATGCTAGTGGAGGTGGAACTAAAACACCGTCAGCATTGCGTGTACATTGTTCTGGTTTGAATTTACAGCGTCCGTGTGATGTACCAATAGAAATTGCTAGAGAGTCTACACCTGTTTTTGAAACGAAGTCTTGAACTTCTTCTGGTTTTGTGTAGTGAGATTCTTCGTGAGAAACTTCATCTTCAACACCAGCTAGAACACCAAGTTCGCCTTCTACTGTTACGTAGTCTTTTTGGCTGTGTGCGTAGTCACAAACTTTTTTTGTTAGAGCTACGTTTTCATCATATGGAAGACCAGAACCGTCAATCATTACTGATGAGAATCCCATGTCGATACATGATTTACATAGTTCAAAAGAATCACCGTGGTCTAGGTGAAGAACGATTTGTGGGTTTTCACAACCAAGTTCTTTTGCGTATTCTACAGCACCTTGTGCCATGTAGCGTAGAAGAGTTTGGTTTGCATATTTACGTGCACCACTAGAAACCTGTAGGATTACAGGAGATTTTGTTTCAACACAAGCTTGAATAATTGCTTGCATTTGTTCCATGTTGTTAAAGTTGTAAGCAGGGATTGCGTATCCACCTTTAACAGCCTTTTCAAACATTTCTTTTGTGTTTACAAGGCCAAGTTCCTTATAACTAGTCATAGCGACTCCTTCATAAAATGATAATAGAATTTTACTTCTATCTAAAAGTAAGCATATATAATATAATTTATTTATATGAAAATAATCAAGAGTTAGTTAAAATTTGCCGATAAAGAGTTTGACAAACAATCTATGAAGAAATATAATTATTCAAAGATTAAATTGATAAAATCGAAAATTGTATTCAAAAGGAGTTTTGGATGAAAAAGGGCGGTATAATCTTTATATGTCTCTTTCTAGCTTTTGTGGTATGTTTGCCAGTGGCAGCACAACCAAGTTCAAAAAGCGTTGAGACTATTTTGATTGATAACTTTGATACAGCCGATGAAATGGACTGGGAATGGTCTGTTCAGGCTAGTAAATTTATCCATGTTGGTGATTCAGCAGAAGATACATATCCAAAAATGGGATATGTAGAGGCTATTCCAAATTCACTACGTGCATATAGAACTGCTGACGATGGCACACCTTATGTTTTTGGAGCTCAAGTTCGCTTTGATAAAAAAGGTGATAACTGGTTTGAAATTTACCCAGTTAGCAAAGAAACAGGTGAAAACTATGAAATCCCTCTACTAGGGCAAGTTTCACAAATTGATTTCTGGGCTTGGGGAGCAAACTATAACTACTATCTAGAACTTTTAGTTCGAGATGCAAATAGTGTTGTTCACGTTTTACCAGCTACAATGATGAATTTTGAAGGATGGAAAAACATCGTTATTCAAATTCCTACAGCTATTAGACAACAATCTAGACTTCGTTCTGGTCCAGAAAATCTTACATTTATCGGATTCAGAATTCGTTCTGCAGCATCAGAGTTCGTAGATGATTTTGTAATCTATCTAGATCAATTTAGATATACAACAAATACAATGAACTTTGTATACGATGGTTTCGAATTGAGAAAACCTGATTTCGAATCTCAATCTTCATCAACAGAGGGAGCAAGTAGCGCAAAATGAAAAAATTAGTTGCTTTATTATGTGTATTATTTTTAGCAGTTTCTGTGTTTGCACAGAACTCTTCTCTAACAGAACCTGATCCATCAGTTGTTGGAGCTGATTCAGCAGCACAAGCTTTACGTGAAATCTCTCTTGACTTATTTGAAAGAGAAGGTGCATGGAATTGTCGTATTTCTCCAGATGTTGGAGTTATTAGTGGTCGTTTATTTGATGGTGGTCCATATTCAAATCTTGATGCAGAAGCAAAACAAGAACAAATCAAACTACCAGCAGAAGTAGCTGATGCAGAAAATGATACTGTATACGGTGTAAAAGTTGAATTTTTCCGCCGTGGTATCAATACATTTTATATCACTGCTGCACGACCAATTCCAATCGAAGGTGTAACAAAAACTGTTTCTGTTTGGGTTGCAGGTCGTAATCAATCTCACAAATTAACTCTATTAGTACAAGATTATTTTGGAAACAATTTTGAAGTATATATGGGAAGTTTGGCTTTCTCTGGTTGGAAGAAATTGACAGTTGCAATTCCACCATCACCAGATGGAAAGCGTGGTATCGTTCAACAAAGTGCATTCTGGGGAGATAGACCTGGACTTCGCATTGTTGGATTCCGTGTAGACTGTGATCCAGAATACGCATTTGGTCAATATTATATGTATATGGATGACTTACGTGCTGTAACAGACTTGTACGACATGGAAAATAGTGATCCAGATGATATCAGTGATAACTGGTAATCGTAAATAAGTTTATGAAAGCTACTGAGAATTTACTTCTTGGTAGCTTTTTTTTGTCTCTAATTTGTTTCACAAAGTTTGTAATATCGCTTATTTTTTTCAGTTTTTGTAAATTCAATTATTCCGTTTTTATTTAATAAAGAAATCACCAAATACAATTTTCTTTTCGTAAAATATTTTTTCAAATCAGTGGCTGTAAAATTATTCATATCAATTTTGTTTGTAGAAAATTCTTCTTTTAATATTTGGATAAAATCTGTTTTTTCTGAAAAGCATTTTGTTTCAATTATTTGGTTTAGAGATTTTCCTGTTTTGTACCAATTTTTTAAAAATCTTCTACTTTTGTTTTTTGTTTGAACTGGATTTTCTGTTTTTATTCTTTTTTCGCTGATAGAAATCGCTACTATTTCCAAAATAGCTTTCTTTTCTAAAATTAGCGGAAGAATTCCAAAAAGCTCTGTAAAAATATTTATCCATCTGTTCTTTTTTGGACTTCTTTTACAGCTTAATAATTCTCCAGTTTCAGAATAGTTTTCTATGTATTTTTCAAAAGGAAAGGGAAAAACAATTTTAATTTTATAATCAGGACTTAAATCTTGAACTTTTGGAACTAATTTGTACAAAGAACCGGTTTGTATTTCGATTATGGAAGAATCTTCTGTGAAAATGTCACAAATATAGTTTTTTACTTTTACTTCAGTAAATCCCTGATTTTCCGTTGCGTATTTCTCTTTGAAAAATTTGTGTAAATCTGTTTCGTTGTAGGTGTTTATCATAGTTTACTTCTTACTATACAAGTGTGATAGTAAAAAGTAAAGATACTTTTCAGTTTTCGAAAAAGTGGGAGGATTTTCAATTGACATTCATAAATTTGTTGATAAAATAGTAAATAGGTGGGAATTAGTGGAGATTAGTGGTAAATAGTGGTATGGAATTATTAACTGGTGAATATCGAAACACTTTGGATGAGAAGGGTAGAATCCTTTTTCCTTCAAGACTTCGTCAAGAAATTACAGGCAATGTTCTCATTATCACCCAAGCTTTAGACCGCTGTTTATGGCTTTATACTCCAGAAGAGTGGAAAAATTTATCATCCAAACTGATGGAATCTGCTTCACCTTTTGATCCAAAAGCTCGTCTTGTTGTGAGACGTTTGGTTGCTCCGGCTCAGGAAGTTGAGTTTGATAAGTCAGGTCGCCTTTCTATTCCCCAAAGTTTACGTGAATATGCGGGACTTTCTAAGGATTGTGTAGTTTTAGGTATCAATAAATACATAGAACTATGGGATTCAGCTCGTTATAAGGAATATCTTGAACAAAGTGAAGAATCATTCCTTGAGGCTACGGAAGGTCTTCGAGATATATGTTTTTAGCGGGGTGTCTAATTTATGGAAATTATCCATACACCAGTTTTATTACAAGAAACACTAAAATATCTTTCTCCTGTTGGTGAACCATTTGAAAAAAATTGTTTTATGGTTGACTCAACTTTGGGAGAAGGTGGACATTCCGAAGCGTTTTTAAGTAGTTTTGAAAATTTGCGGATAATCGGATTGGACGCAGACTGTAAAATTCAGGCTCGAGCGAAAGAAAGGTTAGCTCCTTTTGGAAATCGGATGAATTTTTATTCAGGCTGGTTCAACGATTTCTATGCAAATTATCCTGAAAATCTACCAAAACCGGACTTAATTCTTTTTGATTTAGGAATTTCGGTTTTTCACTACGAAAGAAGTGGTCGGGGATTTTCATTTAGGTATGATGAGCCTCTTGATATGCGGCTTAATCCAAATGCAGGGGAATCTGTTGAAACTTTGGTAAACACAAAGCGAGAAGAAGAACTTGCAAATATCATCTTTAATTATGGGGAAGAGCGTTATAGCAGAAGAATTGCTCGTGCCATTGTGGAACACAGAAAAATGAGCAAAATTGCTTCTTCTAAAGTTCTTGCAGACATAATTTACGGTGCAGTTCCAGCTCAATATCGCCACGGAAATATTCACCCAGCAACAAAGAGTTTTCAAGCTTTTAGAATTGCTGTAAATGGTGAGTTAGACCGATTGCCTTTGGCTTTGGAAAATGCATTTAAAAATCTTAAACCTGGTGGAAAATTGGGTGTAATTACTTTTCACTCGCTTGAAGACAGGATAGTTAAAAATATGTTTAAGGATTGGGCAAAAAAGTGTACTTGCCCTCCAGAACAACCGATATGTAATTGTGGGGGAAAACCTAAGGCTGAATTGATTTTACGAAAGCCTGTGGGACCAAGCGACAGTGAAGTTGCTGAAAATTCTCCTTCTAGAAGTGCAAAACTTAGAGTTTTGCGAAAACTTTAACTATTTTGTTATTGGAGTAGAAGTATGAAAAAAAAGTCAGGATTTGTAAAAAACTTTGGAACTTTGATATTGGCTGCAAGTATTCCAGTTTTGTTGGCTTTGGCAAATTTAGAAACTCAAAGATATGCGTCTTTAGAAAAAGAAGTTTCTGAATTGGAACAGACTCAATATCAATTGATTGAAGAAAATAAAAAACTTGTTAGCGAAATTGGGATGTTATCAAGTTCTGAGCGAATCGAAAAAATTGCAGTTTCTGAATACGGAATGCGTCTTGCAGAAAGTGATGAAATTGTGCGAGTTGAAGTAGGAAAAAAATAAAAAAATGAATAAAAATGAAGCGTTGCTTCTAACATTAGATGAATTGATTTTCTCAACAAAGGCAAAAGTTGCTTATGCACCACAAGAAGATTGTATAGGTGTCTTTTCGGTGGCAACTGATAGCCGAAATGTGAAGTCTAATGGAGCATTTTTCCCTTTACTTGGAGAATTTCAAGACGGTCACACATTTATAGGAAAAGCCATCGAAAATGGTGCTTCTGTAATTGTGGCAGATGAAAAAGTTTGGTCTTTAGATAAGGCTAAATATTCCCATTTAGTGGAAAATAAAGCAACTGTTATCACAGTAGAAAATACTTTATACGCTTTACAAGCAGCCGCTGCATTTTATGTGAAAAAATTTCCAAAATTGATAAAGGTTGGAATTACAGGTTCTAACGGAAAGACAACCACTAAAGAATTGGTTTCTAGCGTTTTGGAAACAAAATATAATGTGATAAAAACCGAAGGTAATTTTAACTCAGAAACAGGACTTCCTTTGTCTGTTTTTAATATCAGAAAGGAACACGAAATCGGAGTTTTTGAACTTGGAATGAACCGAGTGGATGAAATAAAAGAACTTGCTAACGTTCTTTTTCCAAATTTTGCAATTATCACAAATATTGGAACTGCCCACATTGGTATTCTCGGCACAAAGGATAATATCGCTAAAGAGAAAAAAAATATTTTTTACAATTTTAACGATGAATCTGTAGGTTTTGTACCAGAAGATGATGAATATGCAAGTTTTTTGCAAGATGTCCAAAAAGGTAAAATTTTTACATACGGTGAAAAATCTTCATCAAAAATTTCCTCTGTAGAGGATTTGGGACTTTTAGGAACATCTTTTAATTATGAAAATGTAAATATTAACTTGGCTTTAGCTGGAAAATATAATTTTTCAAATGCTTTAAGTGCAGTTTTCCTCGGTGAAAAATTGGGACTTTCTGCAAATGAAATAAAAACTGGAATTGAAAAAGTGAAACCTCTTGGAGACAGAAGTAACATTATCCAAGGAGATTTTACAGTTGTAAAAGATTGCTACAACGCAAATTTTGATTCAATGGCTGCTGCTATTGATTTTTATGGAAAACTAGAAGTTTCTGGAAAAAAAACTTTTGTTCTTGGAGATATGCTAGAACTTGGTTCTGATTCCAAAGCTTTACATGAAAAAATTGGGGAAATAGCTGTAAATCAAAATATTGACAAAATTATTTTTGTTGGAAAAGAAATGAGTTATGGTTATTTTATTGCTAAAGAAATAAAAAATGCCAAAAATCTTTTGGTAGAATTAGAAAGTCTTGAATCCTATGATGATGGAAGCGTTTTTGAATTAACTGAAAAGTTAGAAAAATGTGCAAAATCTGGGGATTTATTCTTTTTTAAAGGGTCTCGGGGCATAAAATTAGAAAGAATTGCGGATAAACTAGCTGCTAAGGTGGTTAAAAATGAAATTTAATCACTTTGTGGTGGAACGTCCTGTAAATTCAAAAAAGACTGATACAGGGTTGGTAATCTCAATTATTTTGTTGTTGGGATTTGGACTTGTTACCTTGTATTTTACTTCTTCTGATTATGGACTTCGGGTTCATTCTGGAGCTACTCACTTCTTAAAGCAACAAATGTTTTCTGTTGTTTTGGGATTGATTTGTATGATGGTTATGAGTTGTATAAATCTTGATATGGTAAGAAAATTTACCTTGATGATTTTGCTTGTAACTATCGTTTTAAATTTGTTACCTTTTTTGCCAGTAATCGGCTTTGAGAAAAATGGTGGAAAAAGATGGATAAAAATCTTTTCTCACACTTTTCAGCCTTCAGAAGTGGCAAAAGTTGTACTTGTGTTTTTTTTAGCCAACTTGTTTGATAAAAAAAAGGATAGAATCAATGATGCTGCAACTTGCATAAGTCAAGCTTTAGTGGTTTTATTCGCTTTTATTTTTATTATTATCAAACAAAATGACTATGCAACATCTATGATTATTCTAGGATTAGGCTTACTAATCTTTTTTATTGCTGGTGTTTCATTTAAATGGTTTGGTGTGTTCTTGGTATTTTCTGTGCCAGTCGCAATTATATTCATTTTTTTGAAAACATATCGGGTTGAAAGATTGATTGCCTTTTTAAGACCTGAGTTTGATATTCAAGGAATTAACTACCAAGTTAATGCTTCAAAACTTGCAATTAGTGCTGGAGGTTTTTGGGGGCAGGGTATGGGAACTGGTCTTGAGAAAATAAAATCTATTCCAGAAGTTCACGCTGACTTTGTATTTGCAGGGTGGGCAGAAGCTATGGGATTTATTGGAATCATAGGATA
The DNA here is from genome assembly GCA_017416505.1 of Lachnospiraceae bacterium. The sequence continues at coordinate 10,582 of JAFQCI010000184.1, forward strand.
TTTTGCTTTATTAGGTTATTTCGCCTATAAAGTTTACAAAATTGCCATAAGTTGTGATGATTTTTTTAGAAGTTTGTTAGCTTTTGGTTGTGGAACAATCATTGTTATTCAATCTCTAATGAATTGTGGAGTTGTTTGTGGAGCTTTGCCTTCAACAGGTATCCCACTTCCATTTTTCTCCCATGGTGGTTCATCTATGCTTATGACTTTAATTACTTGTGGAATAATAATTAATATTTCAAAATACGAAAATGCTTCGGAGATGATATATGAGTGATAGTTATATTTATTCAGGTATGGAGAATTATTATACAACTGAAAAAAATGACAATAAAGCAAAAATTTTAAAGATTTTAGTTATTGTTTTGTCTGTTTTTTTGGTTGTTGAGGCTATAATATATACTGTAGTTATGCCTTGTTTATCTACTGCAAAAATTACTTTTTCTGGATTGTCATCTCTTCAAGCAGAGGATTTGCTACTAGAAGGTGGAATAACAGGTTCAGTTTCTTGGATGGGTTTTGATACAGCTGGATTCGCTTCAAAATTGGCAAGTAATGCTGCTATTGAGACTGTTTCCGTTGAAAAGAAATTTCCAGACCAAATATTAGTGAAAATCAATGAGAGAACTCCAGTTTGTTGTTCTCTTGTAAATATTGATGGAAAAACTGTTCCAATTCAGATTGATAAAAATGGTGTAATTTTTTCTGTTGGCAACAAAATGCCATCTACTTCAATGCCTTTAATTACTGGTATTGAACTTGCTACAGTTTCAGAGGGAATGAGAATTCCTGCAAAATATCGTACTTTATTGGAACAAGTTGAAGAAATTTGGGAAATAAATCCAGCCTATTTTGCTGCTTTATCAGAAATTAGAGTTGTTCCAACAGATTATGATGGATATGAATTGATGCTTTATCCTCTACAAAGTCATACAAAGTTTTTAGTGGATAGATCTTTTGGTGAAGAAACTTTGCAATATATGATGGTTGTTTTAGATGTGATTGAATCCGTAGATCCTGATGTAACAGAGGTTGATATGAGATACGGTACAATTTCATATAAAAAATCATAAGGTTGATTTTGTTGGCGATTTTTTGTAATTTATAGTTATTAGTAGTTTTTTTGGAGGATTTATAAGTGAGCGAAACAATTGTAGGGCTTGATATAGGTACATCAACTGTTAGAGCTGTAATCGGCGTATTCACAGAAAATGGTGAATTGCAAATAACAGGAGTTGGAAAATCACCTTCAAACGGTTTACGCAATGGTGCAATTATAAATTTAGAAGCTGCAATGTCCTCTGTAACTGCTGCTATTGAAGCTGCTGAAATGATGGCTGGGCATGAAGTTCTTTCTGTATATACAGCTATTGGTGGTTCTCAAGTTAGTAGTATGAACTCCACAGGTGTTGTTGGAGTTGCAGGAAACGGAAAGGGAACTCAAGAGATTTCACAACGTGATATAGAAAGGGTTTTGGAAGCAGCAAAATCTGTTCCAATTGATATGGCTCGTCAAATTATTCACGTAATCCCACAAACTTATACGATTGATGGACAAAAAGGAATCAAAAGTCCTCTAGGTAATGTGGGAGTTCGACTTGAAGCTGAAGTTCATATTGTTACAGCTGCAGTAACTTCTATACAAAATCTTATTCGATGTATAAAAAGAGCAAAGTTTGATGTGGAGGATATTCGCCTAAAAACTTTGGCAGCAGCAGAAGCAATTACTACAGAAGAAGAAAGAGATCTTGGTTCAATAATTATTGACCTTGGTGGTGGTTCAACTGATGCCTTGGTTATTACTGATGGAGCTCCTGTTTGTTCTGTATCAATTCCTTTAGGCGGTGCTACTGTAACAAATGATATTTCTGTTGTTCGAGGTATAAGTTTTGAAAGTGCAGAGCGAATAAAAAAATCTTCTGGTTGTTGTTATGAAGCTTTGCTTGATGAAGTGGAAGAAGTTATTATCCCAGGTCTTGGGGGAAGACCTCCAGAAGCTATAACTCGCCATGATTTGTGTAGTTATATTCAACCACGGGTAGAAGAAATTCTTACTATGGTTAGAGATAAAATTGGTGCCACAGTCAAAGATAGAAAGCTATCGGGAAATGTAATATTATGTGGTGGCGGAGCTTTACTTCCTGGTATCGTTGAAGTTGCTGGAGAGGTTTTTGATACGAGAAATGTTCGTATCGGGATTCCTGCCAATTTTGGTGGATTGCAAGAAGAATATCGAGCTCCTGAATACGCCGTTGCAGTTGGTCTTGTGGTTGCAAATGCAAAAAGTCACGGTACTTTACAAACTAGAAAGGAAAGTGATAAAAAGAAGAATACCTTTTTAACTGCCATCAAAGAATGGTTTAAGGAATTTGTATAAAAAATTTGACATAAATTAGTAAATTGGGTGGAGGAACTAATATTATGGAATTTTCAGTTGTAGAAAAAAAGACAATTAGTCCAACTATTATTAAAGTAATTGGTGTTGGTGGCGGTGGTTCAAACGCTGTAAACAGAATGATTTCTGCTGGACTTGAAAACGTAGATTTTATCGTAGCAAACACAGATTTACAGGCATTGAATGACTCTAATGCAAAAGAAAAAATCGGAATTGGATCTAAATTAACAGGTGGATTAGGGGCTGGTGGAAAACCTGAAGTTGGTGAACAGGCCGCTGTAGAAGATTCTGATGCTATTGCAAATGTGCTAAAAGGTGCTGATATGGTTTTTGTTACCGCTGGAATGGGCGGTGGAACAGGTACAGGTGCTGCTCCAATTATTGCAAAAATTGCAAAAGAACAAGGTGCGTTAACTGTAGGTGTTGTTACAAAACCTTTCAACTTTGAAGGCAAAAACAAAATGTCTCTTGCAGAAATTGGTATCGAAAAACTCCACAAAGAAGTTGATACTTTAATTGTGATTCCAAATCAACATTTGTTAAAAATCGTAGACAAACGTACCCCAATTAAACAAGCATTTTTACTTGCAGATGATGTTTTGCGTCAAGGTGTACAGGGAATCTCTGATTTGATTACAAAACCTGGTGAAGTAAATATCGACTTTGCTGATGTAAAAACAACTATGGAAGGCAAGGGGGATGCGATTCTTGGTGTTGGTATTGGTCATGGTGATAACAAAGCTATTGATGCTGCCACAAACGCCATAAATAATCCTCTTCTAGAAGATTCTCATATTGAAGGTGCAAAAAATATCCTTATCAATATTACTGGTGGGGAAGATTTAAGTCTTATTGAAGTGGAAGAAGCTATCAATATTATCAATTCTACAGCAGATCCAAATGTTTTGATTATTCACGGAACAACTGTAGACCCTACAATGACAGATACAGTGATGATTACTGTAATTGCTACAGGTTTCCCTTCTGAAGGCGATGATACTTCTTCGGTTACAACAATCGAAGATTTGCTTTATCAAAATAAGCCAACAAATCAAGCTAGTGCTGTTGTGCCTCCTCAAAAAACTGCTACTTCTGCCTCAAAAAGTGATTTTGTTTCTATAAAGGAATTTAAAGAACTTGAACAAAGTAGAAGTTCTGGACTTTCTACAGGTCAACAAAATCCTATGGATGATATAAACACTCCAACTTATTTGAGAAACCGAGGAAATCACATTAACCTTGGAAAAAAATAAGTTTTCTTCTTTCCTCAACGGTTATCATAATGATTTGATAACTGTTGAGGGCAAGTCTAAAAACACTTCTGAAACTTATCTCATATCAATAAAAATCTTTACAAATTGGCTTTTAGAAAAAAATCTTGATTTAGAAAATCTTTCCATCCAAGATTTAATGATTTTTTTTGTAACAAGACAAACTCAGTCTGACGAAACAACTGTGGCAAAAGAAATTTCTGCTATACGTTCTTTTGGAAGTTATCTTGTGAGACTGGGAGTCTGGAAGGAAAATCTTGGTTTTTTGCTAGAACGACCTCGAAAATCAATTAAAATTCCAAAAGTTCTTTCTGTAGATGAAGTGGAAACTCTTCTTGCTTCGATTGATGTTTCAACTTCTCTTGGGATTCGGGATAGAGCTTTGTTTGAAATAATTTATTCTTCTGGGCTTAGAATTAGTGAAGTTTCTGGACTATTGCTTCAAAATATTTATTTAAAAGAAGGAATTTTGTTTGTTTTGGGAAAGGGGAATAAGGAGCGTCTTGTGCCTTTTGGAGAGGATGCAAAAATTTGGCTTACAAAATGGATAGAAGAAGAACGTCCAAAAATTGTCGGTCGAAAAAATGTACCCTTTGTTTTTGTGAATTATCAGGGGAAGCAGTTTTCCAGAAAGGGAATATGGAAGCGTTTTCAAGAAATTAAGGCTTTGGCTGGGGTTGAAAGTAAGGTTCACACTTTGCGTCACTCTTTTGCAACTCATCTTTTGCAAGGTGGTGCTGATTTACGGAGTGTACAACAATTATTGGGACATTCAGATTTGGCAACGACTCAAATTTATACCCATGTGGATAATTCTGAGTTAAAGGATTTTCATAAGGAATTTTTTGAGAAAGAGGAAAAATAATAGGTTTTGTAGAAGCCTAGCCCTGATAGTAGGGGCGGCGAAGCCGTTCCAAGGCACAAGGTGGCTTGGAATGGAGCAGGGATTTCCCTGCGGAACCCCGAATAGCAGGTTTTCACTGGGAAGTGGGTTGCTCCATAAAAAAATATTGACCTATTATAAAATTTTGGAATATATTTTAAAAAAAATTGAAATTAAGATATATAATTTAATATGAGGTATTTTATGAAAAAATCTTTTTATATTTTGTGTTGTTTTTTAATCGTTTCTCTGATTTTTGTGTCTTGTGGTAAAAGTTATAATCAGATTAAACGTCTTCAAGCTATGGAAGAAGGGGTGAGTTCTCCAACTACTGTGGATGAATTAAAAGATGCTATCGGAAAATATGAAAATAGAATCAATGATATTATGATTGCGGAGCAGCAAACTGGAATTTGGTGGAAAATCCTTGGCTCTCGTTATTTGGACGAGGGAATGTATGGTGATGCTTTGGCTGCTTTTGAAAAGGCTATAATGTATTATCCTGCAAATCCGAACTTGTATTATTATGTGGGTTTGTGTGCTGGTTATATGGCGGATGCTTCTTTGGATTATGGTGCAACTGGGGATTTGTCAAAACGGGAAAATTATTTGAAGTTGGCAGAAAGTGCTTATTCTCGGGCTATTGAGCTAAATCCAACTTATACTCGAGCTTTGTATGGTTTGGCTGTTTTGTATGTTTTTGAGTTTGATAAAAGTAAAAGTGCAAAGGCTATTCCTTTGTTGGAGAAATTTTTAACAATCGAAACAAAGGATACTGATGCTATGTTTGTTTTGGCTCGGGCTTATTATGTTAATTATGAATTTCAGTTAGCTATTGATATGTATGATAGAATAATTGCTACTACAACTTCTGATGAAACTAGGGCTGAGGCTGAAGCAAATAAAAAAATCGTAATGGATATTATGTATGACGCATAAAAGAGATTTGGTTGTTGCCTTGTCTCGGATGAGTTTTTTATCCTGTGGTCAAAAGATTGTCTTGTTGAATAATCTTGACAATTTGTCTAAGGTTGCATTACTTTCTATAGAAGAGTTAAAAAAACTTTCTGGAAAGAATTTGGATAAAACTCAATGGAATCCTGATTTGCTTTTGAAGCAGGTGGAAAAAGATTTGTCATTGATGGAACAATATAAAATTGATATTGTGTCTGTTTTGGATGAGGATTTTCCTCCTTTGCTGAAAGAAATTAAACCTGTTCCTTTTGCCTTGTATTATCGAGGTAATATTGGTTGTCTGAAAAAACCTTGTGTTGGTGTGGTGGGAACTCGCCATCCTGATACTGAGGGGATGAAAGCCGCTTTTGATTTTTCAGAAGCTGTGGCTGAAAGAGGTGGAACTGTGGTTTCTGGACTTGCTTTGGGAATTGATGCTGCGGCTCACAAGGG
>JAFQCI010000020.1 GCA_017416505.1 Lachnospiraceae bacterium
AGCTGTCAGGTTATCTTTCATAGCCGACACCTTCTTCCTTGTGGACTATGATACAGGGCGAACCTGACAGAAATTTTCATATTCAAAAAAGTTTTTAAAATTTTTTTCATTACCGTTTCCTCCAAATCAAATTAAGCCGAAAAAATTTGATTTGCAGGAAGGCGGTGAACGGCAATGATATGTATGCTCTGCTCCTATAAAAAGAAAACAGCCAAAAACTACCCTTGTTTTCGGGTTAGCTTTGGCTGTACGGTCAGAGCGACCTCCGTGAGCATCATCATTTTGCGATTTATGGCTTGTCCTATTGTGATGTGCTTTCCTGTGTCTGTTTCTAAAAAAGCGTATGAAAGATATTAACATTTATATCACTCCTACCGCACGGCATATCCGCTATCGGCAGAAGCGAATAACCTTATGTGCGTGCAGCGAAAATGCCACGCCAAATTTCAAAATCATTATTCATCTGTTTAGATTCAAAGTTAGTAAAGCAGTTTTCTTCGCTTTCTGTATGTGTCATACCAATCATCTCCTTATTTTCCAATATTTGACAATATATATTAAATAACAAGAAATTTCGCAAAAAATTAAGCCCGATTTTAGTAAGACCTAAAATCGGGCTTTGAATTCCATATATTTATTCTCAGTATTCTTTTTTTGACAGTAACCATATATATTCAACACCTCTCTGCGAATATTTATTAAATTTTTTGTTTTACCTCCAATATCAACAGCAATAGAATAAATTATCGAAAATGCCATTATTTTACCCTTATTATACCATTTTTCGCAAGAGAAGTCCATACATACGGTACAAATATTCCAAGAATCGTTAGACAGGAATTGCCAATTTTAGAGCTTATAATTCATATTATTCTAAATAACGATATATTATTACTTTATTCTATCTTTCAGGTTTTCACAACGAACTATACTTCGTATTTTACAATTATTCAGACTAATAATGAACCTACAAGTTCAGAGGGCAAATTCGTACAAACAACTCTTTCTGCTCTTAAACTAAAACAAGGTGACTGACAAAATGCCAATCACCTTACAATTCCTATATTTTGATTATTAAATTTTACTCTAATTCCTGTAGTAGTTTCTCGTTGTTTTCGGGGTTCTCACAATCGAACTTCGGAATTTCTTCGAGTAGCTTTAGTATTAGTGCCTGACGCATATCCTCGTCACCGCCGGAAAGTTCATCAATATAGTCTGAGTAGTGTTCGACAATTTTATTCCGAGCCTCAATATCTCCGTCACAAGCTGCCTTGATTATATCGTATGACAATTCCTGTTTCATAAGACAATTCCTCCGTCCTATTAAATACTTTCTTTTAGATACTGCTCTAAAGCTGCATCACTCACCTTTTGTATTTTGTTCCGGGCATCGTCCTTGCTTGTTATGTATAATTCATTGCCCGTTTTGACATATCCGTAAATTTGACCGTATGGATCATAACCTTTACTTTGCAGGGCGGAAATGACCTCATTCAATATTTGTTTTTCATCATCATTCATTGTTATCACACCCTGCATCTGTTAAAATTCTTATATATATTTTACCATATTTTTCTGATTTAAGCAATATAAAATGCTATATTTCTGCTATTTTACCGATTATATTCTATAAAATGACCTTGTTCCG
>JAFQCI010000021.1 GCA_017416505.1 Lachnospiraceae bacterium
ACGACACATTATGATTTTTATATAAAGAATGCCGCAGAGAAATCTGCGGCATTCACATTACATATATTCAAATCATTCTGATAACAAATTGATAACACTTTTTTGCAACCAATTTTCAATTACGCCTCCCAAAAATCCAGTGTTTTCGGGCATTTCCAGTGTTTTTCTCCTACTCAAACTCTTTCCGAGGTTTTTATCGGCAACTCTCAAATGCTGATATTTCCTACATATTTGGCACATCTATTTCGCCAAACATCGCTCTTTTCGCATCGTTTTCAAAGTTTTCAGTAGCAAAATAGTTGCAGTATCTGCACCGGATGTTTTTCCATCGGCTTGATATAATCTACTTTTTTATTACTCACAATGAATAAATTCAAGTGGCTTGCAGGTTAACAATTACACCTGCTGCCACGCCAAAAAAGAAAGGAGCATTACCATGAGTAATCAACACAAAAAACCAACTATCAGCTTCAGGGTATCTGACGCTGAACGAAAACAAATTGAAGCACGCATTCTTGCCAGCGGAATGAAGAAACAAGATTACTTCGTCCGTTCCTGTATCTACAACCGCCTCTGTGTTGTGGGTAAGAAGGAAACTATTTATACATTGGTACAGACCATGAATGCACTGTATATAAAATTGCTTGAAATGCAAAAGACATTTATTGGAGCTGATGATGTAGCTTCTGTTAAATCGGATTCAATTCCATCATCGGCAGATATTAAAGAATTACAGACTGAATACACTAATATGCTTACCGCTATTATTGACCTGTTGGATGGTGCAAAATATCTGTGGGAGGGCGATAGACATGACAAACAATCTTAATATTACATTCGGTATGTATGAGCCTAGCACTGACTCGGTTATTGTTAATACTGGTGAGAATTCTGTTCTTGTTATCTGTTGCAAGAAGTGTAATTCTTCTGTTATCTTCGATGACCCGAATGATATTGCTTATCTGTACTGGTTAGCTGAGGAATCACCTCTTACATATGCTGAGTTGGCTCTGAATGAGAATGGCTTGCAGGATTATGTAGATGGGATGAATACATTGAATTGATTGTCCCTCAAATTTGGGAAGGATTTTTGCTAGTCTCAAAATTAGTCTCACCAGTCTCATTGTTGTTTGAGACTGGTGAGACTATAATATATCCCACAAATCAATCATAACCATATCTTGACCAAATTGGTCAAGATATGGTTACGATACTGGTCAAGATGTTGTCTTTAACCCTACAAATAACTCTCAATTCTCAATACAATCTGTTCTCCCTGCATCTCACTAGTAAGCTCAAACAGATTTTCTTTTGTAGTAAAAAGATTCTTAGGATTTCTTCCAATTATCAAATACTGGTTTTTATCATCAAGTGCAATATACTTTCTCATATCATCATTTAATAACAAATCTGCATTATCAATCACAATCAATTTTCCACTTGCATTTTTTATGATATCACCAATATTTTTCTGATAATCTAGATAATTCAAACACATAATATCCGAATTTAAAGCCATACACTCTTTTATGAACGAAAAGGATGCTGTCTTTCCGGTTCCTGAATCTCCTGTCAATATTGTAATATTGCTTGTAAATTTAAAATCCAAAACAAATGAAGTATGAACTGTAGAAAAATGTTCCATTACAGTAGGCTTACTCTTCATAATTCCACCACTCCTTCAACTCTTCATAATCATAAATCTCCTTCTTCCCAGAAGTAGTCTGAACACTAACTGCATCCATTTCAAATGGTATTAATGCATAATCACTATAAACATTACCTGCTTGCAAACTAAATAATATCTCTAACGCATTATTCCCACATTCCTTCAAGCAGAATACCTTATCCGTATTATAAAGCACATTCAGTACAGTCTTACATCCAGCCGATAATTTATCTACATCCAACACAATATCATTAAACTTTGAACGTATTTTAAACTTGCTAATTAACTTAGCACCATCTATTGTCTCTATTATCTTTTCTGCCATTTCGTCCAGCTTGAGTGCAGTATTTTGATTAAAATAGATATCATTTAATTCTACATATTCCATATCCTGTGGAATATCTTTTTTGTTTTTAAAAATTGTTATCACAATGCTACCTCCAAACCTATATTTTGAAATTGCTTCATAATACTAGTTCCTTCACAAATTTGCTTCATCTTTTCCTTTAATGATAATCTACTAGTATCAAGACCACAAATATCATCTAACATTCTTTCTTGCCATTCACAACATGATTTAATCCAGCATTCACCAATACTTGATTTTGAGACTTCAAATCCTGTATTTCTAGTTAAATCAAATAATATTCTAGCAGATAATTGCTCCACATTATAATTATCAACATTCTCATTATATTCTATCAACTCTCGAATGTCTTTATAATTAGCTTCACCACTTTGAATTGATTTAACAAGCTTTTCTCTCGCAACAATTGCTTTTTTTCGTTTTACTAAAAACTCATCATCTGGTGCATAAATCCATTCTACCAAATTTTTGAATTCAAGCAATATATATTCAAAACAGATAATATCCATCAAAACAACATTTGATTTATCGCTGGCATATTTTCTCAGTAATTTTTGCTCCGTCGCCACCTGTAAGTTATCAAAGGAATTATCAAACACTACTATGTATCTGTTCTCTGTATCTTCCAGTGCCTTTACTGCTTTTACCAGCTCACTATTATTTTTCTTACTTTCCAACACTATTTCCGGACACAACTGCCCCATAAATGTCTGCCAAAATATATAACCCGATTTATCTTTTCTATCCTCAATCCATAAATATGTTTTCATCAATGCACTTCCTTCCATTTGCTATTCAATCATAATTCGCTCATTTTTATGAGCGAATTATGATTGAATCTTTGATTATTCACAACTCCGCATAATTTCCCTTTATATTTCGATTGGTATCATGTTTACATTAACCCCAATACAAGCTAAGGACTATTTTGCTTTCTGCCTAGAATTAATATCCGTCAACCATGTAATTAACTCATCAACATCTCGTTCTATCTCTTCCAATGTAAACTCTTGTAGTGGTGTTTCGTCCGCCATCGAATGATCATAATATGAATACTTTGTCATCATATCATCAATAATTTTGCAATCACTTTGTGTAATTTTAGATAACCACATAATTCTACCTTGTGTTTGAATTGATTTTCTGTATCTTAAAACTACACCATTCAATAAGGTATCCTCAATACATTTTTCCACATGAATCCTTATCTGCTGACACAAATAATGAATTCCTTCATCATATTGTGGTAAATATTCGTCCATTCCCTTAAGTTTTGCAATATTATCATTTTTTAGATTTTTAAGTTTTCCTAGAGACTTCCCGCCATTAACAACAGAATCAATTGGCACTCCCTTAGTCTTTCCACGACCTAATAATTCAACCTCTCTAAATGGAACTATTTTGCCGCATTTTTCATATAGTCCTACTACCATCGATAATCGATGTGTAAAAACTACAACTTGTCTATTTTTACTAACTTCTACTAATCTATGAATAACGGATGCTTCATATTTGTAATCCAAAGATGAAATTGGATCATCAACTATTCTTTATTTTTCTTTGACCTTCGTTTGCTCATAATCTCCTTCTATTCTTCCTCACTCAATATCCATATCTGCTTAAGTGGTATTTCTGCCTTAATGGCAGGACTTAATTTATCATAATTATCAAATAATTCTTTAATAACATCTGTCGAATCCCATAAACGAATTTTAAAAAATTGATTACCTTCTTCTCTAGCAACGCTATCTTTAAATCCGTTCCACGATACAAGCAAACCATATTCTGCTTGTACATTATTCATCACACCACCCAATTGATCCAATGTTGGTCTATCAACAGGTGTATCTTGAGTCTTTACTTGCACACAAATTTTTGGTGAGCCGAATCCCATCTCTCCACCAGAAGCCAACAAATCCTTTCCTCCATCAGCTCCCTGTTTGCTGTGATATACAGTAAATCCTTTAGCTTTCAGAATCTCTTCTATTAACGTTTCCATTTTATAACCTTTGAACTTCTGGATAATATGCTTAGCAATTGCATCCTGAATTGCTTCTTCTAAATTGGTCGATGAATCTGCTTGTGTATCATCCGCTTCTGAAAACACAGAATTTGATACTCCCGGGACTTTCCAATCATTTGCTTCCATTGCTTTAATTCTATTTTCGGCATCATTTCTTGTAATTTTACACACGGTCATAAATGCGCCAAATGAATACAATATATCTTGGTCGAAATTATTTCTTGGAATATCTTTTGCAAACCAATCTATATTTCTATAATGATAATAAGGATTACCATTATTAGTGTCATATGTATAGTCTCCAATAATTTTGCCAATATGAATTGTACTTGTACGTTTACTTGGCAAAATAATCCAATCACCAATTTGCATACGATGAGCTATTGGATAAATCTGAGATTCCCAGTTTTTCAGTGTATTGATTTTTTCAGATGGATATAACTCTTGTAATTTCTGCAAATGCGATGTTCTATCTTTATAATCTTTAAGGTTAATTGTCAAATCATGCCATGTAAGATAAATCCTATTATCAGTTAAAAATTTTTCTTCATATTCGCCATTCTTTCCGGCTCTAAATAACCAAATACTCATGTTGTGCCTCCAATCATACTATACAATACAATATTAATTTTTCTTTATTTTCAATCCCGCTATCTATCCACTTCCGTAAAAAAATATTCCAGTGTTTCCACAAACATATTATTTTCAAACAATACCTTAATTTGATCTGGATTCATCCAAGCAACCTGTACCACTTCATCTGTTGTGGCATTATTTAAATCAACCTCTCCATCATATTCATACAACCATACATCCATTATATCATTAAAAACTTTTCCATCTATAATTTTACGCAATTTTGAGAAAAGTTTTTTACCCATTTCCGGATTCAAATCAATGCCAACTTCTTCTTTTACTTCTCTGATTGCTCCTAACAGGCTATCCTCACCTTTTACTACGGAGCCACCTACACACTCCCACATCAGTGGATATGTTGGTCTGTTTGCAGAACGCTGTGAAATCAGATACTCCCCTTTAGAATTTCGTATCCATACATGCACCACCAAATGGTATCCTTCTATCGGTAACTGCTCACCTCTAACATGATCCCTCCCGATAAGTTCCCTATTTTCATCATACAAATCCCAAATTTCCGCATCCGGTACATACTCCACAATATCACCAAAGTCAGCATTTAATGTCTTACATATCTTACTTAGGATTGTAAGACTAACCTCTTCATCACGTCGCAATTTTGTCATCGTGTTAGGAGCAATTTCTGCCTTTTTACGCAAATCTGATTTACTCATTTCTTTATCCACTAATAATTTCCATAATCGCTTATATGATACCGCCATAATAATATCTCCTACTTACTTTTATTCATATATGGGTTCGCACTATAAACCATCTCTACTAATTTTTTGTCGCGATATGTGCAATCATCTCGGCTACCAAATCCTACGCTTTCCCAAAACTGATTTCCTAATTCATTTTCACTGAATGCTAATAATCCAACTTTGCTAATTCCCTGCATCTTCAATGCTTCCAACGCCTTATCTACCAACATTGTTCCTATCCCCTGTTTCCTGTATCCTGGCAATACAGCACTATGATATATAAAACCTCTTCTTCCATCATGTCCTGCTAAAATAACACCCACAAGTTTTTCTTCAGCAATTGCAACAAAGCTTGTATCAGGATTCCTTGTTATATATTTACTGATGCCCTCTAACGAATCATCAACATCATTGAGTCCCATACCTGGGATATTTGACCATAACTCATATACTGCATCATAATCTTCAATTACCATTTTTCTAATCGTAATCATTGCTAGTTCTCACTCCTTTGCAAAAGTTTCTCTGCATCCTCATAATATCGAATTGCTCCATACTTGGAAGCCATTCCATCATTACCATCTAACAGACTATGGGCATGTTCAAAATCATTCAAAAGTACAACCATCTGCATAACCCTACCTGCACGATTATGTTTCACAATAGAAATCTTGCCATTAGGTTTTAAAATCCTTGCAAACTCTTTCACAATATCCGCTCTATCTTCGGCGTACTCCAAGACATTGTGACAGATAATCATATCGAATGTTTCATTTTCAAATTTACGCAATTTTTCAGTACTCCCGATAATTTGTGTATACTGGTTATCTGCCCATCGCTCCTTTATGCTATCTTCATCCGGTTCAATGGCTGTTACCTCATTATGCTCCGCCAGATAGTTTGCAGTTATCCCAATACCACTGCCAAAATCAAGTATCTTTTTATCTCGAATTTCTCCTAATTGTTTCCAGACAATTCGTTTCATGAGACATTCCCATGGTTGTAAGTTTGTTACTTTATGCATCATATCAGCTCCATTTCATCTTCCATTTTTACAAATCCATATTTTTCATACAATGGTCGTCCCATATCGGTTGCCTCCAAAGCAATCTGTGCCACGCCTTGTTCCCTCGCATCCTTTACCAGCAAATCCAGTGTGTAAATTGCTATTCCCTGTCTTCTATATTCCGGTGCTGTATACATATTCATAATATAAGCCTTTTTACCCGTGGGATTATGATATGTGGGCATTACCTGATAAAAGCTGACACCACCGGCACCGATAAATGTTTCATTATCATATACCAGATATGCAATATGCTCACCGGTTTCTAAGACCTGCTTATAATATGCATAAGACTCCTTTTGCACCATTGACATATCCACATCATCCGACAATTTGTTGGCTGCACGAAGAACAATAATCCTTGTTTTCACCAATTCATCTATATCTGCTATCGTTGCCTTTTTATACTGAAATTTATCCATTATAATTCTCCATTTCATATTCCATAGAACGCATTTTACTAGTTCCATCAAGTTTCTTAAATTCTCCATATCTGGCAAAATGAAGTCCACATTTTTCCATAACTCTACCAGATGCCTCGTTTGGTTCTGCGTGACTGGAAGAAAATCTCGTCACATCAAATTGCTCATTAGCAAACTTTATCATTGCTTTAGCTGCTTCGGTTGCATATCCATTTCCCCAACAGTCATATCTAAAATTATATCCAAATGCCCAAAAATCTTTTCTCTCACTTTCTGGACCAATACTTCCACTTCCTATAAGTAAGCCATCTTCTTTTCTTACAAATCCAAAATGATATTCTTCATCTGGTTCCTGTAACATGGTTAGCCATTCTACAGCATCTTCCAAAGAAGTGTATGTATTATAAACCATATATTTTGCTACTCTTTCATCACTTACCCACTGGTATACAGCTTGTGCATCTTCTATCTTAAGTGGACGTAATATTAATCTATCAGTTTCTATTGTATAATCGTGCATTGCTTTTCTCCTATAAATAAAGTTTATCAAGCTCTTTTTGCCTCTACTTTAGTTGCGTATTTCCATGACTGTCCATTATCTTTAGAATAAATACTTTCCCAACTAAAACTATCTTCGGTAATATTTCTAAAATTCCATTGCCATATTGTTTTGTCATCAACATCCTTATTTATTCCAGTCTGTATGATATCATTATTTACTTCTTCTGCAATTAATCTATCAATACTCCATTTAGAAACATACACAATATTCCACTTTTGTGGATTGTCCATCATAGGAACTCTTATAGTCGTTCCGTAGTCTCCATACAACATATCGTTTTCAGTCCATGAACCTCGTTTAGGACATATAAACACATCCTGTATTCCATAGCCATCCATAACATATGAAAAAAGCCATTCTCCTTCTTTTGTATCTTCAACTTGTCCTTTTTCATCATATGTAGTCATAATAAATGTCCAATTTCCAACAAATCTTGAATACAACGATAAATCTGTATTCGTATTAGCTTTATCTGTTCCTAATGCACATAAAAATTCATTTCCATATATATCACCTCGCAAAACCTATTCTTTGATTTCCTTTATCTTTATTCGTACTAACTCATATACTATCCACCGTAATAATATGTCGTACCGATAACACCATCCAGTGCACCCGTTTCTAATACACAAACCATATAGCCTTCATCTCCCCATTTTTCTCTGTCTTTATGATATATTCCGTATGTACTGGATGCTTTAAAACCAAATCTTGAATACAAGTTAGAATCGCCTCCCAAAAACACGGCTCCATATCCCATTATTCTTGCTTTATTTAATGCATATTTTACTAACATTCTCATAATGCCCTGATTTCTATATTCTGGAAGCACCGCACATTGTGATAAAACCAATTGTGTTATTCTCTCACTATCCGTTACAATATCTGTTTTATGAAGTGCTACCTCTCCAACTAATATTCCCCCTTCTAATTCTGCTACCAGAGAAAGTTCAGGAATAAATGTTTCTCTTTTTCTTTCTTCTATGAAATGTTCCTTCATAAATCTACCAATTTCTAAACCATGTTGTTCTGTAAACGTCTCAAAAAT
Source organism: Lachnospiraceae bacterium (assembly GCA_017416505.1). The sequence continues at coordinate 8,498 of JAFQCI010000021.1, forward strand.
AAGTTCATTAACCTCTTCAAATTCAGATGACTTTTCTGGTCTTATAATTACTTTTGATTTATCTATTACCATAATTTATTTACCTTTCTAAATTCATCCATATTCTTTTTGCAAGCATATGCTTCCATAAGTTTTTCATCTTCCCAAGACCATTTCTTTTCATCTTCTATTTTTTTAATATTTTCTTCTGGCGTTGGTTCTGCTGGAAATATATTGCATGGATATTTCTCACAATATCCGCAGTGTGCAAAACCTTTTTCCATCACACACTTTCTTGTTTCACATTGTGGACTAAATAATATAGCACCTTCATCTTCACGACAACACCCATCACATATAACCGAACTAGGATCAGGTTCAAATCCTTCCCACATCTTTTTCCATGCATTACAAATCTCAGTACGCCTATCCTCTTTTTCTACATTTGGACGATATACCAGGCATAAATCACATCTCATTCCGCATTTTGAAAAAAGCTTCTCCACAATTTATCACCTCTGCAAATTTTCATTAATTGTTCTATTCAAATATATTTATTATATATCCATCAATTATGGTATTTCTCTTCAATAAACTTCATCGCATCCTTAGAATATGTGAAAATCTTACACTTTTCACCATAACTACTCAATTCATCAAAAAGTTCATTTTTGATTCTATTGAATTCAAAAACCCACTTTATGTTATTACATAAAAATAAAAAAGTTGGTTTTGAATTATATTTTTCTTTACCCATTTTTTGTTTTATCCATCTTTTAAACACTCTTACAAGTCTGGTAAATGTTCTTTCATTTAAAACAATTATGTATTCGCAACATTCAAAGCTTTCTTTTAAACTCTCACGTGGCGAACCCTCAACAATCCAGTTATCACCATCAATTATTTCTTTGAATAAAACATCTCTTTGCTCTGGTGTTCTCATCTGGTCTCCATTAGGAGTTCTTTTCCATACAATATTATCTTTTTCAAAATGCGGAATCTGATACTTTATAGAAATATTTTTGGCAAGAGTAGTTTTTCCACTAGCCACTGAACCAACTATATCTATTTTCATCTTTCTCACCTAATTCATTTTTAAAAAATCTTATCAATTTATATAAGAGAAATTTTTATACCAACAACACCATACTGTTGCTGTATTTCTTTTGAATAATATTTATCCATATCGCCTGGCGAAGCTGTATCTATATCTTCCATCGTGTAACCACATTCCGACAATGGTAATTTTTTATATAACTCATCAAACGAATTAAAAGTAAATAAATCAATAACTTTCGCACATAATTTATCATTTGAATCTGTTGTATTTGTAAATGTAATAGTATCACCAACAGAAATCATTTTTCTTTTTTCATCGTATAGACGTAACTCAATTGTTTTTTTTCCTTCTTTTATCATTTTAAATGGAGAAGGTGTTAAATTCATCATATGATTTTTCATAAACATTCCTCACAAATATACTAAAATTATAGTTCTTTAATTACTTCATTAGCTTCCTTGTTACATGTTGAAAACAACAAAACTCTTGATAAATTTCATCAATTCCCATTTCTATTAACTGTTCAAATCTAATCTTATCACAAAGATGTTGTACAAATTTTGCTCCTAAAAAATATCCCACATCACTTCTTCCATAATAATCAACCCAGTCACCAAAATACCTTTGATTAAACCTTGTCATCGTAGGCAAATCAGAATAAAAATTCGCTACTATCTGTCGAAAATTTTCCTCACACCAATCTAACCATCCGTTTTTATTTTGATGAAAGTAATTAGTGTCGCCAACAAGAATCTGCTCGAAATACATTGCAATGCCTTCAGTAAATAACTGCCACACAAAA